>NZ_CALJPC010000001.1 GCF_937981295.1 uncultured Campylobacter sp.
ATCCTATATAAAATTTCAGGGGCGGGAGATTTCTCGCCCCTTTTTAAATTTAGATGCTACGACTAGATAAATTTCATAGCTTCACTCTTATGCGATAATAATCTTAATTAAACGCGCCATATCTGCCCGCGTAAAATTTACCGAAAGCGGCGCCAATACAATTTATAAAATTCTACGCTTCTTTAAAATTCTATCCCTTCTATGCCGCTTTAAAATTCTACGCTTTCTACTCCGCTTTAAAATTTTGCGATACGAAATTTTTTCAATTTAAAATTTACGGCGAAAGCAGAGCAATCGGAATTCCGTAAGCAAAAATTTCGCCACAACCGCCAGCGCTCCTACTTTTTCGTAATTTTATAAAGTAAATTTCCGATGCTTTGGATTATCTGCACGAGCACGATCAGGATTACGACTGTATATGCCATTATGTCGGGGCGGAAGCGCTGAAAGCCATAGCGGATCGCCACGTCGCCGAGCCCGCCGCCGCCGACCGTGCCCGCCATCGCCGTAAATCCGATGATGACGATGAGCGTTAGAGTAATCGCGCCGATGATGCTAGGCAGCGCCTCGACGAACATCACGCGAAAGATTATCTGCGTCTTGCTCGCGCCGAAGCTCTTCGCCGCCTCGATCACGCCGCTATCAACCTCCAGCAGCGCGCTTTCGATGAGCCGCGCGATAAAGGGCGCCGAGCCGATAGTAAGCGGCACGATCGCCGCGGTGGTGCCGATGCTCGTGCCGACAAGAAGCTTCGTAAGCGGAAAGAGCACGATCAGCAAAATTATAAACGGAAAGCTTCGCAGCGTATTTATCGCGACGTCCAGCACGGCGTAAACGATGCGGTTTTCGCAAAGCCCGCCGCGGCGCGTAAGAATAAGCACGATCGCGAGCACGAGCCCCAAAATAAACGCCAAAGCGGTGCTTACGAAGGTCATATACAGCGTCTCCAGCGTCGCGTTTAGTAGCAGCTTCGGAATCACTCCGCTAAAAAAATTTTGTATCCACTCTATCATTTATGTCCTTTCATTTTGTGCTTGTTTGCGCTATATCGAGCTTTTCACCATTTTAAATTTTAAAATTGACGGCGCAAGCCCGCTTACTGTATCAGCTTATAGCCTACGCCGCGGATGGCATGGATGTAGCTGGGCGCCTTGGACGTTTCGCCAAGCTTTAGGCGGATGCGGCCGATGATGACGTCGATGCTTTTGCTCGATGATTCCTCGCTTATGGAGCTGCAGTTGTAGATGAGCTCCTCGCGGGTGATTGCGCCGCCTTCCTTTTTGATGAGATACGAAAGCACGTCGTATTCGGCGATGGTGAGCGACAGAGGCTGTCCTTTGAAGCTGATGACGTGGCGGAAATCATCCACTTCGAGATCTTTTTTGGGCTTGGCGGCGCGCTGGATGGAGTTTATGTCGTAGCGCTCGATGTGGCGTTTGATGCGCGCTAAAAGCTCTTGCGGATTATAAGGCTTTGGCAGATAATCGTCCGCGCCGAAGTCAAAAGCGTTGATCTTATCGGTCAGATCGTGGCGGGCGCTTGAGATTATGATCGGTATATCGGTGTTTTTGCGGATCTCTTTGCAGACCTCAAGCCCGTCCATCCCAGGAAGCGTGAGGTCTAAAATCACGAGGTTGAAATTTTCTAAATTTAGCTTAGAAAGCCCCAAAAACGGATCGTCCGCGACGGTTACTTCAATATCGTATTGTTGCAGATATTCGCTTAAAATTTCGGCGAGTTCTAAATCGTCCTCTATCATTAAAATTTTAGTCATAAAAAACCTTTGAAATTTTGCGCGGATTATAACAAAATATAGTTTATATATTTTAAAGCGGCAAATTTGGGCGAAATTTTATAAAAATGAGGCGTGGCGGGGTGAAATTTTGAAATTTTTCGAAACCGAGCGAAATTTCAAAGATTAGCCCCAAAAGTATGGCGGAATTTTGAAATTTCAAGAAGCAAAATCTGAAAAATTGACGAATTTGGGCTAAATTCGGCTAAATTTTGCCGATTTTTGCGTTTTTTTCTTAAAAAACTATTGTATTTTTTGCGAAACTATTGTAGAATACCGCCGAAACCACTTTATTTTAAAGGATTAGCATGAAAAAAGCTGATTTTATCCAAGTAGTTGCCGAGAAGGCAGGTCTTTCTAAAAAAGATACCGTTAAGGTAGTAGATTCTGCACTTGAGGCTATCAAAGAGCTTTTGGTAAAAGGCGATGACATAAGCTTCATCGGCTTTGGATCTTTCGGCATCGCAGAGCGTGCAGCTCGCGAGGGTAAAGTTCCTGGCACAAACAGAACTTACAAATCTCCTGCTACTAAAGTAGTAAAATTTAAAGTCGGCAAACAGCTAAAAGAGGCTGTTGCAGCTGCAAAAGGCAAGAAGAAAAAATAATTTTCTTGCTCCAAGCCCCGTCTTCGGGGCTTTTCTCTTTTAAATTTATACAATCATAACTTTTTAAATGCCCGAGTGGTGAAATTGGTAGACGCACCAGACTCAAAATCTGGCGAGGGCGACCTCGTGTCGGTTCGATTCCGACCTCGGGCACCATAAATCTTCTTTAAATTTTATCCGGAATTTCAACCGCCTTTTATGAATTTCAACTTGCTATAAAATTTTTTATACTATTATTACCGCGGTATTTCTTTAAAAGAGGCAATTATTTATGATACGTAAAATTCTTATCGCCAATCGCGGCGAGATCGCGGTTAGGATCATTAGAGCCTGCAGAGATCTGCATATCGGAAGCGTCGCGATCTACACCAAGCCGGACGTCGATTGCTTGCACGTAAAAATCGCCGACGAGGCCTACGAGGTTAGCGCTGACGCGCTAAAGGGCTATCTGGATGCCAAAAAGATCGTCGAGGTCGCTAAAGAGTGCGGCGCCGATGCGATACATCCAGGATATGGCTTTTTGAGCGAGAATTTTGACTTTGCAAAGGAGGTGGAGGACGCGGGCATTATTTTCATCGGTCCAAAACCCGACGTTATCCGCAAAATGGGCAATAAAAACATCGCTCGCTACCTAATGCGCAAAAACGGCATTCCGATCGTGCCAGGCACCGAAAAGCTAAATCACGAGAGCATGGATACGATCAAAAAATATGCGCGCGAGATCGGCTATCCCGTGATTTTAAAAGCTAGCGGCGGCGGCGGCGGACGCGGTATCCGCGAGGTGTGGGACGAGAAGGATATGCAGAGCGCCTACGACTCGTGCACGAGGGAAGCGAAGACCTTTTTTAATAACGATGAAATTTTTATGGAAAAACTCGTCGTCAAACCGCGTCACATCGAGTTTCAGATCATCGGCGATAATTACGGCAACATCATCCACCTCTGCGAGCGCGACTGCTCGATCCAGCGCCGTCACCAAAAGATCATCGAGATCGCGCCGTGCCCCTCGATAAGCGAGCATCTACGTAAGACGATGGGTACGACCGCAGTCGCTGCGGCGAAGGCAGTGAATTACACCAATGTCGGTACAGTGGAATTTTTACTCGATGACTACAACAACTTCTATTTTATGGAGATGAATACCCGTATCCAGGTTGAGCACGGCATCACCGAGGAGGTTACGGGCGTCGATCTTGTCGTGCGCCAGATCCGCATTGCAAACGGCGAAATTTTAGAGCTTGAGCAAAGTGATATCAAGCCGCACGGCTACGCGATCGAGGCTAGAATCACCTCCGAAAACGTCTGGAAAAATTTCACCCCCGTTCCCGGCACAGTCAGCGATTATTATCCAGCACTAGGCCCTTCCGTGCGCGTCGATAGCCACATCTACAAAGGTTATAAAATTCCGCCGTTTTACGACTCGCTTCTAGCCAAGCTCATCATTAAAACCACCGACTACGACCTGGCCGTTAATAAACTAGAGCGCGCGCTGAAGGAATTTCGTATCGAGGGGGTGCGCACTATCATTCCGTTTTTGCTTAGCATCAGCAAATCGCGCGAATTCCGACTCGGCTTTTTCGACACGAGCTATGTAGAGAAAAATTTAGACAAAATTTTAGAAAACACCATCGACGATATGCAGCCGAATAAAAACGAAGCGATCGCCGCTATCATCGCTGCGATGCGCAAATCTGCGCGGATTTAGGAAAGAGTTATGGATTTTTTAGAGAGCCTGAGAGATATAAAAAAGGATATGCTTAAGGACAAAGCGGCAAGCTCCGCGCCCAAAAAGCCCAAAAAACCTAATCCAAATCGCGACGAGTTTAAAGATATTTTTAAAGATGATGATTTGAGCTTGCAAAGCGAAAGTGGCTTAGATGGCGTCGCGGAGGAATTCGACGCAGCCAAAGAGAGCATCGCCGCACGCGAAAAGCGCCTCAAAGACGAGTTTTTAAAATACGTGGACGCGGCGAATATCAAAAAGCTGAATGACTGAAATTCCATTTTGTACGCTGGATTTTGCCTGCCCCTATCTAGGCGGCAGAGCCGCACGCAGCGAGTATCTCTACATAAAAGACTGCGACTTCGAGTATAATTCAAACTTAGTGCAGCACGGCTACCGCCGCTTCGGCAGGTATTTTCAAAAGCCCGTTTGCGCAGCCTGCGCGGAGTGTAAAAGTTTGCGTGTCGATGCTTCAAATTTTAAATTTAGCAGATCGCACCGCCGCGTCTATAAAAATAATCGCACGACCGCCTATGTATGGCAATCTCGCCCGCTTTTAAACGATGCTCGTTTGGAGCTTTTCGCGCTCTATCACGACTACATGCATCTAAAAAAGGGCTGGCCTCTGCAAGAGATCGATTTTGAGCGATATGATGAAATTTACGTCCAGGGCCACGGCGACTTCGGCAAAGAAATCTCTTACTACGGCGAGGATGGGCGGCTTATCTGCGTCGATCTCATCGATATCGTGGATGACGGCATTAGCTCGGTGTATTGCTACTACGATCCGTATCTGCCGCATCTAAGTCTGGGTAAATTTTCGCTTTTAAAACAGATCGAGTTCGCCCAAGATCTGGGGCTACGATGGATCTATTTGGGCTACGCGGTTGAGCAGTGCCCGAGCCTGGCGTATAAATTTAACTACGAGCCATATGAAATTTTAAACTCATACGTAGAGCTTGACGCCCCCGCCGTGTGGGAGGGGCGCGTACAGAGATAAGGTTCTGCGCGCAGGTACCCCGAGCAGCCTAGACAGACATACGCGCTGTGCGGTACGTGGAAGGATAGGCTCCGCTCGCTCTTGCAGCCTATAAATACGGCGCGCGGTAGAGATCGTGCTGCCGCGTAGAATTCGGTCGCGCGCAGATGCGACGCGGTATGTAAAAACGCGCCTCGGCGTCAAATCTCACGCTGAAATTTAGCGCCGCTCGACCTGCGAAATATCCGCGGTGATGAAATTTAAGGCGAGGAAATTTAAAAGTAGAGCGGATGGATTTGCAAATTTTGCGGTAGGCTCGGCATTTGCGTGTCGCAAGACGGCATGCGCGGCTTTTGGGCGTACTCGGCTCTTGAGTGCGCGCGAAAAAGGGCGATTAGTTTCGGCATCGTAGCAACTAGCTTCGGTTCTCTAGCGGACACCGCCGCGTAAGCGGCGGAGCAAAAAAGCGGCTTATTCAGGGCAAATTTATCAGCTCTACTTTGTTTTCCAGTGATTTTGGGATTAATAAAACCTTGCCGTCGCTTGAGATGTCCGCAGGTCTTTGCATCGCGCCGAGGTTTATTTTGCGTATCTGTCCGTTTGCATCGATACGCCAAATTTTACCGCTTAAAAGATCCTCACCCCAGTCGCTAACTAAAATTTCGCCGTTTTTTCCGCGCGCTATGCCGTAGAAAACCCCCTTCATATCGGCAAAGATCGAAATTTCGCGGGATTTCAGATCCATGCTTAGCACGCGCCCCGGGACCTTTCCACTAAGATCAAATGTAGTGATCAGAAGCTTATCGCCTTTAGCCAAAAGTCCGTTTGGGCTACCTAGCGATGGATCGATGCGTGCAAACTCATCCGCGGTGCGCGAGAGCAGGTCGATGCGCCAGATCGTCCCACGCGCGGGATCGCTTGCGAGCAAAACCTCGCTACCGAGCGCCACGACGTCGTTTAAGGCCTGCGCTCCCCCGATTTTTAGATTGAAAACCTCCTGGCCTTTGCTAAAGCCCCTGATCGCGTCCAGATCACACACGTAGAGCACGTCGCCGATCTGCGCCATTCCGCCCGGATTTACCAGATCGTCTATAAAATTTGTCTCAACGACACCCGAGTTTTTTACTATGCGGCTGATGAAGCCGTCGCGCTCTTGTGGATCTTCACTACTGCCGCGATTTGCGATATAAAAAGCGTCATCGGTAATAAGTGAACCACTAGGTGCGCTAAATCCGTCGATCTCTAGGCCAAAAAGCGCGCCCGCCAAGGCGCACAAAAGTAGAACCTTTTTCATAATCTCTCCTTGATCTCGCCAAAATTTTAAGAATTTTAAAATTTTAAGGGAAGCGACGAGTGCCGGGTTAAAATTTTAAAATTCGCAGCGAGCTTTAAGATGAGCGAAATTTAAACCCGCAGAGCAAATAAAAGTGTAATTTTAATTAAACAAGGCGGCTTGATCGGCAAAATTCTAGTGGGTCGGAAGGCCTTGCTTCGCGCGTCGCTTTTAATTTGATGCGTCGAAGCCGAAGTGGAGTAGGTTTGTGTGCGCTTTGGTTTACGCCATCGCTCGCAGAATTTAGCCGTGAAATTAGACAGCATCTCGCGCGTAATTTCAAGCACCGTTGCATATGTAATTCATTTGCGGCTGTGTTCGTTTTGAAATTTAATTCTACGAGCGGATATTCTTTTGCAAATTGTGGGCGTGATTTTGATGCGCAGATGAAAGCGTTACGTTTAAAGACGCCTCCGCTTTAAAATTTGATTTAATTTAAACAAAGTGTGATTAAAATGCGATTTAAATTTTATGTACCGCGGGTGTAAATTTCGGTCGCGAAAAGAGAACCTGCCGCAAAAATTATTTAAAATTTACAGTGCACAAAACGCCCTTTGAAATTTAAAAATTTTAAAACGAGCCTACATGCTCTTTAAAAATTTAATACGTGAAATTCAAACTTTGAATAGAATGCACCGTACAATCTACGTTGTGCTTTTAAATTTAATATGCTAAATTTTAAACGCTGGACTCAAACCTCGCCGCTACAACTACTTTAAAAATTTAAAGCGTAAAATTAAAACCCAGCTTTAGAAATTAGGCGCGAACGATAAAATTGGTTTTTTTAAGATTTAAAGCACAAAATCAAATCGCTCTATCGTACGGCCGTGGCAGTGGCTTTAAATTTTAATATGCAAAATTTTAAATCAAGTGTCGCGCGTACGACTAATCGCAGCCGTACACTTGAATTTTAAATCGTAAAATTTAAATTGCAGAAATTAATGCGCGCGCCGAAGCGGGAGCTGAAAATCTAAAGCGCTCTGGCTGACTTAGATGCTAAAATCCTCGCCGAGGTAGAATTTGCGCACATTTGGATCGCTGGCTATCTCTTTTGCGGTGCCTCCGGCAAACAGCTCGCCGTCTTTGATGACGTAGGCGCGGTCGCAGATCGCGAGTGTTTCACGGACGTTGTGATCAGTGATAAGCACGCCGATGCCAAGATCGCTTAAATCGCGCACGATGCTTTGGATGTCGCTAACGGCGATCGGATCGACGCCTGCAAACGGCTCATCTAAAAGTAGAAATTTCGGCGTTATCATCAGGCTTCGCGCGATTTCGCAGCGCCTGCGCTCGCCGCCGCTTAGGCTCACACCTTTGCGCAATCTGATCGGCTCGATGTTGAGTAGATTTAGCATCTCATCGACCTTTTGCGAGGCCTCCGTTTTGTTTTTGTATGTAATCTCCGCGGCAAGCATTAAATTTTCCTCAACGCTAAGCTCCTTAAAGATGCTGCTTTCTTGTGGTAGGTAGCCGATGCCGAGCTTAGCGCGTTTGTGAAGCGGAACCTTCGCGATGCTGTTCTCATTAAGCAAGATATCGCCGCCGCTAGCGCTTATCAGCCCGCAGATCATATAAAACGTCGTGGTTTTGCCCGCTCCATTGGGCCCCAGCAGCCCCACGATCTCGCCGTTGTAAAGCTCCAGCGAGATGCCCTTAATGATCGGCGTGCCTTTTATGGTTTTTTTAAGACCCCTGACTTCCAGTTTATGCATAGCTTACCTCGTATTTTCGCCCTTGCGCGTGCGGCGTGATCCTCACTACGCAAAAATCAAGCTCATATTTTTTAAGTAAATTTATCAAATTTTCATCCGCCCATTCGATCAGATGAAGCCCCTCTTCAAATAAATTTTCAAATAGTCCGTTTTTTAAAATCCCCTCACAGCCGCCGTTATAGATGTCGTAATGATAAATTTTGCCGTAGTTTTGCATGATCGAAAATGTCGGCGAGCTCACGTGCTCGTCTAACCCGTGAGCCCGCACGATCGCGCGCGCAAGAGTCGTTTTGCCGCTGGCAAGATCGCCTATTAGCAAGATTATGCCGCTTTTTGGCAGAGCCTGCACGAGGCGTGAAATTTCATCCTCGCCGCAGATGAGTTCAAAGTTCTTGGACATACTTTGCTTGCTCGCTTTTGGGCGTATTTTTCGCGCTAGGAAAGGCTAGGACCTTAAAGCTTTGCTTCCTATCCAAAAAGCTTATTGTGATAACGTCGCCGATTTTAAGCTCTTTGGCGGGCTTTGCTACCGCGCCGTTTACGGCTACGACGCCGCTTTTGCACATATCTTCGCTGATGGCACGCCGCTTAGTGATATTTACTGCGTTTAAAAATTTATCGATTCTCATGGGCGTGAGTTTAGCGACATTTGCCTTAAAAGCAACTATTAAACTATTTTTGGTAGAATTTCGCCAAATTTTACGTAAAGGATTTGAGATGGCAAAAGATGTAAAAAAGGTCGTTTTGGCGTATTCCGGAGGACTAGATACTAGTATTATTTTAAAGTGGCTCGGCGATACTTACGGCTGCGATGTGGTGACTTTCACCGCAGATATCGGTCAGAATGAGGATTTGGAGCCTATCAAAAACAAAGCTGTGAAACTGGGCATCAAAAAGGAAAATATCTTCGTAGAGGATCTGCGCGAGGAATTTGTGCGCGATTACGTATTTCCGATGTTTCGTGCAAATGCCGTCTATGAGGGCGAGTATCTTTTGGGCACGTCGATCGCGCGCCCGCTGATCGCTAAAAAGCTAGTCGAGATCGCGAAAAAAACCGGCGCGGACGCCGTAAGCCACGGCGCGACCGGTAAGGGCAACGATCAAGTCCGCTTCGAGCTTGGCGCATACGCGCTAAATCCCGATATTAAGGTGATTGCGCCGTGGAGGTTGTGGGATCTGAACTCTCGCGAGAAGCTACTTGCTTACGCTAAGAAAAACGGCATTGATATCGCTTCAAAGCCGGGCAAATCGCCGTATTCAATGGATGCTAACATCCTTCATATCTCCTACGAGGGCTTGGTGCTGGAAGATCCCGCTCATGCGCCTGAGGAGGATATGTGGCGATGGACCGTGAGCCCTAAAAATGCGCCTGATAAGAGCGAGATCATCGAGATCGAATATAAACACGGCGATCCCGTAAAGCTAAACGGCAAGGCGCTTAAGCCGCATGAGATGCTAGCAGCGCTTAACGAGCTCGGCGCTAAAAACGGCATCGGCAGACTTGATCTTGTAGAAAATCGCTACGTCGGTATGAAGAGCCGCGGCTGCTACGAAACTCCGGGCGGCACGATCATGCTAAAGGCTCACCGCGCGATCGAGAGCATCACGCTAGATCGCGGCGCGGCGCATCTAAAAGACGATCTGATGCCGCGCTACGCCGAGCTCATCTACAACGGCTTTTGGTTCAGCCCGGAGCGCTTGCTGCTTCAGGAGCTGATAAATAAATCCCAAGAGCACGTAAACGGTAAGGTTAAGCTCGAGCTTTATAAGGGCAACGTGACCGTTCTAGGCAGGGAAAGCAAGAGCGATAGCTTGTTTAATACAGATTTTGTGACGTTTGAAGAGGATAAGGTTTTCAATCAAAAGGACGGCGACGGATTTATCAAGCTAAGCGCGCTAAGATTTATCATCGCGGGTAAGAACGGACGCAAGCTTTAGCTGAAATTTTGCCTCATAGCGGCAAGGCGCGCAGGCGGATTTCGCAAAACGAAATTTTAAAATTTATCGAAAAAGTAGCGAGCGGCTGCGGGCAGGTTTCATGAAATTTCACTAAATTTCAGATCCGCCCGCGCCGCTTATAAAATTTTGTAAATTTAAAGCTAAATTTAAAAGGATAATGGATGAAAGTATTACTAATAAAAGACGTTAAGGGGCTCGGAAAGGCGGGCGAGGTAAAGGAGGTCAAGGATGGCTACGGCAATAACTTCCTAATCGGCAAAGGTTACGCCAAAGCCGCTACGACGGAGGTTTTGCGTAAATTTGAAGCGGATAAGAAAAAGCAAGCCGAGCTAGAAAAATACGAGGTCGCAAGCTTGCAAAAACTGGCCGAGGAGCTAGCTAAGATCCGCGTAAAGATCGTAAAGCAGACGGGCGAGAGCGGCGCGCTTTTCGGCTCGGTGACCAAAGATGAGATCGCAACCGCGATAAAAGAGCAAAAAGGGATTGAAATCGATAAGAAAATTTTAGAGACCGAAGCCATCAAAACGACCGGGATTTACGACGTAAATGCCAAGCTAAAGCACGGCATAAGCGCTAAATTTGAGATAGAGGTGGCTAGTGTTTGAAGCGACTACCATTTTAGCTTACAAAGGCGCGAAGGGCTCCGTCATCGGCGGCGACGGGCAGGTTACGTTCGGAAACACCGTCTTGAAGGGCAATGCGACTAAAATTCGAAAGATCGGCAAAGAGGGTAACGTCTTGGCGGGCTTTGCGGGCAGCACTGCCGATGCATTTAATCTTTTTGATATGTTTGAGAAGTGCTTAGATGGCGCAAAGGGCGATCTTTTAAGGGCGGTGATAGAATTTAGCAAGCAGTGGCGCAAGGATAAGTATCTGCGAAAGCTCGAAGCGATGATGCTGGTGCTGGACCGCAAAAATATCTTTCTGCTTAGCGGCACGGGCGACGTGGTAGAGCCGGATGACGGCAAGATCGCGGCGATCGGAAGCGGCGGGAATTACGCTCTTAGCGCAGCGCGAGCTTTGGATAAATTTGCAAGCCTAGACGAGGAAGCGCTCGTAAAGCAAAGCCTTAAAATCGCGGGTGAGATTTGCATTTACACGAACGAAAACATCAAAACATACGTAATTTGGGACGAAAAGAGATGATGACGCCAAAGCAGATTGTAGAGAAACTAGATGAATATATAATCGGGCAAAATAGCGCCAAACGCACGATAGCGGTGGCTTTGCGAAACCGCTACCGCAGAATGGCGCTTGAAGATGAGATGAAGAATGAGGTGATGCCTAAAAACATCCTGATGATCGGCTCTACCGGCGTGGGTAAGACCGAGATCGCGCGCAGGCTTTCGAAGATGTTCGGACTTCCTTTTATCAAAGTCGAGGCGAGCAAATATACTGAAGTAGGCTTCGTGGGGCGCGACGTAGAGAGCATGGTGCGCGATCTGGCCGCTGCGTCGGTAAATTTAGTGCGCGGCGAGGAATTTGAAAAAAACAAAGACAAGATCGATGATTACATCAAGCGTAAAATTTTAGAAAAAGTCCTTCCGCCGCTTCCGCGCGGAGCGAGCGAGGAGAAGGTCGCAGATTACGAAAAAAGCTACGAAAAGATGGCAGCCAAGCTTGAGCGCGGCGATCTGGATGATCTTAGTATCGAGATTGAAGTGAGCGAAAACGCGCTTGAATCAAATCCGAATTTACCGCCCGAGATGGCGAATATGCAGGAAAGCTTCATCAAAGTAATCGGAATTTCGACGCGCAAAAGTAAAAAAGAGATGAAGGTAAAAGACGCCAAAGTTGCCCTTAAAAGCGAGGCTAGCGAGAAGGTCCTCGATATGGAGAGCATCAAGGCCGAAGCCGTTAGGCGCGCGCAAAACGAGGGCATTATCTTTATCGATGAGATCGATAAGGTGGCGGTCTCAAGCGGCAATAGCGGCAGGCAGGATCCGAGCAAAGAGGGCGTGCAGCGCGATCTGCTTCCGATCGTGGAGGGCAGTAGCGTAAGCACGAAATTCGGCAATATCGACACCGATCACATCCTTTTTATCGCCGCGGGCGCCTTTCATATCAGCAAGCCGAGCGATCTCATACCCGAACTTCAGGGGCGCTTCCCGCTTCGCGTCGAGCTTGACAGCTTGGACGAGGCGGCGCTGTGTGAAATTTTAACGAAGCCAAAAAATTCGCTTCTTAAGCAGTACTCGGCGCTTTTAAAGACCGAGGGCGTGGAGCTAGAGTTTAGCGAGGACGGGGTCAAGGCGATCGCGAAATTTGCGGCGAGTACGAACGAAAAAGTCGAAGACATCGGCGCTAGAAGGCTACATACGATAATGGAAAAGGTGCTTGAGGATATCAGCTTCAAAGCGGATAAGTTTAAAGGGCAAAAGATCGTCGTGGATGAAAAGCTCGTAAGCGAAAAGCTCGCAGACATCGCAAGCGACGAGGATCTAGTGAAATACATTTTATAAGGCGGCGCGGTAGCTGCTCTTAGAATTCTGCAGAGTCGCGGAATTTTGCGCTTTTGAAATTTGCAAAGCGTTAGAATTTTAGGTTTGAGATTTGGCGAAATTTTAAAAATGCGCAGAATTTAATCCTTTTAAATTTGGCGATACTTTGAAATTTTAAGTCTGTAAAATTTCAGGAATGATCTAAATTTTATGCAGTGCTGACTATATATAATGTCGGCGTGGGATAAAATTTAAAATTTCGTAGATAATTTACGAAGTTGCAGGATTCGCGGCTCGCGAGATTTAAAGTGGATAGAATTCTGCGCCGAGGGGAGCGGAATTTAGCGCTACCGTGCAGCTTGAAATTTTAAAATTTCACTTTCTTGCGCGGCGTTGGAATTTTAAAATTCCGACGCTCGTGTGGAGCCTGCCTGCACAAAACGAGATTTTAAAATTTACCCGCAAGGGCTTAGCGCTGCGGTTGCAAGATAAAATTTATAAATTTAAGGAAAATATGAAAAGCGGATTTGTAACGCTCATCGGGCGGACGAATGCGGGCAAGAGCTCGCTGCTAAACTATCTCTGCGGCGAGAAAATTTCGCTCGTCTCACACAAGATCAATGCCACGCGCCGCAAGATTAACGGCATCGCGATGAACGGCGCAGATCAGGTGATTTTCACGGACACGCCGGGGCTGCACGAAAGCGCCAAGCTGATGAATAAGCTGATGGTCGAAGTGGCGCTCGGGGCGATTGAAGGCTGCGATTTGGTGTTGTTTTTGGCGCCGGTGCACGACGATACCTCAGAATACGAGAAATTTTTAAATTTAAACGCAGGCACCAAACACATCGTGATTTTAACTAAAATTGACGAAGCAAACGACGAAAAGATCGTGCAGCGACTCCTGCAATATCAAAAATTTACCGATAAATTCGAAGCGATAATCCCCGTTAGCATCAAAAAAAAGGTCTATAAAAAGCAGGTTTTGGACGAAATTTGTAAAATTTTGCCCGAGCATGAGTATTTTTACGACCCCGAAATTTTAAGCGCGACCAACGAGCGCGAAATTTATCGCGACTTCATACTTGAGGCGATCTTTGAGAGTATGAGTGACGAGATCCCGTATTGCAGCGACGTCGTGATGGAAAAAGTGGTGGAAAAACCTGGTCTAACCTCGGTGTATGCGCGGATCATAACGGACAGCAATTCACACAAAGAGATGTTGATCGGAAAAAACGGCGAGGCGATCAAGCGGATCGGAATTCGAGCCAAAAAGTTAATTTCAAATTTTTCTAAGGTCAAAATTTACTTAAAATTAACAGTTTTTGTAAAAAAAAGCTGGAAAAATGACGAATTTAGGGTAAAAACCGATTTTATCTATTGACATTTTATTTTATTTCTATTAGTATTAGCAGCGTAGAAAATTTCATTTGGAAGTGGAGTGTTATGGCAAAGAATAGTAAAAATGCTAGTTCGATTGTTGCGATCAACAAAGTCACGCAAACCATATTCGGTCTAAGTGAGAATGAAGTTTTCGAGCACGACTTCTCAAAAGCGAATCGTGCGAAGGAAACTTACGTCTCATATATTCCGTATAAGGATATAATGACTGCGACGGTCGAGATAAGCAGATCGGTAGAGGACGCGGATCTTTTAGATGCGATCGTCGTTAAGGTGTATGAGGAGCTGGGGCTTGACACCGCTTTGGATTACAAAATCACCTATAGTGAGGTAATAGGCGCTGGCGGCGATGATAGAATTTTCAACGTCTTTGTCGTAGATAATGCCAAACTCACTTCAGAATTCGATGCGATCGCCGCTAGGACGAACTACATCGACTATGTGGCTATGGCTCCGTTTTTATACGAGGGCTTGTATAATAGAGGTGTCCTAACTCGCGACGGAATCGATTGCTTCATCTACTTGCAACGCGACGATGCGTTTTTGGTAGTGTATCAAAACGGCGAATATTTTCAATCTCGTCAAGTAAGATACAACCTAAAATTTTTGCATGAAAAATATGTCGAGCTAGTCGGTAGCAGGGTCGATGAAGAGAGCTTTTATAGACTGCTCTCCAAACAGGGAGTAAATTTAGAAAATCCGACCGAACGCGATTATATGATCCAAATTTTTGACGATATGTTTTACTACATCAACGACGTATTGAACGGTATTAGTAAAATTTACAACGTCAATATTCAAAACGTCTATATCGGAACGGATATCGGTAAAATTCCTGCGATCGAGGTTTTTGTAGAAAATAATCTAAAGCTAAGATACAAGGATTTTAATTTTAACGTTGCAATCAACGCAAAAGATTATCCGCTCACTCAGCTAGATATTTTGATGTTCTTGGTAGGTCAAGATTATTTAGTTACTAAAGACGACGATCACAACTACTCGCCGTTTATGAGACCTCCGCCTTTGACCCAAAGATCAACCGGCAAGCTGATAGGCTATATGTTGCTAGGCTGCTTACTTGGGGCTGCGTATCCTGCGTATAACTTCGGCTACGGCTATTATAATAATATGGTAGCTGATGACAAAACTAGCGAATATAAAGGTTTAGAGGAAAAGATGGGTCCCGCTAGAGATGAAAGTGCGCGTTTGGATAAAGAGACTAAAGAGGTAAATGCCCAGGCTGCTAAGAGTGGTAAGGAGCTTAACGACAGGCGCAAACTAATTAATGCCATCTTAGATAAGAAAAATAATTACGCCATGAAGGGTGTTTCTATTTTTGAGCTAACCAATATGGTCGTTAAAAATAAGGGCAATATGGTTAGGATCGGTGATGAGAATAGGACTCTAACTGTTCAGGTGCGCACCAAAAACGATAAGCAGATGACCGAGCTTTTAGAGGATATCAGTAAAAAAGAGGTGTATGGCGTGGATACTAAAACAATCGCGCTGCAAGAGGGTAATAAAACCGTCTTTTACGATAGCAACATCAGTGTGGAGGTTAAATAATGAAAAAGAAAAGTTCATTAGATCAACTTGATCAATGGTTTGCCTCCAAGGGAAATAGTGCAAATAACTATTTTTACATAGCTTTATTGTTTGTAGGTGTGGTAGCTTACTTTATTTTGAGTAACTATGCGGATCCGTATTTAGAAGAGAGCGAGACAAATCTAAGTACTGCCACGACTAAGCTTGAAGGCGCACAAAGAGAGTATAACGAGTTTTTTGGCGGTGATCCTGATGCTTTTGTTAATAATAAGCGTAATATCCTCAATGGTGCTAAAACCAACCTTAAAAATATCAATGATGAGCGTGGGTATCTAGACGGTAAGCTAAAAGAAATTTCAAAGCTTACCTATAATGAAAAGAACTGGGCTAAATTTATGGATAGCCTCTCAACGATCGCAGAGAATAACAATATTAAAATTTATGCTATTCACAGCGATAGAAGAGAGCCTAGCATCAAACAAATTTTTCAGCCTGAAGCCTTGCTGGATATAGATGTAAAATTTGAAGGAGCATTTTCGAACGTCCTTAGGTATATCAACCTTATCGAACAATCGGAGATGATCGTAGATGTAAATAAGATGGATATCAATGCCACTAAAAATGGCAAAATCGGTGGAAGCATCGGTATATCTATCTGGGGAGTAAATTACTAATGAAAAAGTTAATTTTATGCTCTTTGCTACTTTCTACTGCTCTATTTGCTGTAGATAATAATCAGACGGTGGCGCCTAGTAATGGAGCCTATAAAGCTAAATACGATGCGATATTCGATGATCTTAGTAAGCCTAGAGTGGGTCTTAGCGATGAGCAGATAGCTTCTTTGCAGGATCCGTTCTATCCTAAAGAAGCCAATGTGCCTAGAGAAGCTAATCAGCAGGTGGATCTAGGTTATCAGCTAGTAGGTATTATGGGCGATAAGGTTAAGCTAAACGATAAGTGGTATGGTTTGGGCGAGTATGTAGGCTCATATAAGATCGTGCAAATAACGGGTAATAGCGTTATTATTACCAACGACGATGAAAATAAAGTCGAACTAACACTAAAACAAGGAAGTCAAAATGTCATTATTACATATAAGTAAAAAGCTTAGCATAGCTGCTATGCTTGCTTTGTCTGTTACGGCTACTAGTCTATATGCCGCTCCCGCAACTGCAGGTAACTGCGATAGGAAGGCGCTAAATATTAAGATTAACGATACCGTTACGCTAAACGAGATGCTAACTCAGCTATCCGATATGTGCCGCTTTTCGGTGGTAGCAAAAGACGCTATCGCTCAAGAGGAGATGAGTAAGCCACTGCAAGGCGTAAGCATCAAAGACCTTTCTTTACGCGAAGTTTTAGATCTACTCATAAAAGAGAATAATCTAAGCTATGAGTATTCTCATGGCATATTAAAAATTTCAGCGCTAGAGACTAGGACTTTTAAAGTGGATTACATCACTTCTATTAGAGAAGGTACTGCTGTTACTAAATCTTCTGTCGATTCCGCACCTACTAAAGTAGATGATGGCGATAGTGATAAAACAGAAAATGACGATAATAAGATCACTACCAAAGAAAAATTTGATTTTTGGGAGAAGATTAGCGAGGAAATCACCTCTGTTTTAAATAACGGTACTGAAAAATATGTCGCAGTCGCTCCTATTATAAATCAAAATGCCGGTTTAGTAACCGTTACTGCTATGAAGTCTCAGATAGCTCGCGTCGATAGATATCTAAGCGGTATGCAAAAACGCCTTAGTCGTCAAGTCTTGCTAGATGTAAATATCATATCTGTCGAGCTAAATAACGAATACACCACCGGTATAGATTGGAGTAAATTTCAACTAGGATTTAATACCTATGTAGGTGGAGATCCGACTAAGCTTTCAGGATATCACATAGATAACGGAAATAGAGGAAAGGCTAGCGATACTCACGGAACTTGGACGATAGGGGCTAATCTAAATTTCAATATCGACGGTTTGATTAACTTCCTAGAGACTAAAGGTAAAACTAAGGTTATTTCAAGCCCTAAGGTAACTACGATGAATAATCAGCCTGCTATTATCTCTGTAGGTGATACTATTAACTATGTATTAAAATCCACTAATACGGGTGATTATCAGGGTGGTAGTACTCAGTCAGACGATCAGTATTCGATATTTGTAGGTATTCTTTTGAATATCTTGCCTGAAATTTCAGATGATAATAGGATTATGCTACGAATTAATCCATCTTTAAGCTCTCTTAAATACGCAGAGGACAATGTAAGAACAAATAATAGAAGAGAGATTGCACCTGATACCTTGCAAAAGAAACTCTCAAGCGTAGTTTGGGTAGATGATGGAGATACTGTAATTTTAGGTGGTTTAATTGGTGCAACTAAGTCAAAAGATAACACTAGGGTGCCTGTGCTAGCTGAAATTCCATTAATCGGGAATCTTTTCAAAAGCACTGCCGATGTTTTGCGAACGTCGGAGTTAATCTTCGTAGTAACTCCACATATCATCGACAATACCGGCGCGCCGCTTGCTACCTCTCTTAAAGAGCTAGGTTACTCAAAATCCATCTACGAAAATGAGTAATAACTATACGGCGATCAAGGAGATTTTTATCGAGGATAACGAAGTCTCGGACTTCGTTAATCTCGATAAATCAACCCTTGCTTATCATAAAATTTTAAATGCTTTGCAAAAGCCGTTAAAACTTATACTTTTTTACGGCAAACCGGGTTGCGGCAAGACATTTTTGCTTAATAAGATCAAGGTCGATCTTGAAAAAAAGGTAAGAGTCGTATTTGTGCCGCAGCCGTTTTTTGATGAGAAAGAATTTTTCTTAGAGCTTTATTCTCAGATATTTCACTCTACGCCGAGTGAACCGATAGATAATTATGAAAATTTTATGCGGGTTTACAGAGAGAGATTTGGCATCTCTACCAATGTCGGAGCGGTAGAGCAGGTCGTTATTTTGCTCGACGAAGCTCAGCTGTATCCAGGAAATTTAATAGAAAAAATTCGCCTTATGGCAGATACTAGATTATTTAAATTTTTATTTACGGTGCATAAGACTGACGAGGAAGATCGCCTCGCAAAGGATTATTTTAAAACCAGAATTTGGGAGAGCATTGAGCTTCCTAATTCAAATTTAGGCGAAGTCAAGCTGTATATTGAAAAAAAGCTTGTGCTTCATGGCTTTCAACAATACTATTTTATGTTTAGCGACGATAATTTCGATTTGATTTTAAATTTAACAGACGGCAATATGAGGAACATCAACAAGCTTATGTATAAGATGTATGAGCTTTTTGAGTATTACGAGGTAAATAAACCTACGGAAATTAGTTTTTCGCAGATTAATAATAAAATCATAGAGATGGCAGCGATAGGCTCGGGGATAATAAATGCTTGAATTTTACGAAGTAAACGAACTTGAAAAAAAATGGGAAGAGTATAACAAAAACAGAAAGCAGTTTTCTTTCCTGAAATCTAAGCCGAATTTCGTATTGAGATTCGATAAGACGATTTTGGGGCTTTTGATATTGATCTCGGTTGCGATCGGAGCGATATTTTGGCTGCTTAAAGATAGCGATAGCGTCAGTATGGCAAGTATCAATCAAAATATTGAGGACAAGGGTGGTGCTACAAATTCTGCTAGTGATGCCGAGCAGCAGGCGGCAGATCTTGCAGTGCAAAATAATATTTCCAAAGAGGATTATAATATCAGCGCGCCGAAAGTTGCTCGTACTTCTAAGCACGAAAAGGAACGTCCAAGCTTAAATTTAAACGATGTGGGTGTGCTATCCAGCGAGGATTCCGGTGGGTTTAAGATAACCAATAATTACGAAAATGGCGGAAACTATGGCGGGCAGGCTCAGGCTCAGAATTTCGGCGGTCAAAATTTTGGCGGACAGAATTTTGGCAATCAAAATGCTCCTACATTTAATGTGCCTAATACCAATAACGCAGCTTTTGCAAATCAGCCGCCTAAAAACGAGGTTATAGATTTTGGGCGTGCTCCATTGCCGCCTAAATCAAATTTCTCTGGAGGTTCTACAAATACCGCAAGTAGCGCTCCACTAAGTTCTAGAATTGAGATAAAAACTTCAAATTTAAGCGAAGACAAGCAGAGCTTGGAGAGCAAATTTTACGCGACGAATAAGATTGAGTATTCGCTATCGCTAGCCGAAGAAGCATATAATAAGAAAGACTACGATAATGCGATCAAATGGGCTCTTACGTCAAATGAGCTTGATAAGGACAACGTCGCTAGCTGGATAATTTTTGCTAAAGCCAATTATAAAAAGGGTCGTAAGGAAGACGCGCTTTACGCTCTTGAGACCTTTAATGCAAAGGCGAAAAATAGCGAAATTTCTAACCTAATTTCAAAGATAAGAAGTGATAAACTATGAAAATTTTATATATTTTAGCTTTTGCGATCGCGTCGTTATTTGCAGTTAGCGCCGATGACGTGCGCAACTGGGATCAGATCGGTCAGTACAACCGTATCTGCCAAGAAAGCGTGCGAAATTTATTCATCGAGGAGCAGAGCGAGGCGCTTGCGAATATGTATGCCAAGGCATGCCTTAAGATGGATAAAGTAAATGAGCTCGTCGTGCCTACGGTGATGCTTTATAAGACGAAAGAAGCTCGCGAGAATGCTTCTCTTTATTCGACTATAATTTTTCAAAAGAAGATGCTTTATTTGGCACTTTGTGATGGCGTGGATATTAGCTATATACGCACGCCTAAGATCAATTATATTTTGTCTGAAATTTTTGATAAATTTACGGAAAGAGCATACGTAAAAAAGAGTGATACGTATGTCTTTACCCTAGAAAACGGCGAGCGTGCCGAGCTTTTTATCAAAGAAGAGGAAGAGGTAAAAAAGATGGTAATTGCAATTTATGCTGGCGATAAGCTTAGCTCGATTAAAATTTATTGGTGATCGCGATGACAAAGATTGAAGAGCAGATCGTTGCGATTTTAATACGAAACAATATCCTTACTAGCACTGTTGTTCCGGAAATCAAGGACAAGATGGATATTGGCTTGACGCTAGGCGAGGTTTTAGTCGGAGATAACTATCTAAGCCAGGATGATTTTTGCTCAATTTTAGTTGAGTTATACAAGCGCCGTCAGATAGAATTTGACGATATAAGCGAAAAATTTTCGATGGATCCAAAGGAATTTTTGCAAATTCTAGCCAAGAAAATGAACCTGTCGTATATGAATTTAGATGATATCGATATAGACTTCAGGCTATCGGAACGCACTCCTACCGCACAGCTTAAAAGATACGGCGTGATACCTGTTAAAGCGGATGATCTGAATATTTACGTTGCTTTTTCTGATCCGTTTAATCTTGAGTCGCAAGATAAAGCGCAGGCTATGTTTAGCAAACAGCTGCTTAAAATCGTAGTAGCCGATCCGAATCAAGTAAATAAATATCTATCTAAGCTTGAGCTTTCAGAGAGCATTAAAGGGCTCGTAGCGGAGATCCGCAAAGAGCTTGCTAACACCGGCGGTAGCGGAAGCAGCGATGATACCTCGGCGATTTTAAAGCTCATCGAGATGATAATCAGCCAGTCTATTAAGATGCGCGGTAGCGATATTCACATTGAGCCGACCGAGAATAACTGCGTCGTGCGTACCAGAATCGACGGAATGCTCGCTGAAATTTTTATCTTTGATAAGGATATCTATCCGCCGCTAGTAAGCCGATTGAAGCTACTTTCGAATATGGATATCGCCGAGCGTCGCAAGCCGCAAGACGGCAGGTTTAGTATGAAAATTTCAGGTCGCGAATATGATTTTCGTATCTCGACACTGCCTATCATCAACGGCGAATCTACAGTTATGCGTATTCTAGATAAATCCAAAGTTATCATAAGCCTGGAAAAGCTCGGCATGCACCCTGATAGCTTTAAGAAATTTAATAACGCTATGAAGGCTCCATATGGTATTATCTTGGTTACCGGACCTACTGGAAGCGGTAAGTCTACGACGCTATATGCGGCGCTAAACGATATTAAAAATATCGACACTAAGGTTATTACCGTAGAAGATCCGGTAGAGTATCAAGTAAATTTAATCCAACAAGTCCAAGTTAACGAAAAAGCAGGTCTTACCTTTGCTTCGGCACTGCGCTCGATTTTAAGACAAGACCCTGACATCATAATGATCGGTGAGATTCGTGATCAAGAGACCCTTAGAATCGCGATCCAGGCTGCTCTTACGGGACACTTGGTTTTCTCGACCCTACACACTAACGACGCCGTTAGCGCGATCCCGCGAATAGTGGATATGGGTATCGAAGCCTATCTCATAAGCGGTGCACTGATTGCGGTAGAGGCGCAACGTCTTGTGCGAAAGCTTTGCCCGCACTGCAAGCAGCCTACGAATCTACCTAAATCGATGCTTGATCAGCTGAAGGAATTTTTGCCTGAAAAATACACATTTTTTAAGGCCGTAGGTTGTGATCAATGCGGTCAGACGGGCTATATGGGGCGTGAGATGATTAGTGAAATTTTACCTATTACCGATAAAATGCAGAGCTTGATCGCTAACGGCGGCTCAAAGGACGATATGAGAGCCTTAGCGAAGGAGGAGGGTTTTATAGATATGTTTGAAGACGGTGTTATACGTGCTGCGCGCGGAGTAACTAGTATAGAAGAAATTTATAGGGTGGCTAAACAATGAAAAAGCAATTAGAAGTTGAATACAACGCCAAGGGCGCAAGAAGAAAGATGTTTTTGCAAGCCAGCGATAAAGTGCAAGCAAACAACCTAATGAAGCAGCGCGTAGGTGGGACGATCGTAAAAAGAGGTGAAACCCAGGTCGTAGCCAATACGGGCGGCGATTTTAAGGCGCAGATTTCGCGCATGCTGGGTGGTAGCGGAAGAGTTAGAACGATGCCGTTAGTAGCGTCGATCAGGCAGCTTTCGGTTATGACAAATGCCGGAATTTCAATCCACGACTCGATCAAGGAAGTTGCAAGGGCGGCAGAGGATAAGACGCTAAAAGAAATTTTCAGCGCGATGAACGACGATCTTAACGCGGGTCTTAGCTTGACAGAGTCTACGGAGAAATTTAGAGGTCAGCTCGGTGATGTCGTCGTTGCGATGGTAAGTCTGGGCGAAGCTACCGGTAATATGGCAGAATCCCTAGCCAAACTTGCCGCTATGCTTCAAGAGCTTTGGGAAAACCAGCGTAAATTTAAAAAGGCGATGCGTTATCCGATGATCCTTATGATCGTTATGGCGATTGCGTTTTCGGTTTTGATGATGTATGTTGTGCCGAAATTCCGCGAGATTTTTGAGGATTTGGGCGCGGATCTGCCGCTGCCTACTAGAATTTTGCTCGGTATCGAAAGCACTCTTAATAATTATGGAATTTTTGTTTTAGCGGGCATCATAGGCACTATCATAGCTCTTAGATGGGCATATCGTAATAATCCTGAGTTTAAAAAGGGCTTTGACAAGACGATTTTAAGGGTCTATCTATTCGGTAAGATCATATTTTTCTCGACGATGTCGCGATTTATGCTTATTTTTACAGAGCTCGTGCGAGCGGGTATTCCTATTGCAGATGCGCTGGATACATCTGTTTTAATGGTGGATAATCATACTTTAAAAGAGAAACTCTCTACCGTTAAAATTGCCGTGCAGCAGGGCGTGAGCCTAACAGAGGCGTTTAACAATACAGGGCTTTATGAGAGTATGCTTATTCAGATGATCAGCGCGGGCGAGCAGGCCGGTAACCTCGATAAGATGCTCGGCAACGTCACGGATTATTATAAAGAGAAATTCGACGATATCATCGATAATATCTCAAGCTACGTCGAGCCGATCATGCTATTTTTTATGGCGGGCATGGTTCTTCTTTTGGCTCTTGGTATCTTTATGCCTATGTGGGATCTGGGCAAAGCCGTCAAAAACTAACCCCTTTAATTCCGCGCCTGCGAGGGCGCGGAATTTTATCAAAGCATTAAAATTTCATCCTTCAAATAAAATTTTAACCTTCGTTTGGCTAAAATACCGCTTTAAATTTAAGGATCTATCATAATCAAAGAAGTATATTTTATCGTCGTATCGGCCGTCATAATATTTTTTGGGCTTGCTACCATTGCGCCCGATTCCGCGCTTGTAGGCAGCGCCGGCAATGCCATCCGCTCGTTTAATACCCAGCTATTCGGCTATTTTGCATACATCTATCCGCTATTTTTACTTGCCTTGGCATACGTAGCCTATAAGCATTTTCGCGGTTTTGACTTTAGATTTTTTGAGTTTAGCATCGGAGCCATTTTGCTGTTTTTTACCATTTTGATGGTGCAGTCGAGTCTCTTTGGCGCTAGTGGCGGAGCGGTCGGCAGCTTCGCGGTGGACGGACTTAGGCGAATGATCGGAAGCGTCGGTGTGTGGATTTTTAATATTACGATTTTTGTGCTTTCGCTAGTGCTTATATTTGAAGATCGCTTCACCGACATCATTAAAAATTGCTTTATTGGCTCAAGAGATGAAAGCTCGCAGGATGAAATTGGGGATGATTTCGCTAGCGATGCAGATGCAGCGCAAAGGGGCGGGCTTGCAAGGCATTCGTCTGCGCAGGGCTTGAGAGGTGCGGAAAATTTTAACGCTTTGAATGACGCTTTGAGCACAGAGGACAATTCGGCAAAACAGGGTAATTTTATGGAGCAGGGTGCAAGCAGGCGCGGTTTTGAAGGTGAGCGAAATTTACAAAATTTAAACGATACTCGCGAGCCTGAAAATGAACATAATTTCAGTGATGCACAGGGTCCGCAGGCTTCCGCTGAACGCGAGCTTAAAATGCCGCAGAAGGGAAAGCCGAGCAGGCTAAAAAGGGTCGAGCGCCTAAGCGAAGTCGCCGAAAATAAAAGGCTTTTGGATCAGCTCGATAAGGGCAGGGTGGCTAAGCCCAAGGATTTTAAACTGCCGCCGCTTGATTTTTTAAACCTGCCGCCGAAAAAGAAAAGCAATATCGACGAGAGTGAGATCGATCGTAAAATTTACGACCTGCTCGATAAGCTGCGTAAATTTAAGATCGACGGCGACGTGGTGCGGACCTACTCGGGCCCGGTCGTTACGACATTTGAGTTTCGCCCCGCCGCGCACATCAAGGTAAGTAAAATTCTAACGCTGCAAGACGATCTGGCGATGGCTCTTAGGGCGCAGACCATCCGCATCCAAGCGCCGGTTCCGGGCAAAGACGTCGTGGGTATCGAGATCCCGAATCAAAATATCGATACGATCTATCTGCGCGAAATTTTAGAAAGCGATGTGTTTAAAAGCGCTTCCAGTCCGCTTACCATCGTGCTTGGCAAGGACATCGTGGGGCAGCCATTCGTCACCGATCTTAAGAAGCTGCCGCACCTTCTCATCGCAGGCACCACGGGAAGCGGCAAGAGCGTGGGTATCAACGCCATGCTGCTTAGCCTTTTGTATCGCAACTCGCCCAAGAGCCTGCGCTTAATAATGATCGATCCGAAGATGCTCGAGTTTAGCATCTACAACGACATCCCGCACCTGCTAACGCCCGTCATCACGCAGCCTAAGCAGGCGATCATTGCGCTAAGTAATCTCGTTGCGGAGATGGAGCAACGCTACTCGCTCATGGCGCAAAACAGGACGAAAAATATCGACAACTACAACGAAAAGATGCTGCGCGAGGGGGGCGAAATTTTGCCTTACATCGTCGTTATCATCGACGAGCTCGCGGATCTGATGATGACGAGCGGCAAGGACGTAGAGCACTACATCGCGCGTCTGGCGCAGATGGCGCGCGCTAGCGGCATCCATCTCATCGTAGCGACGCAGCGCCCTAGCGTGGACGTCGTCACGGGGCTGATAAAGGCGAATCTGCCTAGCCGTATCAGCTTCCGCGTGGGCTCGAAGGTCGATAGCAAGGTGATTTTGGATCAGATGGGCGCGGATAGCTTGCTTGGGCGTGGCGATATGCTGTTTACGCCGCCTACCGCGCCAGGGCTCATCCGCCTGCACGCGCCGTTCACGACCGAGAATGAGATCAACAAGATCGCGGAATTTTTAAAAGCGCAAGAAAGCGTCGTTTATGACGAGCGATTTTTGATCGAAAACGAGGGCGCCAAGCAAGAAGGCGGCATAATCAATCCGCAAAATATTGTGCTTGACGAGCTTTACGACGAGGCGAAGGCGATCGTTTTGGAGGAGGAGAAGACCTCGATCAGCTACCTACAGCGCCGCTTGCGTATCGGGTACAACCGCGCCGCGACGATCATCGAGCAGCTCGAACAGATGGGTGTTTTGAGCGAGATCAACGCCAAAGGTCAGCGCGACATAATCAAGTAAGCTTTAAAATTTCGATGAAATTTAAGCGGCGAAATTTTAAAATTTATTGGATTTGCGGCGTCGGAATTTTTAAAATTTGATGGGTCTATGTCGATAGAATTTTAAATTTTAGAAATTTTAAAATTTATCGGATTTGTCGCAGCGGAATTTTAAAATTTCGGTACCTGTTGCGAATTTTAAATTTGTATGTCCATGCCCCACAGCTCGCACTTGTATCTCTGCGGCTGAGGCAAAGTGTGGCAGCTTGCGCGGATGTGATCGAGGCTTTTTGCGGTATGGCAGGGCGCTTTAAAGGTAGTGCTCGGCAGGTGCAAACAGCGCGTTTTACAGCTTGCGTTTACGGCGCGCCCGCTTTAAGACGTATTGAAATTTAAGGCGCGGTTTAATTGAGCGCTGTGCTCTTGGCACTAAATTTCAATCGCGGCGTGAAATTTTAAGGCATAAGCGGAGCAAAAAAAGGCACAGGATTTAAAATTCTAAAATTTGAGCGAAAGAGCTTCGAGATTTAAATTTTAAACGCTCGGCGATATTTAAATTTCATCTGCGACGCAGAATTGAGAGCTTGCCGCACTGCCGATACGTGAGCGATAGGCGCTCTGCGGCGGATGAATTTCGTTCAAGGCACCGCGGCGATCCGCGACGTAAATTTGAAATTTTATCCGAAACTGCTGCATACGGGGACGCCAGGCGGCCCAAATTTTGATTTTAAAATTTGCCGCAGCGGACCTGAATTTTAAATCGCGCCGCGCCGACATGAAATGTCTTGCGACTGCGCAAGCGGAAGAAGTTGCTGCAGACTGGCTTGCCCGCGCGCGAGTACATGAGTGGAAAGTTGGTCGCGCGCTGAAAGCCAGTAGTGGAGTATTGCGGTCGCGCGTTACGGTTAATTTGTAGCGCGAGTGCTCGTGCCGCATGTCAAAAACTTGTGTCGCAATCCGCGCAACAAAGCTGTTTGGCGCGCGGTGTTTTGTCGGGCATGTTTCGCAGTGCGGCTGCATACGGCATGTTTTGCGAGCGAGTGTTTACATGCTCTGCGGCGTAAAATTTTAGAACGGAAAATTTATCACCGCGCACATAAATTTAATAAAATTTGCGCCGTAGCGGCGAATAAATTTAAAACGAAATTTCGCACTGCCTGCGGTATAAACGCGCTTTGTAGCTAAGTTGCATTTTGCAGTGTGGCTGTATTGTAAGATGCGGCGCGTTTTACGTTGTCCGTGCGCTGAAAATCGATCGGCATGTGAGCGCGTTTGCAATGATGTTGCGGCGTAAAATTTTGCAGCTACCGCGCGCTACTCGTGTGCGATTTTGCATGGTCGCAGTTTGCGACCTTGTTATCGCGTGCCGAAAGTCGCCGCGATATGCCTGCCAGAGTAGAATGCACCCGTCTGTGTATTAAAAAATAGTGCGAGGTCCCGCTCTACGGTGCTGCAGCTCGTGTCAAAAGGCTGTGTGATACGCGAGAGTAAAATGCACGCTTAAAAAGCGGCGTGGATTGCGCTTCGCGGCGCTCTATCCGCAGTATGCATCGAAAGTCGCCGCGATATGTTAGAATAGAGCGTACGCAATACGCGCTTGCGGAATAGCGCGAGATCGTACCTTGTGGCGTGCTATCCCGTAGTGTGCGCCATAAAGCCGCCTATGTGCGAGAAAAATAATGCGCGCCGCGCGTCAAAGATGCACGATCGCATTGCGTGCCAAAAGATAATGCGCGGTCGCGCCGTACACTTTTAAAAGGCGGTGCCACGATTCGCACCGTGCGCCGTGGGCGCGATGCGAGGTTTCAAAACATCGTGCGGCAGACAAAGCGTGCACGGCGCACGTAAATGCGAATAAATTTTAAAACGGAGAGATGATTGAGAACCGATAAATGGCTATATTACTTCACCTGCGCGCTCATTACGATCGGCATGATATTTTCGCTGTCGCTGAGCTCCTATACGGTGCTTCTGCTGGGTGCTACACCACTGCATTTTTTTTATCGTCAGTGCGCGGTAGGGATCGCCTGCATCGCGGTGATGTGGATCGTCTCTCGCGCCGATCCCGATAAATGCCTAACGCCGGTGTGCATGTCGCTTTTTGCGATAATGGGGATTTTGATGCTCGCGATGGGCTTTTTACCCAAATCCTTGGTCGCCGACGTAAACGGCGCGGCGCGCTGGATCAGGCTGCCGTTTTTTAACCTCGCGCCGGTGGAATTTTTCAAGGTGGGCTTCATCTACTTTTTGGCGTGGAGCTTCTCGCGTAAGCTCGATCACTCCAAAAAAAGCATCGGGCGCGAGATCGCGACGCTGCTTCCTTACGTAGCGCTTTTCGGTTTTGTGGTGATCCTGGTCGCTATCGTGCAAAACGATCTGGGGCAGGTCGCGGTGCTGGGGCTTACGATGATTTTTATGTCGCTTTTTGCGGGCACTAGCTTCAAGCTCATCGGCTTTAGCTTTATGGGGATCTTGGGGCTTGCTTACGTTTTTATCGTCACGAGCGCGCACAGAGTCGATCGCGTGCGCTCGTGGTGGGGCGGAGTGCAGGATTTCGTACTGTCGTTTATGTCGCCGGAGACAGCTGCCGGGCTGCGTATAGAGGACGCTAGCGCGCCGTATCAGGTCGGACACTCGCTAAATGCGATAAACAACGGTGAGTTTTTCGGGCAGGGGCTTGGGCTCGGGAGCTTTAAGCTAGGCTATCTGAGCGAGGTGCATACCGACTTCGTGCTTGCAGGTATTGCCGAGGAGTGGGGGTTTGTCGGGATTTTGCTCATCGTGGCGCTATTTTATGCGATGCTATTTCGCATCTTTCAGACCGCGAGCAAGTCGCCTAGTAACGTAAATTTCCTCTTTTGCCTGGGTATCGGCTTTATGTTTTTCTTTTCGTTCATTATCAACTCCTACGGCATCACGTCGATCTCGCCGGTAAAGGGTATCGCCGTGCCGTTTCTGAGCTACGGCGGCAGCCACCTGCTCGCGGCATCGTTTGCGGTGGGGCTCGTTTTGATGGCGTCGAAAAGGGCGAAATTTTAAGGCTTTTGCGGGCTTTGGAGCGAGTGCGATTAAATTTAGGCGTAAATTTAGAGCCGAATTTTGCGTTTGAAATTCTACGCTGAAGCGCGCCGTGGCTTAAATTTAAGCGCAAAATTTTATAAATTTAAAGGAAAAGTATGGTCATAGCAATCAGCGGCGGCGGCACCGGCGGGCATCTGATAATCGCTAAAAATTTAGCCGCTCATCTTGCGAAGCAGGGCACCGAGACGATCTTTATTGGCTCAAACCGTGGGCAGGATCGCGCGTGGTTTGAAAATAGCGAGCTTTTTGCGCGCACCTATTTTCTGCAAAGCTCGGGCGTCGTCGATAAAAAGGGCTTTGCCAAGCTAGCCTCGCTGCTAAATATCCTGCGCCTCTCGCTTGCGGCGCGTAAAATTTTAAAGCAAAACGGCGTCCGCGCGCTCATCAGCGTGGGCGGATACAGCTCGGCGCCCGCATCCATCGCGGCGATCCTTTCTCGCGTGCCGTTTTTTATCCACGAGCAAAATGCCGTTTGCGGGCGGCTCAACCGCCTGCTAAGGCCCTTTGCGCGCGCATTTTACAGCTCCTATGAAAAGCCCGCGTTTGCTTATCCGATCGCGGATATTTTTTTCGAGACGGCGCGGCCGCGCACGGCGCTTAAGAGGGTCATCTTTTTGGGCGGCTCGCAGGGGGCGAGCTTTATCAACTCGCTTGCCGTGGAGCTTGCGCCCAAGCTTTTGAGCCTCGGCTACGGCGTGATCCATCAGTGCGGCGAGCGCGAGTTTAAGCGTATCTCCCAGACCTACGCGCAGCAGGGCCTAGATGTACAGCTCGTAGGCTTTTGCAAAAACATGCACGAGCTCATCGCAAGCGCCGATCTTTGCGTCGGGCGCAGCGGCGCTAGTACGCTGTGGGAGCTCTGCGCAAATGGCCTGCCGGCGATATTCGTGCCGTTTCCGTTCGCGGCGGCGGATCATCAGTTTTATAACGCGAAATTTCTTAAAGAGCGCGGACTTTGCGAAATTTTACGCCAGCAGGACGCAAGCGGCGAGCGGATTTTGAGCTTGATTGAGAGCTTTGACGTGGCGCGCGCGAGCAAAGGGCTGCTTGAGCTCGCTGATAAAAACGGCGCGCAAGCGATAATCGACGATGTGATGAGTAAAATTTAAAAAGGCGGTGGACGGTATGAGCTTGGTGAATTTAAGACGATCTCTGCGCGAGGCTTTAAATTTGTAAACCGATTAAATTTGACTTTCTGCGTTTGTGTAAATTTGACGCGGCGCTTGGGTTTGAGCAAAAATTTAAAATTTGTATGCTTGCCGAGCAAAGGGCGCTTTTTGATTTGCGCAAATTTAAACCCGCAAGCGCAATGCGCAAAAGTGCATTTGAGCCGTAAAATTATCTGCGCCTAAAGCTGATTATCGCATCGTCGTTTTCTTGTTGATATTTTTCAAACAGAGCCTGATATCTTTGCGATTTCGCCGGATCATTTGAATAAATTCCCACTAGAAAATAGCACGCCTCCGCAAATCGCAACTCGCACGATCGCTCAAAGTATTGCGCGCCCGCCTCCTTGTCATTGTCGTCAAAATACGCGACGTAACCGAACATAAAGCAGCCCTCGCCGTTACCGAGCTTGCATGCTTTTTTATACAGTTTTCTGCCCTCTTGCGAATCTCTATCCTCGTAGCCTGCGAGTCTCGTGCAGCTTTCGCCGCCGTTAAGCTCGTAGCAGCCTTTTTTAAGTAGATCTTTGGCGCCATCTTGCGAAATTTCGCCATTTAATAGCAGCAGGCTCGAAAGTACGGCGCAGGCATCGCCGTCTCCGCCGTCGCAATCTTCGCGAAATCTTACGGGGTTTTTCATTTTTAAAGTGCCGTCTTTGGTGCGAATAGAAATTTCTTTAGGATTTTTGTCTGCGGCTTCGTTTGCTTGATTGGTCGGAATTCGGGTTTCATTCAAAGTCTCCGTGCGAGAAGATGCTTTTATCGCTATAAAGATCGCGACTATACACACGACGATGAGAGGAAATATTTTTGGCATGGAGCGATTTTTGTGCGGAGTGCGGAGATCTGCGTCTTTGATCGATTGCCTACCCATTAAAGTAGCGACGGAAGGCTTGGGACTCGGTTTTTGGGTTAAATTTACTGCCGAACCTGCGCCTGATTTTTCGGTTAAATTTACGGTAGCGTCAGTATCCATATCTGCATTGGCATCCGTTTCGCAGACAGTTTCACTTGGGCTTTTTAAATTTTTGCCACGCTTTTCTCTCAGCTCATTTATGCGTTGTATGATTTCTTCGTTATTCAAATGAGATCCTTTTTGCTCGATAAATTTTGTTTTAGTTAAACGCCCGTTTTTATCATCAAAATCGCATCGAAGCTGGGTGAATTATATCATCTTATTTTGAAATTTTCAAAAAACGACGACTAAAAAGAATTTGTAAATTTAGCGCAGATGCGCCGTCAAATTCGGACTAGCCCTTGCTATATAATCCACAGCCGAGTTTAAATTTTATATTCTTCAGATGCGCGTAAATTTCCAAAACTTGATAGGATTCATATCAAGTTTATTTATTCTACTCTTGACAAGATTAGCACTCCATGATATAATCTGCCAAAATTTTCAAAAAGGACCGCATAATGGCAAAGAAAAAATTTAAGACCGAAGTGAATGATCTGCTAAATTTGATGATCCATTCGCTTTATTCAAACAAGGAGATTTTTCTACGCGAGCTGATCTCAAACGCAAGCGACGCGCTGGATAAATTAAACTATTTGTGCCTTACGAACGACGATTACAAGGCACTTTCGTATGTGCCGCGCATCGATATAAAGATCGACAAAGAGGCCAAAACGCTAAGTATCGGCGACAACGGCATCGGTATGGACGAAACCGAGCTAGAGAGCAATCTAGGCACCATCGCGCGCAGCGGCACGAAGGGCTTTATGGCGAGCCTTAGCGGCGATGCGGCGAAGGACAGCAACCTCATCGGGCAGTTCGGCGTCGGGTTTTATTCGGCGTTTATGGTAGCGGACCGTATCGATGTTATCAGCCGCAAGCCGCTCTCGCAGGACGGCTATAAATGGAGCAGCGACGCGAGCAACTACATGGTCGAAAAGGCGCAGAAAGAGGACTTCGGCACGACGATAATCCTGCATATGAAAGATGAGGAGTTTTTGGACGAATATAGGCTAGAAGGCATTATCAAAAAATACTCCAACCACATCCCTTATCCGATCTTTATGGATAAAGAAGAATACATTCCTGCGCAAAAAGAGGGCGAGCAGGGACATAGCGAAGTTAAAAACGTCCAAATCAACCGCGCGAGTGCGCTTTGGCAGCTGCCGAAAAGCAGCCTAAAGTCTGGCGATTACAATGAATTTTATAAGCAGATCAGCCACGACAGCGGCGATCCGCTGTTTTACATCCACACAAAGGCCGAGGGCACGCACGAATACACGACGCTTTTTTACGTGCCGAGCAGCGAGCCCTTTGATCTATACCGCGTCGATTATCAAAGCGGCGTGAAGCTCTACGTCAAGCGCGTTTTCATCACCGACGACGCCAAAGAGTTGCTGCCTAGCTACCTGCGCTTCGTACGCGGCATAATGGACGTCGAGGATCTGCCGCTAAACGTAAGCCGCGAAATTTTGCAAGAAAATCGAATTCTAGCCTACGTCCGCGAACAGAGCGTGAAAAAAATTCTATCCGAGCTAGAAAAGCTTTTGCAGAACGATCGTGAAAAATACATAAAATTTTACGAATTATTCGGCAAGGTTTTGAAAGAGGGACTTTACGGCTTCGGCGCAAACAAAGAGGAAATTTTAAAACTTTGTCTTTTCAAATCAAACCTGCGAGACGGTCTCATCACGCTTAGTGAGTATAAGGAAAAAATGAAAGAGGATCAAAAAGAGATCTATTATATCGCGGGAAACAGCGCCGCGATGCTTAAAAGCTCGCCTCTGATCGAGAAATTTAACGCCGAGGGCACGGAAGTGCTGCTCTGCGACGATGAGATCGATACGATCGTGATGCCTGGCATTTTTGAGTTTGATAAGACGCCTGTAAAAAACGCGACTTCGATCAAGCAGGAGGCCACAAGCGACGATGCCGCGACGCCGCAAGCCAAAGAGATCGCCGCAAGGATCAAAGAAATTTTAGGCGAACGCGTCAAGGATGTTAAAATTTCATCGCGTCTAAGCGGCTCGCTTTCCTGCCTTGTTTTTGACGAGAACGATCCCGATTTTGCGACGCAGCAGCTACTTAAGCAGATGGGAGGCCGCAATCTGCCGCCAATAAAGCCGATTTTGGAAATCAATGCAGATCACGAGATCATCAAAAAGCTGCAGGCCGATAAGCTGATGCTACCGCAAGTAGCCGAGATAATCTACGATCTCGCGCGCCTTAGCGAGGGGCAGGAGCTGGAAAATCCGAGCGAGTTTATCAAAAACGTAAACGATCTGATCGCAAAGGCTCTGTAAATTATCTAAATTTAGGGCTTCTATCCGTTATCTAAATTCCGCGCGGCTGCATAGGCTGTATAAATCTATGTAGCCGCGCTTTTAAATTTAAAAAGAAATTTCAGCTCGCAAGCTTCACCACGCTTTCTAAATTTTAAAATTTAAAAGCGGCGAAATTTCACCCTTTGATTTCGGTAAAATTTTATCCGGCGGCTCAGTTTGGTGTTTTGAAAATTTTGAGGTTTTGATCGCTTTTATCCGCGAGTTGAGCCTGGGACGCAAGCCGAAAATATCCGTCAAATCATAAAATCATAAATCGGGCGATAAATTTCACTATTCATTAATTTAATCTTTACAAAGTTGCGTAATCTTATTTTAAATTTACCCCTTTTTTATCGCAAACAGCGAGATTGTTTGATATAATTCATTTTATAAATATTTGTAAATCTTTATGAAAGGAGATTTCGAATGAAACTCATCAAACTAAGTTTAGCTGCGGCGGTTTGCGCATGTGCGGTATCCTCGCTAAGCGCGGCGGATAGCGTAGCCGAGGCGATCACTAACGGTAAGTTTGGCGGAACGGTAAAGACAACTTACGCCAATAAAACCGTAGACAATAGAGGCGAAGCCGCTACGGGCGATAACGACTACGAGGCATTCGGCGTGGGTCTTGAGCTCGGATACGTTACCGATCCTCTTTACGGCTTTAGAATAGGGCTTACCGGACAGGGCTGGTTGATGCCGTATCACGTAGGCTCAAGCAATAAGATCGCCTACGATAAGGAGTGGTATACTAAAGGTGCGGTATTATCGGAATTATACCTAGGATACGGCATAGGAAATACCGATATAAAGGCGGGTAGACAATATGTCGTGACTCCGCTCGTTGCGGGCAACTATACGAGGGCGTTTAAAGAGGCTTTCGAGGGCGTAGCGATATCCAATAAAGATATCCCCGATACTACATTGTGGGGCGGATGGTTTTATAAATTCCAAGGCAGGAGCAAAACCGCTATGGGCGCTCCAGCAGGCGAAGGAAAGGCTCCTTTATTTAAAGATAGGGTGATACTCGGCAATATGACCGGTCCGGTCGCCGTAAAATTTGAAAATATCTTCTCCGCATATGTTCAAAACAAATCCTTGCCTTATACTACTTTAACCGGCGCTTACGCAGCGGTAACGGACGTAAAACCGGCTAACGCATTAAAAGACGGCGACGTTAGCTTGTATCTTGCCGAGGCAAATGTAAAAGTGCCGGTAGACGAGATTTTAAAGCTAGGATTTGATCTTAACTACAAAGGCTCGCGCGTAAACGGAGGGCTGGAGCCAAGAAGGCTTGACGGCGATATGTTTGGCGCAAGAGTCTCGGTTAGCGAGTTTTTCGGATTCGGTCTATCGTATGCCTATACGACCGTTAGCGACGATGATGCCGTTATTTTGGGCGTCGGCAACGGTCCAGGATCATACACCGCTCTGCCTATCCGAGGTCCGTTCGTATTCACAGGATACGCGGGTATGGATACGCATAAGGTCGTGCTTGATTACAACTTCGGCGCTATTGGCCTAGATGGCTTCAAAACCGCACTACACTACGTAAAAGGCAATCAAGACAGAGTAGGCGGCACGAATAATATCAATGCTAGCGGAGCTGCGGGCCAAAAGGTCGGCACCAGCATGGACGTAGAGGGCTGGGCGGTAACGGCAAACTACGCTCCTAAGGCCGTTAAGGGGCTAAGCTTGGGCGTAACCTACACTGCGCTTGAGAGAAGCGACCACTACGCTAGCGGCGTAAATAGGAAGTTTGACGAGAACGAGATATGGTTGCAAGCTGCGTATAAATTTGATCTAAGCGGCAACTAAAGCTTTAAAGAGTGGAGTATTTTCCGCTCTTTCTCATCCGTATCATCAAGCAAGCTCGCGCTTGCTAAATTGCTTCATCCAAATTTACACAGACTTTTCAAATTTAATGAAATAAGGACGAAATTTAGACGATAAATTTAAATGATAGATTCGGCAAAATTTCAGGGAGACGGAATTTTAAATTTGCCGATCCGATCCGCTAAATTTTAAAATTATAAAGCCTTACTATTAAATTTAACGCAGCTATGTAATCTAGTAAAATTTCAGCAACATTTCGTAGAATAAGCGCACTGTATATCTGACATCGGCAAACTGATGTTGTCTTTAGGCCCTTAATATAGCAGGCGTTGACTGCGCCCTAGTATACGGCACTTAGATATCAAAAAAGCGATGATTTTTGCACAGCTTCTTTCGATGAAATTTTAAATTTGGATAAATTTTAAAGCTCGTCCGTAAAGCGTAAAAGAGATGAAAAAGGATAAAATTTTACCTATCGGATCAAGCGGAATAAAAGCGAGATAAAATTTGACCCGTTAAATTTAACTCGCCGCGGATTAAATCGAAGCCCAAATTTGAGCTTTAAATTTAACCCGCGGCGGAGCATGAATTGAAGCGCGAATCGAAACGCTTACAATCTCAAAGCGTTATTTCTTCGCGCTAGAAGCGTCCATAAAGGCCTGCTCTTCGGCGCTCGGTTTATACTCGTCGCCGAAGAATTTCTTCTTTGCTTTGATCTTCTCCTCCATCATCTTCTTTTCGTAAATTTTATACGTCGGTCGCCAGTACTCTAGGTAGTTGCGAAGCCCGATGCCATGCCCCGCGCTTACATGGCAGCTCGCGCATTTAAGCTCGCGCTCGGTGCCTAGGAGCTTTTTGTAGTGCGCGTGCATACGCTGTGCCTGCTCGGAGGTGATTTTGCTGTCGATCACGGTGGCGTGGCAGCTCGTGCAGCCGTTGTCAAACACATAGTGCTCGCGGTTTTCGCGCCTTTTGTTCCAATCAAATTTTTCAGGCTCGTCAAAGAAGTGCGAGTAGCCCTCCAACACGCCGTTTTTGGCCTTTTGATAGACGTATTTTACGATATTGTCGTGCGGTAGGTGGCAATCGACGCATTTGGCTTTGACGCCCGTTTTGCCCTTGCCCGAGTGGATGTCGTCTTGATAGGCGATCACCATCGGATCCATCTCGTGGCAGACGTCGCAAAATTTATCGGTGCTCGTTTTCTCAAGCGCATAGTGCACCGGCACGACGACGAAAAACCCTATAATGCCGCTTATTAAGATGATAAGCGCTAGTAATTTTTTAGAAATTCTCATGGTGTCACCCCCATCCATTGCGGCACTTCGTGCTCGTGGCATTCGGTACACATATTCGTAGATGCCTTGTGCTCGTTGTGGCATTCGTCGCAGTATAGCGTAGGACCGTCGTGGACGGAGTTGTGCGGATTGGCCTTAAGCGTATCCATAAATTTAAGCCTCAAAGCGAGCTGCTTTTTGTCGCCGTGGCAGCTGATACAGCCCTTGTCGCCGATACTTTTAAATTTAGACGGATCGCTTCCTTGATTTACATGGCAATCGACGCAGTCAAACGCCAAATGCTCGTGGTGCGGCTTTAGTTTGTGCTTTGCTCTAAGCTCATCTGAAACGACTATGTTCGTGGCGTTGGCGTCGTTAGCGCTCGGTGCGCCGAACAAAGTCGCGATGATACAGCACAAAATTAATGCCGTAAAACTGAAATTCTTCATTTGTAACCTTTTATAAAACTGCCTTGCGGGCCCGCGAAAGCTAGCCTGTAAGGCTTAAGAGAGCCTACGCTCCGACTAAATTAGGCGATCTGCTCGCCAGCGATCATTCCGAAAACTATGCAGTCTGTGATCGCTACGGTACCTAAGCGGCTAGCGCCGTGAGTTCCGCCGGTGATCTCGCCCGCAGCCCAAAGCCCAGGGATCGGCTTATTGGTTTTAGAGGATAGAACCTCTGCCTTTTCGTTGATCTTTAGACCGCCCATCGTATGGTGGGGCTTCGGCGAGAGACGGATGGCGTAGAAAGGTCCCGCTTCGTTGATTTCGCTAAGCGCGCTTTCTTGCTTGCCAAACTCGTCTTTTTTCGCCTTAACGCCTTCGTTGTATTTTTTGACGCTCTCTTTTAGGGCATCTGCAGGCACGCCGTATTTACTGGCGATCTCATCTAGGCTCGCGCATTCGCCCACTAGCTTTCCGCTTGCCATGCCTTTAGAAATAACCTCTTCGCTTAGGTCTTTAAATGCCATTTTGGTGTCCGCAAATGTTATCGGATAGGCTTTCGGATCCTCGCGTAAAATTTTAAACTCCGCATCCGCGCGGGTCTTACGGTCTGCAAGCTCGTTCATAAAGCGCTTTCCCGTGCGAACGTCCACGGCGATACCGTATTTAAAGGTGCCTTGTTGAGTTAGGATCGGAGCGGTGCCGAAGCCCTTCTCATCGGGGCTTGCCCATGGACCGAACTGGATCCAATCGACCTGCACCGGATACGCGCCGATCTCAAAGGCTTTTAACAGCACGCCCGCGGTAGCTCCCGCGTGATTTGTGCTATCGACGTCATCAGGGATGCGCGGATCTTGAAGCTTGCGATAAATTTTATCGCGGCAAAAGCCGCCCGCTGCGAGCACTACGCCCTTTTTAGCTTTGAGCGTCTTTTTGGTGCCGCTCGTGTTTTCAAGATCGTCGCTGTAAAGATTCGGATCAAATTTATACTCCTCGCGGATCACGACGCCCGCCACGCGATCCCCGTCCATTACGAAATCGTCAAATTTAGCGCGGCGGCGAAGCTCGCAGCCCTTATCTTTTAGCGCTTCAAATTTTTCAAGCATCGGCTGGATGTAGCCAGAGCCGCTATCATTCGTAGTTAGCATCGAGCGCGCGACGCTGTGTCCGCCGAAGTGCGCGCAGTGATCCATCTTAAATTGCACGCCGCTATCGACGAGGAATTTAAACGCGTCCAAGCCGCGATCGGCTAGGGTGCTTAAAAGCTCTGGATGGTTGATGCCAAGGCCCGCCTTTAGGCAGTCGTTCATAAATAGCTCTTTGCTGTCTTTAACGCCGGTTTTTTCCTGTACGGGGTTCATCGGTACGCTCATACCGCCGCCGTTGATGACTGAGTTTCCGCCGATACGACCCATCTTTTCTAGAATCAAGACTTTGTTGCCTTTCTCGGCTGCTTTTAAGCCCGCCGCAAGTCCAGCAAAGCCGCTACCGATGATGATTACATCCCACTCTTCGTCAAATTTGACGTCCTTTGCGTCCACAGCACTTGCTTGCGCATTCACCGCGCTAAGTGCGAGTGTACCGGCTCCTACCATACCCATTTTCAGTATGTCGCGTCTCTCCATATTTGCCCCTTTACTTAGAGATTTTTTAATCTTAAAGATTAATGTCGTAATTTTATATTAAATCTTTATGTAAGTCAAATGTTATTTGGTATATAATTTAATAGCTAAAGGCTATAAAATTTCAACCGAAGGGGCAAAAAATGAGCCTGCGACATATGGAATTTGCGGTAAAAATTTCGGAGCTTAAAAGCTTTACAAAGGCGGCGAGCGAGCTTGGAATCGCGCAGCCGTCGCTTTCAAAGAGCATTATGCTTTTAGAAAAGGAGCTCGGGATCGAAATTTTTGATAGAAAAAACGGCCTTGAGCTTACATACGCGGGCGAAATTTACATCGCCAGAGCGAAAAATATGCTTAGGCTCAATAAGGAGCTAAATAACGAAATCCGCGGGCTTTCGTCGATCAAGACGGGTAAGCTCGTAATCGGCGCGACCTCGACCAGCTTTAAATTTATCGAAAAGATCATCGCGATGTTTTACAGCAGGTTTTCCAAAGCCGATATCAGGATCGTGCACGCTCACTCCGAGCCCGCGCTCATCGAAATGCTAAAAAGCGGCGAGCTTGACATCGTCTATGCCTCGCATTTCGGCGAGCTTTCTGCGGAGGGGCTTGAGTGCGAGTTTATAAAAAAGCGCAGGCTGCTTCTAAGCGTCTGCTCCTCTCATCCTGCCGTTTCGCGAGCGAGTATAAATTCTACTGAGAAATACCCTAAAATCGCGCTTAGCGAGTTCAAATCCGATAAATTTGCAATCAGCAGTAAAATTTTAAAAAGCGAATCGAACTTCAAAAAGATATTTGAAAACGCGGGCTTTACGCCTCAAATTTTCTGCGACACCTCCTATCTGTACGTGGCTAACGCGATGGTTGCGGCGGGGCTTTGCGTGAGTTTCAGCTTCGCGCGGTACATTTTTGAGACGCAAAAGGACTACATCACGCTCTTTGACGTCGCGGATGAGCCGCTTTTGGACGTGTCGTTTTCGGTCGTGTATAAAAAACCCTCCAAGCTCGCAAAGGAATTTATAAAGATGATAAAAGCGGGCAAAAGCGGCGAGTAGGGCGGTCTACGGCGTGCAAATTTAAATTTAATAACGCACCGCAAGGGTTTAAATTTAAAAATGCACTGCATAGGTTTAAATTTAATAGCATGCTTCGAGACGCTGCGCCAAAGATCGACTTTTAAAATTTATCCCGCAACCTTATTTTTTAAATTCCGGTTCGCAGCTTGCTTAGCCGAAATTTCATCTCAAATTTTATCTTGCGCTCTAATCGGTTAAATTTTATCTTGCACATGCAGACTAAATTTTATCTCGCGGCGCATTAGACTAAATTTTCATTCGTCGCGGCTACGTAAATTTAGGGCGCACTCTTTTATAAAATTTTATCTGCAAGCGGGCAAAGAGCGCCTATCCGGTACTTTCGGCTCTTTGGCTACCGCTTGATTAGCTTTTCTTACTTGCCGCCAAAACTTGCGCCAAGATCGCCGCTAGCGCGATATTGAGGCTGACGCAAAGCCCAAATAGCGCCACGGCCTTGGTGGAACTGAAAGCGAGCGTAAAAAAAGAGATTATGCTGGTTAAAGACGCAAGCGTGATGCCGAAAATTTTATCGCTAAGCGCCATCTTATCGTTGTTTGCAAAGATCATATAGTCGATCCCCACGGCGCCTGAGAGGATCAGCGCAAAGATCGCAAATATATTCACGCTCACGCCGAATGCGCTAAGCAGGGCAAGCACGGCCAAATTTGTCGCAAAAACGCAGATGACGATCAGCCACGCAGTCCGCGCGCCGAAAAACGCCCACAATAGCGCGAACGCAAGGGCGTACGCGGCGCATTTCAGATACAAGGCGTTGATTTTGATCTGCGAAAACGCCTCGCTTATGGCGCTTCGCATGTTTAGATGCAGCGCGCCCATCTGCGTGGCAAGCTCGCTTACGGCCGCTTTATCGCGCACGCCGCGCAAAAAAGCGATATGCGGATCGATGCTCGGCATCGCGGCAAAAAGAACGGAGCTTCTAGCTTGCTCGTAGCTTAAAATGGGCGCATCCGCGATCTTGGCAAAGTTCGCGTCCACGAGCTCGCGGCTAAGCCCGAGATTTAAAAATGCGCTTCTATCGTAGTTTGCAAAGGCCTGCTTGATAAAGCTCTGCGTAGCGGGATCCAAAATCGGCGCACCCGCGTATGAGTCTGCAAGACCGCGCGCCACGGCCTCTTTGGCTACCGCGCCAGCATCGTTGCCCACGATCAGATCGAAGCTGGAGCCTCCGATGCTTGCGAGCTTGGCGCTCATCGCGATCAGGTTTTTATCCAAGCTCGCGTATTCGCTGACGTCGTCCTTAAGCTCCATTTTAAAATACAAAAACGCAAGCAGCGCCGCACAAACGATGGCAAGCGCTTTGAGGCTTAGGTTTATCTTGCAAAGCGCCTTTGCGTAGAGTTCAAGAGCTTTTGCAAAGAGCGGAGCGGGGCGAAATTCCGCTCCTTCGAGTAGCAGCGGCAGGGCGAAGTAGCTAAAGCAAAACGCCCCCGCAAGTGCGGCTATCGCAAAGATCGCGATCTCTTTGAGCAGAAAAAACGGGCTGAATAAAAATACGAAGTAGCCTCCCGCAGTGATGAAAAACCCTAGAAGCAGGATATTTCGCATGCTTTTTATCGAGCTAGCCTCGATTTTGCGCGCGATGTTTGCGCCGAGCCAATGCACCGCGTAATCCAGCATGAGCCCGATTAAACTTGTCGAAACCACGGCGCTTAGGATGTGGATCGAGCCGCGGATCGCCATCGTGGCGGCTACGCCGCAGGCGAGCCCGAAAAGCGCGGGCAGCAGCAGGCAGAAGATCCGTGCGCGCGAAAATGCCGCCAGCAGCAGCGCCGCACACAGGCTAAGCGAAACGGCGCCAGCGACGGAGCTTTCGCGCACGCCCGCGCTTTTGCCCAAAGCGCTAAAAAGGGCGGTGCCTGAGATTAAAATTTTGCTCTTTTGCGCCTTGTGCACCAGCGCGCTAAGCGCGTCGTCGTTTGCTTTCGGAGCGAGTTTGGCCGTAGCGAGGTAGTGCGGCGCGCCGTCAATGGTCGCGATGAAGCGGTTTTGCGCAGGATCAAGCTTGATTGCGCCGCGAGAGCTAAGGCGCGAGTGAAGGCTGAGCGAGAAAAAGTCCTGCGAGAGGCTAAGCGGACGAAATTTTGAATAAAGCTCACGCGCGCTACGCTCAAAAAAGGCCTGCGGATCGCTTTTTAAAAGCTCCACGCTCGCATCATCGAGCATCGCGGGCGCAAAGCGCGCAAGCTCGCTCTGATACATTCTCGCGTCCTTAACTTCGTAAATTATGCTCTCAAAAAGCCCGCTTTTTTGCATATCCGCAATGAACGCGTCAAAGCTCGCCTTCTCTGCGCTTGCGACGATGATTTGCCGCGCAATCTCGCGGTTGAAATCCTCGACGCTTTGTTTCTGCTCGCCCGAAATTTCAATGCCGCTTAGCTCGTAAAAATCGGAATTTACGCGGTTTAAATTTAACGCTATAAAGGCGCAAAGCGCGATGAATGCCGCGCCGAATACCGTTAGGATCGCGCTCTTACTCATCTAAGCTCACGACGCCAGAAAATACGTTTTCGCTCACGTCGCCGTTAGCGCTGCTAATCCGCAGCACCCTGACGTAGGCGCCGCCCTCGATCACGATATTTTTAAAGATATTTTGCAGCATCCCTTTGGGGCTTAGCTCGGCGCGCCACGCATCTTTGCTGCCGCTTAGCGCGATCGAGAAATTTTTGCTAAGCCGCGCTACGTCCAGGCGCGAGATCGCCAAAAAGGTGTCCTTATCAAAAAGCGAATCGGCGCTTTTGACCCACGCCTCGCCGCTGCGCTCAAAAACGCCGTCCGCGCCGATTTTTAGCTCGCTTCGCACGGGCTCTAGCGTCGTCCAAAACAGCTCGCCACCCTTAATCCTAAACTCGCCGCTGCTTCGCACGGGCTCGGCAAAGCCCTCGATGCTGAGCGTTTCGCTAAATTTGCCGCCGATATTGTCGGTCTTAAGTGCCAGATCGCTCACTTCAAGCGCGCCCGCAAGCCCCAAAATCGCCAAAAATAAAGCTAAAATTTTCATCGTAGTCCTTTAAATTTTATGCTCGCTAAATTTCACTGCTCGTTATCGCTAGGCAAAATTTCATTTGCCGCGGCATTTTGAGAGCGCTCTTGCTTGGACGCGGATTTATCTGCTGCTGAAATTTTATCTACCATTGAAATTTTACTCGCGGGATTTTTCTTTGCTAAAATTTTATCCGCGCACGCCCTTAGCTGCGGCGGTATCTCATACAGCGTCCTTTTGGAATCAAGCTCCACCGCGGCTTGCGACGTAGTAGCTTTGGCTAATAGCGCGCCCGATAGGCTTTTGATGCGGTAGGAGAATTTTATTATTGTGTCGCACTCGAGCAGCTCGATGCTTACCGCAACCTCGTCGTCAAAAAGTATCGGAGCGATAAATTTAAACTCCATTTTGATAATGGGATATATAAATCCATCATCTCTCATCTGCATATATGTGTAGCCCGCGTCGCGCCAAAACTCGCATCTAGCGTCCTCGCAGAGCTTTACGTAGTTGCCGTGCCATATCACGCCCATCGGATCGGCGTCGTAAAATCTAGCGCGAAATTTATACTCTCTCATTCCTCTCTCCGCTATGAAATTTTTCGTCCTGCGAGGCGGATTTTGCGGCGGCTAAATTTGAATTATCTAAATTTAGCGCAGTATCCGAGTCCGCCGTACTTTTCAAATTCGGCGCGGCATTCGAACTTGCCGTGTCGTTTAAATCCGCTGCGCCATTTAAATTTGACGCAGCGTTTGAACCCGTCTCGCCGAAATTTTGCGCGCCGTCGCGCTCCGCATCGCTTGCGTCTTTCCCTTGCGCCCAAAAATCAAAGAAATTATACCACTGAGAAGGAAATTCTTTGGCATAAAGCTCCAGCTGCCGCACGTAGCTTTTAAGCGGCGCCGCGACCGATCGCGCCTTGTCGCGGCTCTTTAGCGGCGCAGGCAGCGGTTGTAGCCGCAGCTCGTGGCCGCTGCGCCCCTCGTAGCACCATAGGCTAAATAGCGGCGCGTCCAAAATTTTGGCGAGCAGATACCCGCCGATCGGGAAGTTCGCGCTGCGTCCTAAAAAATCCTCGCTTTGAAATTTATCCGAGCCCACCGGCATGCGATCGCCCATTATCGCGATGTGCTCGCCGTTTTGCAGCAGTTCTTTGATTTGCAGCATCTCGCCGATGCCTAGCTCGCCGACGTAAAGAATTTTCACGCCGCCGCCCATCTTTTCGATAAATTTCATAAAATTTTCGCTGTGTTTGCGAAAGATCAGCACGTTAATTTTTATCCCCGCCGTGCTTGCCGAAAGGGCGCGCGCGATCTCGGTGTTGCCAAAGTGCGAAGTGATTAAAATTTTGCCCGTTCCGTCGCTTAAAAGTTCCCTCATACCGTCTTGCACGCGAATTTGATCTAGCGCGATCTTGCCGTTCCAAACTGCGATTTTTTCGCATAGAGTGAGGGAAAATTTATAAAAATTCGCATAAATTTCGCGGGTCTTGGGCTCGCGATCAAGCGCGCGACGCAAAAATTCCCTGATCGCGCGTCGCTCGTTTTTAAGCAGCGCAAAATAGATCGCCGAGATAAAAAGCGCGGTAGCTCGCATACAAAAATCGGGCGTGTGAAGCGTGACGAAGCGGGCTAAATTTAAAAGCGCCGCGCCCGCCTTTTCGTTGTTTTCGCTCCAGTGTTTAGCCATCGCGCCTGTCCTTTTTGCGGCGGCATGTTGCGACGAGGCTTTTACGAGCGAACTTTGCGCTGAATTTTCCGCCTGCGGGCTTTGCGCTGCGACTTTATCGCCGCATTTTTCGGTACCAGCTTTTTTGTTTGCGTCGCCGTCCATCTCTTTTTTCGCACCTTTGCAACTATCGCGCCGCGCGTCGCTGCAAAGGTTTTGCCCCGCTATCCCTTGCAAAATTTCGTCTGCACTCTGCTGCGAAGCATCCTGCAAGTCGCGCTTTTTAAATTTATCGCAGGCGCGCTTTAGCGCCCTTTTTGCAAGCCAAAGCGGAAGTCCGCAAAATAGCCTAGCGTGCATCAGCGAAATTCCGAAATTATCCCGAAACGGCGCGAAGTGGCTCACTCCGCCCGCTTCGTAGCGCACCGCCAGATCGAGCCATTTTATCTCTAACCCAGCCCGCGCAGCTAGGATTAAAATTTCGGCATCAAAGCCCATTCTGCGGCTTTTGGTGCGGGGCAGAAGCGGCACGATCCCCTCTAGCGGGTAAATTCTAAAGCCGCACATCGCGTCTTTTATGCGGTACGAAAGGGTATTTACCACGCACCAAAAATTCATTATCTTGCGTCCGTGTAGGCGGGATTTGGGCGCGCTTTCATCATACACTGGCGCGGCGCAGATCAACGCGGCGGGCTGCTTTGCCGCAAGTGCCAAAAACTCCTCACACCCGCCTACGTCGTGCTGAAAGTCCGCGTCGATCTGAAAGGCGTGCGTAAATTCAAGCTCCTTCGCCCACGCCAGCCCGTCGCACACGGCAGCGCCTTTGCCGCCGTTTTGCGCGCGGGTGTAAATTTGAGCCGCAAGCCCCTTTAGCGCGCTTTTGCTCGCTTCGTCGCTGCCGTCGTCCACGATCAGCACGGGCGCGATGGGCGCCAGGGCGCTTACGAGCTCGGCGATGCGCGCGGGGTGGTTGAAGTAGGGCAGCAAAAACGCGGGCTTAAAGGCAAATTCTTCCACTGGCGCAGACCTTGTCGTTTGAAATTTCAAAGCGGAGTTTGCCGCTTGCTTCGGTGATTTTGATAAAAATTTCATCGCCCGGGCGGATGAAATTTTTAAATTTTAAATTTTCTATCTTTTGCGTACCGTCCAGCTCGTAGCCCAGGGCTTTTGCGCAGATTAATACGAAGCGAAGCTGCATAAACGCGGGCACTAGCGGAAATCGCGCAAAGTGTCCGTCGAAATAAAAGTCGCTAGCGCGCACCTTCGCGCGAAACTCATTCTCCGCGCTTTGCTCGAAAACGGGCACCTCGTAGCGCTGCAGAGCGCTTAAAAAGTCCTTTTTGCTTAGCTTGCCCTGCTCATTAAAAGGCAGCTTGCTCGCGATCTTGAAGTAGCGCAAAATCGCGCCGAATTCGGGCTTCAAAAAGGCCTTCAGTTCGTCCGTAACGCCCTTTTTACCGCCTGCGCGAAACGCCTGCTCGCCGCGCTCGCTGAGCTTGATAAGAGCTACGGCGCGGTCGCGCTGTGGGTGCAGATTGATCCTACACTCGCCGATAAATTCGTGCGAGCGGAGTTTGGCTTCAAGCAGATCGAGGCTCACGCGGTTTTCGTTGATTTTGACGGTGCGATCGCCGCGCCCCAAAAGGGTGATCTCGTCTGCGCGCACATAGCCGAAATCGCGGCTTTCGAAGCGCTCGCACCAAGGCGAGCTGATCGTAAACTCGCCCGTTTGCGAAAATTTGTCGGCGGGCTGCTTTGCCCCAAATTTATCGCAAAGCCCCTCTGCCTGCGTAAATTTATCATCGTGTTTCGTCGCAGAGCTCGGTGTGGGGCTGTTTTCTGTATCGGTCGCTGTTTTATCGCTAACGTCTGCATTAAATTTAGACGCCTGCTCGCCCGAACGGCTTGTGTCTTGCCCGTCCGCATTTTGCTCGCCCGCACAGCGCGTTTTAGGCTCTGCCATAGAATTTTCGCCGCAAGAGCTTGCCGTAAGATCGGTAGGATCGAAAGGCTTGTTCTCGCGTTTTGCCGCGCCGCTATCAATATCCGTGCGGACCTGCACGCTTACGGGAGCAAATTTCTTAAGTCCCGCGCCCTCGTTGCAAGCGATCACGCCAGTTTCGCTGGAGCCGTAAATATCGATGATGCGGGCATTGCTAAGCGCGCGCAACCCATCTCGGATCGCAGGACTTAGCGGCGCACCCGCGCTAAAAATGGTGCCCAAAGGCGCTATATTTGCGGCGTCTGCGTACTCGCACAGCGCGCCGAGCACCGTGGGCGAGCTGATCAGCACGGCGCCCGCAAGATCGGCTGCGAGGATGATTTCAGGGTAGTTTAGGCCGCCTTTTTGCGTGCGCGAGCCGCAAAGCAGCGGCACGAAGATGCTAAAGGTAAGCCCGAACATATTTTGGTGCGAGACGCCCGATAAAAATCGATCACTTGCGCAAAGGCCAAATCTCTCTACTAAAAATTCCGCCTCTAAAACCATATCGCGCAGGCTTTTTTCGATATTTTTTGCCTCGCCCGTGGAGCCTGAAGTTTTGATATAAAATTTTTGTTCTACGCGCAGTAGGCGCAAAGAGATAGCCTCTTGCTCGCAGGGCGCGTGATTTTGCGGCGCGTTTTTAGATGAAATTTTAGGCGCGGATTTTCCCGTACCCGGAGGCGAAATGTTTTCTAAATCATGAGGGCTAAATTCGTCTAAATTTTGCGATGCGGCGAGATTTAGAATTTTCACGTCGCCGCCGAGATGAAATTCGCCGCTAAATTTGGGCTCTCGCAGCAGTACGGGCGCAAAACCCGCAATCAGCGTGCCGAAAAAAAACGCAATGAACTCCGCCGCATCCTCGCCGTAAATTTCAATCATCGGCGCGCGCTTTTGCTCTTGCGTCTGCGCCGATTGCAAGGCGCGCGCGGTATCTGTGTCACTGCTAGAATTTTCCGCATCTTTTAAATTTGCGCTTCTGTTAGAATTTTCCGCGCCTTTTAAATTTACGCTTGCCGCGCTGCTTTGGAGTTTGTCCGCGCCTTTTAAGTTTACCGCTTCGCTCCGCTTGCATCCTGTTTTTGCCAAATCGCGCGCAAGAGCCGCCGCAGCAAGGATTTCGCGCTCGTAAGGCTTCAAAGAATTAATCAAATTTTTTAACATAAAATTTCCTAAAAATCATCTCGCCGCCGATCAGCGCGCCGATGAGGACGTATGAGATCGCGCCGCAGTAAACGCTCCAATAAATTTTATCTCGCGGTAGTAGCAGCGCCGCGCTAAGTAGACCGTTTAGCACGAAAAATCCGAGCCAAACTTCGGTCAGCTTGCGCGTGTAGGCGCGGCCGTGCTCGTTGAGACCTGGCTGCTTCAAAAGCGCTAGGCGTGTGATCGCGGGCGTCGATCTTAGGCTGAGCGCGAAAAGCGCCGCGAGCGAGAAATTTATTATGAGCGGATACAGATACGCAAGCGCTCCGCCTCCAAATAGGGCGCACAGCGCAAAAAATGCCGCGCTTGCGCCCTTAATAGCTCGATCTTTACTTTCAAAAACGGCTCGCGCTCCCCATAGCGCGCTCATCGCTACAAGCAAGCAGACCCGCGCGCCGCCGTGCAAAAAATAGAGACCGAAAGGGTAGAGCACGCTCAAAATTATGGTAACTGTTTTTAAAAATATCGTTCGTCGCAATCTTTGTAATCCTTAAATTTAGCCGCAAGGGTTTAGTTTCTGCCGCGGCGGTTTTAGCTTTGTCGCAGCAATTTTGTTTTACCGCGGCCGGCTAGGCTTTTGCTGCTGCGATTTTGGTTTTGCCGTGGCGGTTTTTGGTTTTGTTGCTAGCAGCGCGATCGTTGCGATCGGCGCGATTATTACCACACTTCGATACTTTAAATTTAGCTTCAGCGTTCAAATTTTAGGCGCTATGCTTTTAAAATTTAAATTTAGCCTTGCTCGCCGCATTTAAATTTCAGCAGTGCCGCTTTTAAATTTAGCTACGCCTTAATTTAACTCGCGGCGCCGCACCCGCGATCAGATTTGCTAAATTAAATTTAGCCGAAATTTTAAAATTTTGAAATTTTACGAAAGCGACGGTCGCAAAAGAAACAACGCCTTTTAAAATTTCAAAATTTCATCCGAACTTGCAGATTAAAATTTTAAAATTTTGATCTGCAAAGTGCTTTAAATACTAGCCTAAAAGTGGCGGTTAAGTGGGCTTTGTGCCGTGCCGCTTAACCGCCAAGCCCGCAAAAGCCGCTCGCTCCACGCTCTTTCAATAAAACGATCGCCACTCGTCGCATACCTTTGATAATATTCGCCGCACGTTATCAATTCAACATGCGTCGTCAAACAAACGCCGCCGTATGTTATCTATCAAGCCAACCGCTGCCTCTGTGCCGCCGCAAAGTAAACTACCAAGCCGCCGCACGCGCGATCTTGCCGCGCCGCACGGCGAAATTTAATTCTCGCCGCCCGTAGTTTCCCCACTCGCGCCCTGATCGAGCTTCGCCGCTACGGCATCCACGATGTCGCCGAGAGTTTGGATATTTTTAAAATCATCGGGCATCAGCTTATAGCCCGTGTTTTTCTTGACGTAATCGACCAGATCAATCGCGTCGATGCTGTCGATCTGCAGATCCTCGTAAATTTTAGCCTCAGGCACGACCTTGCTCTCGTCGATCTCAAAAAGCTCCACGAGCGCCTTTTTTAAAATTTCAAAAATTTCATCTTTACTCATTTTTACTCCTATTTTCGGCGATGTATTGCGCCAAAGACGCAACGGATGAGAAAATTTGCTTTAAATTTTGGGTTTTTGAGTTAAGCACGATGCCGTATTTTTTCTGCACCAAAAGCCCTAGCTCCAGCGCATCGACCGAATCGAGCCCGAGCCCGTCGCCAAAAAGCGGCTCATCGTCATTTATGTCGCCCGGCGCGACGTCTTCGAGGTTCAGCCCCGAAATGATCAGTTCCTTAAGCTCCAAAATTTCTTCGTTCACAGATTCTCCTTTTCATATAGATTTGATATTTTTTCGTAGAGTTTGCGCACTCGGATCGGGTTTGGGCGATCCGGCTCAAAGCTCGTTAGATCCAGCGCGCACAGCTCGTAGAGGTCGTACTTCATCCGAACCTCGGGCGTATCGTACCATACTTGTCCTTTTTTTAGGCTTTTAGGATCCATTTTTATCGCGACGCAATTCATATTTTTTGCGAAATTTATCGCGATGTAAAACGCTGCTTTGTGCATGGCGATGCGATCTGCGGTGCGCGTGCCCTCTGGGAAGATGATTAGGCTTTCTCCTCGCTCAAGGGCGCTGCGGCATGCATCTATCATCGCTTCCGAGCCGGTGTTTGGGATGTAGCCCGCGGCTGCGATGGCGGCGGAGAGGAAGGGATTTTTACACAGACTTTCCTTGACTACGCAGTTTGCGCGCCGCACGTGAGCTAAAAAGATCACCACGTCAAGCAGGCTAGGGTGGTTTGCGATGATGAGAGTGCCGCTAGGCGGGAGCTTGCAGCGCCAGTTCACGCCGATGCTGCCGTAAAGACGCGCTAGCAGCAAAAATATGCGCCACGAGATCATTATAAAATCGCGCACGAAATTTCGCACGACCTCTATGCGGTTTAGCCTCAGCAGCGCTACGGGGAGGAAGAGCAGGTTGCCTATCATACACAGCGCGCCGAAGCTTGAGAAGCACAGCGCGATGCCGATCTGTTTGAGCTTGCGCCTTAGCGGATCTGTCTGCTTCATCGCGCGGCGCCTCTTTCGGCGGAGATTGTGCGGCAGCTCTCGTTAGGGATTTTATGGCTATCGGCGGTGATTTGATGGCGCATCATGCGCGCGATCTCGATAAAATTTCTACGGCTTGCCGCCTGCTGTATCGCAATGAAATTTTTGCGGTTCTCTGCGCGTGATATTTCGCCTTGCGGCATGTGCCGAAGTAATAGAGCTTTTATGGTCTGAGCGGAGGCGATCTCGGCGCCGCGTATGTATCGAAGCAATAGAATTTTTGCGGTGCGCGGCAAACTGCGATTTTGTAGAATTCTCGCCGTTCGCCGCATGTACTGCCTCGGTGAAATTTCCGCGGTTTGCCACGCGCGGCGTCGCGAGAAAATTTCTGCGAAGCGCCATACACGCTGTTTTTGCGCCGCCATACGACGCGCCGTCTGATTAAATTTATAGCTCGCGGCGTCGTTAAATTTAAAATTCATCGCAACCGCCTTGCCGTGCGCATCTTGCCTGAGCGGTCGCTCTATTCATCGCGCGGCTAAATTTAAACTCGTAGCCCAAGCTTTGCTCTGCTAAATTTATGAAATTTACAGCCCGCTGCGCGTAGCATTTCGGCTCGCCGTATCTGTCTTGATAGCGAAATTTTGCGGTGTCTTCCGCGCGCCGCTGCGGTAAAATTTTTATAGCCCGCGACTCGCACCGTTTAGGCGGATTTTTTTTAGTTCGTTGCGTATGCCTCAGCGGCGCATTTTCGCGGCGCGCCTCATTGCAACGCGATTTGGGGGCGTATGGCGCGCGCCCTTTCGGCGTGTTTTTAAGATGCGCCGTTTGGCTGAGCCTATGTTTGATAGCGCGGCTAAATTTAAAATCTTCACCATATCCGCGTTCGGCGGAGCGGCTAAATTTAAAGCTCGTCATTCGCGCCTTTGCAGCTCCGTGTAGCCCGGAATTTTGATCAAAATTGCTCGTCTTGCCGTGCCTGCTCATGCGATGAAATTTTGCTATTTTAACGTTCATAATTTTGCCTTAAAAAAGCTGCGATTTTGGCGGGATCTTTGACGCGCCAAAGATAGTCTAAAACCCCGTCGCTACTGCGCCATTCGCACTTGCCGGAGAGGATTTTAGCCAAAAATTCCACCGCGGTATCTAGCGGGATTTCGCCTCCCTTTTTAAAGCTTCGTAAAATTTCATTTTCGGCTCGCGATTTCGGATTTTGTGCCTCTATGCTCTGTGCCGTCGCGTCTGCAACGTGCGGCGAAATTTCGATCTGCACGTCATCTCCGCGCTGAAGCACCAAAAGTAGGGCGCAGGCAAAGTCGCAGCGCTTCAGATAGTTGTTATTTGCCTCCTCAAAATAGCAGAGCAGGGCGATTTTATCGTTATCCGATTTGCATTCGCCGTTTTTGCCTGCTTCGTTCGCATCCTGTGCGGAGCCGGAATTTTCCGCGCTTTCTTTCAGCCTCGTAGCTGCGATTATTGCGCCGTTTTCGAGCGCACACGCCGCAGAGATCGTCGAAATTTCGGCATGATTTTGCGTAAAAATCGCATTTTGCGCCGCAATCGCGTTGAGTACGCTGACACAAAAGCTCGAAGGCGAGACGCTTTCGCTCATCGAGCCGAGCAGGCCAAAACAGCGGTTGATCTCACCAAGGCGCGAGCAAAAAACGAGCGGTAGCCCTTTGCGCTGTGTCGCGGCATCATCGACTGCTTTCAAATTTTGCCTTGCCGAATTTAAGGAATTTTCATTTGAAAAATCCTGTGGCGTTGAATTTAAATTTTGCGACACTAAATTCAAAGAATTTTCGCTTGAAAAATCTTGCTGCTGCTGATTTTGCACAGCGGCACGGCTTTTGCTTGCATCTAAATTTTGAGGCGCGAGATTTAAGGAGCCCTCCTCGGCTAAACTTTGCGGCGTATTTTGCGAAATTTCGCCTAAAAGCGAGATGCAAAGTTTTGCCCCGAGCCCCAAACGGCGACGCTGCAACGGCGGAATATAATCAAGAGCCGGCTTTTTTTTTAAAGCTTCGAGTGCTAAAATTTCCTCTTTTAAGCGAGCGCGGGTAGAGATTTTCAAATTTTCTCCGAGGCTTTTTTGCAAAACTTCATCCTCGCAGGCGACGAAATTTTTATAAATCTCCGCCGCCCCCTCAGAGCTGCAATCAAAACCTTGCGAGGCGCTAAATTTAGACCCGTTCGCTTCACGATCTAATCTCCGCTCCGAGCCGAGCTTGGCAGAATTTTCATCAAGACCTTCTGCGGCAAGGTCGCGCCCCCCGCTTTCGCTATTTTCGCGCGCTGCAAAATTTGCGGGATTTATAGAGTTCTGCTCACAGTCCGGAATATTTGTAAAATCTTGCGTAGAATTTAACGCGAAATCATACGTAAAATTTTGACTTGCATCGCAAGCGAGATCGGAATTTCCGCCTAAATTTACTTCGGAAATTCCGTCCGAGCAAGCGGCGAAATTTTTATAAAACTCCGCCGGCTCGCCCGAAATTATCGCGCTTGCGTAAGCTACGCCGAAGCTTAGTTTATTTTGCAATGTAGCCTCTTAGCGTGACGCCGCTCATTATCGAGCCTACGCCGCATTCAAACTCCTTGTCGCTCACGAAAACGTTTTTGTAATAGTAGCTCGTGATGTTTACGACCTTGTTGCCACCCTCTTTTTTGGCTCGGTCTTGAAAGCTAAGCAGTGCCGACAAAAACGCGCGGTTGCATGCGGCTTGATCGCTCTTGCCGACGCCGTTTGCTTTTTTATTCGAGCTTAGCTGCTGCGTGATCTTTCTGCCTGCGGATTTGTTGCCGAAGTAGAATTTTATGTTCGGATCAAGCTTGGCTTTAGCGTCGGGCTCTGCGAGTGCCGCAGCGATCGGGAAGCGCACGATATCGTTTTTGGCATAAGCCGAATTAGCGACAAAAAGCGTCGCAACTACGAAAAATAGAAATTTTTTCATTTTCTCTCCTTTAGTTGATAAATTTTTTAAAAATCAAAGATGTGTTCACGCCGCCGAAAGCGAAGTTGTTATTCATAACGTAGTCGGTCTTTATCTCCTGCGGCTGCGTGAGGTATCTAAGCGGCGCGCACTGCGGATCGATAGCTTGTAAATTTAGATTCGGATAGAACAGCCCCTCGTTCATCATCATCACCGAGATGAAGCTCTCCAGCGCCCCGCACGCGCCCAAAGTATGACCCAAATAGCCTTTATAAGAGCTCACTGGCATTTGCGAGCCGAAAATTTCATGCGTCGCCGTAGATTCTGCGATGTCGCCCTGTCTGGTCGCCGTAGCGTGAGCGTTTACGTGCCCGATGAGATCCGGCGAAATCGCGGCGTCTTTGAGCGCCAACTGCATCGCCGCGCGCATAGTCTCGCTCTGCGGGCGGGTGATATGCGTGCCGTCGCAGGTCGTGCCGAAGCCCACTATCTCGGCGTGAATTTTAGCGCCGCGCGCAAGTGCGCTTCTGAGGCTTTCCAGCACGAATATGGCACCGCCTTCGCCCAAAACCAGCCCGTCGCGCGCTATATCAAAAGGCGCGGGGCTGAGAGTAGGGGTGTCGTTTTTACAGCTTGTCGCGTAGAGCTTATCAAATACGAATGCCTGGCTCGGGTGTAGCTCGTCCGCTCCGCCTGCCAGCATCATATCTATCAGGCCGAATTTTATCGCTTCGTATGAGTATCCGATCGCTTGAGACGCGCTCGTGCACGCAGAGCCCGTGGGGATGAGTCTGCCTTTTAGTCCGTAGTAGATCGCGATATTCGCAGCGACGGTGTGGGGCATCATCTTGACGTATGAGTTGGCGTTGAAGGTGCTATCCTTGCCGTGCAAAATATCTACGACCTCGCCAGTAGCCTTTGCATCGCCGCTACAGCTACCCGCTGCGACGCCCATACGGCCGTCCTTTATACGCTCATCTCCCAAAAGCCCCGCATCCGCCAGAGCTTTACCCGCGGCATCTACGCCAAGCATCGCTACCTTGCCCATCGAGCGGGTATCTTTGCGGCTCCAGTGCGCAGGCGGCGCGTAGTTTGGTATCGGCGCGCCAAGCCTAGTGTTTAGCTCCTCGCCGAAAATATCCCATTCGCTCATATAAACTACGGCGCTTTTTTGCTGCGCCAAATTCTGCTTTATGCTTGCCCAGTCCCGCCCGAATGCACAGACGTTGCCAAAACCCGTAATAACTACTCTATTTAACATAATCCACCGTCTATTTTAATAACCTCTTTTGTGATATATGCGGAATTTTCGCTTAGCAAAAACTCCACCAAATGCGCCACCTCGCTCGGCTCGCCGATGCGGCCTAACGGAATCGCGCTTAAAATTTGCTCGCTTGCGGTTTCGTTTATACCTTCGCTCATCGCCGTTTTGATGAGCCCGGGAGCTACCACGTTTACCGTGATCTTGCGGCTTGCAAGTTCTATCGCTAGCGATTTTGCCGCGGCGATTAGCCCTCCTTTGCTGGCGGCGTAGTTACTCTGGCCGCGGTTGCCGGCAATTCCGCTAACCGAGCTCATCACGACGATACGCCCGCCTTTTTTGGCACGGATCATCGGCATCAGCGCGGGCTTTAGGACGTTATAAAACCCGCCTAAATTCGTATCTATCACGCTTTGCCAATCCTCGCGCTCAAACCATACGAAAGAGTTATCTCGCGTAATGCCCGCGTTTAGCACGATGCCCCAGTATGCGCCGTTTGCCTCTATATCTGCTTCGATATGCTCCTGCGCCGCAGCGGTATCTGCGACGTCAAATTTTAAAATTTGAACTTCCGCCGCGCCCGCATCCGAGCAACGCTTCGCCACGTCTTTTAGCTTTGCTTCGTTGCGCCCGTTTAGCGCCAAGCCGTAGCCTTTTTGCGCTAAATTTAACGCACACGCCTCGCCGATACCGCCGCTTGCTCCGGTGATTAAAATTCTCTTAGCCATTTATACTCTTTATCATTTCGTCGCTCGCGCGCATTACGCTAAGTGTGGCGCTTGCGATATGTTCGCCGCCGCAGCGGATCTCGCAGTCGAAGATATATAGCCCCTCACCGTCGCTTACGCTCTGCCTCGCCGTCGTAATTACGCGCTCGCCTACTTTCAGGCTTGCGCGCGAAATATCCAGGTTTCGCACGCCCAGCAAAAACCCGAGCCTCGCCTCGCCGCCGTTTCGGTGACCCGAATAGGCGCCGATGCACTGCGCCATGATCTCCATGTACGCGTAGCTGCCGAGCTTCCCGTTTTCGGTAAACGGCGAGTCCTCTTTAACGCTAAACGCACAGCTCGCATATCCGTCGCTAATCTCTAAAATTTCATCTGCGAAGACCATATATCCGCTCTGCGGTAGGATACTAGAGGCTCTCATACGCGTCCTATTATGGTTACGGCGTTATCTCCGCCGAAAGCAAAATTTAGATTCATCGCGGTATCTACGCGCGCTTTTTTGGCTTCGCATGCGAGATTAAATTTAGACAGCGCAGCCGGAATTTCACTCGTTTGCGAAGCTTGATCCGCGGCGTATTTTAAAATTTTATCGCCTGCGTCTTGCAAAGCTTTAGACGCAGTCAAAATTTCATCCGCGCCGCTTTTTAAAATTTCACCCTGCGCGTTTTGCAGAATTTCACCGCCCGAGCTGCATAAAATTTGATCGCTTGCGTTATTTAAAATTTCATCGTTTCGCTCGCCGTACCGCGCCTGCGCGCTATGAAAAATTTCAGCCTCCGAGCCGCGCCAAATTTTATCGTTTGTAAAATTTGGCGGGATCACGCCCTGTCTGATCGCCTCGTAGCATACGGCAAGCTCGATCGCCCCCGCAGCGCCCAGAGTGTGTCCGATCGCCCATTTGGACGAGCTTGCTGGCGCTAAGGGTAGGGCGGCGCTCATAGCCAAGGCCTCCATCGCGTCATTGGCCGCAGTGCCCGTGCCGTGCAGGTTTACGTAGTCGACGCTTTGCAGCTGCGCCGATTTTAGCGCGGTTTTGATCGCCGCGATCTGCATGCGTGCGCTAGGATCGGGCTTGGTGATGTGGTAGGCGTCGGAGTTTGCGGCGTGAGCCAAAAACGCGACGTCGCTTATGCGCTCGCGCGAGAGCACGAATGCGCAGGCTCCTTCGCCTAGATTTGTGCCTGATCGTGCCTCTGAAAACGGCTTTAGCGGCTGCTCGCTTAAAATTTCAAGCGCGCTAAAGCCCTGCAGCGTGAGCTCGTCGAGTGCGTCGGCGCCGCCGAAAACGACCGCGTCGCAAAGTCCGCAAGAAATGAGGCGCGAAGCTTCGATCAGAGCTTTGTTTCCGCTGGTGCACGCACTCGAAACTCCGATCGCGACGGATTTTAGCCCGAAGCGTTCGCGGATAAAATTTGCGGGGTTTGCGTGGGAGTTGCGCTCGAAGCAGAAGTTTTTAAATTTATCGTTCGCGTTTTTTGAAATTTTGGCGAAATTTTTGTCGTTTGGAGTAGAAATTTCGCTGCACGGCGCGGAACCTTCGCCGTCTTGCGAGATAAAATTTCCCGTGCCCTTGTCGCAGGCGAAAAATTCCGCATAGTTTTCTTGCACGCCGGTGTTGGTGGTCGCAAATACCACGCCTATGCGGTGCGCGCCGAATTTTTGCACGGCTTGCTCGATCTGTCCTTGCACGCCGAGGCAGGCGTAAAGCGCCAGGGCGTTCGTGCGCGTGGCGTAGGCGCGATCTTTGATCCTCGGTAGCGGCGTATCCACGCGCCCAAAGATGAAATTTTTACCGCAGACGCTAAGCTTTTGCAGCGCGGATCTTTTTTCGCACAGCGCGCCAAAAAGCTCTGCGGCGCTGTTTGCGCCCGCACAGATGAGCCCCGGACTACTTAGATACTGCGTCATATCGGCGCCCCTTTGCGTTTATGGCGAAATTTGCTTTATCCGCATTCTCAAGCAGGGCTAAAAATACTCGCTCGCTTTGCGAATCGGGCGGCAGGAAGCCGTCGTTGCGAAATTTCGCCTCGCCGTCCGCGATCGATAAAATTTTGCGTGCTATCGGCGCGCCTAGCATATCGAGCCAGACGAGCTTGTAGCGGCTCTCCTCGCTGCTTGCGGGCGAAATTTTGGAGATCAGGGCTCTGCTTTTCACGCCGTTAGGATCAGTTAGGATGAACTGCTTTTGGCTAAATTCCGCTATCCGCTCGGGCGCCTTGTGTGCGCATCCGCCTATAAAAAACGCGGTGCAAAGCAGAATGAAAGCCGTTTTAGAAATAGCGTAAAAACGATAAACAGGTCTCAAAAATTCTCCCTAAAAACTAGCGAAATCAAAATCTCGCCCTCCAAAATATAGCTCTTGTGTGACCACACTCTGCCGCGCTCATCAAGCGCCAGAGCCTCTCCATCTGCGCCGCGCGCCAGCCCCACGCGAGCAAGCGCGTAAAAACCTAGGCTTCGCGCCTTAATCAGCGCCTCTTTGATCGTGTAAATTTTATAAAAAATGAGCGTCTTTTCGCTCTCGTCCACCGCCGCTAAAAGCTCGCGCTCAAAGGCGTTGAAACAAAACTCGCTCGCCGCGGCAAAATTCCGCGGTTTTAAAATTTCAAGATCGAGTCCGAACTTTTGCCTCGCTAGAGCCACGGCGACGATCGTTTTGCCGTCCGCGCTTTTGTGCGAGATGCAAAATTCGCCGCGTTTTTTAAAGCGCGCCTTAAGCGCCCGCGAAACGCGAAACTCGCGCAGATGTCCTCGCGCTCGCGCCAGCTTCTTATCGCGCCTACTCAAAAGCCGCCGCGGAGCGCACAGATCCTCGTCGGTGATTAAAATTTTTATCTCGCTCATAAAGCTCTGATTTTACTAAAATAGTCTTTATAAAAATATAAAATAGCGCGGCGGCGTTGAAATTTCGTTTAAAATCTATTTGATACGCTTGGGCTCAAAGGCGCACTAAAACATAAAATTTGTTGCGTTTGCACCAAGGCCTCGGGCGCGGTAAAATTTTGAAATTTAGCTCGTTTACGATCTGCGCCGTGCGTTTTTTGGTTCGTCGCGTTCTGCTATGCGGCATCGATCGTGTTTATTGCGCCCATTTTGTAGTATTTTGCGCGACTGCTACGTTTAGTTAGCATAGCGGCATCAAACGGCGAGCAGCGCAAGAGCCGAAAGCCTCGGCGCGAAATTTTAAAAAATTTTGCGATAAAATTTTAAAAGCTCTGCCGCAGGCGGCGTTTGCGACAAAATCCGGATGCGTCGTGCGATGAAATTTTAAAATTCCGAAGCGAAATTTAAAATCGCGAGCAGTGCGTGGCACAGCAGACGTCGCAGTATGACAGCGCAAAATTAGCCGCATTTGAATAAACGGCATAAAATTTAAGCGCTCCTGAATACGGCAGCTTGAAATTTAATTAAAGCGGCACGAAATTCAATCGCGCTTGGCTAGCGCAACCGCATTAAATTCTGAGCTACGCCGTGCCACACTAAATTTGCCGCCAAGCCGCATTAAATTTTATGTAAAAATTTCGCTGCTAAGTTACGACAAATTTAGATCAAAATTTCGCTAGCATGTCTATCTGTGGTAATTTTTTACGAATTTTTCTATGCGCTCAAAGCCGCGTTTTAGATTTTCCATAGAGCACGCAAAGCTTATGCGGAAGTGCCCATCCATGCCAAATCCGCTTCCTGGCACCGTGGCTACGAGCCCTTTATCTAGCAGCTGCATGCAGAATTTCATACTATCAGGTTCTACCTGAGAGCAATCTATGAAGAAATAAAATGCGCCATCTGGTTTTACGACACTAAGCCCTGGGATCGCACCTATCGCGTCCGCGCCAAAATCGCGCCTGCGCTCGTATTCGCGCCTCATCTCCTCGATATAATCATCCGCCTCGCCGCGCAGCACTGGCATAGCGCCTGCCTGGACTATGCTTGCTACGTTGCTGACGCTTTGGCTTTGCAGGTTTATCATCGCCTTATTTAGCTCATCGATAGCACAGGCGGTGTAGCCGAAGCGCCAGCCGGGCATCGCGCCGCATTTGCTTAGCCCGTTGATCGTCACGGTGCGCCCGAACATATCCTCACTGATGCTTGCTGCGGCTATGAAACTCTTGCCGAAGACGATTTTTTCGTAAATTTCATCGGCAATTACTAAAATATCCGTGCCCTTTAGCACTTCCGCAAGCTCTTGTAGCTCCTGGCGCGAATATACGGCGCCTGCGGGGTTACTCGGGTTGAAAAGGCACAGCGCCTTCGTGCGCGGCGTGATCGCGGCTTTGAGCTGCGAGGCGGTGATTTTGTATCGGTTTTCCGCCTTGGTGTCTACGATGACGGGCTTGCTGCCACAAAATTTTACGATTTCGGGGTAGGTGACCCAATAAGGCGCCGGTATTATAACCTCATCGCCTTCGTTTAAGATGCAGTTAAAGGCGTTGAATAGCGAGTGCTTGGCGCCGACGTTGGTGATGATCTGATCAGGCCTGTAGTTTAGAGCATTATCACGCTTTAGCTTCTGCGCGATTAAATTTAAAATTTCAGGCGTGCCGGCAACCGGCGTATATTTTCCACAGCCCTTAGCCATAGCCTCTATGACAGCCTTTTTGGCGACCTCTGCGGTATCGAAATCGGGCTCACCCGCACTTAGGATTACGACGTCTTGCCCTTGAGCTTTCATCTGCTTGGCTTTGGTGCTGATTGCGATCGTTAGGCTTTCGCCGAGCTTGCTTACGCGACTTGAAAGTGTTAATTTCATTGATGCTCCTTGGATTGGTTTAGACAATTTAAAATTTGATTTTTGACGCTAAAAGCCCTGCCGCTACTTGGGTCTTGGTTGTAGATATCGTCGATTTTATAATCTCCTCCGCTACGGACGAGTTTGTAGATTATAGTCTGCGCACCGTAGGGGCAGGTTTGAGTTACTACGACAGTATCGCGCTGCCCTAGCTCAAAATCATATTTCGCATCGTCGCAGACATCTTGACCGCCGATTACCGGATCGTAGTCCAAGCAGCCAACCTCACCTTCGCCAGCAGATGCTTCATCCTGCATAAGCGCAGATTTGAAAGAAGCCGATAAGACATTTTTGTGATCGCCGAAATAGGTATCCTTGATGTATAGACTTTTTACTAAACTTATTCTGGCGTCGTTCGCGGAATTTTTCGCGCTATTAGCATCGCTGCCGCTTGCCGACAAAATAGCACAAATTATAAAAAATAGAGCTTTTTTCACTTTAACCCTCTTATTTTAATGATTTCAGATACTCTTCGTAGAATTTATTTAGATCCTCATCCATTGCGGCGATATCTTTTCTGCCGCTGCAGATGCACTCTTCTAAAATTTCGATACGCTTGATGAGATATTTGATAAGCTCCTGGCTGATATCGGGAATTTTATTATGCGCTAAAGGATCGCTCTCGCAGCTTCCTAAAATTCTAGCGGGCACGCCCACGGCGGTACAGTTTGGCTCGACATCCTTTACGACGACGGAATTTGCGCCGATTTTGGAATTTTCGCCGATGGTGATGTTGCCTAGCACTTTGGCTCCCGCGCCTACTACGACGCCGTTTTGCAGCGTCGGATGGCGCTTGCCGTGCTCTAAGCTCACGCCGCCGAGAGTGACGCCCTGATAGATCAGACAGTTATCGCCGATGATCGCCGTTTCTCCGATGACAAGCCCCGTAGCGTGGTCGAAAAATACGCCCGAGCCGATCTGTGCGCCCGGGTTGATATCTACGGCGGTGATTATGCGGCTAAGTCCGCTAATCGCGCGAGCTATGAGCTTAAAACCTCGCTCGTAGAAAAAATGCGCGAAGCGATAATTTATTAGCGCCCAGACGCCTGGATAGCAGAAAAATATCTCAAATACGCTATTGCATGCGGGGTCTTGACGCAAGGGCTCGGTAAAGTCTTGTTTTAAAATTTGCCAAAAACTCATTTGATTGTCTTTAAGTAGCTATTGTCGTTTAAAAACAGATATAGTTCGCCCAGGATATGCTTTTTCTCTTTATCTCCGATAAGATTTGATTTTTCGACGCGCTCGTTTAGGCTTTCGCGGATATCTACTACGTCGTAGTCCATATCCTCCAAGATGTCGATGACCGATTGAGATTCGATAAAATCCTTGATCTCAAAGCCGCCGTCATCCTTTAAAATCACGGTCGCCTCTGTTGGGTGTGCAAAGAGGTTGTGGCTCATGCCAAGCACCTCCTGGTAGGCTCCGACAAGAAAAAAGCCCAAAAAATACTCCTCTTTTTCAGGATCGAAATCGTGCAGAAATAGCGGATTTTTTTGACTGTCGAATTCTATCTCGCCGTCGCTATCGCAGGTGATATCCCAGATCGACGCCGATAGCGTGGCGCGCTCGTCCAGCCTCTCTAGCGGCATGATCGGGAAGTGCTGCTTGATGCCCCAAAAATCGGGCAGGCTTTGAAAGATCGAGAAATTTACCAAATAGCGTTCTTGGGCGTTGCCTAAGGAGTTTAAGAAATTGCTGTATTCTTGCTTGTTGCCTAAAATTCCATACGCCTTTCGCATTATTAGATGAACCAAAATTTCGCCGTTTGAGCGGTCGATCAGATCGACGTATCCTAGATCAAAAAGGGTAAGCACGCTCTCCATATGCGACATAGCATCGTGCAGATACTCTAGCGCGTTGGACGGCTTTAGAGTTTTATACAGATCGTATAGCTCGGCGACTACCGGCGGATTGTCCTTTTTTAGGGCGAGCTTCTCTTCGGCGTATTCTTGGGTAAAAAGCTCCAAAATCGGCGCTACGAGCACCGCATGGCTGGCGGCTACGTATCTTCCGCTCTCGATAAAGATATCCGGCTCGGCCTCTTTTTTATCCTCTGCGATCGATTTTAGCAAAAAAACCACGTCGTTGGCGTATTCTTTTAGCGTATAGTTGCGGTTGGAGCTTTCTTTGGCTTGGGAGTATTCGATAGCGAGACCTCCGCCTAAATTTATGGATTTTAAATTTTTTGCGCCCATTTTGCGAAGCTCGGTGTAGATGTTACCCGCCTCGATGAGGGCCTTTTTGAGCGGATGGATCTCTGTAATCTGTGAGCCGATATGAAAGTGGATCATCGTAAACTGCTCGATGAGGTCGTTTTTCTTGAGTAAGTTTATCGCCTCTATAAGCTCGGTCGAGGTAAGACCGAATTTAGAATTTATCCCGCCGCTTTTCGCCCACATACCACTTCCGGAGTTGTGCAGCCTGATGCGAAGCCCGATGAATGGCTTTGGCGCGAATCGCTCCTTAGCCGTTTCGATGATGGTTTCAAGCTCGTTTAACCCCTCGATCGTAAGCGTTACGTTATGCCCCATCTCTGCGGCGATGAAGCCGATATTGATGAGCTCCTTATCTTTAAAACCGTTTACGGTGATCGGCGCGCCGTATTTGTTATACGCCATTGCTAGCAGCAGTTCGGGCTTGCTGCCGGCCTCGAGTCCGTATCCGTAAGGCTCGCCGATATCGACTAAATTTTTAACGAAGCCCGGGAATTGATTTACCTTAAGCGGATAGACGGCGTGGAATTTTCCCTTGTAATCAAACTCCTTAATAGCGCGGTTAAAATTTGAGTAAATTTCAACGATCTGCTTTTTGATGAGGTGCGGGAAGCGCAGCAGTATCGGGCCTCGCACGCCGTCTGCGCGGATCTCTTTTATGATATCTACCAAAGGCTGCTTGAAATCGGAGTTTAGGCATAGTTTGCCGCCGTCTATCGTGAAGTTGGAATTCCCCCAAATATTTAGTCCGTAATCGCTCATGCTCTATCCTTAAAAAATGCTTCGACCTCTTTAAATTTAATCGCAAAGGTGCTTTGATCTTCCAAATTTTTGCACCATACCTCGGCGCGATCAAACTCGTCCTGCCCGATGCAAAGGCAAAATTTCACCTCCGCCCCGTCGGCCGCTTTTAAATGCTTGGCTAGGCTCTTGGGCTCGTATGAAATTTGAGTTTTACAAAGCTTTCGCAGCTTTAGCGCAAATGAAAACGCCGTGCTAACAAACGCCTCATCCAGCGCGCCGATATAAAGACCCTCGCGCTCTTGAGGGGCTTCACGCGTTTTTAAAATTTCGGCTATTCGCTCGATACCGATCGCGAAGCCCACGCCCGCCGTCTTTCTACCGCCTAAAAACTCCACGAGCCTGTCGTAGCGCCCGCCGCCGCCTACGGCGCTTTGCGCGCCAAGCTCGCTTGAGACGAACTCAAAGGCGGTTTTGCAGTAGTAATCAAGCCCGCGCACGAGCTTCGCATCAATCTCAAATTTTTGTCCGTTTTGGGTTAAAATTCTTTGCAGCTGCGCAAATTCCGCGGCGCAGGCGTCGTTTAAATTTTCAGTTATAAGAGGCGCGGTGGCTAAAATTTTCTGGCAGCTTTCGTTTTTGCAGTCCAGTACGCGGATCGGATTGGTGTCGATGCGCCTTTGGCAGTCCTCGCAGAGCTTGTCTTCGCGTTCTTGCAAGAAATTTACGAGCTTGGTTTTATACGCGGGCATGCACTCCTCATCGCCTAAAGAGTTGATTTTAAGCGTTGCGGAGACATTCAGCTCGCGTAAAATTTGAGCTAACATCAAAATCACGCTCGCATCCTCATAGACGCTATTTTCGCCGAAACACTCGACGCCGAATTGATGAAACTCGCGCAGACGCCCCTTTTGCGGGCGCTCATAGCGAAACATTGAGCCTTGATAATAAAATTTATGCACGCCGCCGCTGCGGTCTAGCTTTTTTTCGATAAAGGCGCGCACGACGCCTGCGGTGCCTTCGGGGCGCAGGCAGACGCTATCGCCGCTTTTGTCGCTAAACTCATACATCTCCTTGCCGACGATGTCGCTGCTCTCGCCGACGCTACGGCGAAATAGCGCGGTCTGCTCGAGTTTGGGCGTTTCGATGAGGCAAAAGCCGTAATTGCGCGCCACGCGCTCGCACACGTTTAAAATTTGCGAGTAGATGCGCGCCTGTTCGTCCAAAATATCGTTCATACCGCGAAGTGCCTTGATCATCGATAAAATCCTTTGTGAAATTTTAAAATTTTCAAATTTTTGCGGCGATTATAGTTAAATTTTCCTAAATTTTAAGCCCTGCCGCTCGCAGCAACGTATCGATTCTGCTTATTTGCATCGCGCGCCGCGATGATTTTAAAATTTCAAATTTATTTTTAAAATGCGGATTGCGCGATCTTTGAGAATTGTTTTAAACGATTGGCGTTTATAAAATTTACGGCACAACGATCGGCGGACGGCTTCTAATATTGCGTGCCGAGAGTTTGCAAATACAGCGCCAGGCTTACAAAAACAGCGCGCCGCTGAATTTAATGTATCTCGCACTGCGAAGCGGTTTGATTTTAAAATTTAATTTGCAATGTGTCGCGCCAGCTCGCCGTACGCTTCGTAAATTTAAAGCGCTACGCAAAATTTTAAATTTTACCGCGGCGCAGATCGCGCGCCGTTTCGGATTGGACGTCTATTTTAAACCGGCTAAGCTCGGCGGTAAAATTTCTACTTTGCCTCCTTGAAGCTCAAGAATTCCTCGTAGCGGCGATCGATGATCTCTTTGATCTCGGCGTAATTTTGCGGCGAGTTTTCTATGTAAAAATAGGCGTTGTCGAAGTTTTTATCGCCAAATTTGCGCGCGACGAAATCGTCGTAATCTTGCAAATACCAGCCGTGCGTTTTGGCAAATTTCGTGCGGTCCGTGGTGTAGTAGGCCTTCGCAAAGGCCTTGCCCGCGGTGTTTAGCTCCTCGCTGCCTAGCACGCCGTCCATGGCGCCAAAGAAATACCCGCGATAATCAAAGCTATCGTCCATCCGCGCTATATCGTCCGCAAAGTCCGCCGCGAAGTCCTTGGAGTAGAGCTTGCGCTCCATACACCAGTGGAAGAAAAACGCGATGTGCGTCGCGCCGTTTTCCTGCGGGATATCTGTCGGCGCATTTTTCGCGCCCCAGTGCCATTTTGCCTTGTCGTAGGTCACGTAAGCCATTTTGCTCTCCTTTTTTTGGACTTTAAGTTGCATAAATTTTAGAAATTAAAAGCAAACAAGGCTTGGTAAAGCTCTAAATTTTATCCGATGCAATCTGCGCCGTGAAATTTCAAATTTTATATCAGATCGCCCATTATCTCATAATCGCATTCGCTTCGTAAAATTTTGCCGCGGCTAAATTACGTTTAAATTCTATCACATCTCGTAGAATTTCATGCACCCCGTCCTATGTCTTTTAGTCGCTGTTTTGCCGCAGCCGTCACGTCCTCTTCGTAATCATACCACGTAAACATCGCGCCGTGCTGTACCGAGCCGCCCAGCAGATCGCCTCCTTGGCGGTTTTTCAGATCGATATTTGCGACCTTAAATCCGTCTAGTGTCGCTGCGAACTCGCGCAGGCGCTGCGGCGGGGATTTGAGCTTGGTGTAGAGGTAGCAGCGCCCCGCCTGGCCTTTGCGCCCGACGCGTCCGCGCAGCTGATGAAGCGACGCGAGCCCCATTCGCTCGGCGCCCACGATTAAAATGACGCTAAGCCGCGGCAGCGAGATGCCCACTTCGACGATCGTCGTAGTTATCAGTAGCCGTCCTTCGTCGCGGAAGCGGCGCAGGACCTCCTCCTTGTCCTTGTCGCTGCCGTGGGTAATCATTACGTCCGCAAACTGAGCCTTCCAAAACGGCGCCGCCTCCTCAAGGCTTTGATAGACCGAGCTTTCGCTTTGCTGCACGAGCGGATAGACGATGATCGCTTGATTGCCCACGGCGAGCTCGCGGCGCAGATCCTGCATAAAGCCCGTAAATCCGTCATTTTGCAGGATTTTTGTTTTGATCTGCTTTTCAAACGGCAGCTGTTTTAAAAAGCTAAAGCTCACAAGCTCGGACTGGATCATGCTTAGCGTGCGCGGTATCGGCGTGGCGCTAAATTGAATGAAATGCGCGCGAAACTCGCCGCTCCCCGTGAGGCGCGCAATCTTTTCGCGCTGATTCGAGCCGAAGCGGTGCTGCTCATCGACCATTATGAGATTTGACGGCGCGAGCTCGTGGTAGAGCAGGGCGTGAGTGCCGATGATAAGGTGCGCGCCTGCGAAATTCGGCTCGCGATCGCCGCTTTTTACGAGCAGGACTTTGATCTGCGGCGGCAGCAGACGGAGAGCTTCGGCGTAAATCTGCTCGGCTAGGATGCTCGTAGGCGCCATCAGATAGCTGATGCGCGGGTAATTCATCGCCGCGCTCGCGAGGATCACGAGCGTCTTGCCGCTGCCTACGTCGCCCATGACGACGCGGCGGCGTGCCAGAGGGCTTTGCAGATCGCTAGCGATGTCTTTTATCGCTCTCAGCTGATCGCGCGTAGGCTCAAAAGGAAGTGAAGCAAGCCAGTCTGAAATGTCGTGCAGCGGGTAAATTTGCGCAGGGAAGCTCGTTTTTTTTGCGCTTAGCTTTTGCAGGTAGTTTAGAATTTCGACAAATTTCAGCGTGCGTAAAATTTCAGCACCGCTCATAGATGCGACGGCTGCAGCCTGTACAGCCTCGGCGGCGCTTGCGGTCTGAGCGATCGTAGGCTTTGCGGTTGCAGTCTGCACGGCTACTACCGCCTGAACATTTTTGATTTGATCGCACGCAGGCTGCGCGCCCGCAGCTTGCGTGCTCAAAGTTTGGATGGTCGCGAATTGCGCGCTCGCTACTTGGCTTGAAGTTTGGATTGTTGCGGGTTGCATACCTGCTTCTTGAGTTTGGGGGGTTACGGGTTGCAAATTTGCGATTCGAACGTCTGAAGTTTGAATCTCTGCGGGGTGTGTATCTACGTCTTGGGTACTTGCAATTTGTTGCGCGACTATGGCTTGCTCGGCTATGGACTGCGCGGTCGCGACATGCTCTAGCATGGGTTGCACGATTGCTGCTTGAACGTCTGCTGACCGTGTCGCTGTTTGGGCGATGAATACTAGGTCGTTTGAAATTTTATTGCTGTTCGCCGCCGCTTCATTATCGGCTTTGAAGTCGTCCGAAATTTCATCCTCACGCGCCTCGGCGCCGTTTGCGGCAAGAAAATCCTCGTCGCTTTGGACGTTAAAATTTTTGTCGTTATAAATCTCCTCCTCGCGCGCCTGAGGTTCCTCGCCGTCCAAAATTTTATCGCTCACAGCCTCTCCGCTGTGGATATTTTGGCTGGGCGAGGCTTCTGCGCCATTTGGAATTCCGCCGCTTAAAATTTCATTCGCCGCGCCGTGCTTTGTCTCGCAGGCAAGAACTCCGCCATTTTGCGGATGGACTGAAATTTCATCATTTTGCGATCTGCTGTTTAAAATTTCGGCGGCGGCGGAGTTTTGCGAGCTTGTAATTTCGTTGTTATCTAAAATTCCATCGTCATTTAAAATTTTATCGCTGCTTGAAATTTCGTCTCTTAAAATTTCATTCCCGTTCGGAATTTTGCCGCTGTTTGAAACGTCGTCGCGCTCGCCGAAATTTTCCGCGCCGCCCTCCTTGAGCTGCCTATTTAGCGCGGCTAGCATTCGCACGCTGCGCGGCGAGCTCTCGTGTAGCGCGAGCAGTACCGCCGCCTCGTCCGCGCGCAGCCCGCAGCCTAGAAGCGCACTCGCGCTTAGATATTTTTTGATCAGCTTTTGCACCGCGGCGTCGCTCAGCGCAGCTTTGTATTTGGGCGCGATCCTACCCGGCTCGCTTACGATTTTTGGGTTTACGAACTGCCACGAGCCGAAGCTCTCGTCGCATTTGCCGTGGATGAAGAATTTTTTGCCGCGCTTGAAGGCGCCGAAGTGCCAGTTTTTGGCGTTGAAGATCACGATTTTGATCTCGCGCTCCCAGCTGAGGCAGTGCGCCGTGACGATGAGCATCGAGCCGCGCCTGTGCTGGAAGAGGCACTCGACCTCCGCCGTGCTCTCGCCCGCGCAGGGCGCGTCCCTCACGCTTAGATCGTCGAAGCTTTTGGGCAGAAGCAGCGCCAGATCCAAAAGCGTCGTAATGCCCGCCTTTTGCAGCGTCGCCGCGTCTTTTGCTTCAAAAATCAATTTTCATCCTTTAAATTTGATAGGCGTTTAAGCCCTTGCGCTGTGAAATTCTATGCGCCGCAGTGGAATCGTCCGCCTAAATTTGATCGAAATTTTACGCGCCGCATCGAACGCTTGCTTAAATTTGCTCGAAATTTCGTTATTGTGGCAAATTTACTCGCCGGCTGCGCCTGTAAATTTTACTCATTTGCGCGCACTTTGTTTGGCAACCGCGTCTTTGCGGTGCGCACCTCGTTTTAGAACATAGCGCGATCGCTTGAAATTTCACGGCGCGATTTGCGAACCGTACGATCCAAAAGATATGCACGCGCACAGTCTTTTAAATTTCGCGGCGCGGCTTGCAAACGGCGGGCGAAATCGGGCTTTGATTTTGCGCGCTGAATTTTACCGAGCCGCACACGGCGTCTTTAAATTTACCACTTTTGTAAGGCTCGTAAATTTAATCGCTTCTTGCAAAGCCCCGCAAATTTTAGCGCGACGCGCGACGCAGGCGCGGTTTTAAATTTAAACGCACAAGCTGTACGCAAACGGAGCGTAAAAGTAAAATTTAGCGCCGTCTGCGCCGCTTTATAAATTTAAAATTTATCCAAATTTTATGCCGACTGCAGATACGCGCCGCGACGGACTAAATTCTAAGCCCCTTTTTCGCGGCGGTCTCGTCGCAAATGACGGAAAAGCTTAGATTCATGATCTCGTCGTGCGATCTAATGAAATCGTTGAGCGCCCCGAGTTTTAGCGTCTCGATGCGCTTTAAATTTCGCTCGAACTCGCCGAATGCGTAGCCCTTGTAATACTCGCTCTGCGCGATCGCCGCTCGCTTGAACATCGTCTCTTTTTGCAGCACGGCGCTTCCGATTAGGAATTTTTTTGCGCTTTTTAGCTCCGCTTCGCTCACGCCAGATGCGATAAATTTCGCGATCTCCTCTTTTACGAGCGCGGCGGCGTTTTGCAAATTTTCGTTTTTGGTTTGCAGATAGCCCCAAAACTCGCGGCGGCTAAGCTCGAAATCGCCGCGCGCATAGACCGAATACGCAAGCCCGTGTTTGACGCGGATGCGCTCCATCAGCCTGCTGCCGAATCCGCTGCTTCCGAGCACGAAAAGTGCGGTGTTTGCGATGAACTCCTGCTCTTTTGGCAGCGTAAATGGCGCACCGAAGTAGATGTATGCCTGCTGCGTCTGCTCTTTTTGGATCTTTATCTTTTTCGCATCGCTCGGCGTGAAAAACGGCAGCTCGCGCTTTTCGCCGCTTGCAAAGAGGCTCAAAATTTCCGCGATTTTTGGGTTTTTATCGCTCACGTCGCCGCACAAAACGACGTATAAATTCTCTAAACTCAGCGAGGCGAAAAACTCCCGCACGTCCTTCATCGTGATCCGCTCTACGCTCGCCTCGTCGCCTATGAGCGGCTGCTCGAGCCTCGTGCGCGGATACAGAAGCGCTTTTAGGTTGCATGTCGCGATGTAATCAAACTCGCTTTTTAGCACGGCGAGCTCGCCTATGGTTTGCATTTTTAGCTTTTCCAGCACCGATGGCGTTAAATTGGGCTCTTTAAGCAGCTCTCGCAGCATGTCTAAGCCGAAATCGAAGTGCTCTTTTAGGCAGTTTAGCTGGATGCCGAAGGTTTCAAAATTGCTCGCGGCGCTGATCTCGACCGCGCGGATATCGAGCTTGCGGTGAAATTCGCTCACTCCCAGCGTCTTTGAGCCCTCGCCCAAAACGCCCGCGCAGATGCGCGCAAGGCCCAGGGTCTTCTCGCTCACCGCGCCGCTTGCTTTAAAAATTAACTTGAAGCTCGCCACCGGCAGCGAATCGTCGAACTGATACAAAAAGTCGATTTTAGCGATCTTGCCGTCTTTGGTTTTAAGTGAAATCTCTTTTTTTTCCATCGTTTTCCTTTATAAAATTTTTAAATTTCATCACTCTTACAGGCGCGGTTTTAAAATTTTGGCGCAGCCGCGCCGCTTTTAAAATTTGCGCCAAGGCTCGCTTTCAAAATTTCGCTAAAACGAGTTTTCAAAATTTAGTTCAAACTCGCTTCTAAAATTTCGCGCTAGGGCAGTTTTTCCCGTCCTGCTTTAAAATTTTAAATTTAATCGCGCCGTACGTTTTGTAAAATTTCAGCGCCCCAAACGGCGCGCCGCCGCAACGCATTCTAGCTACGAGGCGAAATTATTCGCTAGCACCTAAATGGGGGCATGCTGCTACCAAACACGCAGCTCTGCGGCGTACCGAGACCGCACAATATGTTTTGTAGCCGCAAACGCGGCAAGCGCCTTCGCAAAATGCCTTCTGCGCGCCGTCTCCGTCGCATTGATCTTACGGCGTGAAATTTCGCGTCCGTAAAATTTTAAGGCGAAATTTCGCAGCAAAATGAAATTTTACCGCGCAAATTCC
>NZ_CALJPC010000002.1 GCF_937981295.1 uncultured Campylobacter sp.
AAAAATGACGGAATTCTCATCAATAAAACCTTAATCACAAATAGCATAACAAACGGAAGCGAACTATTTGGAAATCATACTTTACTAAGAGATGGAAGTTTGGCTAATAACGGCTTTGAAGCTCTAAAAGAATTTGCAAATTTAAATTTACTTGTTGCGTAAGTTTAAATTTATAAATTTAAGAATTTTGTATCGTATTTAAACGATATGACTTTGAATTTATAAGAATAGCTAATTTAAGGTTAAAACAAAATCAAATTTAAGATTGATTTGTTGTATAATGCAGACTCGCGAAAAGGAAGTAAAATTGGAAAATTTCAAAAACGATATTTTTGATAAAAATAAAAACCAACGAGATTATGATAAAGAACCATTAATTTTACGGAATTATACTAGTTGGGCTTTATTTATCCATTTTTTATTAATTTTTGCATTTTGGGTGATTGTTTCAGCATTCGTTTTGAATAAATTTAATGAATTTGAAGATGGAAATTTAGAAATCGGAATAGCTATACAAACAGCCCTTTCTTTTGGTTTTATAACAACTCTTATTTTAATATTAGATTTTAAAAATATTTTATCAATAAAGCCACATTATACTCATTTTTACAATTCAAAAGTTGTGTTTTATAATCATAACAATAAAATTGATGAAACAATACATTTCCAAGTTATGGGAGATAGAATTGTGCTTCATAATCCATCTGACAATCCAATTGGTTACGATATTTCGCATGTAAAAAAAGAAGGCAAAATGGTTTTTTGTTCTTTTATGCGAATAATTACAACAACAGGTTTTGGTTGGGCATTTTTGAGTGCATTTACGATAATAAATTTTGTTTCTAGGTATAGTTTTGGACCATTCTTGTTAAGTGTACTTATTACAATATTTACATTATTTTTAGCCGAATTTTTAGAAATTTTAGTTTTCATGGGAATTTATAAAAAATCAAACAAAACTCTTAAAAATTTTTGGAAATATGCTAGAAAATTTCAAATAAACATAGAGTGGGCTTCGATTGAAAGGTGGAAAATTACTCCGACTATCAATATGTTTTATTTCAATCAAAAAGACCACGACGAGTTGAGGCAGTATATTTTAACTATATTTAACAGAGATATTGACAATAATTTAAAATAAAAATTTTCTAATAAGGAGACAAAAAATGAGTAATTCAAGCAGAATTAATAAGGCAACAAACGAGTTGGATAAAGCAGAAAAAAGACTGCTGTATTCTTTGGGTTTAACTGAGGGCTAATTCAGATCAAACAGATCCAAATATCAAATTTGCAAATTTAAATTTACTAATTGTGTGAATTTGTAAAGTAAGTTTAAATTTGTAAATTTAATAAATTCGGTATCAAACGATACTGACGAGATTTGAATTTTGCATTAAAATGTCATTGCGAAACGGAGAAACCGTTTATTAAAGCGAATTTGCAAATTAGAAACGCCTCATTACTGGATTGTTTCGATCGCTTCGTGGTCTCGCAATGACAAGGTTGTAGGCATTGTGGGAATTTAAATAAATTCTTGCAATGAGAGAAATTTTTTAAAAAGGATTAAAATGAGAGATTATGATAAAGCTCCACTCATCATTAAAAATAACTTTATAATGATAATGTATGGTTTTACATTTTTGCTTGTATGTAACACTATAATGATTTATATTGTATTTTTTACTGGTGTTGTCGATTGGAATAGTGGCGGGTTTTTTGAAATTTTAAAAAATGAAATGAGAAATCCAAGATTTAGCTTTGTGATTGTAGCATTTCCAATAGTCAATATTTGGGCTTTTATTGATTTTATTAGAAAACTTAGAAAGCCTGAGAAAGTATATTTATATAACGATAAAGTTTATTGGGATAAACGAGATACGACGGTAGCAAAACAAAATATTGTTTGGGTTAAAAAAAGTATTTATCCTATGATTGGTAAGATACCAGATAACTCGGTTCAAAAAATTTTTGCACCATTTGGTTTTGTTATTGCAGGATTTTTTTGATTTTATCAAATTTGTTTGCTTGTTTAGTAAAATTATTTGCCTTGTTAATTAACAAAGATTATAAATTTATATTCTTTTGCACCATAGTTTTTTTATGACAATCAAAAAAATGCCGTAAATGTCTATTTAATGACAAAGCAAGATTATAAACAAGTAAATGAATATTTATTGCAAAATTTTAATTTACAAATCGAAAATTTAGATAAAAACTACAAATTCTATAAATAGGAGAAAATCATGCCAGAAGATAACAATGCTTCTAACAATTCAAATCAAGGCGTTGCTTGGTATATCAAGCCCACTTCGGATACAATCGATTTCATAAAAGAAATTCCCGTAAATGTTTTAGCCGACCCTGATAATGTCAAGGTTTTTGATAACTATGTAAAAATCAAATCAGGTGGGCTAAATATGGTTATTCCTATCGTTGATGCGGCTGGTGGCGCTATAGCATTAGGTATTGGCTAAGAGCCTTGACAAGCGTCGCCTCTCTTAAAACGTTTCCTTCCGTATTCGCAAAAAATAAAGAAGGCTTTGTTTTTATGCTCTCTAGCCACTTGCCTGCCTCCTTTGGAAGCTCCAGATGTTCATGTTCATCGCCATTAGCTTTCACTTTATTTTCATCTTGCGGGAATAGCAAGGAATATTCTCCGCCATCGTCTATTTTTAAATGCTCGTAGGTTAAATTTCTTACATTTGAGCTTCTTAATCCGGTAAGTAATCCAAAGATTAAAGCGTTCTTGACACCTATTTAGTAAGGATAGCTCATGATATATTTTATCAACAACCACAAATCCGCATTCGCGGAAATATATGAATAGCCCCTGGATTTAGGTATCTTATATAGGTTTTTTAATTGCGTATCGCAAAATAAAAGATTATCGCTTATACCTCTATCTCGCGCGAACCTGAATAAAGAACGAATAAAATAAAACAGATCTTTTAAAAGTGCAAATTTCTATTCTTGTAAATGGGGTCCAATATCTGCATTATCTCCTTTTTGGTAATCTTGCTGATATCTTTATCGCTAACGCACTTTAGCCTCGATTGAAATCTAAATCGCAATTTTCTTAACGTTCTTTCGGCAAAAGCGTTATATTCACAGTAAATTTTAAAAACGCTTGCTAACGTATTCTTTGGAGCTGTCACACCATTAGTATGGCTATTTGATATTAATTTCTTTAACAGTATTCTGGCCCCTTCGAATATTATTTCGCTTACATTACCTAGAGCTTTGATTAACTTGCCGTCTTCCGTATAGTGATAATGTCTATGCGTTTTAACCGTTCCGTCTCTAGCCAGCGAGCTATAAAATTTAACGGCTATAAAATCATCTAAGACTTCGACCATAGTGCGCTTATATTGCGGCAAAATAAAATTCCTGACTACTTTGTCGGGGTCTGATTTGAAAATTGGATTATCCTTAATTTTGGTAAAAACTTCTGTCATCTTTCTTCCTTTGTATAGTAATTTTAGGCAGATTATAGAATTTCCTCAAAGGATTAACAAGGCAGGAGCGCAGAAAAAGCTACTATACAATTTTTTAATATATAGTAGTTTTTCTTAAAATATATGTATGAATCGATGATTTTCGGTGCTAAGAATTTTTTAAGAATAATTTTAAAATTACCAAAAATAGGGCTCAAAAAATTATTTTAAAATTCAAAAAACGAAAAAAATAGGGAAAATTTTGATAGATGGTGCGACCGACGAGACTTGAACTCGTACACCTTGCGGCACTACCCCCTCAAGATAGCGTGTCTACCAATTCCACCACGGTCGCATAAATTTTAAAGCTTAATCTCAAGCCTTGAATTATATAAGTTTAAAGCCCGATTTCTCGGGCTTAGGATTATTTTGCAGCAGCCGCAAGACCTTCTGTTACGAAAGGGTTTGCAAAAAGTAAGACGAATGAAACAACCAACGCATAGATAACCTGCGCTTCGATCATCGCAAGCGAGATATACATCGTAGTCGATAGTTTGCTAGCTACGCTTGGGTTTCTAGCGATACCGTTAAGCGTCGCGCTAGCGGCATTTCCCATACCTAACGCGCCACCCAAAGCGGCTAGACCTAAAACGACTGCAACGGTAATTGCAGAAAAAGAAACGATCTGAGTGTAAGCGCTTAGCTGCTCGCTAGCGAAAGCTGCACCGCAAAGTGCGAATAACAATACAAGAACTTTTTTCATAAAAGTCTCCATAAATAAATTTTAAAACGAGTTTCGGCTCAATACCCCCTACTCCAACGTTTTAAGTGTGAAATATTATTAAAATTTTGCTTTTGATTTGTTTAATCTGGCGGAATTTGCGTTAAATTTAGCAAATCCCGCCGAACACTCCGACATCTTAGCGCTTAGCGTCCAGATATGTGTTTAGCGCCGCAACGTAGGCCTTTGCAGACGCCAGCATCGTATCTACGTCAAGCCCTCTGCCGATGATGGCGCCCTCGCCCGCAAATTCCACCTTAACGGTTACTTTCGCCAGCGCGTCTTTGCCCTGCGAGACCGCTTTTACTTGGTATTCTTTCAGGCTACCGCTGATACCGCTGATGCGGTCTATCGCCTTAAATATCGCATCCACGCCGCCGTTTCCAAGCGCGCTATCGCTTAAAATTTCATCCTTATATCTTAGCGTAAGCGCGGTGCTAGCGTGCCCTTTGTTGCAGCTATTGGAGCTTAAAACTAGCACTTCGTAGGTCTTTTCGGCTCCCACGAACTCGTCGTTTACGAGCTCTCTAATATCCTCGTCGAAAACGTCCTTTTTGCTGTCGGCGAGCGCTTTAAATTTATTAAACGCGATCTCAATCTGCTCGTTACTAAGTTCATAGCCCAAAGATACCAGCTTGTCTTTGAAGGCGTGGCGGCCGCTGTGTTTGCCCAGCACGAGCGAGTTTTTATCAAGCCCGATATCCTCGGCGTGCATGATCTCGTAAGTTTCTTTGTGTTTTAGCACGCCGTCTTGGTGGATGCCGCTTTCATGCGCGAAGGCGTTTTTGCCCACGATCGCTTTATTAGGCTGCGGCTCGATGCCGGTGATGCTCGCGACTAGGCGGCTGGATGGATAAATTTCTTTCAAATTTATATCGGTATAAAGCGGCGCAAATTTATCTGTGCGCGTCTTGATCGCCATTACGATCTCCTCTAGCGCCGCGTTGCCCGCGCGCTCGCCGATACCGTTTATCGTGCACTCGACCTGTCTGGCTCCTGCCAAGATAGCGGCTAAGGAATTTACGGTAGCCATTCCCAAGTCGTTGTGATTGTGCACCGAAACTACGGCGCGCTCGCCGATAAGCTTAACGATTTCACCTATTCGGGCGGTGATCTCGTCAGGATAGAGATAACCAACCGTATCGGGGATATTTATGGTGGAGGCTCCGGCGTTTATCGCGGCGTCGCAGATCTCTTTTAAAAAGCCGATATCGCTTCTGCACGCATCCTCGCAGCTAAACTCCACGTCATCGCATAGACTTTTTGCGTATTGTACAGACTCTATGGCGCGTTTTATGACCTCTTGCGGCTGCATTTTGAGTTTAAATTCCATATGGATGGGGCTTGTGGCGATGAAGGTGTGGATGCGCCCGAGCTTCGCGCCCTTTATCGCTTCGCCCGCGGCCTTGATGTCCTTTTCTAAAGCGCGCGCAAGCGAACAGACGCGAACCTTACTAACGGCGCTAGCAATCTTTTCTATCGCGTCAAAATCCCCCGGGCTCGCCGCCGCAAAACCCGCCTCGATAACATCTACGCCCAGCTTTTCAAGCTGCAACGCAAGATGGATCTTTTCGTCCGTATTCATCGACGCTCCAGGGCTTTGCTCGCCGTCACGAAGCGTCGTATCGAAGATTATGATTTTATTTTTGTCCATTGCTTGTCCTTTCAAAGCGTTAAAATTTGGCGAAATTATAGCCGTGCAAGCTTAAAACAATCGCGGCGATAAACATATTTGAGATTATTTCGCCGTTTCCTCGGGTTTGTCTTTTTTATGAAATTTAGCCGCGCTTAAATTTAAAGCTCCGCGAACCAAACCGTAAACAATATAAACCAAAGTAAGCACCGCCGGGAATTCCAGCCTGAAAAGATATAAAAGCGAGAAAAATATGACGATTAGAAGCACTAAAATTTTAATCGCGTTGGGGCGCTTTAGGCTGATCTTTTTAAAGCTCGGAAAGCGTATGTTGCTTACCATCAAAAACGATAGTGCCGCCATTGCGATGATCAAAAATACGCCAAATCCGTTGGAGAGCTCATATTTTAGATAAATTCCGATCCAAAACGCCATCGTAATCGCTGCCGTTGGTATCGGTAGCCCGATAAAAACGCTAGGCTCGTAGGTGCCCGTGGTGACGTTAAATCGCGCCAGCCTGATCGCGCCGAAAACCACGTAAAGCGCGGCTACGAGCGAGCCAACCTTGCCGTAATCGTGCCCGACCGCGCAGTAAAATAGCAGCGCCGGCGCTACGCCGAAAGCCACGATATCCGCAAGGCTATCGAATTCCACGCCGAATTTCGACGTAGCATGTGTTAGCCTCGCTACGCGGCCGTCAAGCCCGTCGCAGATCAAGGATAAAATGATATAAAAGATCGCGGCGCTGAAGTTGCCTTTGATCGTAGAAATTATGCTGATGACCGCTAAAAATGCACTTGCCGCCGTGAAAAAATTCGGCAATATGTAGATTAATTTTCCCTTTTCCTCTTCCATCTCTTACTCTTTAAATTTTATTTTTGCACCGCTTTTCATTCGGTGCCGCGGATCGCGCATAAAACGCCTTAGCGCGACCTTCTTAAAATTTAGCCCTGAATTCTTACTCCGCGCGAGGCTTTAAATTTAAGCCTCGCTCTTTGCGCTTTCGATATCGTCGTTAGCGCCTAAATTTCGCACCAGACGGGTAGGCATGCCGTTGTCTTTTTCAAATTTAGAGATGATTTCTACGATCTGCTCCCCAGAGACCGTCTCCTTCTCATACAGCGCCTTTACCATCTCCTCGATCGCCGGAGCATAGGTCCTTAGTGTCTCTTTTACCGCCGCGTAGCGCTCATCCAGCGTCTTGCGGACATATTTGTCGATCTTAACCGCCGTTACCTCGCTGTAATCCTTGATGCTCTGTCCGCCGTTTAGGAAGGAATACTGCTGCTTTTCTAGCACCGCAAGCCCGAGCGCATCGGTCATTCCGACTTGAGTCGCCATAAATTTAAGCATATCGGTAGCGCGCTGTAGATCGTTGCCCGCTCCGTCAGTGATCTCGCCTAAAAACACATCCTCCGCCGCGCGCCCCGCCAAAAACGTATCGATCTCAGCAAAAATTTCATGGCGCTGGTGCAGGTATCTATTTTCAAACGGAGAATTTAGCGTGTATCCCGCAGCGCTCAATCCGCGCGGTACGATAGTTACTTTAGATACGGGCATCGCGCCTTTAGTAAGCTCGGCGATAAGAGCATGGCCGCTTTCGTGGTAGGCGACGATTCGCTTTTCGATCGGGCTTACGCGGCGCGATTTTTTAGCCAGTCCGATACCGACGCGCTCAATCGCTTCGAGCAGGTCTTTTTGCTCGACCTCCGCCTTTGCCTCGCGACCCGCTAAAAGCGCGGCTTCGTTGATGATGTTTGCAAGATCGGCTCCCGCAAAGCCCACGGTAAGGCGCGCGATCTCTTCGATATCGATGTCGCGGGCAAATTTAACGTCGCGCATATGCACCTTTAAAATCGCCATTCTGCCGTCAAAATCGGGTCTATCGACCAAAACCTGCCTATCGAATCTGCCCGGACGCAGAAGCGCCGCATCCAGCGTCTCCGGGCGGTTGGTAGCCGCAAGGACGATCACCGGGCTTGATTCCGAGCCGAAGCCATCCATCTCGGCAAGCAGCTGATTTAGCGTCTGCTCGCGCTCGTCATTACCTCCGCCGATACCGCCTGCGGTTCTGCTTTTGCCGATCGCATCGATCTCATCAATAAAAACGATCGCCGGAGCCTGTTTTTTAGCGTTATCAAATAGATCGCGCACCCTGCTGGCGCCCACGCCTACGAACATCTCAATGAAGCTCGAGCCCGATACCGAAAAAAACGGCACGTCCGCTTCGCCCGCAACCGCCTTGGCTAGCAGCGTCTTACCCGTGCCCGGAGGTCCAACCAAAAGAACGCCTTTTGGAATTTTAGCCCCGAGGCTGATATATCGCTCCGGATTTTTCAAGAAATCTACGATCTCCTTAACCTCCTCTTTCGCTTCTTCGACGCCCGCTACATCGCTAAATTTAACCTTCGGCTTTTCAGCGCTTACCAGGTTTTTAGAGCTTCCGATGCCGAGCACGCCGCCGCCCATATTGCGCTGCATGCGATTGGCTAAAAACATCCAAATTCCAAAGAAAATCACGAGCGGCAAGACCCAGCTAAAGAGCAGATCGGTCAAAAAGTTGCTCTCGTTATACGCGCCGTATGGAATTTTGCGCGATTCTAAAATTTGAACTAGCTCGGGGTCATCCACGCGCTTGGCGGTGTAGATTACGTTGCCGACTTGAGCTTTAATCGTGGAGCTTCCGATGGAAACCATGCTTACTTGAGAGTTTTTGATTTGCGATTTTAGCTCGGAGTAAGTTACGTTTCTACTCTCGCCCGAAACGGAGCCCAGCACTCCGCCGCTATCAAATCCGCCGCTTGGGGATATCGCTTTAAACACAACTATCAAAATAAGCGCAAAAATTATAAAAACGCCGATCGGATTTTTATTAAAAAAATTGTTTCCGCCACCGTTTTGAGGGGGTTGATTATTTGGGTTGTTATTCATATTTTCCTTTCATAAACGAAGCTAAGCCATTCGTTTTGCTTTTTCATCTGCACGAAATTCAAATCCGAAAAGACCTGCTCAATCCTATCTTTATATTTTTCTAAAATTCCCGACAGCACGAGCTTGCCGCCCGGTTTTAGCGCTTTTTTTAGATCCGCGCTTAGGATCAAAATCACGTCGGCGATTATATTTGCGACGACGAGATCAAACTGCGGCTGCGCGGCTGCGCTTGAGCCTTGCTCGCTTAAACTAGACGCCTGCTCGCCCAAGCTTGAAACGCTGCCGAGCCAAATTTTATCGATCTGCACGCCGTTTTTCTCGGCGTTTTGCTGCGTAGCGGTCACCGCCTGCTCGTCGGTATCGCAGGCGCTTACCTTTGCGCCCAGTTTTTTCATTGCGATACTTAAAATTCCGCTGCCGCAGCCCACGTCAAGCGCGCTCATACTCGCTCGAGTAAGCTCGCTAAGTAGCGCCAGGCACATATTGGTGCTTTCATGATGGCCTGAGCCGAACGCCAGCGCAGGATCGATCAGCAGATCGATTAGCGCGCGATCTTGCGATCTTTCGCACCAACTCGGACGGATGTAAAATTTGCCGACTGCCACGGGCGCGACGCCTTTTTTATACTGCTCGATCCAATCGATATTAGGCTTCTTTGAAATTTCGATCTGCAGATCGGCGTCTAAATTGAGAGAGCGCGCGAGCGCCTTTTTAAACTCTTCAAACGCAAATTTTAAATTTTGCAGATCCTCTTCGTCGCGGATTATGAAACGCTCGCCGCGTTCTTCGACACAGGTAACGCCGAGCTCAAACGCAAAGCTCTTAAAAAGCTCGCTTGCATTCGTGCTTTTTACGATCATCTCATAAAAAAAATCTTTCATCGCCTCACATCGCCTTTAAATTTTAAAATTTGCATATTACTAAAATTTAGTTCAAACTTTGCTTACGCTCGGGCGTTTTTATAGAGCTTCAAACGCCTTTTTAAGATCAAGCGTGCCCTCGTAATACGCCTTGCCGACGATGACGCCCGCGATGAGCTCCGCGTTTTTAAGCGCGATTATGTCGTTTATATCTTTCACGCCGCCGCTTGCAATAGTATCGATGCCGCAAGCTTTCGCGATAGAGCGGCTAAATTCTACGTTCACGCCGCTTAGCATCCCATCGCGCGAGATATCGGTGCAGATGATCGCACAAACGCCCGCGTCCGCGTAGTCTCGCGCCAGATCGGTCGCTCTTACGCGGCTTAGCTCCGCCCAGCCCTCGGTCGCTACGAGCCCGTCTTTTGCGTCTATGCCCACGACGATGCGGTAAAGCTTCGCCATCCTCCTTACGAAATCCGGGTTTTTAAGCGCCGCCGAACCTAGGATAAATCTATCGACGCCTAAGCTCAAATACTGCTTTATGCGCGCTTCGTCGCGGATGCCGCCGCCCACTTCTACGCGCAGACGCGTGTTTTTTACGATCCGCTCGATCGCTTTGAAATTTACCGCCTCGCCCGCAAACGCGCCGTCGAGATCAACCAGATGCAGCCATTTAGCGCCGAGATCTTCAAATTTTTTGGCTAGCTCGCAGGGGTCCTTGGAATAAATTTTTGCGCTTTGCATCTCGCCCTTGCTAAGGCGCACGGCGCATCCTTGTTTCAGATCAATCGCAGGGAAAATCTCCATCACAGCTCCGTAAAATTTTTAATGATTTTTATGCCCGCATCGTGGCTTTTTTCGGGATGCGGCTGAAAGGCGAATACGTTTTCGCGCCAGATCGCGCTTGCAAACTCATAGCCGTAAAACGTGCTCGCAAGCGTGATCTTGCGCGCGCAAAGGACGTGGTAAGAGTGCACGAAATACAGATACTCAAACTCGCCTAGGCCCGCATTTATCGGCGAGCGCTTGATAAAATGCGCGCTGTTCCAGCCCACGTGCGGGATCTTTAGGCTTTCGGCGCGGACAAAATTTTGTCCGCTACGATTGCTTGGCTCCGCCTCGTCTGAATTAAATTTCGCTCCGCCCGATCTAAATTTCATATCCTCGGACCCGGATTCCGCCCCCCGAATATTAAATTTCGTTTTGTCAAATTTCACGACGCGACCGGGCAAAATTCCAAGCCCGCTGCGCGCGCCGAATTCCTCGCTTTGCTCAAACAGAAGCTGCATCCCTAGACAGATGCCTAAAAAATATCTGCCGCTTGCGACAAACTCTTTAATCGCGTCGTCCATACCGCTTGCGCGAAGCCTGTCCATCGCTTCGCCGAATGCGCCCACGCCCGGAAGCAGAGCTTTATCGCAGCTCAAAAGCTCCTCAGGGCTGCGCGCAAGGCAAAATTTAGCGCCGCAAAAGCTAAGCGCGTTCATCACGCTTTGGATATTGCCCGCGCCGTAATCCACGATGCCGATCAAGCCGTGCCCTTCATATCGTTTAATCGGTGCGAAAACTCGGGCACGATGCGCTTTAGCTTATCCGCGACCTGCGCGTCCTCGCACTCTGAAAGCTCCTCGATCTGCGAGCTTAGCTCCTCTAGGTCGTATTTTGCGGAGTGGGTTACGAATATGGATTGGTACTTCGTGCTCTTGTCGTTTTCGTCGATCAAAAGCTCCTCGTAAAGCTTCTCGCCGGGACGAAGACCGACAAATTTAATGCCAAGCTCCTCCTTGCCGGCAAGCTGCAGCATTCGCTTGGCAAGATCGGCGATCTTTACGGGCTCGCCCATATCCAGCACGAAAAGTTCGCCACCCTGCGCGATGGAGGCCGCTTGAAGCACCAGCTGGCACGCCTCGCTAACGAGCATAAAATATCTCGTAATTTCGGGGTGCGTAACGGTAAGCGGCTCGTTCGCTTCGATCTGGCGTTTAAATTTAGGAATGACGCTGCCGCTTGAGCCGAGCACGTTTCCGAAGCGGACGGCGACAATCTGCGTATCGCTTGCCGCGTCGTTGGAATTTAGCGCGTAAAGCTCGCAGATACGCTTCGTCGTGCCCATAATGTTCGTCGGTCGCACCGCCTTATCGGTCGAGATCAAAACGACCTTTTTCGCGCCATATTTTTTGGATAGATCGATTACGTTTTTCGTGCCGACGACATTGTTTTTGACCGCTAGATGCGGATTAAACTCGCATAGCGGCACGTGCTTATACGCCGCTGCGTGCACGACTACCTCGGGACGAAATTCTGCAAAAACCTCCTCCAGCTCATGGCGATAAACGACGTTTATCATCTTTAACTCGTTGCGCGCATCCGCGCCGGTGGCTTCGTTAATCGAGTAGAGATTAAACTCGCTGTGCTCGACCATGATAAGACGCTTTGCGCCGAATTTCAAGCATTGCTTGCAAATTTCGCTTCCTATCGTGCCGCCCGCACCCGTTACCAGCACGATCTTGTCTTTGATAAAATTTTCGATCGCCTTGGTATCGAGGTCTTTGGGCTTGCGCGCGAGCAGATCCTCGATCGATACGTCGCGGATCTTTTTGCTCTCATCCTCCAAAAGCGAAAAGAGCTTGATATCCTTTAACCCGTACGCAAACAGCTCGTCGTAAAGCTCCTTTAGCTCGTCGGGATACAGCGCCAGCGCGATGATCGCAGTTCTAGCGCCGCTATCTTTGATCATCTGCGGAATTTCGCTCTTGGCTCTGACGACGTAGTTTTCGCAATACGTCCCTACTAGCTCTGCTCGCCCGTCCACGACACCCACGGGATAGTAGTTGATATATTTTTGCCGCATCCCTTTTAGGACGTGAAAGGTCTTACTCGTAGCGCCCACGACGATGCAGGGCTCGTTATTCGTGATATTTTTCTTCTCGCTTAGAAACATCCGCTTTGAAATTCTAATCCCACCGATTAAAATAAACGAGATCGCCGCGTCGATGATGATGACCGAGCGCGGGAACGGGTTAAAAATTTTACTCGCCAAGAAAAATAGGATCAAAAAGGTAAGCGCTGCCATAACGTGCGCATAAAAGAGCTTCCTCGCTTCGTATAGTCCGAAAAATCTCCACGGAACTAAATAGATCCGCAAAAACCAAAAGTAGAAAATTTTAATCGCAGTAAGGCTCGAGGCGCTAAGCAGCGCGCCTTTATAAAATTCGTTCGGTATATCTCCGCTAAATCGCAGCAAAAACGCGATATAAACGGAGAGGATCGAGATAAAAATATCTCCCAGCAAAAAAAACGCGAAGCGGCTAAATTTAGTGGGCTTTAACAACATCAGATGTTTTCTTTTACTATTTTTACGACGCGCTCGATCGTCTCGTCGCTCATATCGGTGCCGCTAGGAAGGCAGATGCCGCGACTAAACATATCCTCGCTCGTGCCGTCAACTACGCTAAGCGCGCCTGCGAAGATGCTTTGCAGATGCATCGGCTTCCAAAGCGGACGAGATTCAATGTCGGCTTTATTTAGAGCGTCGATAACCTTTAGATGGGCATCCTTTTTCTTAAATAGAAACGTCGTAAGCCATCTGTTGCCCTTACCGCCTTCGACTTCAGGCATAAACTCCACGTCGGCGCCTCTAAACAGATCCTCGTAAATTTTAAAAATTTCGCGTTTTCTCTTTACGCGCTGCGGCAAGACCTCCATCTGACCTACGCCGATAGCGCCTAAAACGTTGCTTAAGCGGTAGTTGTAGCCGTAGTCTTTGTGCTCGTAGTGAAGCAGCGGCTCGCGCGCCTGGGTGCTTAAAAATCTAGCCTTAGCCACTAGCCCCTCATCGTTTGAGATCAGCATGCCACCACCTGAGGTAGTGATGATTTTATTGCCGTTGAAGCTTAACGCGCCGCATTTTCCGATACCACCAAGTGCTTTGCCCTTATAAAATCCGCCCAGCGCCTCTGCGGCATCCTCGATAACATCAATGCCTTCGTTCGCGCAAATTTCACATATCTCATCCATCTTCGCAGCCTGTCCATAAAGATGTGTGACGACGAGCACCTTTGGTTTTTTCGGCGATTTTTTGATCGCTTCTTTAAGCAGCCTCGGGCTTAAATTCCAACTCTCGTCGCTGTCTATCAGCACCGGCACGCAGCGCTCGTAAAATATCGGATTTAGCGACGCCATGAAGGTAAACGTGGAGCCGAGCACCACGTCGCCGTCCTTTACGCCGCTGCAGCGAAGCGCTAGATGAAGCGCCGCCGTGCCTGCGTTTAGCGCCAGCGCAGCGCGCGTGCCAGTATAGGACTTCACTGCATCCTCAAAGCGATTAACGTATTCGCCCAAAGGCGCGATATAGTTACTCTCAAATACCTTTTTTATATACTCAAGCTCATTGCCGCCCATATTCGGCGGGCTTAAAAATACTCTTGCCATCTCTATCCTTCCTTGATCTTTAAATTTAACCTCGCGCGTCGCAAGGCTAAATTTAGCTTTCGGCATTAAATTTAAATGCTCAGATTTTATCACTTTTAATGCTATAAATTTTAAATTCAGCCATTTTTTTTAATCACGCGAGCGGGCACGCCTACGGCTACGCTGTCGCTAGCTATGTCGCGCACGACCGCAGCACCCGCGCCGATTATGCAGCGCTGCCCGATCTTTAGCCTCTGAATGACGCTGGCACCGATTCCAATGTGCGAAAACGCCCCCACCTTCACGCCGCCCGCAAGCGCCGCGTTTGGGCTAATGTGCGCAAACTCGCCGATCTCGCACTCATGCTCGATTACGACACCTGAATTGATTATCGCGCCGCGACCGATTTTAGCTCGCGCGTTTATCACGGCGCCGGGCATTACGACTGCGCCCTCGCCGATAGCGGCGCTTGGGCTAACGATGGCGCTTTGATGAATTAACGTCGCTATCTCAAAACCGGCGCGCGCTACCTTCTCTTGGATCTTCGCGCGGGTTTTATTATCGCCGATTGCGATTATTACGGGATATTTCGGCAGATCCTCGCTAAATTTCAGCCCTGCCGCGTCGTCTAAAAAAACGACCTCGCTAAATTTAGCCCCGCGCGCGGCTAGCGCGACGTCCGCGACCACCAGCCCGTGTCCGCTCGCGCCGTAAACGTAAATTTTAGTTGTGCCCATTAAATTTCTCCGTCGTCGCCATGCCCTCTTTATTCACGCCCTCTTTCGCAAGCACTTTTTTAATCGTCAAAAGCGCGATCTTAAGATCGAGCGCGAAGCTTAAATTCTGCGCATAATACGTGTCGAACTCAAATTTTTTCTCCCAGCTGATCGCGTTGCGTCCGTTTACCTGCGCAAGCCCCGTGATGCCCGGACGCACGCTGTGTCGCAGGCTCTGCTGCGGCGAATAAAGCGGCAGGTATTCGATCAGCAGCGGTCGCGGTCCGATGAAGCTCATATCGCCCTTTAGCACGTTGAAAAGCTGCGGCAGCTCATCCAGGCTTAGCGCGCGGATCTTTTTGCCATAATCGTTCAGCCGCGCTTCGTCTGGCAGAAGCTCGCCGTCCGCGCCGCGCTCGTCGCTCATCGTTTTAAATTTGTAAATTTTAAAAATTTGCTCATCAAGCCCAGGGCGAGATTGCGTAAAAATCGCGCTTTTGCTAATGTGTTTGCGGATCAAGAACCACGTAAGCGCCATCACGGGCGAAACCAAAATGATCAAAACCAAAGCCGCCGTAAAATCGAGCGCGCGCTTTAAAAAACACCTATACATCGATAAATTTCCTATAAACCTCTAAATATTTTTCCGTGACGATCTTTTCGTCGTAATTTGCAAGCACCATCTCGCGCCCCTTTCGTCCGAGCCTTTCGCAAAGCGCGGTATCGTCTAATAAAATTTCGATCTTTCGCGCAAGATCACCCGCGTCGCGAGTGCGGCATATTAAGCCGTTTATCCCCTCTTGTACCGCCTCTACGCAGCCGCTACAGTCGCTTACCACGCAGGCTCGCGCCATGCTCATCGCCTCTAAAACCGTGCGCGGAAAGCCCTCCTTGTAGCTAGGAAGTGCTAGCAGGTAACTAGCCTTCAAAAGCTCTGGCACATCATTTCTGGCACCCAGATAATGCACCGCACCGCTTCGCAAAAACGCAGGATCAGCGGTGCTTTTATTGCCCGCAAAACCCTCGCCCACAAAGACAAATTTTGCATCCGATCGATCTTTTAAAATTTTTGCTGCTTCGTAGAATTCTCTCACGCCCTTATGCCACATCGCGCGAGCTATCATAAGCACGATCTTTTTGCCGTGCAAATCCTCGCCCAGATCCGCCGCACTAACGATTTTGGGGTTGAATCTTTCAGCATCTACGCCTACACTTTTAATCCTTATGACCTTTTGCTTCGCAATAAGCCCGCGAGATAGCATATAATCGGGATCGGCATCGTTTACAAATACGCAAGCATCCGCCTGCGAAAATGAAAATTTATAAAGCTTCTCCAATACCGCTCGCACGAGCCTTGTTTTAATATCTTCGTCGATATAAAAGCTGCCCAGCCCCTCGACTAAGTTTATCACATATTTTATACCCGCCTCTCGAGCCGCCAGCGTACCAAACACGTTTGATTTGTGTGCAGCTGTTTGCAGCAAGTCCAAATCCAGCCTCTTTAGCTCGCGCGCAAGGGCTTTGGTGTTGCTAAATACGGTAAACGGATTTAGGCTAGCTCGATCAAGATCGTAGGTTATGGCATTAAAATCGCGTGCTAAATCCTGCGTATAAGCACCACGAGGAGCGATTGCGAAAACCTCGTGCCCGCGCTCTTTTAAAGCCCGCATTATCGGGCGACGAAAGAAATGCAAGCTCATATCGGCATGGCTTAAAAACCCTATGCGAGCCATCTGCTGCATTCCTTGTTTGGCGTTACGAGGTTAAATTTCATAAATTTCTCCTTAGCTTGCGACAAAATTTTATCTAGCGCTTTAATTTATAAACTTTCACAGCAGGGCTTAAGATCACAGGCTCGAATAGCTCGGGCCTGTATCTTTCAAATACAAAAAGCTGAATATAGCTTGAGTTTAGCATCGTCTTATCTAGCAGCAAAAATCGCCCGTAATCGCGCATGAAAATCACGTAAAATTGCGCGCTGCTGTCCATATTAAACTCCTTGACCGCAAGCTTGCCGTTCGCGTCGTAGCTCGTTTCGTAAAAGGTATTGATCGCGAATTTTCTGCCGCTATACTCTAAATTTAAAAGGCTCGGTGAGATCGAAAAGCCGTTGTCCATATGCACGCCGCTTTGATCCTGAACGAACCTATCGCTCGTTATGAAAAACAGCTCACTTAGCTGCTTGCCATCGGTGATGTCGATGTTTGAAAACTGCGTAACGACAGGGAAGATATTCATCATACGATCGGGCAGGATGTAGTAGATGTCACGCGTAGGCTTTGGCGGCTTAAAATCAGCCAGTCCCAAGCTTAAGATAAAGTCATTTACGTCCGTGGCATTATAATCTTTTAAAATTTGCTTTAGCTTGTTTGGAATTTTTTCGCTATATCCGCGCTCGGTGTATTCGACATCTAGGCGCGCCATATTTGCAGAGCTCATCTGATCTCTAAAAAGTGCGAAGCTAACGGGAAAATTATCGTTGCCGAGGTGTTTGCCGCCGTCAATGAGGGTCTTTACGTCGCTGTAATAGCGTATGCCGTATCCGTAGTCCCACCACGAAAGAGCGTAATCCTCGCGCTGCGCCTTATCTTTGAGCTCATCTAGCACCCGCACCTCGCTTTGATAAAAGACCGTATCGACCTTGTACGAGACGATGTGCTGCCACGCGGGATAGATCGCAAGCGCCGTCAAAATAAGCAGTATCGCGCGCCCCGCGATCTTTGGCAGATCCAAGCGCTTTACGCAAAAATACAAAATGTATCCAAAGCTCAGCCCCATCACGCCCACGGCGTAGATCGTAAATCTAAGGCCCGCTTTGTTCGCCGCAAAGCCCAAAAGCAGAAGTGGGATCGAGAGCAAAAATTCCTTATGTCTAAAGCAAAGCACTAAATATCCGATCGTCGCGATCACGAAAACCGCGACGTGCGAGCTGATGCGCTCCATAAAGATCTTAGGCGGCACGATGCCTGATTCTTGGATCGTTTGATTGACGTTGAAAAAATGAAATGCCGTATCGGCGTTGTCCGCAAAGGAGCGGAAGATATAAAATTTTGCCTGAAAGATGATCGGGCTAAGACCTCCGTTTGCGACGAAAAAGACTACGGCAAGCGCGCCGATAATCGCTAAAATTTTAAAATTTAATAGCTTTCCTTTAAATGCAAAGAGCCAAAATAGCGTAAGCGAGATTAAAATTTTTGCCACCAAAGGCGTGGAGCAAAGCGCAATCAAAAAGATGATCATCGCTTCGTAATTTACCGCACTTTTTCGCTTAAAAATCAGCGTGTAGGCGAAAAACATGGCGAGCATCATGGAATTTAGCGAGAAGCTTGAGGGATACCACCACATATAAAATATCACAAACGCGCCCAGCCAAAACAGCGTGCTGCGCGAACCGCGCGTGCAGATACGGATGAGCGCCCACAAGATACACATCGCAAGCACGATATTTAACATATCGGTGTCGTAATACCCCGCCATCGTGCGGTTGTAGTAGCTATTCGCCACGCTCGCGACAAGCGCGCCGATGAAGCCCGCGCGCATGCAGCGAAACTCGCTTGAGATCAGCAAGATCGGCACTACGATGAGCGAGCTAAACAAAGCCGGCAGATAAACGAAGATCGTCTCGATTTTAAAGGGCAAAATTTCAGCCAAAAACGCCGTCACGATCGAAAGCGGTGCACTAAAGTAGCTAAGATCGTTGGGCTGATGAAAGCCGGCGAGGCGATCGCGCGCGCCCTCTGCAAAGGCGTAGCCGTCGTTTGTGTTTATCATCAGCTCGCCATCCCAAAAAAAGTAGTTCACAAAACCGCTCGCCCAGTGCACCCACCACATACGAAACGCCACGCTAAAGGCAAATGCGAACAAAATCATCAGCAAAATATGCTTGGAGAACTCATAATTTTTTATAAAGCCAAAAATTCTGCGCCTAGCAGGGAGTGCGCCTGCTGACTGATTTTTAGAATTTTGGGAATTTTCTGCTGTGGGGCTTTTAGAATTATCAGAATTTATGCCGTTTGTAGAATTTAAAGCACTTGCGGAATTCGTATTTTTAAATTTAGCCAAATTAGCGGCTTTTGCGGAATTTTTATTTGTAGAGTTCGCAGCGCCAGTGGAATTTTTATTTGTAGAATTTTTGCTCGTGGGATTCGCAGTACCTTTCAAATTTGAGTTTGTAGAATTTGCGCCTGCGGAATTTTCAGAATTTACCGAGGTAGAATTTCGTCCGCTTGATTTTTTAGCCTTTTTGGATTTTTTTTGTGCTCGCATTTTTGCAGAAACAGCGCGCGCTTGATCGTCGCTTAAATTTTTAACGCCGGCGTGCGCGGAATTTTTGCTCGCAGAATTTTTTGCATCAAGCGCGGAATTTTTATCGCTCTGAGGCGCGGTATCCTCGCTACCCTTAAGCTCGGCATTTTCGCCGCTAAAATTCTCTCCGCCGCTTGCGGAATACTCTGCGTCAAAATTTCCCTCACTAGCAAAATTTTCGCTTAAGGCAGCTTTGTCGGCACCCATTGATTGCGCGCCTTTTTGATCGTCCGATCCTTCGTCAATCTCTCTGACGCTAAAAGCCTTTTTTTCTTCACCCACGCCTATTTTCCTTCGTCGATTTGTTCTATTTTTGCGATCAGCTCGCTTGCTATCCGTTTTTTATCGAAAAACGAGGCTCTAATTTTAGCCTTTTTCTCATAAAATTTTACATAATTTTCATCATCCAGTGCTTTTTGCATCGCCGCTTGAGTGCTTTCTAGATCGTTCACACCCACCAGCACGCCCCATTCGCTCTGCCCCATAAGCTCGCGCGCGCCGCTTTGATGATCGCTTGAAATCACGAGCTTGCCGCATGCAAGAGCTTCAATAAGCGCGTTTGAAAAGCCCTCAAAAAGGCTTACGAAGACAAACGCGTAGCATCTGGCCATATATTTATACGGATTTGCGTCAAAGCCCAAAAGCTTCACGCGACCGCCCAAGCCTAGCTCCTCTATCAGGGCCTCAAGCTCGGCTCGCAGCACGCCGTCGCCCAAGATCAGCAGGTCTTTGTCGTTATTTTTTAAATTTGCATACGCGCGGATCAAAAGCGCGTGGTTTTTACCCGCATCGAGCCTGCCGACGCTTAGGAAAAACGGCCGCTCCTGCGCGACCTTCTCCTCTGCCTTGCGCCCGATCTCATCAAGATCGATCGCGTTGTATAGCACGCTCATCTTGCGCTCGTCGATTCCGAAATTATCCGCCAGATCGCGCAGATTTCCAAGCGAGTTTGGAAAGATAAAATCGGCCTTCGGATAGAGCTTGCGCAGCAAAAATTTTGAAATTTTGGATTTGAAGCTCGGCTCTTTATACAGCACCGACGGCGTCGAGCATTCGTTAAAAATCATCGTTCCGCCCAGTCCGTAAACTCGCGCCAGCGCCGCCACGTAACACGGGCGGTTCATCCAAACGAAGTGGATGTCGATACCTAGGCGCTCGCATAGTTTTTTGTATCGCAGCGCCAAAAACGGCAGCTTTGCGAGCTTCAGCAGTCCGTTTTCAAAAGGGGCTGATTTTTCGATGAAATGGATCTGCACGCCGCTTGGAATTTCATAAAAAATCCTCTCATTCATCAGCACTAGATGCACTTCGTAGCGCGCCGTAAGCTCGCCTAAGAGGTTACTTACAACGCGCTCGGCGCCGCCGCCTCCCATCGAATAGATAAAAACGCTTAATTTCTTCATCCCTTTACCTTTTAAATTTCTGCCGCGCTATAAATTTAAGCTTTGCTCGCGCCTTTTTATGCGAGCATGCGCCGCGCAATCTGTTTAAATTTAGCGCATTTTGCGCTACCTCCAAGCGGGCAAAATTTCATCGCGCGATGCGCTTTATAAATTTAAACACGCCGTTTTGCTCGAGCACAAGACGCTATCTTAGCACACCGAAGTTTAAATTTAATCCCTGCGCGGCGCTAGGGCATCGATAAGCGGCTGCTATTTGCGCGCAAACCGATCGATCAAGCCCTGCCAGAGCTTAATGATGCGCTCTTGCGAAAACTCGTCTAAGCTTTCATTTGCATTTTGCACGAGAGCGTCTCGCAGCTTCTCATCGCTCATTAAAATTTTGAGCTTGCTCGCAAGTTCATTCGCATCGCCGCATTTAAACAAAATGCCGCTAAAGCCGTCCTTTATGAGCTCTTTTGCGCCCGCCGTATCGCTGCTAAGCCGTGCGCAGCCATAAAATGCAGACTCGATCAGCACGTTTGAAAGCCCTTCATTAAGCGAGCTTAGCACAAAAATTTTAGCTTCTTTATACAGCTCGCTCACGTCCTGCTTATGCCCTAAAAATCGCACTTCAAGCCCTAGCCGCGCCACGAGCTCGCGCAAGCTTTCGCGCAGCGATCCGTCGCCCGCGATTAAAATTTCCCACTTCGCAAGCAGGCTTTTATCGATCCTGCTTAGCGCGTCAAAGTAAATTTCATACCCCTTTACGGGCTCGAGCCTGCCGACGCTTAAGATCACGTTTCGCTTAGCGCCTTTGGTACCGCAAATCTCGCCGAAAAAGGGGTTATGCACGACGAAGCAGTTTTTGATAAATCGCGAATAGTACTCAAAGTCCGAGCGCGTAAGCACCGTAAGCGCGTCTGCTTTTTTGTAGCACAGATCGCGCACGCGGCTAAAAAGCCCGCTTCGCAGATAATCGTGCGCGTTGTGCTCGGTCGCGATGAGCGGGATGCCTAGCCCGAAGCTTGCGATCACGCACGCTACGTTCGTCCAGTCCATAAAGCTGATGATGACGCTTGGGCGCTCGCGCTTGAAACACTCGCGCAAAATTCTGTATTTATCGAACCTGCCGCCGTTTTTATAAACGTCCAGATGCAAAAATTTTATCTTTTCGCTAAATTTATACCTGCCCTCGTCATTTTCCAAAATCGCGATCGTAACGTCGTTCGCGCGCGCAAAATGGTTCGCCAAAACCTGCAGCACGCGCTCGGCGCCGCCGTTTCTAAGAGCCGCGATGACGAATAAAATTTTCATTTTAGCTTCCGATAAATTTTATAAAATAGCCGCAAAAACGCGGGGCTAGCGTAAAATAAGACCATCATCAGCGTCTGCGTGCGGCTTGCATGCGCTGCGAAAAATCCAAAATCCAGCCGCTCGCGCACCAAAGCGTGCAGTGAGCGGATCTGATCCGCAGCTTCTGCAACGCTTAAAGGAGAGCGCGGATCTGCGGTCTTTCTTTGCGACGCAGAATTTTGCTTAGAATTCCGCATATAATTTTGCTTGGCGGAATTTTTAAATGCGGAATTTTTACCGCATGCGCAAGATAAACTACCAGCGTCATGCAAATCTGCCTCGTTTGTCAAACCGCACGTATTAGCCTCAGAAGGAGAAGTTGCATCTCCATCCAAGCCTGCAGCGTCAAAGCTCGATTTGATAATTAAAAACGCCGTATTCAGCGCGGACTCGCAGCGAGTGAAATTAGCCTCACGCGCCAAGCTCGGATAATTCGCAGCGATCGCCTCAGTATAGCGGCGCACCGCAGCGATGACCGCAAGATGCCTGCGCGCGAATGAGTTTACGGTAGAGCCCGCCCTTACGCGATAAAAATATAAAATTTCATCCGTGCACGCCGTAATGGAAGCGTTAAAAATATCAAAAAATATCGCCACATCCTCATAGATCTGCCCCATAGGAAAGCGCAAAGCAGTGAAAATTTCGCGAGCAAACAGCGCGCGCCAAACTGCAGTGCTAAAATACGGATCCTGCGTACAGCTGCGTCTAAAAAGCTCTTGCGGCGATATTTTGTATTCGCCTGCGCAGGTATTTAAATTTGCAGCTCCTCCCGGATCGCTAATCTCTTTAGAATTTTGATTTTCTTTAGAATTCAAAGCCGCCTTGAAATTATTTATTTCGCTCTCGTCGCTAAATGCTGTGTAGCCGCACATAGCTATTTTGGTGCAAAATTTCTGCGTCAGGCGAAAAAGCGTCTCAATCAAATCAAAGCTTATCAAATCGTCGCTATCTACGAAGCTGATAAACTCCCCGCGAGCGACATCTAAAGCAGCGTTTCGCGCGCTAGCCTGCCCGCCGTTTGGTTTATGCAGCACTCGCACACGGGGATCACGCGTGACGTATTCGTCGCAAATCGCCTCGCTGCCGTCATTTGATCCATCATCTACGAGCAAAATTTCTAAGTTAGTATAGGTCTGCGCCGTGATGCGCTCCACGCAAGCGCGCAGGAATTCTTTGACATTATAAACGGGGATGATGACCGAGATTAGGGGATTTTCGCTCATTATTCCTCTCTTTTTATCGTAGCGGCTATGAAATCCAGCCAGCGTCGCCCGATCGTTTCAATTTTAAAGCTCTCTTCGCGCTTAGAGGCGTTTTGCACGAGCCGCTCGCGTAGCTTCTCGTCGCTCATTAGAATTTCAAGCTTTTTTGCGATGCTCGCGCTATCGCCTACAGGGCACAAAAACCCATCTACGCCGTCGCTTATAAGCTCGCTAGGACCTGCGATGCAATCCGTAGAAATTCTGGCGGTGCCGAAAAATATACTCTCCATCAAAATATTGCAAAAGCCCTCCATCTTGGAAGTTACGACTACGATTTTAGCGCGTTCATATAAGCTTTCGATATCGCGTACAAAGCCGATGAATTGCACATTTAAGCGCAGCTTCGCAGCTAGGCTCTCAAGGCTCTTTCGCTCCTCTCCGTCGCCTGCAATCACCACCTTCCACTCTTTTAAAAGATTGAAATCTATAAGCGCAAGCGCCTTAAGAAGGACATCAAAGCCCTTATAGACATTGAGTCGGCCGGCTGCTAGTATGATATTTTCTTTAGGCGGACGAGCATCTTTAGCATGGCTAATCTCAAACATTGGATTAGGCATGATCGCGCGATTTTGCACATATGTGTAATGATCCAGATCAAATTTACTAAGCACACTAAGACCTGCAGCCCTCGGATAAAAGATCCGCTTGAGCGCTCGCCAGATCGGACTTTTTAAAAAACGATGATTGGTGTGCTCGGAGACGATGATTTTCTGCCCAACTCCGAGGTTTGCGATAAGCGTAAGGACATTGGTATTATCTAAAAACGAGATTACGACGTCAAATTTACGACTTTTTAGAAGCCTGTGCAAGGCTAAAATTTTATCGTAGCGCTTTTTTATATTGCCAAATACTCCCAAATCGCCTACTCCTAAATCCAAGCTAATAAGCTCGATCTTAGGATCTAGCGCGTAAAACGGCTCATCTGCGTCAAATTTTATCACGCAGACTTCATTCTCACGGCAGAAAAAATTTGCCAGCACGCTTAGCACGCGCTCGGCACCGCCCTTGCCTAAAGCAGAAATTACCATAGCTATTTTCATTTTATGAGCCTAAACTTGTTTTTAAAAATTTCATCGAGTCCTCTCTTTTACGGCGCAACGCCTCATTTACGCCATCCCAATCGATAGTCGCGTCCAACCGCGCGTCTTTGGGATCTTGCAAAGCTCTATCTTCAAGCCCGAACGAGCCCAAAAGTGAGCTAAAGCGCGACGCGCCGCGACTGGCATTAACGAGCACAAAAAACGGCTTATTAAAGATTATGGAAAATACACAGCCGTGAAATGAGTCGGTTAGCACGAACTCCGCGCCCGCAGTAGCGCTTAGCCACGCTTCTATGCCGATGCGGTTGCCGCGGTCGTTCACCTCATCTATCTCTAGGCCGCTTTGCTTCTTTAGTAGCTCTATCGCCGCTTCAGAGCGAGGCGATGGATCTAGGATATAGGCAAAACCCTTGCGCTGCGGCGCAAGGCTTAAAAATTTATCGTAAATCTCTTTGTTAGCCAAAAGCGTAGGATCTAGCACCCAGCGCGCATCTACGCCAAAGCATTCGCGCGCAAGCCTTACGCCGTCGCACTCGCGCACCGAAATAGCTTTAAATTTAGCCAAATTTGCAGCGTGAGCTTTTAAATCCGCGGGATTTTTAAGCCCACAGAGCCTATCTCCGCCGAAGCTTGCAGCATAGGCGATCCGCGTGCAGTTAGGCGGCAAAAATCCAAGGCTAAAGCAATCTGCAAAATCCGCAAAATAGCTAGGACGAAAAACCTGATCGCTTCCTAAAATCACCGCTTCAAAGCGTTCTTTCTCGCACAGCGCCTTTAAATCCGCAGGCATGCAAACAGGCGCGGTTAAAGGAATATTTTCCGCTACAAACTCGCTAGTATCGCGCTCGTAAGAGGGATTAAATTTCGCGCCGCAAAGCTCCTTTTTTAGCGCGCGCGCCACTAAAAATTTAATATACGCAATCGATAGTTTACTTCTTTGCAGGCGCAAGTTTATGAGCCGCGGCTTGTGCCCAAGCTCCACTAGCACGCGGCTTAGCGCGTAAGCTTGTAAAATTCCGCCGTAATTATTTACTAGCGGCAGGGTAAAAATCCCGATCTTCATGCAAACTTCCTATAAATTTTATATGCCGCGATCTTTGGTAGCGCCAAAAGCGCTAGCACTTTATTTGCCGCGGCAATTTTTTTAAGCCTAGCAGCGATGAAATCATCACAATCAAAATGCGTAGCGCTATATCGCTGGATCTGAAGCTTCTGGCGCAAGATGTAACGCTTAAGCGGGTTTTTCGCGCCATAGAAAATTTCGTTTTTGCACTCCACCTGGCTTTGCTGCGAGCGCTGCACCTCTGCTGCGGATATCCGCTCGCAAAAAATCGCCTCGCGTGCCTGCTTCGTAGGCTGCGAAAACAGCGCGTCGATCTGAGCTGTGCGCGTAATTACGAGCGACGTGCCGCGCCACTCGCTCATTTCGCTTTGCAGCCACGCATCCATCAGTACGACGTCGGCGCATTTAGCAAAAACGTCGGTGCAGGCGTTGCACGCAAGTGGGGTAAAAGCGCGCGAACTCCAGTACGCAAAGGCGCTACTACTGCGATCGTCTATCGCCTCGCTGCCGTCTATAGCGCGGAATTTAAAGCCAAAGCTCATCGCGCTTTTGCCCGCGATTTTATATCTGTAATTAACTGCCGTGAGCTGCTTACGCTCTTTAAACGCAAGATCTGCCAGCTTATGCGTAAAAGCAGCACCCTTGCCCTGTCCGCAAACCAGCCCAATAATAAAGCTTATGCGGGATTTAAGGCGCGGATTTTTACTCGCAGCAAGCCTTAAGGCCTTGGCAAAACACGGCAGCGCGCTAATCGCGTATCTACCCTCACGGCGCGACATCTCCTTTAGCACTGCTTCAAGCGTGAGCGGATAGTAAGCGGACGAGCGCGCACGAGTAAGCTCACCAGCATTTTTTATCACGCTAAATTTAAATAGCGGCGCGGAATTTTCGCCCGCATAATTTCGCGCGTTTTTGGAATTCTCGCAAGCAAAATTCTGCGTTGATACGGAATTTTTACAAGAAGCTTTAGAATTCTGCGTGGAAATTTTATTTGTAAAATTTTGCGCGGAATTCTGTGTAAAATTTTCGCAAAAGGAATTTTGTGTACTCGTAAAATTTATAGAATCATCATCCGCTAAATTCTGCGTTAAATTCGGAATTGCGAAATTCTGCTCGGAATTTTTGGTTGCGGAATTTTGCAAATTCTGCGCCTGCGCTAAATTATTGCAGGCAGAAAAACCGCACTTGTGATTTTGGGCTATAAAATCCCCCTCGTCCGCAGGCACGGCGCAAATCGCGTAATCTATGAGCCCGCGCGCAAAAAGCTCGCGAAAAATATAATCTCCCGCACCGCCGCTTGCACTGCTTAGGCGCTGCGCTTCATCTTTTTTGTAGAATTTGTAAGTGGCTAAAAACCTGCCAAAATCAGGGCTAAAGCTTTCCAGCTCTGCGTATGATTTAGAATTTAGCTCATTTTCAAGTGTATCTTTTTCGTAAAACGGGCAGACTTTTAGACAAATATCACATTTGTCGCGGCACCCTTCGCCCTCCTCAGGCGCGTAAAATCCATTGCCTCCAAGCCGCATTTTTAGCACGCTAAAAGGGCAGCTGCTCGCGCAGACGCCGCAGCCGATACAGCGGTCTTTCGTAACCACTTCGCTAATTACATTGAAGCTCAAGCCCGCCTCCTTATCTTAGCTGCAATGCCGCCAAAAATCGCGCGCTCATAGTCGTTCATCGTCCAAAAATATGCGCTTAGCACAAACATAGCCGAATAAAGCCCGCCGCAAATTAGCAAAAAGCTCACTCCGTGCAAGTCTAGTGCGTAATTTATCGCTAGACTTACTGCGATTGCGGGAGCAAATTTTACTACCATCGCGCCGATATTTCGCCAAAATTTAGCGATGTCAAGTCCGATTACACGAGCATAGTAGATATTCATCACGCAGATATTTAGCAAGGTGATCGCAAAAGCCGTACCGCACGCAGCGCCCACGCCTCCGTAAGCCTTAGCTAGCGGGATAGAAATAGCGATGTTTACGAGCGTGACGCAAAACGCAGCGATTGAGCGAAATTTGACTTTGTTTTTTGCCTGAAGCACTGCTAGGCCTAAATTTTGAATCAACGGCACGCTTACTGGAAGCACCAAAATAAGCGCGATTGCGTATGAAATTTCATAATTTGCGCCAGCCCATAGCACGATAAACTCCCGTCCAAAAATCACCAAAAGCGACGCGATAAAAAATATCACGTAAAATTGCAGCCTGCCTATTTTGATAAATTCCGCGCTAAGCTCGGAATCGGTGGAGTTGGCAGAGACCATTTTGGCGATTTTAGGAAGCATTACGCCGCTAATGGTGAGCGAAAGCGTGACGAAAGTGGCATTTATCGTGCTTGCTACGGCATACGTGGAGACCACTGTAGCGCCTGCTACAGCGCCTAAGATAAAATTATCGACATTCCAGTTTACTTGATCGACTACGATGCCTAAAAATATAAAAAACGAGTAGCCAAAAATTTGCTTAAGCGTGGGGGCGTCGAAATTTCGCACGCTTATCACGGGCGAGACTTTACGCTTGCAGTAGATGAAATCTGCCGCGACGCAGATTAAATTTACCGCCGTAGCGATGATTACGATCGCGATAGCCTTATATCCCAAAAGTAGCGCAGGCACCGCAGCTAGCGGCAGAGCGATCGTACGAAAGATCCCAATTAGCTTGATAAATACGAAATTCTCATGCGCCGTAAGGATCGACGAATAGATGCTAAAAGGAAAACTAATCGCTAAATTTGCAGTTAGTAGCATTAGCATAATGCAAATTTCGCCCATCTCACTAGTACTTAGCTTAGCGCCAAAAATCGCGTGCAGATTAGCTAGCAGCGCAGCTCCTGCAAGCACGATCACCGCGCTCATTACCAAATACACGCTAAAAATCGTGCCGTGCAGCTTATGCATGCGCTCCACTTCGCCGCTTGAGACGTATTTGGCGGTATAGACCGTCACGGCGTTACCAAAGCCTAAATCCAAAATCGCCAAATAGCCGATAACGCTGCTCGCTAAAGAATATAGCCCAAACTCGCTCTGCCCCAGCGCCCGCAGAAAAAACGGCGTATAAACCAAAGTAAGTATCGTAGAAACAAAGATATTCACATACGATAGCACGACGCCGAGCTTACGCTGCGCGGCTTCGGGGGCGTTTAGAATTTTAAGCAAACAAGGCTTCCTTTTGCTCGCCGCTATTAAACGCGGCGGAGTAAAATTTTAAAATTTCAAATCGCACTTTCACGCTAGAACCTAGAGCTTCTTTTCCCAATTAAGCGCGCTTAGGATGATCTCATCCAGGCTCTCGTGCTCAGGCTGCCAAGAGGTTTTGGTGCGAATTTTATCCGCATTTGAGATGAGGCAGGCAGGATCGCCCGCTCTGCGCGGAGCGATCTGCACTTTAAAATCCACGCCGCTTACTTTTTTAGCTTCATTAACGACCTCTTTTACGCTAAAGCCCGTGCCATATCCTACGTTAAAGACCGCGCTGTCGTTACTTTGCAGATAATCAAGCACCGCCAGATGCGCGCTTGCGAGATCCTCTACGTGGATGTAGTCGCGTATGCAGGTGCCGTCTTTGGTGTCGTAATCATCGCCGAAAATGCTCATCTTATCGCGCTTACCGACGATCGTTTGGGTCGCAACCTTAATTAGATGCGTCGCGTTCGGATAGTTTTGCCCGATCGTGCCGTCGCTAGCCGCACCTGCAACGTTGAAGTAGCGCAAAATTCCATATTTAAAATTCGGATTTGCCGCCGCCGCGTCTTTTAGCACCCACTCGACCATCAGCTTGCTTCTGCCGTACGGATTGATCGGATTTTGCGGAGTTTCCTCGCTTACTTGCGGGATATCCGGCTCGCCGTAGGTCGCCGCAGTGGAGCTAAATATGAAATCTTTCACGCCGTATTTGTTCGCAAGCGCGATCAAATTCATCGCGTTGGCGGTGTTGTTTAGATAGTATTTTAGCGGATTTTGCGTGCTTTCAAAAACCTCGATAAACGCTGCAAAATGAATGATCGCATCAAACTTCTCGCGCTTAAAAAGCTCCTCGATTGCGGGGGTGTTTTCTAGGCTTTCCTGTACGAACTCAAACTCGCCCACGTCGCGAAGCGCCTCGATCGCTCGCATAGAGCCTTTGCAAAGATTATCCAGTATGACGACGTCGTGGCGGTTCGCTTCTAAAAGCGCTTTTGCGACGTGGCTGCCGATGTATCCCGCGCCGCCTGTGATTAAAATTTTCATCTATTCTCCTTCGGATCAAATTTATCAAAATACGCGATTATAGCCCCTTAGATTAAATCGCTGGTCGCACGCGCAAAAATACGGGGAAGCGCGGCTTTTTCTCGCGGGTTAGGTTTTGGTATTGATAGGTGATGATCGTGCCCACCTTAGGCGGATTTGCCCGCATTTCGTCGCTAAAGCCCGTGCCTACTTTAAATTTCGCCCCGCTACGTAGATCCACGCAGCTAAGCGAGCCCATCTTGCCTTCGTTTTTGCCGTAGCCGGGGTTGATTTTTACGACCTTGCAATCGCTATCGTGCATCTTTTTGTATTTTAAAATTTTATCGCTGCGCCCGCTCTCATAAAGCGCGTTTGGATCGCGCAGCACGACCCCCTCGCCGCCTGCTGCGATGACGCGATCGAAATACGCCTGCACGTCGGCGTGCGTGCTTACCGGAGTTTGCTGCACGATGAGTAAATTTTGCGCGCCGCTTGAGGCGATAAAATTTCTTAAAATTTCCATCTTCGCGCTTAAGTTTTTCTGCTCCTTCGGTAGGTCAAACGCATAAAATTTCACCCTGCTCCACCGCTCATCGGGAACGCTTGCCGATACTATCGAGACAAGCTGCTCAAACTCTCCGCGCGCCGTGTATAGCTCGCCGTCCACAAAAAACGGCGGAAAGCCCGCGCTCCAGCCCTCGGGAGCGTTTATGATCTTACCGCGTCTGGAGCGCAGATTACGCCCGTCCCAGATCGCACGCACGCCGTCTAGCTTCTCGCTAACGACCCAGCCCGTGATATTCATGCCCGGGACATATTCTTTAAGCAGCATCGGTTTAAATTTAGCCTCGTCCGCGACCGCGCCGCAGAGCAAAAACAGCGCACCCAAAACCGCGCCTTTTAAAATTTTAAAAATTTCACTTCGCATATGCCGCTAGCTCCCTTTCTATAAAGTCGCAAAAAACGGGCGTGTAGCTCATGCCCGCGCACTCTTTTTGCAAAAATTCGCCCATCACCGCGATATAATTCAGATAGTCGTCCTTGGTGATCTTACCGCGCAAAAGCTCGTATTTTAAAAACAGCCAGTAGGTGTTAAGCACGTCGGATCTGCAGTACTCGTCGATCTTGACCTGCTCGCCGCCGTAATACAGCTGCAGGACCTGATCTCCGTGCACGTCGTATTTGCCGGGAAGGCCCACGCTGGCGCAGATATGATCGAGCTTGAGCCCGCGAACGGCGCCAAAATCGCTGATGTGATCGAGCAGATCCAGATGAAACCGCCCGTCGTAGCGGCTGCGGTAGTTCTCCCATTTGCTCTTGTTATTATCGCGATCGTTCGTCTCAAAATACGCCGCGGCGCTTAGATCGTAACACATCGCGCGCGCCATAATCATCGGCAGATCGAACCCGCGCCCGTTGAAGCTCACGAGCCGCGGATTACGGCGGTTGATGAAATTCAAAAATTTTGCGATTTTATCGCACTCGCTCTCGCCATCAAGCGTCGAGACGCGCAAAAACCTGCCGAATCCGTCCGCCATCACGGCGCTAATGCTAACGACGCGGTGGAAGCAGACGGGCAGGAATTCGCTGCCGGTTTTTTCTTTGAAAATCTCCATCGCCCTAAGCGAGAGCAATTTGTGGTTTAAAATTTTGCTTTTATCTGCGTTAAAGATCGGCTGCTCGCCGTAAATTTTAAAATTTAGCGCGTTTAACGCGAGATCTTGCACGGAATTTGAAGCCAGATTTTCGCTATTTGAGCTTTCGGATGCGGAGCTTTGTAGCATAGAGCTTTCAGCCGCGAAATTCTGAGGCGCGGGGCTTCGGAGCGCGGAATTTTCTACCTCGGCGCCCTGTGCTGCGGAGCTTTGAGGCGCCGTATCGTCGTAGGTTAAATTTAGCGATGCGGAATTTTTGAGCGCCGTATTTTGCGACATAGAATTTTCGCTCGTAAAATTTCCCTGCGCAGGATTTTCAGCGGAATTTTCACTGGCGAAGCTTTGAAGTGCAGCATCTTGTTGCGTAAAATTTTGAAGCGCGGAATTTTGCTCGAAATTTTCTATTTTAAAATTCTGCTCCGCCGAATTTACAGCAAAATTTAAAGACGCGTTTTGTTTCTCACCGCCGATCTTTTGCGAGAGCTGCGCGTTAAGAAGCTTTGCAAAGCTTTTTTTATCGAAAGGCTCGAAGCAGCTCGCGATCGCATCCTCATCCAGCACCCGCACCAGCGCCGCTACGTCGGGGATCGTCTCGCAGTCGAATACGCAGATATAATCCTTTTTCATTAAGCTCCTTTATAGCGGTTTTTACCGCTTTTTTCAAAAACGGCTCCGAAACAATCCTCTATCTTCATGCCGTTTTTATGTACGCGCCTAATAGAGCTCCTCGCTCATCCGAGGTTTTCATCGCCGCTTCCAATCTTAAAATTTTACGCTGCCGCATTTTCGCAACAAAAAGGGGTGCGCGGAGGCGCGGCAAATTTCACTACCTCTCGCCGCGACGCAATTACCGTGAGCAAAAGCGCGCCGGTCGTTAAATTTATCTTTCGATCAAGCGCTTGATATCGGGTAAAAGCTCGCCGGGTGCCTCGCAAATCCTGCTTCGCAGCACGCTAAAATCGCCGCAGTAATCGCCCAGAAGCTGCAAAATATCGTCTCTGATGGCTTGCGAGCGTTCGCTCAGAAGCAGCTCCTGCAAAAGGGCGAAAATTTCGCTCTCATGCGCCAGCGTGCAGCCGTAGTAGGGATCAAGGTAATAATCTAGACACAACAAGAGCGAGGCTTTCTCGGCCTCATCATCACCTCGCAAAACGGCGGCGATGCCCTCTATGCCGCCCTCTGCTATGGCTTTGTACCTAGCCTCGTAATAGACCGTGCGCGTCAAATTTTGCCCTTTTTGCACGCCGCTTATTCGGCCTTGGCCGCATCCCACGCAAGGATCGTCTTACCTTCGGCGTCGGTCGCCACGTCGCCCATGCCCATGATGTTGTAGCCGCAGTCGACGTAGTGTACCTCGCCGGTCACGCCGCTAGCAAGGTCGCTGAGTAGATACATCGCGCTTTTGCCTACGTCTTGAGTCGTGACGTTGCGTTTAAGCGGCACGTTGATCTCGTTGTAGCGTAAAATCATCCTAAAGTCGCCTATTCCGCTTGCGGCAAGCGTTTTGATAGGACCAGCACTGATAGCATTTACGCGGATACCGCGCGCGCCAAGATCGTGAGCTAGGTAGCGCACGGAGCTTTCAAGAGCCGCTTTTGCGACGCCCATGACGTTGTAGTGAGGCACGAATTTCGGTCCGCCAAGATATGTGAGAGTAAGAACCGAGCCGCCCTCTTTTAGCACCGGCAGCACCGCGCGCGTGAGGCTTAGCAGCGAATACACGCTCGTGCCCATCGCGATATCAAAGGCTTCTTTTGTGGTGTTTACAAACTCGCCCTCTAGCGCTTCTTTTGGTGCATAGGCTACCGCGTGCACGACGAAATCTATCTCGCCAAGATCCGCTTTAATACGATCCGCAAGGCCGTCTAAATGGGCTTGGTTGTTTACGTCAAGCTCGTAGACGAATTTGCTGCCAAACTCCTCCGCGATCGGCTCTACGCGTTTTTTTAGCGCGTCGTTTAGGTAGGTAAACGCCATCTGCGCACCCTGCGCGTGACAAGCTTCGGCGATGCCGTAAGCGATGGATTTGGCGTTAGCGATGCCGACGATGAGGCCTTTTTTTCCTTTTAAAATCATTATTTCTCCTTTCTATTTTTGCTTGGCTTTTTCTGCTTCGCAAGCTCGCAGCTGCAAGCAGAACTACTTATTCTGCGTTAAAATTTAAAAAATAATGCTCACGAACCATATGTTCGCTCCGCTTATTTTTTAAATTTCGCCTTGACTAAGCGAAAAATCCTTCGCAATTTGAAACTTATAAAATTCGACGAAACGCCAAATTTGATAGCGGCAGTATCGCGAGATGGATTTTAATGTTGTGTAGAAATTTTAAGTCAAGACTAGGCGCGTAGCCTGTCGCGAACTTAAAATTTCAAACTCATTAAAAGATGCTCACGAGACGACGCGTATAAGCTCCAAAAACTTCGAGGCGTCCCAGCTTGCTGTGCCCACTAACACCCCGTCGCAACCTCTTATCGCGCAAATTTTTGCGATATTTTCGGCATTTACGCTGCCGCCGTAAAGTAGCGGCGCGGGGCTTTTAGCACGCAAGAAATTTAGCATTCTTTCGATCTGCTCGCACTGCGCGCTTCTGCCCGTGCCGATCGCCCAGACGGGCTCGTAGGCTAGTACTAAGCTCGGATATTTCAGATCGATACCATCAAGCTGTGTCGCTACAAACTCCTCGCTGCGGTTTTGCGCAAATGCCACCTCATCCTCGCCGACGCAAAAGACGATGCGCCAGCCGCGTGCTGCGGCAAAACTGAATTTCTCTCTTATCAGCTCCGCGCTCTCGCCCAAAATAGCGCGCCGCTCGCTGTGTCCGATAAGAACGGTTTTGATATCAAATTCCGCCAGCATATCGCCGCCGATCTCGCCCGTAAAGCTGCCGTGCGCGGCGGGATAGAAATTCTGAGCGCCTTGAGTGAAATTTTTTACCCCCGTGCAAAATGCGCTAGCAGGAGGAAAAACTAGAATTTCATCCTCGCGCGAAATTCCGCCCGATAAGCCTTCATCTAAAGCTTTAGCGTACCGCTCAAAGCTAGCGCGGGTATGGTTACATTTAAGATTCGCTGCCAGTATCATCACAGCTCCATTTTAGTGGTAAGCACTCGCACGCCCGGCAACTCCTTGCCTTCGATGAGTTCTAAGCTCGCGCCGCCTCCGGTAGAAATAAAAGTCATATCATCGGCGTTGCCCGCGCGTTCGACGACATCTGCAGTATCGCCACCGCCCACTACGGTCGTGGCGTCGCTATCTGCGATCGCGTGCGATATATGTAGGCTGCCACGAGCGAATTTATCGATCTCAAAAACTCCCATCGGTCCGTTCCACCAGATCGTTTGCGCATCGTCTAGGGCTTCTTTAAAAAGCGCTACGGTCGCAGGTCCGATATCTAGCCCCATCCAATCGCTTGGAATTTCTTGGACGGTAACCTTTTTTGTAACGGCATCTTGCGAGCATTGCGGAGCTGCGACGGCATCGACGGGGATATAAATTTTAACCCCAAGCTCTTTGCCGCGGCGCAAGATATTTAGTGCGTCAGATATAAGATCCTCCTCTAAAAGCGAATTACCGATATCATATCCGACGGCTTTTAAAAAGGTAAACGCCATGCCGCCTCCGATGATGAGCTTATCGACTTTAGGAAGTAAATTTTTAAGCGCCTGAAGCTTGCCGCTTACTTTGCTGCCGCCCGTTACGGCTACAAAAGGACGCGCAGGATCTTTAATAAGGTCTTTAGCAAATTTTATCTCTTTTAGCAGCAAAAATCCCGCCGCTTTGTGTGCCTCATCGTAGAATTTCGTAATCGCTTCTACCGAAGCATGCGCGCGGTGGCATACACCAAAAGCGTCGTTGATATAAAATTCCGCGTAGCTCGCAAGCCTCTTAGCTAGTGCTTCGTCGTTTTTGCTCTCGCCCTTTTCAAAGCGCAGATTATCCAGCAGAAGCACTTCGCCCTTTTTAAGCGAATTTACCGCAACTCCAGCTTCCTCGCCCGCGACATCGGAGACAAATTTTATCTCACGCTCCAAAAGCCTAGATAGCCTCTTTACCACAGGCTTTAGGCTAAGTCTTTCTTCGTATCCGTTTTTCGGGCGTCCTAAGTGGCTGGCTAAAATTACCGCGCAGCCCTCATCTAAGCAATATTTAATAGTAGGGATAGACGAACGGATGCGGCGATCGTCCGTAATATTGCAAAACTCATCCATCGGCACGTTAAAATCGCATCTGATAAAAACGCGCGCGCCGTCTTTAAATTTCAAATCTTTAATCGAAAGAATTTCGCCCATCTTATTTCCTTCTTTTTGCCGCATATAGGGCTAAATCGATGAGGCGCTCGCTATATCCCCACTCGTTGTCATACCAGCTCATCACTTTTATCAGATTGCCGTCAATTACCTGCGTGCAGTCGCTAGCTACGATGCTGGAGTATTCTGAGGTACAAAAATCGCTGCTGACGCGACTATCGTCGTCTACGAGCAAAATTCCTTTCATCTCTTTAGTGGCATAACGGCGGAAAATTTCATTTAGCTCCTCAGCACTCGTCTGCTTGCGCGTTAGCACCGTTAGATCAACCATCGATACGTTAGCCACCGGCACGCGCACAGATTGCCCGTGCATCTTACCGCTTAGCTGCGGAAGTACCTTGCTAATCGCTTTTGCCGCGCCCGTCGTGGTCGGAGCGATATTAAGAGCCGCGGCGCGTGAACGGCGAAAATCCTTGGCTTTTACATCGACTAGACTCTGTCCATGTGTATAGGCGTGAATCGTCGTCATAAGACCCTTTTCGATACCAAGCTCATCGTCTAAAATTTTTGCAATCGGAGCTAGGCCGTTAGTGGTGCAGCTAGCGTTTGAGATGACGCGCTGTCCTGCATAAGCGCCCTCATTAACGCCGATTACGAAAGTAGGCGTATCGTCCTTGGCAGGCGCGCTCATTACGACTACGCCGATACCGTTATCTATGAACGGCTTGCATTTTTCGCTCGTTAAAAACGCACCAGTACATTCAAGCACAGCTTCTGCACCATCGCCCGCAAAATCAAGCTCCGCAGGCTCTCTGGTGGAATAGACGCGGATCTTTTTTCCGTCTACGGCTATGCATTCGTCGCTTATAATTTCTACTTTTTTACGAAACTCGCCGTGAACGGTGTCGTATTGAAGCAGGTATCTCGTAAGCTCGCGCTTAGCGGTATCGTTGATCGCCACAAGCTCTATATCGTCCCTGCTTAGCGCAATTCTAGCCGCGCACCTACCGATCCTTCCAAAGCCGTTAATTGCGATTTTTACTGCCATAAGGTTCTCCTTATTTGGGATGTTTTCAGCTGGAATTTTACTAAATTTGGGTTAATCTTTGATTAAATAAAAAGTCACGAAATCTAGGATTTACTTTTTGGCTATATAATTCGCGAACTTTTTTTAAAGGAGAAAAAATGAGACGAATTGTATTCTCGTCATTAGCGGCAATCGCGATTTTAAGCGGATGCAACCAACCTAAGGCCGATACGGCTCCGCAGCAAAAGCAAGAGTCTGTAGCGCACACGATCGTATTTCTACTCGGAGATACCGGAGATAAGCGCATCAGCCTTAGCTCGAACGATATGTTCGCAACGGGCGTGTTAACCGATGAAAAGGGTAAAAAGCATAATCTCAAACGCGCGGCTTCCGCAAGCGGCATAATGCTTACGAACGACGAAGGTATCGAGCTTCTTTTCAAACGCGGAGAGGGAGTGTATACACCGGGAAAAGGCAAGAAGGATATTCCGGTAACCTACACCGAGCACGAGCACAAAAGCGGCGAAATGATGTAGCCGCGGCAGGGTTAAATTTAAGCGCCCTAAAAAGCGAATTAAATTTAACCCCTCGTTTCTGCTTCTTTATCCATAGCGAAATTTAACTCTCGTTTCGATCTCTTTGATCTGCGATGATATTTAACCTTTTATTTTCGCTTCTTTCATCTACGCAAATTTAGCTTTTTTGCAAATTTGAGCTTGCATGCGTTAAAAAACAAGTCCCTAAATCCCTAAATTTTACGAAATATCCACTTGATCTGCGCTTTACCAGCGAATTTCTTGATCTTCAACCGAATTTCACTTCAAATTCGCTAAACTGCGCTGAAATTTTAGCAGACCGGTGCAAATACGGCGTAAAATAGATCATTTAGCGAGATTGCCGCATGGATAGCATTAAATTTTACCTAAACGATTACGATATGAAAGGCGAAGGCCTTACCAAAGTCGTCGTTACGATAAACGATAAGCCCCTGCTTGAGCTGATTAGGCAGCGCGAGCGAAGCTTTGCGGCAAAGGACGGGCAAGCTAGCGTCGCAGGAGGCTACGCCTACTTAAGCTTGATCGATTTTGAGGAGCTATTTTTACGCGCGGCGCTTGAGGCTGATTTGGCGCAAGATGAGCAGGATGTCGTCCTACTGGGCTGTCCGTGCGGGATCTGGAGCTGCTGGTATCTCGCGCTTAAGATTAAATTTGAAGAAAACGCGGTTAAATTTACCGACTTTAAAAACCCGCGCCGCAAAGATTGGCAGTATGGGCTTGAGTTTAAATTTGACCGCGTGAGATTTGTGAGTGAAATTTCCAAAATTGCCTCTTTTGATAAGCTCTGAAATTCGGCAAAATTTAACGGCGCGATCGAAACTGCGGCGAAATAAACTCGTTTTAGGCTCGGTAAAATTTGGCTTTGAAGCCATAATAAGCTGCCGCGCAAGCTCATAAGATTAAAATTTTCGCCTTGCCGCTGCGCAATACATCCAGCAAAATATCATAAAATTTACCCAGCCTTAGCTTTAAAATTCCGCCCCTTTTGATAATCACGAAGACCTGTCCGCCCCGCTCGCCCAGCGCGTCATAGAGCGCGTCTAAATTTGCGACGTATTCGGGCTCGAAATTTAGCGCTGCGGCAAACAGCGCGAAAATTTGATCTTTGCGTCTGATCTTTGCGCCGTCGATGATGATCTTTGCGCCGCGGCACGTTTTAAAATTTAAACTCATTGCACGCGCTCGAAGCTTTCGTAATGATCGGCGGTGTAGAAGATCAGGCCGTCATTTGAAAATATCAGCCGCTTCGCGCCGCGCGCGCCGCCGCGATACTCGATATCGCACTCGCGCCAAGTCCGTCCCTTTTTATCAGGCAATCTGCGCTCGAAATTGCCGAAGCGGTCGCCGCCGATGCTCTTGCCGCGCGCGTATCGCCACAGATCGCCGCCCTGCCAGCCAAGCTCGCCCGCCTGCTTTTTCGTGATAAAATTTTGCGGCAAAGTGCCCGTACGGCGGATATGAGCGCTCACGCACTCCCTGCTTATGCAGGGCTCGTCCGAGGGCTGATTTTTAGAATTTACGTCCGGATTTCGCGAGTTCGAAGCTTCATAATCTGCGCTGTGCCGCCTATGGACATCCGCCTCGTCTTTAGAATCTGTCGCGGCGGGCTCGTTTTCTCGCGGATGAGATTTTAAATCTCCTAGGTCTGCCTCGCGCTCTGCTTCGCCGTCTGCGTTTCTTGCGCCGCTCTCATCTTTTGCACCGACGCTACTTGCGGGATTTTCGGAGTTTGAAATTTCTCGATCGGAGCCGCGTTTAAGATCTTGCGCGCCGCTTTTACGAGAAGCGGCATCCAGTGTTTTGGAGGTAAAAACCCGCTCATCTTTAGCCGTAGAGCCGCGCGAATTGGAGATGAAATTTAGCACCAAAAGAAGTGCTGCGAAAATTGCGAGCGGGATCAGCTTTTTTGCCACCGCTAGCCTCTTTTACGCGTGGCGAAGCGAAAATAGAGCACGATCGCCGCTACTATCGCGCCTAGAGCCAGCGGAGCGATCCACGGCGCGTCCTTGATATGCATATAGAGCTCGCGCACGAAATCACCCGCGTAGTAGCTCAGTAGCCCTACCACAAGCGCCCAAATGAGCGAGCTTACGGCATTGATGACGCTAAATTTTAAAAACGAATATTTTGTGATACCAATCGCGATCGGTACGAGGGTTTTGAGGCCGTAGATAAATTTTTTAATCAAAATGATACGGTCGCCATATTTACGAAACAAAATCTGCGCCAGAGCGAGGTTTCGGCGCTGTTTGCGCAGATACGGCATGATCTCTTTTTTATTGTAGCGGCTTACTAAAAACAGCCCAGAATCGCCTATAAAGTTCGATATGCAGGCGATTACGATGCATAAGACGATATTGAGCTCGCCGGCCGAGCTTAGCACGCCCGCTGCCGCAAGCGCCAAAAATCCTCCGCCCAGCGAATACAAAAACAGTATCAGATACCCCCACGTATGGAGGTTTGCAAACATCGATTCCATCGAATCCTTTCATTAGATCGTATAAAATTCTAAAAAATTTGACTAAAACAGCTTTAAAATTCAGTGCGAAAACTTCACTCCAACGTCCCACGACGCCACTTGATTTTGTTGCGACATTAAATTAAAATTCCGAGCAGCTGTCGCAAAATATAAAATTTCGCCGCAAAATATTAAGCGAAATTCTAAAATAAAATTTCTAGCATCAAGTAAAATCACCGCAAAATTTAGCGGTAAAATTTTGCGACTATAAATTTAATGACAAAATTTCGACTTCTTTAGAATTCAAAGCAACTTGCGAATTACGCAGGATCTACGCGATATCTTCAAATGCCTCCCACCCCGCGAATTGCAATAAAATTACGCACCTAAGTCTATTATTATGCAGAAATCACGCGAGCAAAATTCCAAGCCGCTAATAAAACGCCCATAAAGCAAAATTTTTCGCTAAGCTATGCGCCTTAGCATTTCTAGCTAAATTTTACTCATCTGCGCCGATTACTCGCATCAAAAGCGCATAGCCCTCGGTATTTGGATCAAAAGCGCGATCGTTTTTGGTCTCCAGCACCGAACCGCCCAGGCTCACGCCCGCAAACAGCCCGCCTTTATTCGTAAAGACGTACATATCTTGATTTAGCACATCTAAAGAGCCAGAATCGGCGCTGTAGTTACCTGCAACTGCCGTAGCGTCGCCCGAAAGCGTGATTTGGGAATTTCGCATTTTTTGGATTACATCATCATGCATTACGAAAATGACTAGATAATTATCCTCATAGCCGATCTGAAGTCCTACGCTAGCGCTGCTGATCTCAGCACCGCTTACACTATGCGCGCCGTCGTTATTGTAGATAATGATCCCCTCGCCATACATTCCGCCTATGATGAAGCCCAGCTTTTTGACGCTCGGAAAGATCACGATCGCGCGGGCTTGTTGCGCTAGATATTTGTACTGCGAGTTTGTGCGCATCACCGACGAATAGGCACTCGCGCTATCAATGATGAGCTCATCCTCGGCAAATGCCGCGCTAAAAAGCAAAAATAAAGCGATTATAAATTTTTTCATTTCATACTCCTTATTTGGCTATCTCGACCGCGCGAAGCTCGCGTATGACGTTAACCTTGATCTCGCCTGGGAATTGAACCTTGTCTTGGATATCAGAGGCGATCTCTTTAGCGACCAAAACCGCCTCGTCGTCGTTCATAAGCTTGGCGTTTGCGATGACGCGAATCTCGCGACCTGCGTTGATCGCGTAGGCTTGCTTGACGCCGGTTTTACTCATCGCGATCGCTTCGATGTCGCTAACGCGCTTTAGATAGCTCTCTAGCACCTCTCGTCTAGCGCCCGGGCGCGCAGCACTTAGCGCGTCTGCGGCACAGACTGCAGCGCTCTCCACGCTGGTAGCCTCCTCGTGACCGTGGTGGGCGTAGATAGCGTTTATCACCACCGGATGCTCTTTGTAGCGGCGGCAAACCTCGGCGCCAAGATCTACGTGCGAACCCTCGTATTCGTGAGTTAGCGCCTTGCCGATATCGTGAAGTAGGCCCGCTCGCTTGGCCAGCTTTTGATCTCCGCCCGTTTCTGCGGCGATGATGCCCGCAAGATGTGCGACCTCAAGGCTGTGCGCAAGGGCGTTCTGCCCGTAGCTGGCGCGAAATTTAAGCTTGCCGATGAGTTTTAAAATTTCGGGGTGAATTTTGCTAAGACCTAGATCCATTACGATATTTTCGCCCTCTTCGGCGATACTAGCTTCAAATTCGTCGCTTACTTTTTTGTAGATGTCCTCGATGCGCGCAGGCTGAATTCTGCCATCCTCGATAAGCGTTTCGATGACGCGAACGGCGATGGCGCGACGGTAGAGGTTGTGAGAGCTTACGATGATCGCATTCGGGGTATCGTCGATGATGACGTCCACGCCAAGAGTCATCTCAAGCGCCTTTATGTTGCGCCCCTCCTTGCCGATGATGCGGCCTTTAAGCTCGTCATTTTTGATATTTACGACATTGATAAGTCGCTCCGCCGCAAATTCGCCCGCAAAGCGCGACGTAGCCTGCGCCAAAATATAATTTGCCTTTTTTCGCGCCTCTTTTTTGGCTTCTTCTTCATATTTTCGCACGATGTGAGCGATGTCGGTGCGGCTTTGCTCCTCGACCTTCTTAAGCACCTGCGCGCGCGCCTCGTCCTGCGTAAAGCCCGCCACGCGCTCCAAAACTTTAAGCGCTTCGGCTAGCTTCTCTTCATAGCTTTTCTTTAAATTCGAACCCTCTTCGTAGAGGAATTTCGCCTCTTTTTTGGCGCTTTCGAGCTCTTTTTTGCTGTCTTTTAAAATTTCTTGCTCGGTTAGAAGCGCGTGCTCCTTTTTGCCGAGCTCGTCAAATTTAACGTTAAATTCCTTCTGCAGTTTGCTTGCCTTATCTTCGTATTTTTTCTTAGCTTCAAACTCCGCTTCCTGCACCGAAATTTTAGAATTTCGCAAGATGCCCTCGGCTTCAAATTCTATAGCTTTGGCTTTGGCTTTGGCTTGTTCGACGAAGAAATCGTAATTGGCGTTATTGATCTTTCTAGCTACTAAGTATCCTATGCCAGCGCCCACCGCAAGAGCGCACAAGGCGATTAAAATCTCTATCATACTTTCCTCTTTTTAGGTAATTTTGGCTCGGAGTTATGTAAAAATCGCCCTTTACGTCGTGATCAAACGATAAAATTTCACTGCAAAAGCAGTCTTTTATACTCACGAACGCGATTGCGGGCTTAAGCTTCAGACCTGAAAAAAACATATCGTAAAATCCTTTCCCATGTCCTATTCTAGCCATTGCGCCATCCACTCCGATAGCTGGAACCACGGCTAGATCGACCTTCTTAAAATACCCGTTTTGCGGAAGCGTCTGGCGCAGCCCAAAGCGTGAAATTTTAAAAGGTAAACGTAATCTTACCATTTTTAAACTAATATCCACCATAAACGGAACGTAAAATTCGCAGCTTTTTGATAGCTTTTTTCTTAAAATCAAAACGTTCGGCTCGTAGCTCATCGGCAAAAATATTAAAATTTTACGCGCTTTTAAAAATTTCACCAGACCCTCTATGCGCCTTAAAAGCAGATAATGCTCGCATCTAGCAGCGCGCGCGGCGTGAGATTTCAGGCGCGATTTGCAGATTTTTCTAAATTCATTCTTTTGCATCGTTTGATCTTTTCGAATAAAATATTAACGCTTATTTTAGCTATTTTTTGTATAATTTTGCGATAAAATTCTCAAGGTTTATTATGAAATTTCGTTTTTTTCTAGCGCTTTTTACGGCTTTTTTGTTTCTTGCGGGCTGCGGCGATGATGAGGATAAAAAATCAAGCGATACCCCGACCGAGGCCAACGCCACGCAGCCGCAGTCCGAAACCGAAGCCGTAATCCAGGTCGATTATACCGCTCCTTTTACACTTCAGCTAAGTAACGGAAAAATTTTAAATATGCAAAAGACAAAACAGGGTTTTAACATCGACAACAACTCCACCGTGACGCTATTTGCGTTTTTTACGCCGTGGTGCGATGCCTGCGCCGTGCAGGTAAGCGCACTAAATGCCGCCAAACAAGCCTACTCTGGCAAGCTTGATATCATCGGCGTGATGATCGGTGATGCAAATTTAGACGATGCAAAAACCTATGCAAGCGCGCACGAGGTAAACTACGCGATCGCTTACGGCGAAGGGACGGACTTTTTTACAAAGGCGCTAGGCGGCATAAACGAAGTACCGTATATGGCGATATACGACGAAAAGGGCGAGTTTAGCGCGCAATATTTCGGGCTGATGCCGGAAGAAATTTTAATGACCGAATTGGAGAAAATTTTCTGATGTTCGAATTTTTTAAAAAAGGGCTTAGCAAGACCATAGACGCGATGCGAGGCGCGAAAAGCGAAGATAAAATTTCAAAAGAAATCCTAGAAGAGATGCTGCTTGAAGCCGACGTAGGCTACGAGCTCGTGGAAGAGATTTTAGAAAAACTTCCCGCAAAAAAGCTAGTCGCAAAAGATGATCTCAAGGGCGTTTTGAAGAACTATTTCGATTATGAAATCGCTAAACCCGCGGATGAGAAGCCCTTCGTAGAGCTCATCATCGGCGTAAACGGCGCGGGCAAAACTACGACAACCGCAAAGCTTGCAAATTTATATAAAAATAGTGGCCAGAGCGTAATTTTAGGCGCATGCGACACCTTTCGCGCGGGCGCAGTCGAGCAATTAAAAAAATGGGCGCAGATCCTAAATCTACCGATCGTAGCGACCGCGCAAGGGCACGATCCCGCTGCTGTGGCGTTTGACACCGTTAGCTCAGCTAGTGCCAAAAACATCGATCGCGTCCTGATCGACACCGCCGGACGCCTGCAAAATCAGAAAAATTTAGCCGCGGAGTTAGAGAAGATCGTGCGCATCTGCGACCGCGCAAAAAGCGGCGCACCGCACCGCAAGATCATCGTGCTCGACGCCACTCAGGGCAATCACAGCGTCGCGCAAGCTAGGGCGTTCAACGAGATCGTGAAGCTCGACGGCATCATCATCACGAAGCTCGACGGCACGCCCAAAGGCGGCGCACTTTTCGCCATAGCGCGCGAGCTGCGGCTGCCGATACTTTTCGTCGGCGTGGGCGAGCGGATGGAGGATTTGGCGGAATTTAACTCGGATCAGTTCGTAGAGACGCTTGTGGAGGGAATTTACGCTTAGGCTCTGCGTAAATTTACATATTCTCGCCGAACAAGCTTAAATTTTACGCGCCGAAATGCTCGGCAAATTTTGTCGCTTTATTATCTTAGAATAAATTTTGCTTAAAATTTTACGATTTTCGTTTAGGATTTTGCAAAATTTTAGCTCACGCACCGCATAAAAACGCGCCCGCCCGCGTCCATTCGCACCAAAATACGCAAAATCCCGCCGCCCACAACGCGGCGCTCCTACAAGAATTCCTCAATGATCTCAAGCCGTTTAAATTTTACGGTTATCCTCTGTCCGCTCGCAAAGATAAAATCATACTCGCAAACGCTTCTAGGCTTTAGCGAAAATTGATGAACTATCAGATCGTTATTTTTAAAGCTCTTGTCGTCCATTTTGAAGCGGATGGCTAAGACGTTTTTGAAAACAAATTTAAAATTTCTATCTCGGTAGGACGATAAAAATTTCATCGTCAGTCTATCTTCGTTTTTTAAAATAGCGAATTTAAATTCAGTCAAAACGGCGTCGTGAAGGGTTTCTTTCGTATTAAACAGATACCTTTTCGGATCCAAGACAAACCGCCTGATAGGCTTTGCTATTTCGTTTTCATTCTTGCGAAGCGACTTAAAATAATCGTCAAAATACCAAATACCGCCCTTTCTTTTTATTTTCGCCGTGATCATTCGTCTGTCCATTTGCGTTTTTCTTAAATTTTACTCACGTGCACTGCATAAAAAACGCGCTCACCCGCGTCCGCTCGCACCAAAATACATATAAAATCCCGCCGCTGCCGAAATATACCTCGCCACCTTGCTCGCAGCTCGGAAGCTCGCTATCAAGCTGCATCAAAAACTCCATTTTCTCGCCGCATATCGGACACGTCGGCACCAAGGCACCCTGTATCCATGATGGCTCGCCGCCGATGCGCGCGAGGTTTTGCCTGCTGTTTGACATCCCCCAGTCCTGAGCCGCCCAGCGCGCCGGCGTGGGCGCAAGTACTACTTCGCACTCCTTTATCGGTTCGTCAAATGCGTATTCGACCTGCGTCCTTTCGCCGATACGCCGCGGCATACCCTGCGCGTCGTGCTCGTAAAAGACTACCTCGCCCTCGTTTATCTCTCTAACATGCGCGGCGAGGATTAGACGCGGCAGCGAGCGCACGGGCAAGTCGCGGGGCAGCGGATCAAGCGTGATGAGATGAAATAGCGGATTTTGCGCATCGCCGTCCGCCTCGTCCAAAACTCCGCCTAGCTTATATCCAGCCTCGCCGCCCTCAAATCGCCAGGTCGGATGACGCTTCGCCAGATGCAGCGCATAGGGCGCGCCGAAATAGCCGCGCGGAAAAATTATGTGATACACGCGCTGGCTGCAGTATCTTTTGAGCCTGAATTTCTCGCCGCCAAAGCAAATTTCATCGTTCGGCGCTTTTTGTGATTTATCGGAGTTGGCTTCGTCTGCGTTAAATTTAACGACGCTTGCCGCATCGCATGCTTCATTTAAATTTACGTTAGCTCGCGATACGTCGCGCTCGCTCGTTTGGGTTTGCTTGGCGCCGCCGCATTCGTTTGCATCCATTTTTAAAATTTCATTTGCTGCCATTTGAGCCGCGCCGTCTGCGTCAAATTTAACCCGTTCAAAGGTAAATCCGACAGCCTCCAGCCAATAGCCAATATATTCAAGCAGGTCGCACGGGCGATCGAAAAAATCCTCCGCAAGCGCGAACTCGCAGGCAAATTTTACGTTTCGCGGATCGCGGGTTTGCAGCAAGCAACTAAAAAATTTTTTGCCGCTCATCCCTGCTCGTCTGCGGATCCGCAAGCTTCTCGCGCCAGATTTGCGAGCTCTCGTAGCTAAGCTCGCGCCATGGATACTCCGCATAATACGCGCTCTCGTTCGGCTGCAGTTTAAAAAGCTCGCCCAGATACGGATGCAAAAACGGCGCAAACTCGAGGCTCGCCGCGGCGATGACCTCTTCGGCGTTTTTCCAGCGCGCGCTCTTTTCATCTCTGCCGCGTTGCCGCGCATTTTTGCTTGCGCTTTCGTCCGCCCGCGCCGAGCGCACATCCTCTCCCGTCTGTGCCGCGCTTTTGCTCTGCTTCGTTTCGCGCCCCTTTGCCGCCTCCTCGCATAAAATTTCAACCGCCGCAGCGATCAAAGCTTTAAAATCCTCCTTGCCTACATAGCCCATAGCGTCCTTTAGCAGCGTGCCGCCCTCTTGCGCCCGCGCAGCAGGCTGTCCGCTAGCGTAAAATACGCCGTCTCGTCGCCTTGTAGCCGCCAAAACCGCTCATATAAATCAGGCACTCTAAAGCCGTCGCGTTCGAAATCTCGCGCCAAACCTAGCGCTTCGTCCCGCTTACCCATCTTGCCATCCTTACTTTTGAAATTTTATTTTGATAATTTTAGCGTAAATTTAGATTAAATTTTGAAGGCGGTTTATTTTATATGTCGAAATTCTATGGAAAAATATGGGAAATTAAATTCGGCGACGAATTAAAATTTAGAAGTACGCCGAGCCCCGTAGAGCCCGGCTAAATTTTAAAATAGCTCTTAAATTTAAAAGCTATCGTCTCTTTTTTCAAAGATCAGATGCAGCACGTAGGTCACGGCGAAGGTCAAGGTGCTAGGCACGATCCAGCCGAGCATCGAGTCGTAAAACGGCATCATCTTCACAAACGACGTTACAAGCGGCACCGAAATCCCCAAAATATCAAGTCCATTTATGACGCCCTCGACGACGCAGACATAGACGCAGGCGCGGTAAATCAACTTGCTCGAATCGATCCACGGATTAATCAGCGAGAGGATTATCAGCATGATCGAGATCGGATAGATGGCGACGAGTACGGGGATAGAGCCTTTGATGATGGTCGTAAGGCCGAAATTTGCGACTCCAAAGCCGATCACGCACCAAGCGATCGCCCAAGTTTTGTATTTGATCTTACCTTTCGTAAGCTCCTCAAAGTATTCGCTAGCCGAGCTTATAAGACCCAGCGTCGTGGTGATGCAGGCTAGGAAAAACGCGCTGCCTAGGATCACGACGCCAATTCTTCCGAAATAATGATCGCTTACTCGCGACAAAAGCTCCGCTCCGTTGATATTCGGCGTATCTTTGAAAAGCTCCGCGGAGGTCGCGCCCAGATAGCCCAGCATAAAATATATCGTCATCAGTATGACGCCCGACATCATTCCTGCTTTTATCGTAGAGGTGACGAGATGCTTCTCGTCGCTTACGCCGGTTGCTTTAATGGCGTTAATTACGATGATACCGAATGCCAGCGACGCAAGCGCGTCCATCGTCTGATAGCCCTCTACGAAGCCCTTTGCTGCGGCGTGATCAACGTATTCACCGCTAGGAGCGACGAAACCTCCGATCGGAAACAAAAATCCCGCGCCGAAAAGTAGCAAAATAAGCGCCAAAAGTATCGGCGTGAGGTATTTTCCGAGCAGATTGACGAGCTTTGAAGGGTTCATACAGATGTAATAGTTCAGCGCAAAATATGCCGCAGAATAAACAAATAGCCAAATTTGAAGGCTATCTTGCCCGATAAAAGGCTTAATCGCGATGTCAAAGGGCATATTCGCCGCGCGCGGTATCGCAAAAAGAGGCCCGATCGTAAGATATAAAAGCGCGGTAAAAACGATCGCAAACACCGGATCTATGCGGCGCACTAGGCTCTGAAGCCCCTTAGCGCGCGCAATGCCTGCGACGCCGAGAACCGGCAGAAGCACCGCCGTAGCGCAAAAAAACATTATCGCGATATAAAAATTCTGTCCGGATTCCCTGCCCAGACCCGGCGGAAAAATAAAATTTCCCGCACCGAAAAACATCGCAAATAGCGTAAGCGATATCGTCAAAAACTGGCTTCTACTAAGCTTGCCCTTCATCTTAAACCTTCTTTAAATAAAGTGAAGTTTGTATTATAGTTATAAATGTTTAAAACATATTTAAATTTAGCCTAAATTTAGTCGCAAATCCTTTGTTCCGTGATTTTTGATCTCGCAAACAGCACGCGGGGCGGCTAAAATTTTAAAAATTTTAAGTATAATTTCGCGAAATTCAAGGATAAATTTAGACAAAATGAGCGAGGGATAAAGATGGCGAAGATTAAAACTACGATTTTTGAGTGCCAGCACTGCGGCAATCAGCAAAGCAGATGGCTCGGCAGATGCCCCGACTGCGGCGCATTTGATAGCTTCGTCGAGCTCAAGCCCGCTCAGATCAAAGCGCTAAAAGAGATCGAGGGCGAGCTTGTCCGCGCCTCGTCCGCAAGCGCCAAAGCGATCAGCGAGATAGAAATCGAGCAAATTTCGCGCATCGACACCAAGGATAGCGAGCTAAATTTAGTCCTCGGAGGCGGCGTCGTGGAGGGCTCGCTCGTGCTAATCGGCGGTAGCCCCGGCATCGGAAAATCCACGCTGCTGCTTAAGATCGCGGCAAATTTAGCAAGCGACGACCGCGCCGTGCTCTACGTAAGCGGCGAAGAGAGCGCAAGCCAGATCAAAATGCGCGCGCAGCGGCTTGGCGCGATAAGCGAGCAGCTGTTTCTACTCACCGAGATAAATCTGGGCGCCGTGCTTGAAGAGGTCGAGCGCAGGGATTATAAATTTATCGTCATCGACAGTATCCAGACGCTTTTTAGCGACAAAGCCTCCTCTGCGCCTGGCTCAATCACGCAGGTGCGCGAGATCACATTTGAGCTGATGCGACTTGCCAAAGCGCGCGGGATTTCGATCTTCATCATCGGCCACATCACCAAAGAGGGCTCGATCGCGGGCCCGCGCATACTAGAGCATATGGTGGACGTGGTGCTGTATTTCGAGGGCGATGCGAGCAAGCAGCTTAGAATTTTGCGCGGTTTTAAAAACCGCTTCGGAGCTACGAGCGAGGTGGGGATTTTCGAGATGGGGCCGCACGGGCTCGTAAGCGCAAAGGACGTCGCGAGTAAATTTTTCACGCGCGGCAAGGCGGTAAGCGGCTCGGCGATCACGATCACGATGGAGGGCACGCGCGCGCTCGTCGTGGAGATCCAAGCGCTCGTGTGCGAGAGCGGCTACCCCAAGCGCAGCGCCACGGGCTTTGATAAAAACCGCCTCGATATGCTTCTGGCGCTACTTGATCGCAAGCTTGAGATCGGGCTTGGCGGATACGACGTCTTCGTAAACGTAAGCGGCGGCGTAAAGATCACCGAAACGGCGTGCGATCTAGCCGTCGTCGCGGCGATCGTAAGCAGCTTCAAAAACCGCCCGATCAGCAAAGAAAGCGTCTTCATCGGCGAGGTGAGCCTAAACGGCGAGATCAGAGAGATCTTCAACCTCGATGCGCGCCTGAAAGAAGCCGCGATGCAGAAATTTAAAAACGCGATCGTCCCGATGAAGCCGCAAAACGCGCAGGGGCTTAAAATTTTTCACGCTACCGAGATCACGCAAATTTTAGATTGGATGTGAGGCGGCGCGCTTCTTGGCTTCGGCTTGGCAGAGGTGCGAGCGAGCGAAAATGGACTTCGAGCGGCAAGGGACGCGTTGCTTTTGCATGGGCGCGGCGAAGGGCACAAGTGCGCCGCTTTTTGCATAGCTCGCAAGCAAGCGCAAATGAGCTTGATCGCTAAGGCGCAATTTTTGGAATTTCACGTATCGTAGCGGCTCAAAAATTCGTTTGAGCTTTAAAACGGCTCGGTAACGGTGCGGTTAAAATTTAATCATTCGCGGCGCATCCCAGGCCAATACAAGGCGAGTGCTTTGCGGCGCAAAGCCAAGCCCGATAGGTCCTTGCGTCGCGCAAAATTCTATCGCGGCGCGCAGGACGTATCGCATGGGGCTAAGAACCGGTAAAATTTTAGCGGCGCCAAGCTCTCATGCGCGGGTGCAGATACCGCAAGCAAAGTATCGCGCGCCGAGCCGAATGGGCGCCGCCGTAGCACGTCGCAACCCGAAAAGGCTTGCTAGCGAGACGCTACGCAAGCCAAAGCGCGCAGGTCCGCCTCACGTAGCCAAAAGACAAAGCCTACAAGGCGGCAAGATAGCAACGCAGCGAGAGCGTGATGAAATTTTAACGCAGACCGCATAAGCTGTCGGCAAAGCCTAATTCTACGGACAGGTTCCGCGGATAAAATTTCGCAAATCTAGCGTGGATAAAATTTTATAAATTTAAACGGAAAGGTGCGTATGAGCCCAAACGTAATCGTTAAATTCGTCATTTTGTTTTTCATCAAGGCGCAAAGCTTAAATGTCAAATTTAGCAGGCTTGATGCCGTCGTATCGCGCGCTTACGCCAAATACGGGGCACTCTTTAAGCTCAGCGTACCGCTACTTGCCGCAGCATCGGTATTTGCGCTGTTTAACCTATATGATTTTGCCAAAGCCAACTACGCGCTGACGGTCTTTTTGCTCGCTTTGGGCTCGCCTCTGCTTACGTATAGCTTTTTTAAGGCGATAAAATCGGCGATGACCTTCGCGCTATTTGTGATCCCCTTTGCGGCGGTGTTTGCGATCATCGCGGTGACGGGCGCACAGAAGCTTGATAACTCGCTAATTCGCACTATTGCCTTTCCGATGTTCTTTACTTTCGTGTGGTTTGCGATGTCGGTGATCGCCGACGAGGACGTAGCGCAGATCATGAACAAGATCGTATCGAAGCTCTCAACGCTTTTCGTGACGATTTTTATCCTTTACAACTACGAGGCGCTGCACGGAATTTTAACCGCGAGCGCGGGAGGGTATCGAGCGAGCGAAGATGAGCTAAGCGCGCTTGATCTGGTGTTTATGACGATTAGATTTTTTACGCTGCCTTCGATTTTTACGTTGATGATTTTTGAGATCAAAGATTATCTTTTTACGAGATACGGCGCGTTCGTGCAGGCTCAGCAGGAGCGTATGGAGGATTTAAAAAATTCCAAGGGCTCGGAGTAAAATTTTAAAGCTTAGCTCAATCTAATTTTGCGCGACGCAAATGGTCGCAAATACTAAAGATTGCGACTGCTGTGTGCACGCTGGCTTCGGCGCGGCGGCGGGACTAATAAAATTTGAAATGAGATTTTTAGGACAAAATTTTGAGATAGAATTTTAATGACGCACCGGTTATGCGCGGGTTAGAATTTAAAGCCGCGAAGCTTCAAATCCCGACCCCGCAATCAAAATTTAAAATTTTAAAAGAAGCTGTATATGTCGTCTAAAAGGAAGTATTTTTTATCGACAGTGCCTTTGTAGAAAGGCTCGAAAGTATCGTTATACGCTTTTTTGAAAAAGCCCTCTTTGCTAAGCGAAATGAGCGCTTGATTAACGGCTTCTGCGAGATCTGCGTTGCCTTTTTGCATCGCGATGCCTAAAAATACGTTCTCGCCAAGACTTTTGATATTAACCTCGACGCTAGGATCTGCGACCGGATAGACCATCACAAATAGATTATCGTCGCACGCGCCGTCGATCTCGCCGCTTTTTAGCCGCTTGTAGCAATCGGAGGAATTTTTGCAATACACTAGATTGTAGCCGCCGTCCTTTTGCATAAACGCTTCGCCCGTCGAGCCGCGGATGACGCCTACTTTCTTACCTCGCAGATCGCTCATTTTTTGGATATTGTCGCTTTTTCTGGTTAAAACTCCGGAATTTACCGAAAGATAGGGCATCGAAAACTCATAATTTTTCTTTCTCTCCTCAGTAACGCTTGCAGCCGCGATAAGCATATCTGCCTGATTATTTTGAATGGACGGAAAGCGCGCTTGCGCCGATACCGGTATGAGCTCGATCCTGCCGCCGGTATCGCCTAAAATTTTGCCTCCGATTGCATTAGCAAGCTCTACGTCAAAGCCCTCAAAGCCGTTATCCGTAACTCTACTAAATGGAGGCTCATTTTCATAAACGGCGATACGAATGACTTTACTCTGCTTTATTTGACTTAAAGAATTCGCAAGCGCAAAGATGCAAGATAAAAGAATTAAAAACAGTGATTTTTTCATTTCAAATTCCTTTTTTATTAAAAAAAGCTGTAAAGATCGTCGAGTAGGAAATATTTTTTATCGACGGTGCCTTTATAGAAAGATTCGAAAGTATCCTCGTAAGCCTTTTTGAAAAAGCCCTCTTTGCTAAGCGCAATCAAGCCTTTGTTGATCGCTTCTAGCAGCTCCGCGTTACCCTTTTGCACCGCGACGCCCAAGAATACATTATCGCCTAAATTTTTTATATTGACCTCGACCGCAGGATCTACGATCGGATAGACCATTACAAAAAGGTTGTTGTTACAATATCCGTCAATCTCGCCACTTTTTAATCTCCTATAGCAATCGACTGAATCGTTGCAGTAGGAAACATTATAACCGCCGTCCTTTTTGATATATGCCTCGCCGGTGGTCTTGCGAATGACGCCGATCTTTTTGCCCATCAGATCGCCTATTTTGTGAATATTTGAGTCTTTTTTCGTTAAAATTCCCAAATTCACCGTAAAATACGGCATCGAGAAATCCACGCTTCCCTTACGCTCTTCAGTGATACTTGCAGCCGCGATTATCATATCTGCCTGATTGTTTTGCAGCATCGGAAAACGCACTTCGTTTGTTACCGGTATGAGCTCGATACGACCGCCGCTGTTGCCGAAAATTTTACCAGCTAGCGCGTTGGCAAGCTCGACTTCGAAACCTTCAAAGCCTTTCTCGCTCGACTTGCTAAAAGGCGGCTCGTTTTCATAAACGCCCACTCTGATAACCTTACTTTGCTTGATCTCGCTTAAGGAATTCGCAAAAACAAAGATCGCTGACAATAGAATAAGAAAAAATGACTTTTTCATAATTTCCTCCTTGAATTTTAAATTTTTCGTAATTGTAATGTAAATTTTCTTAAAATTTCATTTTACCAAAACTGAAATTATTCCCTAAATTACGAGCTTAGCGATAAAATTTCGCAACTAAAATTTCTAAGCATAATGATAGAGGCTTTTTAAATTTTGCTGCCTTGCATCAAGCTCCGCCTGCTTTCATTAAATTTTAGCGCTTCGCTATAAAATTCTGTGCGTCTATTAGCGCCATAAAAATAGCGCGCCGCTGCGAAATTCTATGGAATTTTATAAATTCTGCAACGGTGCGTTAGTGGAATTTGCAATCCAAACCCAAGCTCGCAAAGTCGGACAAAATAGCAAGGCTATGCGAGCCTTTTAAATTTTACCTGGCGAGAGCACACAGCTATGCTTACGAAAACAAACACAGGCGAGCTGTATCGCTATGCCCGCCTAAAATAAGCTATAAAGGTCATCCAGCAAGAAATATTTTTTCTCCGCAGTGCCCTTGTAATACGGCTCGATGGTTTCGTTGTAGGTCTTTTTCATAAAGCCCTCTTTGCTTAGCTTGATGAGCTCGCCATTTAAGAAGTCCAGTAGCTCTTTATTTCCCTTCTGCACGGCAACGCCCAAAAACTCCGAAGGGCCTAAATTCTTGATATTTACCTCAGTATCGCTATCGATGACGGCATAAGCCAAAACTAACAGGTTGTCGGTCGCGTAGCCGATGCCCTTATTTTCTTTTAACATTTTGTAGCATTCATTTGCAGTAGCGCAGTTTATGACGTCAAAGCCCTCTTTTCTAAAATACGCCTCGCCAGTGGTGCCGCTTTCGGCTATGATCGGCTTGCCGTGTAGATCGGATACGGTTTTGATCCTATCGCCTGTGCGGGTTAGTACGCCTATATTTACCGCAAAATATGGGGTCGTAAAGTCGACCACCTGCTTACGCTCATTTGTGATAGTAAAGGTCGCAAGCACCATATCTACTTTATTCTCTTCCAACACTTTTAAACGCTCACTAGCCTTTACGGGTACGAATTCCACCTTGCCCGCCTTGCCACCGAATATATCTTTTGATAGCGCCTCGGCTAGGGTCACCTCAAATCCTTGAAATTTGCCGTCTTCAAATTTACTAAAAGGCGGTTGCGCCTCAAATACGCCTACGCGCACACTGCCCGATTGCCTAATCTCTGATAGGGTATTTGCCACTACACTACTTGTAAATAGCAATAAAATTCCCAAAATTATCTTTTTCATATCGTTCCTTTAATTACAATGATTAGCCTAGCCACGCATCTGCGTCGCTTCGGCAAGCCCTCTTAAGCCGGTCGTATATTATTCGCTCACTTCTCCTTTCGACATTTTTTAAAATTTCTTTACTTTGAAATTTTGCGGCGCATTTTACGCAAATTTCATTTAAAATACATTTAATTTGCGCCGTGATTTAGATCCCAATCGATCTCTCCCAGGCCGTGCGCGCGCAGATATTCGTTGCATCTGCTAAAATGCCTGCAGCCAAAAAACGCCCCTCCGGCAAGCGGACTAGGATGCGCGGCGGTTAAAATGAGATGCTTCTGCGCATCGATCAGCGCAGATTTTGCTTTGGCAAAATTTCCCCACAGCATAAAGACTAAATTTTGCCGCCTCGCGCTTAAAATTTTAATCACGGCGTCGGTGAAAGCTTGCCAGCCAAATCCGCTGTGCGAGTTCGCGCGGTTCGCGCCCACGCTAAGGCTCGCATTAAGCAGCAGCACGCCCTGCTTTGCCCAGTAGCTCAGATCGCCGCTTTCAGGCTCGCTGATACCCAGATCGCTCTTAATCTCTTTGTAGATGTTTACGAGGCTGGGCGGAATTCGCACGCCTTGCGGCACCGAAAAGCTAAGCCCCATCGCCTGATGCGCGCCGTGGTAGGGATCCTGCCCCAAAATCACCGCGCGCACCCGCTCAAACGGGGTGAGATTGAAGGCGTTAAAGATCAAATTTCCCGGCGGATAGACGATCTCGCGCGCCTTTGCGGCGAGCAGGTTTTCTTTGATCTTCGCAAAATACTCGCTTAAAAATTCCTCTCTAAGCGCCTCTTTCCAGCCGCTCTCGATCTTCACGTCGTCTAAGTTTATCTGCATACCGACCCTTTAAATTTTAATAAATTAACGCTCTAATTTTACAATAAATTTTAAAAATAATATCGCTCGTGCGCCGCCGCAATCAAAGGCGAATCGCACCGCCGCCGCAACCGATCCCGCCGATTTACTAAGTATAGCCTGCCGCTACACGATCACGATCAAAAGCGCCATAAACAGCAGCAGGGCGATCGTCTTTTTATTATCGTTAAGCAGGGTCTGCGGATAAAAAGCAAATAAAATCGCGTAGGCAAAAAGCGCGATTACAAACTCCCACGGGTTATTATCTCTGAATTTCAACCTATAAGCGACCCGAAAGATATATGCGAAAGCAGCGATAAAATTTGAGCCGGTTTCATGCTGTCTTTGCGATCTCCTATTTTATGTAAAACCCATTATATCGTTATTTTATCTACTTCGATAAACGTCCGTAAGACTAAAGTCCAATCTTTCAAATCTTTAAATTTTATCCTAAAGGCTTTTAAATTTAGTTCGCAACGTTATATTAAATCGGTCGTAAGTAAATTTAGCGCACACTATTAATACCCCATTTTATTTATTTGAATTATATTAAGTTCCGGATAAAAAATAACCTCGTGATCATAATCGCTCGGTTGTCCCGATTCGTGCTCTTTTTTGTGCCATATTCGCCTTTTATCGTTCACTATTGCCGTTATATTTAAATTTTTGATTGAACCATATATCAAATACTCCCGACTGCCGGCATAATAATAAGACGGCATCGCCCACGATAGTTTAAATTCATGCAAATTTGTAGTTTCAGCTATACAGTCAGACTCGGAAACAAACTCGTAGCCCTCTTGCAACATTTTTTGTTGCGTCAAAGTAAAGGGCTTATCCACCTTTATAAAATGCGCGTAACAGATACAAGTCTGTATTTTTTCACTACACGATAAAGGAAGACTTTTTTTGCGATAAATGAGCAAAGTTTCTCCCTTCGTATTTGTCAAGGCTTCAAATTTAGCCAAATTTTTATTTTCTATATATGAAAAATCCGTATTAAGGGGTGAAAATAGAAAGGCTATAAATAACACAAACAATATCAATGCCGCAAACAATAATATCAATGATGCGAGTATGGCGATCTTGATGACTTTCCACAATGTTTTTAATATTTTTATTGCTTGCATTACATCCGCCCTCCTCTCTATTTTATAAATTTACTGCGGTATTTATAAACCGCGCCGCCGATCTTAGCGGCTTTAAAATTTCATCGCACAGGCTTGCTTCTAAGGCCGTAATACGGATAATCCATCGCCGCAGCGGCAGCCTCTCGCGCAGAGGCGCCTGCGAATTTTTCGATCACGCAAAGTCCAAGCTCGATAGAGCTGCTCACGCCGCCAGCAGTGATGATCTCGCCTCCTTCTGGCAGGCTTTCGCGCACGAGCCGCTCGTGCACCACGTCCGCGCAGTAAGGCGCCAGCAGATCGTAGCAAAACGGATGCGTAGTCGCGCGTCTACCTCGCAAAAACCCCGCCGCGCCCAGAAGTAGCGAACCGGTGCAAACGCTAAACTTATACTTCGCATCGCGCGCGGTCGCGAGCCACGAGATGAAGCCCGCATCGTCTTTAAGGCGGCGCGTCGCCATACCGCCGGGCACAAAAACCGCATCAAAGCCGCCTAGATCCGTCGTGATCTCGCCCGCATCGATCGTAAGGCCGCCGCTGTCCGAAACCTGCCGCTCGCGCGAGCAAAACCTCATCTCAAACTGCGGGCGGACGGCTTTGAGCCTTAGCATACAATCATAAAATCCCACAAAATCGAGGTGCGTCTGTCCGCTAAACATCACAAGCGCTAGATTTTTCATGATCCGTCCTTTAAAATTTATCGCTCGCCTATGAGCTTTCGGCTCAGCGGCGCTGCAATTCTCGGCGCCGCAAGTAGTAAAATGCGCGGCAGCTAAATTTTGATACCGCAGGCTGCCAAAAAACCCGCTCAAACAAATTTTAAATTTTACCCGCATTAAAAACTCACAGAATTTTACCGCCCGCGAATGAAATTTCAGAAGCGATTTAAAATTTGCGCGCCTTTTATTCCGCTTTACTCAGACCTGCAAAAGCCCGTAAGCCCGCATAGTGCAGCCTTTTTGCAACATTCTCAAATTCTAAATTCCAAATCCCCTCGTCGTATTTCCATTCAAACGGCGTTTTGTAATTCGTCCAAATTTCATACGCGCGTTCGTTTAGCCGCTCAATCAACGCAGAAATCCCTAAATCGCGGCCCGCTATCTCCATCATCAAATGCCAGTTATCCAAATCGGCGGGGTCTTGCGTATGGATAGATTTTTCGCGCGGAAGATAATACACAAAATCGCTTGTATCAAAAGGAAATAGCGTATGGCACAGCGCAATGCCGTAAATATCTTGAGCAAATACTGTCGGAAGCTGCTCGTCCGAATAGCCGAAAGTAGAAACATACAAAAAGCTGCGTAAAATGCTTGCTAAATTTCTACAGACCGGCGCGAAGGCGTATCTGCATACCTGCTGCGTTAAGGCGCCGTTTCGCATAAAGCTTATGGCGCTATCGATCTCTTTTCTTCTTGCTTGCACGTATTTTATCTTTTTAAATCGCCAAGCTTGCAAAAGCTGCAAAGAATTGTCGATGGCTCGCAAATGCTTGTCTCTTTTTTCATCCGCCGTGCCGCTTAGCTCCGCGATCCTCGCAGCGGCCTGCTTCCAAAATGGGATCAGGGTTTGTACCCATCCCAGGTAGCTCAGATAAAGCGCGTTCGGCTCCTCTTTTTCAAAAGCCGCTCTCATCTGCGTAAGTTTTATCATCGCAGCTCTCTTATATCTAAATTTTATCCCGCCCGCTACTCTTCGCTTTGCGTCTTCTCGCCGCTTGCCATGCAGCTTTGGAATATAAATTTATGCTCCTGCGGCAGAGCTTCGTAAATTTTATCTGCAAGCTCGCGGATCTCCCAAAGTGCCGCCTTGCTAGAGCGCAGAGCTAGAAAGTTTTGCAAGCTGCGCGCGTTTATGCTCCAGCTAAGCTCGCTCTTGTAGCACTCGGGCAGGCAGTATTTGGCGATATCAAGGCTAATAGGGGTTTGTAAGATTACGCGTAGATTTTCAAGAGCCGCGATACTTGCGTTATCGACCGCTTCGTTGCCCGTAAGCACAAGGTATCGCGCGGCGTTTTCGAAATCCCCTTGCGCGAAGCTGTCCTCGCCGCGCAATTCTTTGAGAGTGTAGCGAGTGGATTTTACGCTAAGGCTTGCTAAGCGGTGGCGCGCCAGCTCCTGAAGCAGCGCGCGCGAAATACCGCTGATGTAGAAGTTGTAGTAGAGGTGTTCGAGCGTGCTTGAGTGCTTGAGCTGATTGCCGACGCGGTCAATGAGCGCTAGGTCTTTGGCGCCGCCGCAATCGCCGCGCTCGAAGCTCTGCCAGCAGGTGCGGATTGCGTTTGAACAGACCCAAAGCGGAGTGAAATTTAGAAGTTTGACTTGCATATTTTGCCTTTGGTTTTGAAATTTTTGGATGATTTTAGCGTTTCGGGACTTAAAATTTAGCAGGACTCGACATTTGTATTTTAAAATTTACATTCATCAAATTTACCTTGCACCGAGATACAAGGCAAGGCAAGGTAAATAAAATGAACTTAAGTATAAGGCGTAAGAGATATTTTAATATTGAATTAATACTAAAATACTATTTTGTTCCCGAGAAAAACTTTTTATCCTCATTAAACTTATAAATTTCTTTAGCATTTTTACAATTCTTATAGGCGTTGCTATTTTCGTTTAATTTATCAAAATCGCATTGTTTGAAAACTTTTTCTGCCTCATCGGGATGATTTTGATAGTATTCTAAAGATTTAACCTCCGTATTATCGCAACCCACCAAAAAAGCAGCGAACGCAAGCCCCCCCCAGAGGAACATTTTAGGATTTTTCATTTCATTCTCCTTGTTTGAAATTTTACCTAGTATTTTACCATCTGTTTACTTTAAGAATTTTGAATTACTGCCATTCTACCTGCGCGGTAAACAAATTTAACGAAGCTTTGATACCGCCCTTAAGCTACATTTCGCTAAGATTGCGGCTAAATTTTAATAAAGGTGCAAAATGAATGATAAATTTAGCAAAATCGGCTTCATTCTCGCAGTCGCAGGCAGCGCCGTAGGGCTCGGTAATGCGTGGAAATTCCCCACTTTAGTAGGCACCAACGGCGGCAGCGCATTTATCTTGCTATATCTTTTGCTGACGCTTTTGGTTAGCTTCGTGATTTTTTTAGCCGAGATCGTCATCGGCAGGCTAAGCGAAAGTGATCCGGTGCGCGCATTTGAAAAACTCGCGCCCTCATACAAAGGCGCATGGAAATACGCGGGATTTTTTATGATTAGTGCGCTTTTGATCTATGCTTTTTACAGCGTCGTAATGGGCTGGATCCTAAAATACGTGGTCTCAAGCGCTTTGTATCTGCCAAAAAGTATAGATGAAAGTGGCGCAGCGTTTAACGCACTTTTAGGTAGCGACTTTTTAAGCGTGGCGGTGTGCTTTACCATAGCGTCGGCGTTTTGCTTTTTCATCGTATCTAAAGGTGTCAAAAGCGGCATCGAGCGGCTTAATGTCTGGATGATGCCTGCGCTATTTATTTTGCTGATTTTGATGCTAATTTACGCCGCGAGTTTCGATGGATTCGGACGTAGCGCAAAATTCTTGCTAGTGCCAGATTTTTCCAAGCTTAATAAAGATAGCGTTCTTTCGGCGCTAGGACTTGCGTTTTTTACGCTTTCGCTTGGCGTTACTACGATTATGACCTATGCTGCAAGCCTGCCTGCGCGCACCAATATCCTAACCTCAAGCATAAATATCGTCTGCATTAATGTCCTAATCGGCGTGATGATGGGACTTATCGTCTTTACTTTCATCTTTGAATTCGGCGGCGATCCCAAAGCGCAAGGCCCGGGGCTCGTGTTCGTCTCGCTGGTGGTGCTTTTTTCAAAGCTCGGTGCGATCGGAAACATCCTAGCCTTTTTATTTTTCACCTCGCTATTATTTGCGGCGATTACTTCTGCAATTTCGATGCTGGAGCCTGCGATTTATTATCTCGTAAACTCCCGCAAGCTAAGCCGAAAGCGCGCTTCACTTTTAGTTTTTGCCGTGACGTATGTTTTAGGGATATGCTGCATTTTGGGTTATTACGGGGGCACGAGCGAGTATTTTAGTCTAGGCGGCAAGAGCTTTTTTGACGTGCTTGATTACCTAACCTCGAATATCTTAATGCCTCTTAGCGGCATAATCGTGGCGATTTTCGTAGGGTTCGTGATCAAAAAACGAGCCGTCGAAATTCTACTGCGCCCATATATGGGACGAATGGGCTTTAAGCTGTGGTATTTCGTGCTACTGCGCTTCGTGGCGCCAGTCGCGATCGTAGTGATAGCACTCAATCAGCTAAAAATTTTAAATTTTTAAATTTTGCAAAGCGGATGGATAGCATGGAAGTTAAAATTTGGCGCTGAAGCAGCCTAAAAGCGACGGACAAAATTTCATAGCGAGATTACGGCGATCCGTTAGTCTTGCGGCGATAGTTTAAAATTTTATGTTTAGATAGAGGAAGGTCAAAGTATGTAGCGGCAATCAGCTTTCAGTGCGACCGCGGCAACCTGCATGGCGATAGGTGCGCGCGGCAAAGGCGTCGTAGCGTAGCCGCATCTGATCACGCTACGGAATTTTAAAATTCTAAACCGAGACGGTCGGTGCACAGCCGCCACGATAGTTTATGACGCGACCTACGCAATCTTCCGCAGAAGCGGCGCATAAAATTTTGTGGTGGCCCGCGCGGCGTCGCGCTTTGAATTTTAAAATTTAACGCCGAAGCGGTCCAAAAATAGCGCGTCAAATTTCATAGCGAGTTTGCGTATATAGTTTGGAATTTTAAAATTCCGTAGCTTTAAAATTTAAAAATCATCGGAGCGAAAATGAACGATAAATTTAGCAAAATCGGCTTCATACTTGCCGTCGCAGGCGGCGCGGTGGGGCTTGGCAACGCATGGAAATTCCCCACCCTCGTGGGTCAAAACGGCGGCAGCGCCTTCGTGCTTTTGTATCTCGCGCTCACGCTGGGAGTGGGCTTTAGCATATTTTTAGCCGAGATGGCGCTAGGCAGGCTAAGCGGGCGGGATCTGCCGAGCGCATACGAGGCGCTGGCGCCGCGCGGCGGACGCAAATGGCGCGCGGGAGGCGTTTTCATCGCGGGCGGCATGCTGGTGCTGTCCTTTTACCTCGTCATCCTCGGCTGGGTGATCCGCTACATATTTTTGGGCTTTTCTCCGCTGCCCGCAACTGCCGAGGAAGCGGGCGCCGTCTTTGACGATCTCATCTCGCATTCGCTAGCCACGAGCCTCGGCTTTTACGCGCTTGCGCTCGTGCTGACGCTCTCCGTCGTCGCGCGCGGCATCAAAAGCGGTATCGAGCGGCTCAACGTCGTGATGATGCCGCTTCTTTTCGTGCTGCTGCTTGCGATGCTTGCGTATGCGTGCACGATGCAGGGCTTCGGCGCGGCGGCGAAATTTCTTTTCTACCCCGACTTCGGCAAAATCACCGTTAATTCCGTCCTATCCGCGCTCGGACTTGCGCTTTTTACCCTGTGCGTGGGCGTCGGCTGTATCGCAGCATACGCGGCATCGCTTAGCGAGGGGGTGCGGCTCGTGCGAAGCTCGGTAAACATCGTATTTATCAACATCGCGATCGGGCTGATGATGGGGCTCATCGTCTTTACCTTCATCTTCGAATTCCGCGCCGATCCCGCGCAGGGTGCGGGGCTTGTGTTTGTCTCGCTCACTACGATGTTTGCAAAAATGGGGCTAGCGGGACAGGTGCTTGAAGTCGCGTTTTTCGTCTCGCTCTTTTTCGCGGGGATCACAAGCGCGGTTTCGATGATCGAGCCATTCGTCTTCTATCTCATCGGCAGATTTAAAATTTCGCGCTTGTGCGCAGTCTGCATCTCGGGGTGCGTCATAGCGGTGCTAGGCGCATGCTCGCTGCTATCGATGCACGCGGATTATGCGAGCAAGTTTAAGCTTTTCGGCGCGAGCTTTTTTGACTGCTTGGACTTCGTAAGCTCAAACGTCATGCTGCCTCTAGGCGCGCTAACCTCGGCGATCTTCGTGGGCTTTGTGATGGATCAGAAGCGCCTGCGCGGGCTTTTCGGCGCAGATATGGGCGAGCTTGGATTTAAAATTTGGTACTTTTCACTGCGCTTCGTAGCGCCCGTCGCGATCGTGATCATAATGGCAAATCTGCTGTTTTTCGGCGGGAAGTAGGAAGCGATTTTATTAAATTTAAAGGCGGAAGAGTTTAAATTTAGACTCGTTTCGGGCAAGTTTAAATTTAAAACCGCTTAACATCGTAGCCCACTAGGCTCGTATTTTAACTAGCGTTTTGCTAAAGGAGTAAATTTTGAAAGCTCTTAAATTTCTAACCAAAGCCATAATCGCCGCGCTCGGCGTTTGTGTAATCGTCGGCGCGCTTAATTACAGCGGGTTTAGCTTTAGTGATCTAAAATGGCTTAGCAAAGATGAGATGGTGCAAAATTTCGTACAGGACGAATTAGAAAATTATTATTATGAAGGGAAGTCCAAATACAATAAACTTTACACCATAGATACCAACTTAACATTTCACGAAGCTATTTCTAAAATCAACGAAATCTTTGAAAATCATTCAAATGACAAGGACTTTAATTTAATACATGATTTAAATTCTTCACTCCCTTTTAGAGATATTACAGACGAAATGGTATCGGATGAAAAAATCCCATGGACTTTTTCAGATTTTATCTACCACCATACTGTCAATAATGTCGATGCGGGAGATAATTACACGTATAGACCATTTGAAGGCAATAGAAAAATAGACTATGAAAAAGAAAAAGGTAAAGTGATTATTCTAGATCAGCATTATTCATCAAATATTTATTTATCAGATACTTTCACCATAAAAGAATGCCGTAAAGAAACATCGTTTATTGATAGAATACTGGGCGAAAGCCAATTTTGTATGAAATTTATAGCGATAAAACGTATCCCCAATGAGTATGAGCCGAGCAAGCGGTATCGTGACGATCCAAATTTTATATTCAATAGCACGAAACGGGATTTTGATGTGTTTTTAAAAAATATAGATTCTGAAGAAAGCTGCCTCGGTATTATTGATTGTTATGAGGCTAGATTAGACAACCACGGAAGCAGATATATAGGATTTATGAAGCTTTTTGAGCTTATGAAATGATATGATGTTGGCAGTATTATATTAATTTGAAGTAACGATATCAAGCGCCCTAGCTCCGTGCGTAGCAAAACATAAAATTCCTCGTAAAATTTTACGCTTGACATCTTACGAATAGATTTTACCGAAGTAAAATTTTATCGGGCGGCGCCGTATCTCGTGCTGCGAGCGCAAAACGTTTAGCAAATATCGCGATAAATTTAAACTTATAATAGTGGAGTTTGAAAAAAAGACGCGCCGCTTTGAAAACGCATACGAAGCTACGTGGCAGCATTTGTGGCAAGCGGTGCAAGCCATGCCGCTAAATTTAGAACAAAATTTCAAAATAAGGCTAAATTTAAGAAATTTAGCCGTTCATTATCGATAGCAGTTCGGTGTTATCTTTGGTTTTTAGCATCTTGGCGTATAAAAATTTCAGCGCCTCGACGTCGTCCATCGTCGAGATCGCCGAGCGCAGCGCCCAGATCTTTTGCAGATTTTCGCTGCCTTGCAAAAGCTCCTCTTTGCGCGTGCCGGACTTGGTGATGTTGATCGCGGGGTAAATTCTACGATCCGAGATGTTGCGATCGAGGATGATCTCGCTGTTGCCCGTGCCTTTGAACTCCTCGAAGATAACGTCGTCCATTCGCGAGCCGGTCTCGATGAGCGCGGTAGCGACGATGGTAAGCGAGCCGCCGTTTTCGATGTTTCGCGCCGCACCGAAGAAGCGCTTCGGCTTGTGCAGGGCGTTTGCGTCCACGCCGCCGCTTAGCACCTTACCGCTGCTAGGCGTGACGGTGTTGTAGGCGCGCGCAAGGCGGGTGATGCTATCGAGCAGGATGACGACGTCCTTGCCGTTTTCGACGGCGCGTTTCGCCTTTTCGATGACGAGCTCGGCGACGCGAACGTGGTTGAATGCGGGCTGATCGAAGGTCGAGCTAAACACTTCGCCGCGTACGCTACGCTCCATGTCGGTCACCTCCTCGGGGCGCTCGTCGACTAGCAGCACCAAAAGCTCGACCTCGGGGTGGTTGCGCGTAATGCCGTTGGCAAGCTCTTTCATAAGCTCCGTTTTACCGCTACGCGGAGGCGCCGTGATGAGCCCGCGCTGCCCCTTGCCGATCGGAGTGAAAAGATCGAGCACGCGACCGGTAAGGCGCATCGGGTCATATTCAAGCTTGAGCTTTTCGGTCGGGAAAAGCGGCGTGAGATTGTCAAATAGCGGGCGCTCTCTGGCCTCTTGGATCGATTTATAATTGATCGCCTCGATCTTTAAGAGCGCGTAGTACTTCTCCTGATCCTTCGGCTCGCGTACCTGACCCGTGACGATGTCGCCGACGCGCAGGGCGAATTTACGGATCTGGCTTAGGCTCACGTAGGCATCGTTAGCGCTGTCGCTTAAATTTGAATCTATGCCGCGCAAAAAGCCGTAGCCCTCGGCGGTAACCTCCAAAATTCCCGTAAAAAGTATGAAGCCGCCCTGCTTCGTCTGCATACGTAAAATTTCAAAAACGAGCGCTTGGCGGCGGAATTCGCGCGGGTTCTCGACGCCTAGCTCGTCTGCTATGGCGATGAGATTTTCAAGATCCATCGAGCGGAGCTCCTCGATCTGGTAGCCCTCGACGGGAACGTGCGTTTTAGCGTAAGTTTTTCTGCCGTTTTGATTAGAATTTGAAACGGCGGTCTGAGCGGAATTTTGATTTGTATTTTCCATTTGTCCTCTTAGAGTGTGAAGTTATTAAATTTGGTTTTAAAAAAGTCGCGAAATTTAAAATTTAGTTTTCTTTATAAGCACCGAACCTTAAAATTTTTTGTTGTCTTCTGCTGATGAGCTCGTCTATGCTAAGATCGTCTAGCTTGTGCAGCTCGGTTAAGACGTAGTTTCCAAGCGCTTTTATCGCGCCGTCTTTATCTCTGTGGGCGCCCGTTTTAGGCTCTTTGATCACGTCGTCAATCAAGCCCAGCTCTTTTAGCTCCTCGGCGGTGATCTTTAACGCTTTCGTAGCGGCCTCGCTCTTACTTGGATCGTTCCACAAAATCGCGGCACAGCCCTCGGGAGAGATGACTGAAAAGATTGAGTTTTGAAGCATCGCCAAACGATCGGCCACGCCGATCGCTAAAGCTCCGCCGCTACCGCCCTCGCCGATAACGACGGCGATCGTAGGGGTTTTAAGATCGCTAAGCTCATATAAATTTCGCGCGATAGCCTCGCTTTGACCGCGCTCCTCAGCTCCGAGTCCCGGATATGCGCCCGGAGTGTCGATCAAAAACAAAATAGGAAGGTTAAATTTCTCGGCAAGTTTCGCTACGCGCAGAGCCTTACGATAGCCCTCAGGATGCGGCATGCCGAAATTTCGCTTCAGCTTGTTTTTGGTGCCGCGACCCTTCTGTTCGGCGATCACGGCGATTTTGCGGTTGCCCATAATGCCTAGATAGCACACGATCGAAGGATCGTCTCTAAAGGCACGGTCGCCGTGAAGCTCCCTGGCGTCCTGCAAAAGCGCGCGAATATAATCGATCGCGTAAGGGCGATCCGGATGGCGCGCAAGCTGAAGTCTTTGGTATTCGTTTAAATTCTTATAAACTTTGGAAATTTCTTTTTCGAGGTTCTTATTTAAAATTTCGACTGCGTCCTCATCGCCGCGAATTTTTGCAGCGGTGATGTCCTCGTCAATCTGCTTTATAGACTTTTCGAAGTCCAGATAGCTAGCCATTAATCTACTCTTTTGAAAATAAGCGATGCGTTCGTGCCGCCAAATCCAAAGTTATTGCTCATGACGCAATCGAGTTTGGCTTTTCTAGCGACGTTTGGCACATAGTCCAAATCGCAATCTGGATCTTTTGAAATTTGATTTATCGTAGGCGGTATGATGCCGTTTTGCATCGCTAAAAGGCTGATCGCAGCCTCTACAGCTCCGGCAGCACCCAGGCAGTGTCCTAGCTGACCCTTAGTGGAGCTGACCGCAGGCACTTTGCCCTCGCCAAAAAGCTCTTTTAACGCCGCGGTTTCGTTTTTATCGTTTATCGCGGTGGACGTTCCGTGAGCGTTGATATAATCAATCTTCGGGCGTCCCGCCATCTCGTAGGCCTTTTTCATAGCGCGGATCGGACCGTCTAGGCTAGGTGAAGTGATATGATAAGCATCGCCGCTGGCGCCGAATCCTACGAGCTCGCCGTAAATTTTAGCACCGCGCGCTTTTGCGTCTTCTAGCTCTTCTAAAACCAAAGCCGCCGCGCCTTCGCCCATTACAAAGCCATTTCGCTCCGCATCAAACGGACGTGAAGCGTGCGCAGGATCGTCGTTTCTAGCACAAAGTGCCTTCATCGCGGCAAATCCGCCGATACCTACAGGACAAACCGCAGCCTCGGCTCCCACTGCAAGCATCTTTTTCGCTTCACCGATCATGATAACTCTTGCAGCGTCCATAATCGCATGCGCAGAAGCCGCACAAGCCGTAACGCTGGATAAATTCGGACCTTTTAATTTATAATATATAGAAACAAAGCCGCCGAGCATATTTACTAACGCAGAAGGGATAAAAAACGGCGAAATCCGCCTAGGACCGCGCTGCAAGCAGGTATTGGCATTTATCTCGATATTCGGTAAACCGCCGATACCGCTAGCCGAGCTAACGCCGAATTCGTCGCTATCGAAATCACTAAATTTAGCGTCATCTATGGCTTCGCCCACAGCTTTAAGCCCGAGTTGGATAAATCTATCCATCTTTTTTATCTCTTTTCCATCCTCGATTATGCTCGAAGGATCGAAACCTTTTACTTCAGCTGCAATTTGAACCGGAAATTCGCTAGCGTCAAAGAGCGAAATTTTATCAACCCCGGTTTTTCCGTTACAGATATTTTCAAAACTGCTCTGTTTGTCAAGCCCGAGAGAGGTTATCATCCCGATGCCCGTTACTACGACTCGTTTCAAAACCGCTTCCTTAAAATTTTATTTTTTAGGCAAATTTTCTATATAATCTACTACGTCTTTAATGCTTACTAATTTTTCGGACTCGCTATCAGGGATCTCGATACCGAATTTCTCCTCTAAAGCCATTACTAGCTCAACTACGTCAAGAGAGTCCGCGCCCAAATCTTCGATAATTTTAGAGTCAAGTTTAACCTGATCCGGGCTAACGCTGAGTTGTTCTACAACTACGTCTCTTACATCTTCAAATACTGCCATTTTAGCACTCCTTTAAAAAAATACCGCGTAATTCTATAATATTTAACCTTAAATTCCGCTATTTAACGCTACATATAGAGCCCGCCGTTGATTTTAAGCGACTCGCCAGTAATGTAGCCCGCGCCGTCGCTGAGTAAAAACGCAACTCCTTCGGCGACGTCGCTCGTGCTTCCGAGGCGCTTAAGCGGGATGCTCGCTTCGTAGCTTGCTTTTACGTCGTCGCTTAGCGCGTCCGTCATATCCGTAGCGATGAAGCCCGGAGTTATGCAATTAAAGCGGATGCCGCGCGCAGCACCCTCTTTTGCAAAGCTCTTGCTCATCGCGATCATTCCGCCCTTGCTTGCGCTGTAATTGACCTGCCCGGCGTTGCCCATTTCGCCTACGATCGAGGCGATATTTACGACCGCTCCGAAGCGCTTTTTGCTCATTAGCTTTAAAGCTTCACGGCAGCCAATGAAGGCGCTGCTTAAATTTGCTTCGATCACGCCCATGAAGTCTTCCAGCTTCATCCTAAGCGCGAGCTTATCGTTCGTGACGCCCGCGTTATTTACGAGATAGCTTAGTTCACCGTCACTTTGCGCGATCAAGCTTAGCGCCTCGCAAAACTCAGCTTCATTCGTCACGTCAAATTTTATCACGGCGCCCTCTCCGCCGTTTGCGCGGATCTCCTCTAGCAGCGCATCGGCAGGCTCGGGGCTTGAGCGATAATTGATCCACGCCTTAAGCCCGTAGCCCGCCAAAGTCCTTGCGATCTGCGCGCCGATACCGCGGCTCGCGCCCGTGATTAAAACGTTTTTTCCACTAAATTTCATACTTATCCTTTTATTAAAATTTTGATGCCTAGCGTAAATTTATCCAAATTTACCTAAATTTTAGCAGTTTAAACCTGCTCGCGAGCTGCGCCGTTTAAATTTCAAAATAGTGCCTCGTCCATCTCCGCGGGCTTTGGTAGCCCCATTAGCTTTAGCACGGTCGCTGCGACGTTGCTAAGCCCTAGCCCGCTTTTTAGTTCGCGCACGCCCTCGCCCGCGATGAAACAAAATACGTCAAAGGTCGTGTGGTTGGTTAAAATTTCGCCGTCCGCGTCTCGCATCGCCTCACAGTTGCCGTGATCGCTGATCTGGACATAGGCGTAATCGTGCGCCTTCGCCGCGTTTAAAATTTTACCGATACACTCATCCACCGCTTCGACCGCCTTTACCGCGGCGTCGTAATTGCCCGTGTGTCCGACCATATCGCCGTTTGCGAAATTTACGACGATGAAATCGATCCCCGCTTCGATACCGCGGATCACCGCGTCGCACACCGCTGGCGCGCTCATCTGCGGCTGCTCGTCGTAGGTTTTTACTTTCGGGCTTGGTATCAGCACGCGAGTTTCGTTCGGCAGCGGCTCCTCGACGCCGCCGTTAAAGAAAAACGTCACGTGGGCGTATTTTTCGGTCTCGGCGGTGTGAAGCTGCGTAAGACCGGCTTCCGCGATCACTTCGCAAAGCGTGTTTTTAAGCACGGGCTTCTCAAAAAGCAGAGGAAATTTAAAGTTCGCGTCGTATTCGCTCATCGTGATTAAATTTTTCACGACGAACTTCCGCTTGAATTCGCTAAAGCTCTCATCGCCCAAAGCCGCGCAAAGCTCTCTAGCGCGATCGTTTCTAAAATTTATAAAAATTACTCCGTCGTCCGCGCCGATACCTCTAAAGCCGTTAAAGCTCGCGGGCTCGATAAATTCGTCGCTCACGCCGCGCTCATAGCTTTGTAGCACGTACTCGCTAGGCGAAATTTCAAGCGGCGCCGCTTCGCCCATAAGCACGTCGTAAGCGCGCTTTACGCGATCAAAGCGCTTATCGCGATCCATCGCGTAAAAGCGCCCGCAAACGCTAGCGACTTTAAATTTAGCCTGTAGATGCTTTAAAAATTCCGCTCCGCTGCTCGGCGAAACGTCGCGCCCGTCGGTGATAGCGTGCGCCCACGTCTCGCAACCCGCATTCTGCGCTATCTCGCAGATCGCGTCGAAATGGCGTAGATGCGAATGCACGCCGCCGTCGCTGTAAAGCCCTATGACGTGCAGCCTGCGGCACTTTGAAAGCAGGCTCTGCAGCGCTTCGTTTTTCTCAAGCGAGCCCTCATCGATCGCGCGATCAATTTTGACTAGGTTTTGATACAAAATTCTACCGCTTCCGATCGTCATATGCCCCACTTCGCTGTTTCCCATCTGCCCTTGCGGCAAGCCCACGGCAAGCCCGGAAGTGTGCAGTAGCGTATTGGGCACGTTTTTAAAAAGATAATCATAGGCGGGCTTTTTTGCGTTTGCAAACGCGTTAAATTTATCGCTCGCGTTAAAGCCGATGCCGTCGGTAATGAGTAAAATCGTCTTTTGCCCCATTTTGGCTCCTAAATTTCGTCTAAATTTCGCCGCGCTGGCCTTTTAAGGCAGGTCTGCGGCGCTGTTTTTACGAGCGGCATTATACTTTTTTTTGGCAAATGCGGCAAAATTTCATCCGCCCTAAAAGCTAAATTTTACCTCTTTTATACTAAAATGCGCGTTTTCGTATAAAATTTCATAAAATTTAAAAGGCAAACTTTGTTTTATTATCTTTATCATCTTACGAATATAAATTTTTTCCAATACATCACCGCTCGCGCAGGAATCGCGTTTTTTATCGCTTTTTGTTTTTCGGTCTGGGCTATGCCGCGGTTTATCCGCTGGGCGCAAGCCAGACACGCCGCGCAGCCCATCTACGAGCTCGCGCCGCAAAACCATCAGAAAAAGAGCAAAACCCCCACGATGGGCGGGCTTGTTTTCGTTACCGCCGCGGTGATCGCAAGCCTGCTGTGCGCCAAGCTAAACAACATCTTCGTGCTCTGTGGATTGCTTTGTTTGGTGGGCTTTGGATACATAGGTTTTAAGGACGACATCTCTAAAATTTTAGGCCGCCAAAACCACGCAGGCCTTAGCGCGCGGGCTAAATTTGCGCTGCAAAATTTCTTGGCTTTTCTGATCGGAGCTACGCTTTATGCTTTTAGCGATCTGGGCGGGGAATTTTTCGTGCCGTTTTTCAAATACCCTCTGCTAAATTTATGGATCTTCGCGCCGCTGTTTTGGACGATCGTGATAAGCGCGAGCTCAAACGCGGTAAATTTAACCGACGGCTTGGACGGACTAGCGACCATTCCATCGGTGTTTTCGCTCTGCAGCTTGGGCATATTTGCTTATCTGTGCGGGCACGCGATCTACTCGCAGTATCTCTTGCTACCGCGCGTCGCGGGCGCAGGCGAGGTCTGCATCATCGTCTCGGCGCTCATCGGCGCGCTGCTTGGGTTTTTGTGGTTTAACTGCTACCCCGCCGAAGTCTTTATGGGCGATAGCGGCAGTCTCAGCGTGGGCGCGTTTTTAGGATACTGCGCGGTCATCACGAAGAATGAAATTTTACTTATAATGATCGGCTTCGTCTTCGTCATCGAAACGCTCAGCGTGATCTTGCAAGTGGGCAGCTTTAAAATTTTCAAACGCAGAATTTTCCTAATGGCGCCGATACATCACCATTTCGAGCTTAAAGGCTGGGTCGAGAACAAAATCATCATCCGCTTTTGGATCATCGCGCTGATCGCAAATATCATAGCGCTGACATCGCTGAAATTGAGATAAAATGCGAGCGCAAATTGAACCTGACTTCGAAACGGCGCGTAAAAAATACGGCGAAACGGCTGAGCTTAGCGCGGGCGAGATAACTCAAATTTTATGGGGCAAAAGGGGAGAAAAATGAAAAAATCGCTATTTGGCTACGGGCTTACGACCAGAGCGATCGCCGAGCACTGCCAAGAAGGTGGCTCCTGGGACATTTACGACGATAAATTTGAAATTTCTTCTGGCGCGCCGAAGCTGGATGAGTTCGGTAACGCGCTTTTAAACCCGAGCGAGTTTAATCCCGCCGCAAGCGAGCTTGAAATCCCAAGCCCGGGCTTTCCGCCGCATCACAAGCTGGTGCGAAAGGCACGGAATTTAATCAGCGAATATGATTATTTCGACGATTACGAAGGTCTTAAAATTTGGATCAGCGGCACGAACGGCAAGACCACGACGACAAAGATGATGCAGTATCTGCTCGAGCGATACGGCTCGCAAATGGGCGGCAACGTGGGCGTTCCGCTTGCAAAACTTGATAAAAGCGCTAAAATTTGGGTGCTGGAGACGAGCTCATTTACGCTGTACTACACCAAGCACGCGCGCCCCAATATCTACGTGCTACTTGCGATCACGCCCGATCATCTCAGCTGGCACGGCGATTTTGCGGAGTATGAGCGCGCCAAACTCTCGCCGCTGCTAGCGATGCGCGAAGGCTCCGTAGCGCTGATCCCGCGCGCCTACGAAAGTTCCGCCGCCGCGCAAAACAGCCTAGCTCGCGTGATCTGCTACGAAAACGAAGCGGATCTGGCGCAAAAATTCGGCATCGATTTAGGCGAGATAAAATTCCGCACTCCGTTTTTGATAGACGCACTTTTGGCGCTGTGCGTGGAGAAAATTTTATTCGACAGATGCGACGCCATGCGACTAAACGACTTCGTGATCGAGGGCAATAAGCTCGAAGAGCTTACCGACGCGCGCGGCAGGGTCTGGGTCAATGACACGAAGGCCACCAACATCGATGCGTGCGCGCAGGCGCTGAAGCGATACGCGGGGCGCAAAATACATCTGATCCTCGGCGGCGACGATAAAGGCGTGGATCTGCACCCGCTTTTTGCGGAGTTTAAAAAATACGATCTGCGAATTTACGCGATCGGCTCAAACACCGATAAAATCGTGCGTTTGTGTGACGAATATAGACTTCCTTGCGTGCGCTGCGAAATTTTGCAAACGGCGGTGAGCGAAATTTCGAAGCGTTACCGAGGCGCAGATTTTGCAAAAAGTGGCGCAAGCGAATTGAAAGTACAAAATTTAAGCGCGAATGGCGGATGCAACGGCGGCAAGGCGAAAGAAAATGCAAAGATCGGCGAGAATACGCTGCAAAAAGGCGGCGGCTCATCTGCCGCAAGCGACAACGCCTCTTCGCCGAAACGCCGCACAAACGACGGTGGAACTCGGAATTCGCAGAATTCTAAAAATTTCGAAAATTTTAAAAATTCCATGCATTCTGCAAGCGAAATAGCGCTGTTAAGCCCTGCATGTGCCAGTTTGGATCAATTTAAAAGCTACGCGCAACGCGGCGATCTATTTAAAAAACAAGTTGCACAGCTCGGATAAACAGACCTATCGGGGCTAGTCGGATCGGGCTAGGCTTTTAAAATACAATTTGCAATCGCATTTTAAAATTTCAACGCTTCTGCTGTGCGGATATCTAAATAAATTCAATCCCGAAGTAAACATCCCTATGTCACACTATTAGCCTGAGCGCGATGTTTATAAAGATGCTTCGCCAAGTCCAAATTAAAGCCAATTTTCGATGCTAAATTTAACCAATCGCAGCTATCGCCTGCTATGCGCGCAAATTTAAAACGATGCCCGCGATCCTTTGGCGCGAATTTATCTACTTTGCACAGTTCAAAACCAAGCGTACAATTTTACAGAATCGGCTAAATAGTAAAATTTTATACCACTTTGCTTTTTAGATCGATAGCTCATTTTGATTATTGCAAATTACTGTTCAAGCAATATTTTTATCACTAAAATTTAGAAAATTCCAACTGAGTAAATTTGGCTGTTTCCGAGCGCAACGTGCAAAAATCTGGCAAAAATCGAGAATTTTAACCGAGATTTAAGTATTGCATGGATAAAATTACTTTTCTTTTTCGGTGGTTGGATAGCTCAGTCGGTAGAGCAGCAGACTGAAAATCTGCGTGTCGGCAGTTCGATTCTGCCTCTAACCACCA
>NZ_CALJPC010000003.1 GCF_937981295.1 uncultured Campylobacter sp.
TGAGCGGGTAAATTTTATGTATCCGCTTCCTGTCCGTCGCGCTGACGCTGATGATCGGCGCGTAGGAAAGGAATTTAAACCTATCGCGCAGATCGCGGCAAAACTCGTCGTAATCGCGTTCGCAAAGATCCCATTTGTTTAAAATTATAATAAGCCCGAGTTCAAATTTAGCCGCAAGCCCCGCGATGCGCTCGTCCAGCTCGTTTAGCGGCTCGCTTGCGTCAAGCACCAAAAGCGCGATGTCGGAGTTTTGTAAAATTTTTTCGGTGCGATTTAGCGCGAAGCGCTCGATGCCCTCGATCTTACCGCGGCGGCGAATGCCCGCCGTGTCGATAAACTCGAGCGTGCGCCCTTCAAATTCCGTGCTTTCGTTCACCGGGTCGATCGTCGTGCCCGCGTAATCGCTCACGACCGAGCGCTGCGAGCCCACAAGCGCGTTTAGAAGGCTCGATTTACCGACGTTTACCCGCCCGATGATACCCACGCCGATGGTTTTGTCTGCATAAAATTCCTCGTCGCGCCCCTCTTTCGGCTCGCCCTCGTCGTTAAAGCCCTCTATAAAATCATCAAAAATTTCATCCTCGTCCTGCTGCGCGGGCGCAGAGTCCAAAAAGCCGTATATCCACTCTTTCAGCTCGTCGATGCCGCTGTTGTGCGAGACGGAGATCGGGAAAAATTTAACGCCGAATTCGTTAAATTCCCAGCTACGCTCCTCGTCGCGCTTGCCGTCGATCTTATTGACCGCTAGGGCGATGGGCTTGCCAAGTCTCTGCAGCGAGAAAAATATCCGCCGCTCATCGTCGCTCGGAAGTAGCTTGCCGTCCGTCATAAAGATTATCAAATCCGCGCTCTTTGCCTCGCTTAGCGTCTTAATCTGCACGCGCGCAAACAGCTCGGAGGCGTCGTCCAGGCCGCCCGAATCAATCACGCGCACGCGGCGATCGAAAATTTCGGCTTCGGCTCTATTGGTATCGCGCGTCGTGCCCGCAACGTCGCTAGTAATGGCGATGCGAGCGCCCGCTAGGCGGTTAAAAAGGCTCGACTTGCCGACGTTGGGGCGCCCGATGATGATCAAACTTTTCACGTTCGTCCTTGTAGTTTTTGGCGCGATTATAACCAAAAATAGATTAAAGCCAAATTCTACGCGCTCGCTCGCGGGAATCGGACGGCAAAATTTTATGAAATTTAAGCGCTAAATTTAGCGAAATTTTATCGCGACACTAGCGGAACGCCGCACGGACGCAAGGCATCAAAACGCGCGATCCGTCGCCGCAGACGGCGCAAAACTGGGGTTGCACGAAATTTTATAAAATTTTAAAACCGAAGTCTGAGCGCGAAAAACTAGCAAATGAGGCGCGGAACGGGAACAACCGCGCGAAAACATAAAAACCCTCGGCTGCGTAAATTTTGACTATTCTGCGCATACAAGCGCCGAAGTACAAAACCGAGCCGTCGCGCCCAAACGTGCAAAAGCAGGCGGTGCGACGAAATATTAAAACGGCGGAATATTAAAATTTAATCATTATGCGTGTATAATTCCGCAAATTTAAAGGGGCGCGATGAAATACAACAACTTCTTGCTGCACCATCTAAGCGTGTATTATATGCTGATGGCGTGCTTTTACTACTCTCTTACGGGCGTTTTTGCTAAGCTTTTGGGCGCGCAAATTTCATCGCTTGAGGTCGTGCTCTTTCGCAATCTGCCCGGGCTTTTGATCCTGCTTTATAAAATCAAGGCTCGTCCCCGCGCGGCGCGCTTTGCAAACAAGGGCGGTCATCCTTTTACGCTCGCGTTTCGCGGCATTATCGGGATTTTGGGGCTGATGGTATTTTTTTATAACGTCGCTAACATCAGCCTCGGCGAGGCATTTACCTTTCAAAAAACGGCGTCCATTTGGACGGCGATCATCGCGTACTTTACCCTCGGCGAAAAATTCGGCGCGATGGGCTGGTTCTCGGTCTGCCTAGGCTTTGTGGGCATCGTTTTAGTAATTCAGCCGCAGTTTGGCTTGCAGCCGAGCGATATTTTTGGAATTTTAAGCGGATTATTCGCCGCGATGGCGTTTACCTCCGTGCGCGGGCTGCGCAAATACTATAGCTCCGATACGATCATCCTCTCTGCGCTTCTTGCCGGCACGCTAATGCCCGCAGCGCTTATGATCGCGGCAGAATTTATAGACGCGCCCGCGCTGAGTTTTATGCTTTGCAAATTTAAAATTCCAAACGCACAGGGCTGGCTCTTTGCCGTGCTTTTGGGGCTGCTGGGGCTGTTTTATCAAACCTACGTCACCAAGGCCTACGCAGCGACGCGCAAAGCGGGCATAGTGGCTACGATCAGCTACGCAGACATCATCTTTTCGACGCTATTTGGGCTGTTGCTAGGCGACGCCCTGCCCGGTTTCATGGCGCTTGGGGGCATGGCGCTCATCATTGTCGCGGGCGCGCTCGTCGCGAACCGAAAGTAGGACGGCGTGAAGCAGAAATTTTACTCCGCGTTTTGGCTGAAACATCTTGGCGTTTATTATATGCTAGTAGCGAGCTTTTATTTTGCGCTAAACGGCGCTTTAGCCAAGGTTATGGCGGAGCATATGAGTAGCGCCGAGATCGTGTTTTTCCGCAACGTCGTAGGCATCGCGATCGTGCTATTTTCGCTACGGCGGGTAAAAAACCTGGGCCCGGGCGGCAAGCCGTGGCTACTCGCGTTTCGCGGCTTTATCGGCAGCTGCGGTATCTTAGCGACCTTCTACAATATCGCCCACATCGATCTTGGCACCGCTTTTACCTTCCAAAAAACGGCGCCCATTTTCACCGCGCTATTTTCGGCGTTTTTCTTAGGCGAAAAGCTAAGCTCGCGCGGCTGGTTTGCGATACTGCTGGGCTTTGGCGGAATTTTACTCGTCGTGCGCCCGCACATCGGCATCAGCATAACCGACGCGGTGGGAATCTTCGGCGGCATGTGCGCGGGGCTTGCATACACGAGCGTGCGCGAGCTCCGCAAACACTACGCCACAAACCTCATCGTGCTGGTTTTCGTCTCGTCCGCCACCTTTCTAAGTGCTACGATGATGATAACGGGCTGGGTGCTCGGTGATAGCGAGGTTAAAATTTTAGGACTTTTCAGCGGGGCAGATTTGGCGAGGCTTGCTTACTTCAACCCGCCAAGCCTTTTTGGCTGGGTGCTCGTGGCGCTTCTGGGCGTCAGCGGGATCTACTTTCAAATTTACATGACGCGCGCCTACGCCGCTTCGCGCAAAGCGGGCATAGTCGCTGCGATCAGCTATAGCGACATCCTCTTTAGCATGGCACTCGGCATTATGCTAGGCGATCATCTGCCCGGTCCGATCGTGCTAGCAGGCATTGCGGTGGTGATTTTAAGCGGAATTTTAATCGCCCGCGAGCGCTAAATTTAAATCTAATTCAAATGCGGCGCAAAGCTAAATTTTATCCGCGCCGCAAGCCTACGCTAAATTTCAGCAGTCTAAAAGCTTAAAAAGACTAACATTCAAATCAAAGTTCTACGGCGTAGAAATATTTTTCGACGGATTTAAAATTTTATGCATTTTATCGGTATCGACATCGGCTCTACCTCGTCAAAGGTCGCCGTTATGGACGAACGCGGCGAATTTTGCGAGCTATTTTTGCTGCCAAGCGGCTTTAGCGCGGTCAAGGTCGCGCGCCAGATCAAGCAAGCCTTAGAGCAAAAAGGCTACGCAGAGGGCTTCGTGACGGCTACGGGCTACGGACGCGTCAGCGTGGACTACGCGCAGCTTAGCATGAGCGAAATTTTATGCCACGGGCTTGGGGCACACTTTTTATTTGAGCAAGACTGCACCGTCATCGATGTGGGCGGGCAAGACACCAAAGCGATCAAAATAGAAAACGGCAAACCAGCGGATTTTATCATGAACGACAAATGCTCGGCCGGCACGGGCAAATTTTTAGAGATCAGTGCGGGCCGCTTGGGGCTTGAGCTTAGCGAAATTTACAAAACCGCCCGCAAAAATCCCGCGATTAAAATTAGCTCAACGTGCACTGTTTTTGCAGAAAGCGAGATCGTCTCGCTAAGCGCAAACGGAGCCGAAACTAGCGAGATCGCCTACGCCATCGTGGATTCCTCCGCGCACAAGGTCGCCTCTCTCATCAAACGGCTGGAAAATCAAATTTATTTTTTAAGCGGCGGACTTAGCAACGTGCCGCTCTTTAAGCAGCTTCTAGGCGAGCATCTGGGGGCTGAAATTTTTACTTGCGAAAACGCAATCTACTGCGGCGCGATGGGCGCTTCGCTTATCGGTGCACGCAAAGCAAACGAAATTTTAAAGGAGACGAGATGAGAATGGATTTTGACGCGCTTAAAAAGCGCAACGCAATGGCTCTTCACGATCTAAAAGAGCAAGGCAAACGCGTAGTGGGGATGTTTTGTACCTACTCTCCCAAGGAGCTCATCTACGCAGCGGGCGCCGTGCCGGTTGGGCTTTGCGCCTATGACGAGAGTCCTATAGACGCCGCTCATGCCGAGCTTCCGCACAATCTTTGCCCACTGATCAAAGCAAGCTACGGCTACGCGGTTACGAAAAAATGCCCCTATATGAACGCCAGCGATCTCGTCATAGGCGAAACGACCTGCGACGGCAAGAAAAAGATGTATGAGCTGCTGGCAAAACATAAGGACGTCCACGTGCTGCAACTGCCGAATATGACCGGTGGCAAGAGCTTGGAGCTTTTTACCGACGAGCTTAGAGAATTTCGCAAAGTTTTAGAGCAAAAATTTGATACGAAAATCACCGATGAAGCACTGCTCGATGCGGTGCAAATTTACAACGAAGAGCGTGATGTGATGCTGGAGCTTTTAGAGCTTGGCAAACTAAATCCGATGCCGGTAGCGGGCAGCGAAATTCATCAAATTTCATTTGCGAGCGACTTCATATACGACAAACGCGAAAAGCTTAAAATGATACGCGCTTACATAGCCGCCGCAAAGGAGATGACGCCGCCGAGAACTCGTAAAAAGCGGATCATCATCACAGGCTGTCCGAGCGGAGGCGTGTATGAAAAGGTTATCAAGCAGATTGAGGAGCTGGGTGCAGACGTAGTGGCCTTTGAAAACTGCTCCGGCACCAAAGGCTATCAAAACCAAGTGCAAACGAAGGGCGATCTGGTCGCAAATATCGCCGAGCGCTACCTCAAAATCCCCTGTTCGGTGATGTATCAAAACGACGCGCGCTCAGAGGTTATCAAGGATTTCGTACGCGAATATCAAGCAGACGGCGTCATCGACGTCGTGCTAAGCGGCTGCCACACCTACGCGATCGAGACGAACAAGATCAAAGAGGCGAGCCGCGAAGCGGGAGCGAACTATATGAGCTTGGAGACCGACTACTCCAAACAGGACATCGGGCAAATTCGAACGCGCCTAGAAGCGTTTATAGAACTGCTCTAAGCGGGTTGCTCGAAATTTTAAAATGAAGAATTTTCTAAATTTAAAAACAATCCAAAGAAAGGAGAGATTGCATGAAATTTAAAGAGATAGACGAATCTCGTCGCGGCTTTTTAAAAGGAGCTTTGGCAGCGGCAGCCATCGCCGGACCCGAATCGATGCTCGCTGGCTATACGCCGTTTAAGCCTGATTCGCTGCAGGTTTGGTCGTGCGGAGGTTTATCTGAGGCTTTTGCGCAGATAAATCAGGCGTACGAGTCCAAAACGGGGCATAATATCCAGTACACCGGCGCCTTTGCTGGAGCGCTCGGAAAGTCGCTGCTAGCTTTGCAGGGCAAGACGGAGGTTTTCGGCGCCCGCGTTTTGGAGCTAAGCCAAAAACTGCGCAAAGCTGGCCTTAGCCTTCGCTTTAGACCGCTGTGTTTTACCGACTACGTTTTAGTAGTGCCGAAGGGAAATCCCGCGGGCATTCGCGATCTGAAGGATCTAGCAGAGCCCGGCGTGCGGGTGATGCTGCCGCTAAGGGCTTCGCCTCCGGGTAGCGGACCGGTAAAGGGAATTTTGAAAAATTCAGGTCTCACAGAGCCCGTTATGAAAAATATGGTCGCCAACGGATCATGCGTCATCCAGATGATGTGTGATCTCGTAGAGGGCAAGGGCGATGCGTCCATAATCGAAAAGCGCCTAACGACGCACGATAGATTTAAAGACAAAATCGAATATATGCCTATCGACGAGAAACTAATTCCGCCCGGGCCGCTTACCTTTACGCTAAATATCATGAAATACGTAAAAGACGAGAAGCTGGCCGATGACTTTGCGGACTTCGTCTGCTCCGTGGAGGGGCAGGAAATTTTCGAGCGGCACGGCTTTACCTCCATCCATTCGGCGCGCGGGCTTGAACTCATAGAAAGGTTTGGTGTAAAAGATGTTTAGTATAGTAAATATGGCAAAGATGAAAAAAGTCTCTAGGCTAACTAAAATTCGTCGTTTGGTGCAGCTGATTTTTATAGGCGCGATCGGGCAATGGGCGTATTACGGGATTTTTAGATGCCCATTTATCGTGCCTTTCGTAAACTGCCAATCCTGCCCGATCGTCACGTGTTGGGGGCGGATCGCGACCGTATTTTTTGGATTTTGGCTGTTTATACCCGTGCTGGTTATTTTCCTCGGGCGCGCGTTTTGCGGCTGGCTTTGCCCGGGCGGATTCGTAAATCAAATGCTCGGCAAATTTGCCGCTTTTAAGCTCAAGCTAAAAAATAACAGGAAGCTACGATATGCGCAAATAGGCATGGTTCTAGCCGTTTTGCTTAGCGCCGGCGTATATTTTATCTACGGCAACCCTCGCGTCATGATCCCTATCCGCACCAGCGACGAGTATCTCAACGCCGTTATCATGTCTTTTAAATTTTCCGACTGGTACTGGGCGGTTCGCACTGCCGTCGTCGTGGCCCTCATCGCCGCGTCCTTGATCGTCGCAAATTTATGGTGCCGCTTCGCCTGTCCTAGCGGCGGTATAATGGAGCTGCTGCGTAAAATTTCAATATTTCGCGTTTATAAAACAGACGCCTGCGACAACTGCAACGCCTGTTTGCGCAAATGCGAAATGGGCACGAGACCGGACGAGATGAACTGCACGAACTGCGGCGATTGCATGGATGTTTGCCACGCGGACGCCATCAAATTCGGAAGGAAAAAAGATTGATGAATTTTTTCGCCAAACCCTCCTTCGACAACCACCCCTGCTTTAGCAAAAAAGCGTCCGCCGCCTACGGGCGCGTGCACCTTCCTGTAGCGCCGCATTGCAATATCCAATGCAATTTTTGCAACCGCATCTACGACTGCGCCAACGAAAATCGCCCCGGCGTAACGGGGAGAGTACAAAGCCCGGATGAGGCCGTGGAATACGTGGAAAATCTATTTAAATTTAGACAGGATATCTCGGTCATCGGTATCGCAGGACCCGGGGATCCTATGTGCGATGCCGACAAGACCCTAGCTACCTTTGAAAAATGCAAAGCCCGCTTCCCTCACGCCCTACTTTGCCTATCCACAAACGGCCTGTCCCTGCCCGAGCACGTGGATGATATCGTGCGGATCGGCGTGAGCCACGTGACGGTGACCGTCAATGCCGTAACGCCGGGCGTAGGCGGCAAAATTTATGCGTGGGTGCGCCATAAAAACAAAATTTACCACGGCGAGGATGGCGCTAGAATTCTTGGGGAGCGCCAAGAGGAAGGGATTCGCAAACTAAAAGAAGCCCGCGTGATCGTAAAGATCAATACGGTCGTAATCCCCGGCGTTAATATGGATCACGTCCCCGATATCGCAAAAAAGGCCAAAGAGTGGCAGGCCGATATCATGAACTGCATGGCGATGATCCCCGTGCATGACACCCCTTTTGCAAATATCAAATCGCCCTCGAATGAAGAAATTCGCAGCATGCGAAAGCTAATCGGCGGCTCCATTCACCAAATGACTCACTGCAGCAGATGTCGCGCCGACGCATGCGGCAAGCTTTGCGAGAAATAAAGACCTGCTTTTAGCGGGTCTTTTATCTGGCACAGGATACACGCTCTCATAGCGCACAAAATTTTATGTAGAGATTTAAATTTAAAATTTGTCTAAATTTAGAGCTAGTAGGCAACCGATAAGCGGCTTTTTAGCGGCGGCAGTTTTTTTAAAATTTAAAAACAATTTTTAAATAATATTATTTTGCTTTTATTTAACTTTTGGTACAATAACTCCAAAATTAGGCATCTGAAAAAACCGTATAACGGTAAAATAAAGGAGACATCATGGAAAACGTTTCAAGACGTGATCTGCTCAAAATGAGCCTAGTTGGCGCGGGTGCTTTAGCGCTCGGCTCCGTAAACGCAAATGCTGCGGTAAACGCTAAAGACGTCAAATTTGACGAGGAGTGGGACGTAGTCATCGTTGGTTCCGGTTTTGCAGGACTAGCAGCAGGTATCACCGCAGCCGAAAAGGGCAATAAAGTCCTAATCCTAGAAAAGATGGGACGCGTAGGCGGCAACTCCGTAATTAACGGCGGAATTTTTGCCGTTCCAAACAGCGACAAACAAAAAGCCGAAGGCATCAAAGATAGCAACGAGCTATTTATCAAAGACTGCCTAAAAGCAGGTCGCGGACTAAACCACGTAGATCTCATTGATACCATCGCTACTCGCGCTCAAGACGCATATAAGCTAACTCTAAAATGCGGCGCTAAATACATAGATAAAGTTACTCACGCAGGCGGACACAGCGTACCTAGATCGCTTCAAACCGCTAACGGCTCAGGCTCGGGTATCGTTCAGCCGATGGTAGAATACTTTAAAAACCTACAAGGCTGCGAGCTAAGACAAAGAGCTAAATTTGACGAATTCGTCCTAGGCGAAGACGGCGGCGTAGACGGCGTGATCATCAGAGAGGATTATAAATTTGATCCAAAGAGCCAAAAAGACGACGCCGAAAACACTACCGGAACTAAAAAGACTATAAAAGCTAAAAAAGGCGTAGTACTAGCAGCAGGCGGATTTTGCCGCGACGTATTCTTTAGACAAGTCCAAGATCCATCTATCCTACCTACCACAGATAGCACCAACCACCCAGGAGCTACTGCTGGCGCTATGAAAGAGGCATTTAGGATCGGCGCTACTCCAGTGCAACTTAGCTGGATACAATTTGGCCCATGGGCATGCCCTGATGAAAAAGGATTTGGCGTAGGCTCTATGTTTAACGTAAACGGAAGCTTCCGCTACGGAATTTCAGTCGATCCAAGAACCGGCAAACGCTATATGAACGAGCTAGCGGACCGCCGCACCCGCTCTCAAGCTATGTTTAAAGTAATCGACGCAAAAGCAGATATCTATCCGATCAACTTCTGCGATAGTGATGGCGTAAAAAACATGGTCATACCTGAGCACTACACTAAACCGCTGGAATCTGGCGTACTAAAGAAATTTGAAACTCTAGACGAGCTTGCGGCATTTTATAAAATCCCTGCTGCAGAGCTAAAAAAGACCGTCGAGAGATATAATAGCTTCGTTAAATCAGGCAAAGACGAAGACTTTGGCAAACCAATGGATAAAACCACTACAAACGGCGTAGATATCTCTAAACCGCCTTTCTACGCTATGCGCGGTACGCCAAAACTCCACCACACTATGGGCGGTATCGACATCAATACCAAAGCCCAGGTCATCTCTCTACAAACAGAGATGCCTATCCCAAGACTATTTGCCGCAGGCGAGATCACCGGCGGCGTACACGGAGCTAGCCGCTTAGGTAGCGTGGCTATAGCTGACTGCTTAACGTTTGGTATGATAGCCGGTGAGAATATAGGCTAACCATAAAACGGAGTTCTCGCGAGCGCTTTTAAATGATTTCGTAAATTTCGCCCTGCGACAGACTATATGTCTAGTCTTGGGACGAAATTTACTTCAAAACATTTAAAATCATCTCGCGATAATCCGTTTTTATTTCGTATCGCGGGCTAAATTTAACCTGCGATACTTTTTAAATTTAAAGTCGAATTTATAAAATTTACTCCACTAAAATTTAAAACTCGCAGCGCGACAACGCCAAATTAAATTTAAACCTGCGCGCAGGCGCCACAAATATAATGCTTAGAAAAAAGAGAACTGTTTTAGAAATTTTAGCCAAAAGTACGCTGCGCACAGCTCAAAACATAAAATTTAAAATAAGCCGTTTTCGATATAATTTTCAAAAATTTCGGAGCGGAAAATGGGTAGAAAAGAGCTTCTGGGCGGCACAAAACGTATCGTCGTAAAAATCGGTACCTCAACGCTTACCAATGCGGACGGTTCGCTAAATGAGCGGCTCATCAAAAGTCTAGTCGCGCAAATTTGCAAGCTAAAAGATGCAGGCTTTTGCGTGGCTTTGGTAAGCTCGGGCGCCGTGGGCGCGGGTATGGGGCTGCTCGGTATCGCGCAAAGACCTAAAATTTTAAGCCGCAAGCAGGCTCTAGCGGCGGTCGGACAGGTCGCACTGATGCATCTTTACGAGCGGCTATTTTGGGCGCATGACCGCATTATCGCGCAGCTGCTGTTAAGCCGAGGCGATTTTAGCGACAGGGTGCGCTATCTTAGCGTGCGAAACGTCTGCGCGGAGCTACTCTCGCGCGGCATCGTGCCGATTATCAACGAAAACGATCCCGTCGTAGCAGATGAACTGAAAGTGGGCGACAACGACACGCTAAGTGCGCTAGTAGCGGGGCTAATCGATGCTGATCTGCTCGTGATTTTAAGCGATATCGACGGGCTGTACGACAAAAATCCGAGCGAGCACGCGGACGCAAAACTTTTAAGCTTTATCGAAAAAATCGACGAGCACGTCGTCAAAATGGCAGGCGGCGAGGGCAGTAAATTCGGCACGGGCGGCATGGCAACCAAGATCGCGGCGGCGCAAATGGCAAATCAGATCGGCACAAGCCTGATCATCGCAAACGGGCGTACGGACGAAATTTTGCTTAAAATAGCGGCGGGCGAGGAGGTCGGCACCCTCTTTAGCGCGGGCGCGGCGCGGCTTAGCTCGCGTAAATACTGGCTCGCATACGGCGCGATCAGCAAAGGTGCGGTGATTATCGACGCGGGGGCGGCAGAGGCGATAAAATCGGGCAAAAGCCTGCTTGCGGTCGGGATTACCGAGGTGCGCGGCGAGTTTGAGCGCGGCGAGATCGTAAACGTCTGCGCGACCGACGGCAAGCTGCTGGCGCACGGCATTAGCAACTATTCAAGCTGCGAGCTTGCGCGCATAGCGGGCGCAAAAAGCGATGAGATAGAGCATGCTTTAGGCTACAAAAGCGACGATGACGCGATCCACGCGGATAATATCGCGCTGCAATGAAATTTTAGCCGTGTTCTGTGCGTTTAAAATTTCAAACGGAAGGCGTAGATGAAAAAGATTATATTTTTTTGCACTACTCTTGGCGGGCGCGGCGTGGACGGCAAAATTTGACGAACCGGACGCCGATAAAAACGGCGAGCTAGACGTTTTTGAACTGCGCGGATATGAGCCGGCGGATTACGTAAAAACGCTATGCGCGAATTGAAATGAGAAGGTTGGGCGTAATGCCCGGCGAGTAAGCGAAATTTTGACGCAAGAAAATCCGAAATAAAATGACCCAAAGCGCGCTAAATTTAAACCGCCGTGCGGATAAAAATAAGACGCGCAGGAATTTTAGACGCGATAGAAGCGACGCTTGCGGCATTTATATACGCAACACGCTATTTGATTTATAGATTAAGGAGCGAAAATGAACGAAATTTTAGAGATCTGTAAGCGCGCAAAGGCCGCTTGCGGCGAGCTTTTGAGACTTGGTAGCAAGGCCAAATTTGAAATTTTAAACGCCGTGGCGGATGAGCTGCTCGCGCAAAAGGACGCGATAAAAGCGGCAAACGCCAAAGACCTTGCAAACGGCGAGAAATCGGGCTTGAGTGCGGCGTTGCTGGACCGCCTAAGGCTAACCGACGCCCGCATCGAGGCTATGGCGCAGGGCGTGCGCGAAGTGGCGGGATTTGCAGAGGTCGTGGGCGAAAATCTAGGCGGCTGGAGCCATCCAAACGGCATGCAAATCAGCCGCGTACGCGTGCCGATGGGGGTGCTTGGTATCATCTATGAGAGCCGTCCAAACGTCAGCATTGACGCGGCGGCTCTGGCGCTAAAAAGCGGCAATGCAGCGATCCTGCGAGGCAGTGCTAGTGCGCTAAATTCAAACATCTTTTTAGTAAATTTATTTAACGAGGCGGGGGCGAAATTCGGCTTACCGACGGGTGCAGTGCAGCTCGTGGAGAGCGCCGAACGCGAAGTCGTAGCGCACATGGCGAAAATGAGCGAGTATATCGACGTTTTGATACCGCGCGGCGGCAAGAGCTTAAAAGATTTTATCGCGCAAAACGCGACCGTACCGATCATCATGACGGGTGAGGGAGTTTGCCACATCTTTGTCGATGAGAGCGCAAATTTGAGCGAGGCTGCGAAGATAATCAAAAACGCCAAAACCCAGCGCCCAAGCGTCTGCAACGCCGTAGAATGCGTGCTTTTGCATGAGCGCGTGGCGGGCAAAATTTTGCCTGAGCTGGTGCGCGAGATGCCGGAGGTCGAGTTTCGCGTGAGTGAGCAGCTACTGGGCTCGTGCGCGGATCTGCGAGGCGCAAAAAACGTCAAGGCTGCCGGCGATAGCGACTTTGGCGCCGAGTTTTTGGATCTCGTGCTAGCCGTGCGCGTGGTGCGAGATACGGATGAGGCGATAAGCTTTATAAACGCGCATTCTAGCGGGCATTCGGACGCGATTTTAAGTGCGGATTACACAAACGTCGAGCGATTTTTAAACGAAGTCGGCAGCGCGGTCGTCTACGCCAACGCCTCGACGCGCTTTAGCGACGGCAGCGAGTTCGGTTTTGGCGGCGAGATCGGCATCAGTACGCAAAAGCTGCATGCCAGAGGGCCGATGGGGGTGAGGGAGCTTACGACCTATAAATACGTCGTCCGCGGAGGCGGGCAAATTCGTTAGCGGCTCGTCTTTTTTTTAAAAGGCTCATCTTGCGAGCGCTTTTGAGAGAATTTTGCTTCTCTTGCGCTCGCAACTGCAAGCAGAAGTCTAGCTTGCGCAAAATTTTAGCTTCTAACTCAAAAAATCGCCTCGAAATACTTGCAAATTTTATTTTATATCGCAGGCTGAATTCCTTCTGTGATACTTTTACCTAATAAACTTGAAATTTTATAAATCACCTCTGTCAGAATTTTAAAAATATATGACGCTAAAGCTTTGTCATACAGGCGAAATTTTGTATCACGTCTTACTAAAATTTAAAATTTTAATAAAAATTATATATTCCGCACGATATAATCGCGCATCTGCTCGCAGCGCGAGCGATAGCTAAATTTCAAGGAGATTCAATGAAAATATTTAAAGCCCTGCTCGCAACAGCGCTGATCACCGCCACCCTAAGCGCTAAGACGCTTAAAGAGGGCACGCTCGTAATAGCCACGGAGGGGACTTACTCGCCGTATTCTTTCTATGACGAGAAAAATAATCTTACCGGCTTTGATGTCGATATCGCTCGCGCACTAGCAAAAGAGCTAGGGCTAAAGGCGGAATTTTTAACCGCGCCGTGGGATGCGATGCTCGCGGCATTTGACGCAGGCAAAGCAGACATAGCGATGAATCAAGTAAGCATCACGCAGGAGCGCAAGAAAAAATATAATTTCAGCGAGCCTTATACCGTGGCTTATGCTGCGCTAGTAGTGCGAGCTGATAACGAGGAGATTAAGAGTTTTGCGGATCTTAAAGGCAAAAAAAGCGTCCACTCCGCTACCAGTAACTGGGCGGACATGGCACGCAACTATGGCGCTGAGATCGTCACAGCAGACGGATTTAGCAAGGGTGTGGAGCTTATCATAGCTCGTCGCGCAGACGCTACGATCAACGACAACATCACATTTTTAGACTATATGAAGCAGCGCCCGAACGCCCCGCTAAAGATCGCAGCTCAAGGCAATGAGCCGATCTATTCCGCCGTGCTGCTTAAAAAGGATGATGAGCTGACGGCGCAGATAAATTCCGCGCTAAAATCGCTAAAGCAAAAAGGCGTTCTGAAAGAAATTTCACTTAAATATTTTGGCAAAGACATTACGGAATAAATTCTACGACCGCTTAGTTGAAGCGTGGAATTTTAAACTTAGCTGAGCGGAATTTTGCATTTTAAATTTCGCTCATAAAATCTTGGAGGAATTATGAAAAATTTAATAAAAACTTTGCTTGCGTGCGCGCTTTTAATATGCGGCGCAAACTCTAAAACACTACGCGAAGGCGTGCTTAAAGTGGCTACGGAAGGCACCTTTTCGCCATTTTCGTATTATAACGACAAAAATGAGCTCGTAGGATACGACGTAGATGTCGCGCGCGCAGTCGCCGAAAAGCTTGGTCTAAAAATAGAATTTCTAACCGCGCCTTGGGATGCGATGCTTGCAGCATTTGATGCAGGCAAGGCAGACGCTGTGTTTAATCAAGTAAGCATCACTGATGAGCGCAAAAAAAAATATGAATATTCTATGCCCTACACCGTCGTTTACGGAGCTATTATCGTGCATAAAGATAACAACGACATTAAAAGCTTCGAGGATTTAAAAGGCAAGAAAAATGCAGACTCCGCTACCAGCAACTGGGCACAAGTCGCTAAAAAATACGGCGCGCAAAACGTAACTGTAGATAGTTTCGCTAAAAGTATGGAGCTGCTGATCGCTCGCCGCGTAGATACCGTCGTGCGCGACAATACCGTATTTTACGACTTTTTAAAACAACGTCCGGATGCTCCGATTAAGATCGCTGCAAAGCTAAAAGATGTCGATTATAGCGCTGCAATCGTGCAGAAGGGCAATAAAGAGCTCGCAGATCAAATCAGCAAAGCTTTAAACGAACTCAAAGCCGAAGGCAAGCTAAAAGAAATTTCGCTTAAATATTTCGGCAAAGATGTGAGTGAATGAACGAAACAAGCAGAATTCTAGAGCTTGTTAGCAGCTCGCTAGAGCCGATGGCGCTAGCCCTGCTGCAAGTTACGATCCCGCTTACGATAATCTCATTTCTGCTCGGGCTCGTGCTTGCGGTACTGACGGCGGTCGCACGCATCGCAAATTTTAAAATTTTAAAGCAGCTAAGCGAAATTTATATTTGGATTTTTCGCGGCACTCCGCTTTTGGTGCAGCTTTTTATCGTCTATTTCGGACTTCCAATCGTTGGGATCACACTTGATGTTTGGGCTGCTGCGATCATTACCTTTAGCCTCAATATCGGCGCTTACGCTTCAGAGGCGGTGCGAGCTGCGATCCTATCAGTGCCAAAGGGGCAATGGGAGGCGGCTACCTCGCTAGGCATGAGCTACGCTCAAATTCTGCGCCGTATTATTGCTCCGCAAGCAGCGCGCATATCGCTGCCGCCGCTATCAAATATATTTATCTCTACGCTTAAAGACACTTCGCTCGTAGCCTCGATTACGATGGTTGATATGTTTATGGTCGCTCAACGTATCGCCGCACGGGCATTCGATCCGCTTACGCTATACGTGCTGGCGGCGCTATTTTATCTAGCAGTCTGCACCCTTCTTACGTTCTTACAATCCAAGCTAGAGCGACGATTTTCAAGGTTCGTGTGATGATAAAATTTACGAACTTAACTAAGCGCTTCGGCGATCACGTCGTGCTAAACGGGCTAAGCTTAGAATTTCGCGACGGGCAAACAACAGTGATTTTAGGAAGCTCCGGCTCTGGCAAATCCACGATGCTGCGCTGCATAAATCTGCTCGAAATTCCAAGCGGCGGCGAGCTACAGCTAGGCGAGTTTAAGATAAATTTCGACGCTCAGCATAAAACAAGCGAATATCATCCATTCCGCGCGCATACGGGCATGGTTTTTCAAAGCTTCAATCTCTTTCCGCACCTCAACGTCTTGCAAAACGTCATCGAAGCACCCGTGCACGTGCTAAAGCAGCCACGCGAGCTTGCCGAAGCAAATGCAATGACGCTGCTAAAAAAAGTCGGTATGGCGGATAAAGCTGGCGCGTATCCGGCTCGCCTCTCCGGCGGTCAGAGCCAGCGCGTAGCGATCGCGCGGGCGCTTGCGATGCAGCCTGAGTTTTTGCTGCTGGATGAGCCTACGAGCGCGCTTGATCCCGAGCTTGAGGCACAGGTGCTAAAGACTATCGCAGAGCTTGCCGCAGAGGATCGCTCGCTTATCATCGTCACGCACAATATGGGCTTTGCGCGCAAGATCGCAGATAGAATTTTATTCCTAGACGGCGGAGTTATCGCATTCGACGGCGACGCAGAGGAATTCTTCGGTAGCAGCGACGAGCGCATAGCTAAATTTATCGGAGCGATGAGCTTTTAAATCCATTAAATTTCAAGGAGAAAAGATGAAAATAGATACCCTAATCGTAAAGGGCATAGAGGCCAAGTCCAACCCCTATAACGCGGTGATTCCGCCGATATATCTAGCCAGCACCTTCGTGCAAGAAAGCCTGGATAATTTCGGCAAATACGCCTATTCGCGCGGCGCAAATCCTACGCGCAACGCCTTTGAAGAGCTTTTTGCAAAATTTGAAGGCAGCAAATACGCCTTCGCGCTAGCTTCGGGCATGGCGGCTACGAGCGCTGCGTTTGCGCTGCTTAAAAGCGGAGATCGCGTGCTGTTAAACAACAACGTCTACGGCGGCACCTATCGATACGTAAGTGGGATTTTTAAAAATCAAGGGATCAATTACGACTTGGTGGACGATCTGAATTCGATCACCGAAATTCCGAGCGACGTCAAAATGGTCTTCATCGAGACGCCATCAAATCCGCTTTTGCGAGTAACCGATATTGAGCGCATCAGCGAGCTCGCGCACAAAAACGGCGCGCTTGTGGTTATGGATAATACCTTTTTGACCCCATATTATCAGCGCCCGCTAGAGCACGGCGCAGACGTCGTGGTTTATAGCGCGACCAAATACATAGGCGGGCATGCCGATCTGATCGCCGGCATCGTTACGACGAACGACGATGAGCTTGCCGCAAGAATTCAGTTTATGAAAAACACTCTGGGCGCGACGCTATCGCCTACCGACGCGTATTCGCTCATACGCGGGCTTAAAACGCTAAGCGTGCGCTTCGACCGCCAGAGCGAAAATACACTAAAGATAATAGAATTTTTACGCGGCAATCCTGCGGTAGAGGCGGTAAATTTTGCAGGCTCGCATTCAGCTAACGAAAAAGAGATACAAAATCGCCAAGCTAGCGGCATCGGAGCGGTCATCTCACTAGTGCTTAAGCCACAATACGACTATAAAACCTTCGCACGTAGCCTTGAGCTATTCGATCTGGCGGTTAGTCTGGGCGGCGTAGAGAGCCTGATCTGCCACCCCGCGTCGATGACGCACGAGAGTTATCCACGCGAGCTGCAAGAGCGCATCGGCATAAGTCAAAATTTGCTGCGCCTAGCCATAGGTATCGAAAACGCAGACGATCTCATAGCAGACCTTGCCGCCGCGCTAGAAAAATCTAAAAAATAGGCGGCGCGAAATTTACGTAAGCTTGTAGAATTTTATACAGGCTTGTAAAAATTTACGCGCGCAGAATTCACGCCAAAATTTAGTCCGAAATCCTTATAGCTTCGCTCGTGAGGCTATAAGGGCGCCGGTTTTTACGGACCGGCACGCAGGGCGGGCTTAAAAAGACCTCCTGCAGATCATTTCATCTTGCAAAAATCACTTTTCGCAAAATCTATGTCTATTTTCTCGCGAGCTAAATTTTGTATGAATTTTCACTCGTTAAATTTCACACGGCGCGCGTATAATCCGCTAGCCACTCGCAGTCGCTCGGTTTAAATTTAGAGCGATTAAATTTATCAAACAAGCAAATTTAGGCTCTATCCTGCTCAAAATTTAAAATTCTACGCGCCGTTTAAATTCCGCTTAAAATTTTAGTCGCGCTTTAAATTTAGCGGAGTTACTTCAGCTCGCCCCAGCGTTTGGCGATGTTTAGGCTAGTCTTTAAAGGCACGTTTAGGCTCGCCGCGCTTTGCATTATCTCTTGCGCGCGCTCACCGAAGCTCTGCGCCAAATCGTCCCGCACCTCGAAAATCAGCTCATCGTGGATCTGCAATATCAGCCGCGCTTCGCCATTTAGCAGCGGCGAAATCTCAACCATCGCTTTTTTGATGATGTCGGCGGCGGAGCCTTGAAATTTCGTATTCACCGCCTCGCGCTCGTAGCTCGCATAGACCATGTTGTTGCGCGCGTTTGCGAAGTCGAAGTAGCGCCTGCGCCCAAAAAGCGTGCTTACGTAGCCGTCCGCTTTAGCGTCCGATTTTATGCTTTGCAAAAACTCCTTGATCGTGGAAAACGCCGCGAAATAGCGCTCGATATAGCCCTTCGCCTCGGCGCGCGCGATGCCCAGGCTGTCGCTTAGCTTGCCCGCGCCCATGCCGTAGATGAGGCCGAAATTTATGCTCTTTGCGATCGTACGGTGCGCGGGCTGCGCGTCGCCGAAAATACTGATCGCCGTGCGCGCGTGAATGTCCTCATCCGCCCTAAACGCCGCCAAAAGCGCAGGATCGCGCGAAAAGTGCGCGAGCAGGCGCAGCTCGATCTGCGAGTAATCAAGCGAGATCAGCGAGTAGCCCCCCTCTGCTAGGAAGCAGTCCCGTACGTCCTTCGCAAAGGTGCCGCGCGCGGGAATATTTTGCAGGTTCGGATTTTTGCTCGCTAGCCGCCCGGTGGCCGTGCCGGTCTGCAAAAAATTCGATCTGACGCGGTTTTGCGGATCGGCCAGAGCAAGCTGTAGCAGCGGCTCGCAGTAGGTGCTTTGCAGCTTAAACAGCTCGCGGTAGTCTAAAATTTTACTCACCGCGGGATGCAGCGCCGTAAGATCCTTCAGCACGCTTTCGTCAGTGCTATAGCCCGTCTTGGTGCGCTTTGCCGCAGGTAGCCCAAGTCGCTCGAAAAGCACGGCGCCGAGCTGAGCGGGGGAGTTGATGTTAAACTGCTCGCCGCAAAGCTCGTAAATTTCATCCGTGAGCGCTCGCAGGGACTTTTCGTTGCGCGCTATAAGGCGCTTTATCATCTCTACGTCAATCTTGATGCCGCATCTTTGCATCTGCCAAAGCACCCGCACGAATGGGAACTCAAGCTCCTGCGCGAGCTTAAAAAGCGCGGGTTCGAGCATCTGTTTGAGCTTAAAATACAGCCTCAGCGTCACCCACGCATCCTCGCTCGCATAGATCGTAGCAGCGTCCAGCTCCACGGAGGCGAAGGTCTCGCCCTTTTTGACGACATCGCCGAAATGCACCGTCTCATACCCAAGATACCGCGGCGAGATAGAGTCCATCCCCACGGCGTTTGCAGGATCGAGCAGCCACGCTAGCACCATCGTATCGGCAAAGCGCGCAGCAGGCTCAATGTTAAAATTATTTTTCACGATCTCAAAATCGTATTTTAAATTTTGCCCCACGACATAACCGCGAAACAGCGAGCTGATCGCGGCCTTTGCCGCGTCCGAAGAAATTTGAGCTGGAGCGCCCAAATAGCTATGCGCGAGCGGGACGTAATAGGCGCGCTCCTCATTAAATGCAAACGAAAAGCCCACGATCTTGGCGCTTTTGCTGTCGATGCTAGTGGTTTCCGTATCGAAGCTTATTAATGTCTCGACGCCGACGCCCTCGCACAGCCTCGCAAGCTCCGCGGCATCGGTGATACAAATAGGCTCAAATGGCGTTTTAAAAGCGCTCTCGGAATTTTGCCCACCGCAAGAGGAACCGCCTGAGATAGAATTTTGCCCGTCTAGCCCCCCCACGGCAGCATCCAAGATAGAGCCGCCGCAAGACGCCTCTGCGCAGGAGTCCTTCCCGCCCGCGCCCAAAACGGAGCTTTTTGCGCCCATGCCTTTGCCCTCGCCCCAAAGATCAAGTCCGTTTTGCTCTTGCAGGTTTAGCGCCGAAAGAAGCCTATTTAGAGCGTAGTCTTTTAAAATTTCGCGGATTTTAAAAAGCGGATTTTGCTGCGGAAATTTCGCATCATCCAAAGGCGGGATTTCCAGCTCGTCGTAAAGCGTAGCCAGGCGCTTGCTTATGTAGGCGCTCTGCTTACCTTCTATCAGATACTCGCGCTGTTTGTTTTGCGGTAGGCGGTCTAAATTTGAATAGATCCCATCAAGCGAGCCCCATTCGTCTAAAAGTTTCTTTGCTCCCTTGTCGCCGATACCCCGCACGCCCGGGATATTATCGGCGCTGTCGCCGCAGATCGCTAAAAAATCCACGATCTGCTCGGGATAGACGCCGTAGCGCTGCAAGCACTCCTCTCTTCCGTAAAGCATCTTTTTGCCGTGGCTGTAAATTTTAACGTTTTCGCCGATGAGCTGATACAGGTCCTTGTCTGAGGTAACGATGTTGATTTTATGCGTGGCGCCGTGCTTTTTAACGACGCTTGCGATGAGATCGTCCGCTTCATAGCCTTCGCGTCCGAGCGAGTAAAGCCCCATCTTTTCGATCATCTCGATGCAGACTGGCAACTGCTGTAAAAGCGCGGGCGGCGGGGCTTGGCGGTTGGTTTTGTAGTTGGGATCGATATCCGAGCGGAAGGTCTTGCCCTTGCTATCCAGAGCGAAAATTATATAATCGCTCTTAAATTCCTTCGAAAGATTTGCGATGAAGCTCGCAAATCCGCTCACCATGCCGCTGGGTTTGCCGTCTTTGGTCTTAAGCCCGCTCATAGCGTAGTAGAGCCTGAAAAAAAAGCCGAACGTATCAATGATCGTGATGGTCTGCATAATGGTCCTCGGATTTAGAATTTTAATGCGTAGTGTATTAAAATTCGGCTAAATTTACAAATTCCGAATAGGACTTGATCTGCCTCATTTCAAAATTTTAAAATTTGCTATATAATCGCGCGAAATTTTAAAAAAGGATCAAGTATGGATTTTTTCACAGACTGGCAGGAGTTCGACGCAGCGGGCGCTACGTTGAAATTTTATAAAAAATCACAAGGCGGCGTGGAATACATCGGCTTTGATTCGCGCAAATGCGTCCCGCCCGAGCCTATGGTAAATGCGCTGGTGGCGCTAAATTTCGTAAAAGACGAAACCAAAAAGGTCGTCATGGTCAATCATAAATTCCCGATGGGGCTGATCCCAAAAATCGAGTCTAAATTTGACATTGCCCGCGAGGATCTGGACGGAGATGCGGTCAAGCTCACCATCAGCCTAAAACCGGGCGCGGTCAATGAGGGTTTCGATACCGACGCGAAGTGCCACGGCTAAAGGACTTTAAAATTTAGATGAATATCACGACCTTTTCGCCGCCGTTTCGCATCGTAGGCGGCTATTTCATCTGCGGCTTTATCTTTTTGCTGTTAAGCGCGGCGAGCTTTTTAAAGGCCGATTTCGACGCGATCCAGGCGCCGCAGACGGCGAGCTTTTTTCACGTATTTTTGCTGGGCTTCGTAATCAGCATAATCATCGGAGCACTCTATCAGCTTACTTCGGTCATTATCCAAAAGGAATTTTTCACCGTCAAATTTGCGTTTTTAAATCTCTTTGCTTACGCTGCGGGCGTGGCGCTGCTAAGCGCAGGATTGCTGCTTTCAAATATCTCATTGATGCACGCAGGCGGCGGCGTTTTGCTGCTTAGCCTATTTTATTTTACGATCTGCTACGCGCTAAGCTTCATCGGCACGCCCAAATGGAGTTTCCCCGCCGTTGCGCTTGCGATCTCGGCTGCGTTTTTGGCGGTAGGGATCAGCCTTGGCTTCGCGCTCGTGCTAGCTCTTAGCGGCGTGGAGGTTTTCGGAGTATATTTTTCAGAAATTTTATCCTATCACATATACTTCGTGCTAGGCTTCGTGTTTTTCGTCATCGTAGGCGCTGCGTGCGTGCTGCTGCCGATGTTTAGCCTGGCGCACGATCTAAGCTTCGCGCTGGCAAAAGCTTCACTGGCGCTGTATCTGCTCGCGGGGCCGTTTTTGCTAAAAGGCTTTGGAATTTTCATCGCACTTGCCGCGCTTGCGAGCTTTGCGGCTCAGGCGATCTACATCCTAGCCAGGCGGGTGCGAAAAGCGATCGATTATTGGAATTTAAACGTCTACATCTCGCTAGCGGCTTTGGGATTTAGCGCGGCATTTTGGATTGCAGATCGCGCGGATGCGGCGGCGTTTTGGCTGCTATACGGCTTTTTGTTCGCCTTCATCGTCGCGCACCTTTATAAAATCGCGCCCTTTCTCATCTGGTATCACTACGTCTCACCCTTCGTCGGCAAGCGCAAAATCCCTATGCTAGACGATATGATAATCAAAAAGATCGCCTACGCAGCCTGCGTGCCGAACGTCTTAGCGCTTGCGTGCGCGAGTCTTGGGGCGCTAACGCCCGCGGTCATCTTGCAAGCGGCAAGCATAATTTTGGTGCTAATCAACACCGTAAATATCTTTAATTACATAAAATTCGGAGAGGAAAAATGAAAGTAACGAAAGAGCAAATTTATGACGCGCTTCGCGCCGTTGTCGATCCTGAGGTGGGCTTTGACGTCGTGTCGCTGGGGCTCATCTACGGCGTATCGGTAGATGAGGCGAACAACGCTAAAGTCACGATGACGCTATCGACTCAGTCGTGCCCGCTGCATGAGATGATGGTAGAATGGGTGCGCGCGGGTGCCGAGAGCGTGGAGGGCGTCGGCGAGGTACAGATCGATCTCGTCTTTGAGCCGATGTGGAATATCGACATGGCGGAGGATCACGTCAAAGAGGCTCTGGGGCGGTTTTAGGGCTCGCGCAGGGCGCTTTCCGCAGGTTACCCCAAATCGCAGATAGTCGGGGCGCTTTTACGGATCGCACAAGGACGCTGTGCAGATAATTAGAGTACTTTCTGCGGATCGGTCCCGAGGCGATGTGCAGATCGCTAGAGCGCCGTGCGGATCGCAGGGATGCTGCACAAAATTCTGAAGCGATGCGTGGATCACTGGGATATTGCACGAAATTCTGGAGCGCTGCGCAGATAGCTGGGCATCCATGCTGCAGCGCGATTCTCGCCGCCGTTTTAAATTTGAGCGATCTAAAATTTAACTCAATTAAATTTTGCACCCGTTTGATTATCGCTTAGTTATAAATTTGCACGATCTAAAATTTGACCGCATAACCGCGATTTGGCGAGCGTCATCAAACGATTTGTGTTTGCAAAATACCGTGCGGCGCAATATTTTAAATTTAATTGCGCCGCCTGTGCCTCTGCCTGCATCTAGTTAGCTCGCCTGCTCTCCCGTCTGTGCGCCTGCGCACCAGCCGCCCGCTCGCCCATCTGCTTTTCTTTTTCCAGCCCGCAAAACGCCGCCCCGTAAGGCGCGAATCGCAGTTTAAATTTAGCCGCAAGAGCCGCAAATAGCGCCGCGAAATCTTACAAACCGCGCAACGAAATTTTAAAAAACCATGGAATTTAACCGCTCTGTTTATGAGCGCGGCTAGTAGATCGCGGTAGGCGTTAAATTTCAACCCAAAAGATAAAGCCAAACTCGCTAATCGCAATTATTCTGTGTAATCGCTCCGATTTATATTTGTACGTTTGATTAAAATTTTGCAAAGAAACGCGGCGCGGCTAAATAAAATTTAAAACAGATCCGCAGGCGCGCGGCAAGCGATTAAATTTAAAGCTAAATTTAGACGAAATTTACGGCGAAAATTGCGGGTTTCGCGAGCTTTTTAAGGCTTCCTTTAAGCATTATCAAATTATCGGCGCCGGAGATTTTAAGAGTGGAATTTTCAAAGCTAAATTCTAAATTTTTCAGCGCGTTTTCGCTTAGGAGGCGTGCAAGCTCCAAAATATAGCTGAGCCACGCTAGCTTGGCGGCATCGGGCAAAATCGCGCTCAAAGGCGCGAACGTAGCGCCCAGCTCGCGCTTACCGTGCATCGAGATGATCGCGGCTATGAGCGCTTTTTCTTTGTGCGTCGTGCGGTAGTTCAGCCCGCCGAGCACCATATCTGCACTGGTTTCATGCTTAGCGTAAAAGCCGATCGCACGCCCGATCTCGCAAAGCGATGCTGCAGTTTGCAGAATTTTAATATATTTTTCGCTCAGGCCGTGCATCGGCGATAGCGCGCAAAACAGCGCCTTCGCGAACTTCGGAGCCTCGCTCGGCTCGGAAGCGAAGCGATCTTTGAGGCTTCTTAGGCTCGGATTAAAGCTTCTAGGTAAGTTTGCGCCGCGCAGAATCGAGCTTAAAAACGCCCCCTCTCGCACTCCCACGCCGCTTGTGATGATCTTTTTCGCCCCCAGGCGCCTTACGATCTTATCAAAGATGATGGCGCCCTCTCTGATCGTGTCGTAGCGGTCCTTTTTGATCGGGAATTTCGCCAAATCAAGCGTCTTTGCGCTCATCAGCTTGGCAAAAAACGGCGCGTATTTTTCATAATCGTAGCTGAAATTATGCACGATTTTTAGCGGGTGATTTTGTAGGCTCATCACGGCGCCCGATAGCGCTCGCGCGGAGCCGCCCATTACGATTAAATTTTGCGTGCGAAACTCGGCGCCGAGCTGCGAGATCGCGCTGTTTATGTATTTCTCCAGCCCCTTCGTGTCGCCGCGGTCGAAAAACAGCTCCTTTAGCCGCACCGTGCCTAAATTTAGAGAAATTTTATTTTCTATCCTGCCGTTTTTGATGTAAGCAAGCTCGGTCGAGCCGCCGCCGATGTCCAGCGTAACGCCCTCGGAAAAGTCGCTAAGCAAATTCTGCGCCGCATAAGCGCCCAGATACGCCTCCATCTGCCCGTCTATCTTGCGGATCGTAATGCCCGTTTGCTTGCGGACGAGATTTATAAACTCGGTCCCGTTTGGCGCATCGCGAAGTGCGGATGTACCGATGCAAAGTACGCGCTTGGCCTTGTAATTGCATACGAGGGTTTTAAATTTTTTAAACGCCAGCAGGCATTTTTGCATCGCTTCGGCAGTTAAAATTCCGCCGTTTTCGTAAGCGCCCTCGCCTAGGCGGATCTTGATCTTGTGCTCGGCCAAAATGAAAAATCCGAGCCTGCTCGTGCGCTCAAAAATCACGGCTCTGGCGGAATTTGAGCCCAGATCTATGACGGCGACGCGCTTGGGCATTTAAATTTCCATATGGACGTGTTTGTATTTCAGCTCGTCTGCCGTCTCGATATTATCGGGATCGGTGATGATACACTCGACGGGACAAACCACGATGCAAGCGGGCTCGGAGTAATCATCTACGCACTCACAGCATCGATCGGCGTCTATGATGTATATCGGCTCATCCTCAAAAATCGCTTCATTAGGGCATTCCTCGCGGCACGCGTCGCAACTGATGCATTCTTTTGTAATCAACAATGACATATAATTTTACCTTACGAAAAAATTTATGGCGTTTATACCATAAAAAGCTTCATTTTGTTTTAAAATAGCGGAATTTCGGGCTATTTCTTAAATTTTTTAGCGGAAGTTTGAAAATCGCGACGATTAGCGAGCGCGCTTCATCGTTTTTAAGATCCACTTGCGCGCCCATCGCTTGAGCAGCATTTTTGGCTAAAAATAGCCCGAGTCCGGCTCCCGGTTTGCCGCCATAGCGCTTAAAAGGGGCGAAATAATCGATCTCTTCGTTAAGCGGCTCGCCCTTATTTGCGACCCGCACGATGAAATTTCCGTCCGAAATTTCGCTCTCGATCAGTACCTTTTCGCCGTCCGGAGAAAATTTTATGGCGTTTTGGACGAAATTTTGAATCACGTGCATAAAGAGGCTTTTCTGCACCGAAATTTCAAGCTGTTCAGGCTTAAGATCCATCGTCAAGTCCTTGCCTGCCGTACGCGCTAAAATTTTAAAGCCCACGCATAGCTCCCGTAGATACGCGATCATATCGGTCTGCTCGGGCGCCTCAAACTGCGCCCCCTCCTGCCGTCCAATCTCCAGGATGGAGCTGATCATTTTATTCATATTATCGATCGAGTCGTTGTTGTTTTTAAGCGCCTCGATATATTTCTCGCTCTCGCGCGGCTTGATGAGAGTAACTTCGTTTTTGGTTTTCATCACCGCCAGCGGAGTCTTAAGCTCGTGCGCGATGCCGATAAAAAGCTCTTTTTGATACAAAATGAAGGTTTCAATGCGCTCAAGCAGGCGGTTTATGCTATTTGAAAGCATATTAAATTCGCTCGGGATTTCGGCCCCGTCGATCGGCTTTAGAAATTTTTCATCCACCGAAGCAAGCCTTTGACTGATCAGCTTAATCGGCATCAGCAGCATACGCGAGAGAAACATTGCGTAAAACACCACCAAAAATATCATAGTCAAATTTACTAAAATGATGTCGATGAGTATTTGATTTACGATGTTTGCATAGACGCTCACGTCGGCTCGGATACTTAAAATTTTATCCTTACCATAAGGGTAGTGCAGCTGCAAATAGCTCCTGCCGTCCTCAGAGCTTTCGATAAATTTAGGCTTATTGATACTTTCGTTTTCGATGATTTTGCTCTCGTATTCACCGGATGTGTCATGTAAAAAAGACGAAATTTTCTCAGGCGGCACGGAGGCGTCTACGATTTTTTGTGCTCTTTGGATTAAATTTTGAACGGGAGTTTCGAAGATGGTAATTCTCATATAATTATAGAGCATTACCGAAAAAATGACAATTAGCATCAACGAAGCGGATGCTAATTGTATTACAAAGCGGACTCTTAGGCTTTTTGTGGAAAGCAAAATCTATATCCGCGTCTGCGAACGGTCTCGATCGTAGAGATATTTAGAGGCTTATCCATTTTCTGGCGGATTTGATTGATCGCGACTTCGATGACGTTTGGCGTAACGAGCTCGGGCTCCTCCCAGATAGCGTCTAGCAGCTGCTCTTTGCTTACGATCTGATCGCTGTGGCGCGCCAGGTGAGTTAGCACCTCAAACGGCTTGCCCTTCAACTCGATCTCTTGACCCAAGTAAGTAATTTTTTCCTCATCAGGATCAATGATAAGATCGTCGATTTTGATGATATTTGAGCCGCCGAAGCGAAGTCTAGCCTCGAGACGCGCTACTAAAACGTCAAAGTCGAAAGGTTTTTTGATAAAATCGTCCGCGCCCGCGCGAAGTGCTTTGATCTCGCTTTCTTTATCGTCTTTTGCAGATAGCACGACGACAGAGGTGCGCGCGGATTTTTGCTTAACTAATGCGATGAGATCGATGCCGTTGCCGTCAGCTAGCATCCAATCGGTTAGCACCAAATCATAATTTCTAATGCCGATATAATACTCTGCGTCCTTAAAACTCTCGGAGGTATCCGTCTGATAGCCGAACTCCATCAAGCCCTCCGCTATCGTCTTGTTTAAAGTCACCTCGTCCTCGACTATTAAAATTCTCATTTAATTTCCTTGCCTTAAAATTTTGCGGCGATTTTAACATATTTTAAGCAAAATTTCAAGATTTTTTAAAGAAATTTTAAAATTTTATCTCGATTTCCGCGCCGACGCTCGCATCTTGCAAAATTTCAGGTTTTAAAATTTTCATATAAAAATAATCCATCGAGCGAAATTTTGAGTGAAACTCCTGCGCGAAGTATCTTAGCGCGTCCTCCACGAGGCGAAATTTTTTATCGCGGAATTCCGCTTTGATATATTCGCAAACCCGCGCATAGTCGATAAATTCCTCCGCCGCAAGCTTCGCCCACACCCATACGCGCTGCTCGCGCTTGCGCTCAAAATCCAGCGTCCCGATTATCGCGCCAAATTCCAGCTTTTCGATTAAAATTTTAATCATACTACGCGCTTTTCCTCGCCCTTAAGCAGCCTAGCGATATTAGGCGCGTGTTTATAAAATACGATGAAAACTATCAGAAAGATCGGCGCATGAGTGTTGATCGCTGGCATCTGCGGATGGATCACGTAGCTTGCGACGACTAGCGCAAGCGCCGCTGCAAGCGATGCTACGGATGAAATTTTAACCGTCTTGCCGACTACAAACCAAACGGCAAGCGCGATGATAAGCTCGATAGGGATGAAGCAAGCAAGCACGCCGGCTCCCGTCGCAATGCCCTTGCCGCCGTTAAATTTCAGATACGGGCTGAAGCAATGCCCAAGTACTGCAAAGACAGCCATGCCCCATAGCACGTTTTCATCAAAGCCTAAAGCCCGCGCGATCAGTATCGGCAGGACGCCCTTTAGCGCGTCGCAGGCAACCGTGAGGATCGCGAGCTTTTTTGCTTTTTGCGGATCGCGAGTTTTTAAGACGCGAAGGACGTTGGTAGCGCCTATGGAGCCGCTACCCTCTCTTTTGATATCCACGCCACCTAGGTATCTGCCGATCAAAAGCCCAAAGGGGATCGCAGCGATCAGATACGCAGCAAAGTAGCACCAAAAATTCGGCGCCGTAACGATGCTAAGTAAAAATTCTAAAATTCCCGATTTTTTCATAAAATCCCTTTAACTCTTCCAAAGTAGCGAAATTTTCTCGTCGTAGATGTCGGTTTTCTTCGGCGAAATTTCTTTCGTTTCGAGTTTAATATTTTTCAGATCCAGGCTCTGTTTTAGCGCGTCCACTTCAGCCTCAAATTTCTGCGTAAGCACCTCCAACTCCTCTTGTAGTGCGCTTAGGCTATTTTCGGCATTTTTAGCTTCGCTTCGTTCGTTTAAAATTTTATGCGCGCTTTTAGCTCCGCTGATTGCTTTGGAGATGTTGCTAGCGCTGCGCGAGCGACCTAAAAACGCGCCCAAGATCGCTCCGCCTATATTTAGCGCCGCATCCACGCCGCGACTTAGCACGTCGCCCTTTTCCTTTTCATACTTTTCGCTAGCGCGCGAAATTTTATCCTCAAGGCGCGCCTTTTCCTTCTCAAATTTAGCCGTAATCTCGTCGGTTTTGGCCTCTAAAGCTTCATTTGCCTTATCGCCTAGGCGCACAAAAAACTCCTCCTTGCTCTCGCCCGGTTTTGAGAGCAGATCAAGCGCGCTAAAAAGTTCTAACTTTTCGTTGCGGTAGAGCCATTCTTTAAAGCTTTTAAGCTGAGCGTTTAAATTTTTTGCGCCCGCGATGAAGCTAGGAAGCGCGCCGTAGAGCGAGCCCGCCTGCTCTTGTCCGCTTAAATTTGCAACTTCTCGCGTGCTAGCCTCGCTCCAATCTATTTCGCTTACGTCCGAAAGCGATAGCAAAAAGGAGCGCTCCTGCGTAAAATCGACTCCCTTGTCGCAAAATCGTATCTTAGCGCTTGCGTACAGATATGGGCTTAGCTCAAGGCTCGCGCCGTAGCTGTAAAGCTGCGAAATTTCACCGGAAACTACGGGCTTGGCGGCACCGGCGGATTTGATGCCTTGCGCGGCGTCCGATACGGACGAAATTTCAGTCTTTTTGTCTTTCATTAAATTTGAAATTTGTTCGTTGCTTAAAGGGCCTTTTAAATAGCTTAGCGCGAAGCGCGTCTCGATCACCCGCAGCACATCCTCGTTGATGTTTTTTACCAAAAAATTTCGCTTTTTGAGATTTGAAATTTTCTCCATAAGCACGCTTTTGTCAATCGGATTTGAGCCGATACCGCTTAAGCCGCTGATGACGCGCTCTTTATCCTGCGCGGTCTGCAAGCGCCCGATAAACCACGTACCGATGTTGCTAAGCCCTTTGTAATCGAGATCGACCGGGTTTTGCGTCGATAATACGCAACCAAGTCCGAATGCGCGAGCCTGCTTTAGCAGCGTAAGCATCGGGGTTTTGCTCGGCGGATTGCCGTTTGGCGGAAAAAAGCCGTAAATTTCATCCATATAAAGCACGGCGCGCAAGGAACTCGTACCGCTTGTGGTGCGCATCCATTTGATCATCTCGCCCAAAAGTAGCGTGACGAAAAACATCCTCTCATCGTCGTTTAGATGCGCGATGGAAAATATATTCGCCCTCGCTCTGCCGTTTTCATCAAAGAGCATCTTGGCGATATTTAGCCGCTCGCCCTCGCACCAAAGCTTAAAGCTCGGGCTTGCGATGAGCGCGTTAATCTTCATCGCAAGCGCCATTCGCTTATCGCTCGGAAAAAAGGTATTAACGTCGAAAACGCCGATCTTATCGAAAGGCGGGTTGCCGATCTGTGCGATGAGATCCACTACGCTCACCCCCTCGCCTTTGTTAAAATGATAGGTTAAAATTTGGCTGATTAGTAAAAATTCCGGCGAGCTGAGATTATCGCTGCCGATCCCTGCGAGGCTTAGCACGCTAGTGGCGATACCGCCGATATAGTTATTCAAATCCTCTTCGTTTAAGCCCTTCGGCGCTTCAAAGTCGCTTAGCAGGCTGATACCAAGCCCTGCGCTTGATTTAGGCGTATAAATTCTAAAATCGGCGCTATTTTTCAAAAGCTCCACCCGCGCCAGGTCTTGATACGAGCCCTCGATCCCTTCGCGCCAGGTATTTGCGGTCTGCTCGGCATACTCGTGCACGCTAAGACCTTTGTTTTGCGCCTCGGCCTCGTCGATATAGGGCTCAAAATCCTCGGCCCTCATCTGCGGGAAAGTAAGAGCTAAATTCGTTAGATCGCCTTTCGGATCGATGATGATGGATGGGATATTATCGATCGCGGCTTCCTCTAGCAGCGTGATGCCAAGTCCCGTTTTGCCGCTGCCGGTCATTCCTATGATGAGCGCGTGAGTCGTCAGGTCCTTGTTTTTATAAAAAAACGGCTCGCTGTTTTCGAGCCCCAGATAAAAAAGCTTTAAATTTTCTTGAAGCGTTTTCATTGCGTTCCTTAAATTTGCAATTTGCTTGGCATTATATCATTTAAATTTTTAAATTTAAATTTGCTAAAATGCGCGAAAAATCAAGGAACGGCAAGTGTTAAAAGAAAAAATTAGAAACGGAAAAAGCGGAATTTTGCTCTATGGCATCGTTCCGCCTAAAATCACGTCCCCTCAAGACGAGCTCGAGCGCCTAGGTACGGCGTGGTCGCAGCGCCTAGGCGAATGCGAATGCGACGGCATCGTCATCTACGATCTACAAGATGAAAGCGCGCGCACGAAAGATGAGCGGACCTTTCCTTTTGTGCATACGATCGATCCTGCGCGCTATTACACGCAGTATCTACACACTGATAAAGAAGCGATCATCTACCGCGCGGTAGGCAAATACGACGAGGCGGAATTTTGCGAAATTCTAAGGCATGCCGCAAGCGGGCTGGGTGTTTTCGTGGGGGCGAGTTCTAAAAATGAAGAATGCAAGCTGCATCTAAGCCGCGCCTATGAACTCAAGCGACTCGTGGCGCCGCATCTTTGCCTAGGCGGTATCTGCATTCCAGAACGCCATGAAAAGAGCCACGACGAGCACCTTAAAATCGCAGAGAAGACTGCAGACGGATGCGAATTTTTTATCACTCAGGCGGTTTATAATGTGCAAAACGCCAAAGATTTCATCGACGATTACGCCGCTTTGGAGTGCAAAAAGGTGCCTATAATCTTTACTTTCACGCCGTGCGGTAGCCTAAAGACGCTTGAGTTTATGAAATGGCTTGGCATCTCGGTGCCAGATTTTCTGCAGCAGCGACTGCAAAGCAGCGTTGATATCTTGCAAAGTTCAACAGCACTGTGCGCGGAGATGTTTGATTTCATCTATAAATACGCCCTCGCAAAAGGGGTGAGCGTGGGCGCAAACGTCGAGAGTGTCAGCACCCGCCGCGTCGAAATCGAAGCCTCGCTCAGCCTATTAAAAGAGATCAGAAAAATTATCCTTAAGCACGAGAATTTGGGATTTTACGTTATTTAAAATTTTAAATCGGGTACACGAGTAAAACGCTAGATAGTCCAAGCTAGCGGAGGAATTTTAAATAATTTTAGATCGCTTTCTGAAAAATAAATCGAAATTTTATCCGAATGGAATTTGAACTTAAAATTTATAAAAAATCGCCTTAATAATATGCTTTAATACCTGTCGTCCGTAACTGTGAGATGATATTTCGTGCTAAAATTTTTCAATGCTTACAATAGCATTGAGCTAGGCATATCATCAAAACTTATAAACCGCTGTAGCTTTCGCACTAAAACTAAACGCATTGGCCGTTTCAGTCTGCAGCCGACGCGACCGCGTCCTCCGTCATCCACTATCTACACAGGGATAAATGTATATTGTATAACGGGAGATAGCTGGAGATTTTAACGCCCTATAATACGACGCCTCTTCGCTCATGGCATAGCGTCCTTTATTATTCCATTCGTAGTATTTGATTTAAATTTACCGGCGTTTATGCTAAATTTCAAATCTAAGGCAATTTGATGCTTACTGTTGTGAGCGTTTTGGTATTTGAATTTTATTCTACAGCCTATGTGTAGGTCGCTCAAAAGATCCACCATACGCCGCCGTAAAAATACTTGCCGAGCTTTGCAGCTAATTAAAAGCCGTTAATGCAGAATCGGCTGAAATTAACACCCATTTAAGCTATCGCATATTTGATTTCTTTTATATTCTACAAGCCCGCCACCAAAAAGCAGCAGACCTAAGACTAACGTCGTTTTACTATCTCACGCAGAAGCCGATATGCAAACTGCGCAAGATTATAATATGCTTTCAATCGCAAACGCTTCATTTTAAAATTTTGGAACCCGACTCGGAATAAATATAAATTTGAAATTAGTTTTGTAAATAAGCTTGGAATTTAACTCTTAAATATGGCGAAATTCTAAAGATTAATGAAATTTAAAAAATGCTAGTTTATGCTCTTGCCACCGAATTTCAAAAGCGCGCTGCCCCACGTAAAGCCGCCGCCGAACGCATCCAAAAGCATAAGTGAGCCGTTTCTGAGCCTGCCGCTCTCGTAAGCATCATTTATCGCCATCGGGATCGACGCCGAGCTCGTGTTGCCGTATTTGCCGATCGTAAGCACGCATTGTTCGTCGCTAAATTCTAGTCTCGCCTTAACCGCCTCGATGATGCGTAAATTTGCCTGATGCGGGATGAAAAGATCGACCTGCTCGGGCAAAATTTTATTTTTCGCCAAAATCTCCACGACGTCGTTACTAAGCGTCGGTACCGCGATTTTAAAGACCTCGCGCCCGGCCATCTGCATGAAGCCTAGCTTTTCGTCGATAATTTTTTGGCTGAGTGGATTGACGCTACCCGGGGCTGCGGTGATGAGAAGATCGCCCTTGCTGCCGTCGCTAGCGGTATGAACGTCGATGATTTCGTTATCGTCGCGCGCCGCGATAACCGCAGCGCCCGCACCGTCGCCGAAAAGTATGCACGTAGCGCGATCGCTCCAATCGACTATCGAGCTTAGCTTTTCCGTGCCGATTATCAACACGTGTTTTTTAGCACCGCTTTCGATGAGGGATTTTGCAAGCTCCAAAAGATAGATGAAGCCCGTACAGGCGGCATTTATATCAAACGCCGTGATGCCGAAGTTCAAACCCAGTTTATTCGCGATGACGCATGCTGTCGAGGGCATACAGAAATAATCGGGCGAGATCGTAGCGCAGATTATCGCATCGATCTCGTTTTTTTGCAAACCGCTACGCTCGATCGCAAGCGCTGCGGCCTTCATGCCCAAATCGCTAGTGGTCTCGCCCTTTGCTATGCGGCGCTCATGAATGCCTGTTCGCTTGACGATCCATTCATCGCTCGTTTCAACCATCTTTTCAAGATCGAAATTGGTTAAAATTTCGCTCGGCGCGTATGCTGCGATTGAGATCATCGAGGCTTTTTGCATTCGTTTTCCTATTCGTTTGAAGAAATTTCGCTTTCTATCGCGGAGTTGATTTTAGAATCTGCAAATTTAAGCGCTTGAAAGATCGCGTTTTTAACGGCTTTCGGGGTGCTTTTGCCATGGCTTATGATGACGCATTCTTTGACGCCTAAAAGCGGCGCACCGCCATATTCGTCATAATCCGTACTTTTTTTGATAATTTTAAAGACGCGTTTCATCAAGATGGAGCCTGCGATGGCGATCGGGGATTTTTTAGTTTCGTTTTTGATAAGTTTGCCGATAGCGCTTGCGACACCTTCGCTAGATTTTAGCATAATGTTGCCGATAAATCCGTCGCACACGACCACGTCTACCGATCCGTCAAAAATTTGATTGCCTTCGACATTACCGATAAAATTTTGCATCTTCTTAAGCATATGAAAGGTTTCTTTTGTTACCTCGTTGCCTTTGCTATCCTCCTCGCCGTTGGATAATAAGCCGATGCGTGGCGCGTTTAAACCCATAATCTCCTTGGCGTATGCTTCGCCCATAATTGCGAATTGAAACAAATTCTCAGGCTTACAATCCACATAAGCGCCCACATCAAGCACCAGCGTGCGTCCACCTATGGAATTTGGCATCAGCGTAGCAATTGCCGGGCGCAAGATACCTTTGAGCCTTCCTATGCGAAGCGTAGCAAGACTCATCGTAGCGCCGCTATGTCCTGCTGATACCACGGCTTTGCAAGTGCCGTCTTTTACTAGATCGACCGCTTTAAAGATGCTACTCTCTTTGCGTTTAAGAGCATCGGTTGCGCCCTCTTTCATCTCGAAAACTTCGCTTGCAGCTACGTAAGTAATATATTTCTCAAAGCCTTGATCTTGTGGAATAAAAGGCTTGATTTGCGCTTCGTCGCCTACCAAAAACGCATTAAATTTACGCTCTCGCAGCGCATCTACGACTCCGTTTATTATCGGCTCGCAGCCGAAATCACCGCCCATCGCGTCTATAGCAACGGAAATCATCGGATTAATATTCGCCCGTAGTTTTGTTTATTCTATGCGGAATTTTCCAGCTTCCGTCTTTATCTTTGACGGGAATCGGAAGGGTCACTTTGTAGTGAGTGCGTCTTTTCGCCGCACGAGTTTTACTAACTCTTCGCTTTGGAACTGCCATTTTTTCTCCTTTATAAATTTAGTTCTTGCATTCTTCGCAATAAAAATAGTCGCTTTTGAAAGCTTCCGTTTCGCTTCTTAAAATTTCATCCAGATCAACTTCGGTGCCGAAAAACTCCATAACGTCCAAGCTTTCGTGCCTTTCGTCGTTAAAAACGCCTTCGCTTAAAAGCAAATTTACGCTCTCGCTCACGTCAAGATCGAATTCTTTGCCGCAGCGATCGCAAATGTATGGAATTTTACCCTTAATTTCGCCTTTGCACTCGATAAACTTAGAGTCTTTTCGTTTTAAATTTCCGCTAAGTTTAAGTCCGTCCCTCGAAATTTCAAACGGCACGGGCGATGCGGAAATTTTAGCAAAAGCGATCTTCACGCGGCACTCTTAGCAAATTTCTCTTTTTGCAAAGAAAAATGCGATCTCGGTTTTTGCGTTTTCTAGGCTGTCGCTGCCGTGAACGGCGTTAGCGTCGATGCTGTCTGCAAAATCCGCTCTGATCGTGCCTTTATCGGCTTTTTTCGGATCGGTAGCGCCCATTAGCGCGCGATTTTTAGCTACGGCATCATCGCCTTCTAGCACCATTACGACCACCGGACCGCTAGTCATAAACTCAATCAGATCCTTATAAAAAGGGCGATCCTTGTGAATTTCATAAAATTTACCCGCATCTTCGGCGCTTAGGCATAATTTTTTAGCCGCTGCGATTCTTAGTCCGTGGCTTTCGAAACGATCGATAATTTTGCCGATAACGCCCTTTTTAACGGCATCAGGCTTAATAATAGAAAGCGTTTGCTGCATATAATCTCCTTAAAGTGAAAGGCGGATTGTATCGAAAAATAGGTTAAAATTTATTTAAGGATTGAATGAATTAAAATTCCGCGCATTTGATCGCGGAATTTTATCTGCTAAGCAAATACCGGGGTATCTCCGCTGCGTAGATCCGCACCTATACTATCCCTGCTAGGTTGACCCGCTACGATGTCGCTCCAGACGATACAGCCGTCGGTCGGACAGGCGCTAGCGCAAGCCGGCTCGTCGTTGTAGCCCACGCACTCGACGCATTTATCGGCATATACATAGTAGCTATCCTCGCCACTTGGGTTATCGCTATCGTCCACGATCGCATTTACCGGGCACTCGTCGATGCATGAGCCGCAACTAATGCAAATATCGGTGATTTTTACAGCCATTGTTTCTCCTTTATCAAAAAATGTGGAGTAATGATAACATACTAAATTTAAAAAATGATAAAATTTAATATTATCAAGCAAATAAATTTTATTATATAAAAATTTTCATCAAATTTCAGCAAATCTAAAGTTTTAAAATGTATAATCGCCATCATAAATTTTATTAACAAGGAGAAACAAATGATAGTAACCAACAAAGCCGTTGATTTCACGGCAACTGCGGTTTTAGGCAACAACGAAATAGTTGAGGATTTCAACCTCTATAAAAATATCGGCGAAAAAGGCGCGGTCGTATTCTTTTATCCAAAAGATTTTACCTTCGTCTGCCCAAGCGAGATCATTGCATTCGATCACAGATATCAAGATTTCAAATCCAAAGGCATCGAAGTTATCGGCGTTAGCTGCGATAGCGAGTTTACCCACCTTGCGTGGAAAAACACTCCGGTAAACGCAGGCGGTATCGGCAAAGTGCAGTTCCCGCTAGTTTCGGATATTACGAAGGATATCGCACGCAGCTTCGACGTGCTGTTCGGTAACGCTGTAGCGCTTCGCGGCAGCTTCCTACTTGATAAAGACGGCACCGTCCGCCACGCTGTCATCAACGACCTACCGCTTGGTCGCAATATCGACGAGATGCTAAGAATGGTCGATACGATGCTATTTACGAACGAGCACGGCGAGGTCTGCCCTGCAGGCTGGCACAAGGGCGATGCAGGGATGAAAGCAGACCCTAAAGGCGTCGCAGAGTATCTAGACAAAAACGCGAGCAAACTATAATTCGTGAAATTCTTCGCGCTGGCGTACAAATTCTAACCGCGTAAGGTTTAAATTTAGCCTTGCACGGGCTATTAAAGCTAGCAAAGCTTTCTAAATTCCGCTGCCAAAATTTTGAGTCGCGGCGGCGGAATTCCAAAAATTCCAAAAATTCCAAAAATTCCAAAAATTCCAAAAATTCCAAAA
>NZ_CALJPC010000004.1 GCF_937981295.1 uncultured Campylobacter sp.
TAAAATTTTTCATAGCGGCGCGGTGAAATTTTGCGACGCTTCGCCGATCAAAGATGGCAAAGAATTTTTTAAGATCCCGCTTTCGTATTTTCACGAGAAGCTTGATGGTAGTAAAATTTATAACCATCATTTACTTTGCAAATATAACGCTAGTGATAGAGATAAATTTGAGGATTTTATCCAGCTAAAACAAATGAGAAACGGCTATATAAATGAAGGAAACGAACAGCTTAGCATGGACCTAGATTTTTCACAAAAAAGCGCCTACGATAAAGAGAAAAGACGCTCTATGGATAGTCAGATGTATGGCTACGAGGCGTTTAGGGCCGGAATGAAATGGCGATTTAGCGTTAAATTTGAGCCTAGCGTGAGCGATGACGACATAAACCGTGTAAAAGAAACTCTTGAGCGCTCAACTAGGCTCGGTAAATCAAAGAGTGCGGAGTATGGGGCGGTAGAGATTAAATTTATAGGCGAAAATACGGATGAAATCCAAAGCTTTACACCGCCTGAGGGATATACTTTTATTTACGCCAAATCCCGCCTTGCGCTTGTTGATGAAAACGGTAATCCGAGCTATGACGTGAAATACATTTTACCGAATTTAGATGATGACAAGGTCAAATACGAAAAGACGCAGATTAGAATTTCAAATTTTACTCCTTACAATGGCGCTCGCAGCACGAAGGACTACGAGCGAGCCTGCATAAATAAAGGTAGCGTAATCGCTTTGAAAAATTTAAGTGCCGAGCGGATAGCCGCACTAAAAAACGGCGTCGGAGCGTATTTAAGCGAAGGCTTTGGCGAAGTGCTGATAAATCCGTGGTTTTTAAACGGCGGTGACGCGAAGAATAACCCGATAGAATTCCAAAAAGAAGCGGAGACTGAGCACTCGACTAAAGAGATACCGATACAAAGTGATTTGGCTAAATTTTTAAAACAAAAGCAGACCACGAAAGACCAAGCTCTTGAAATAGCCGAGAGGGTGGCTGATTTTATAGAAAGCCATAAAGATAAATTTAGCAAAATTTCAAAATCACAATGGGGCGCGATAAGGTCGATATGCAGAGATGTTGCTACTAATGATAGCGTACTTGACGACAAAGAGGCTAAAATCAGCAATCAAACCACCGAGGAAAAAGACGAAAATATAGCAGATCAAGTATCTAAATTTATACGTAATGGCGTTAGAAAAGCAAACTGGGATTGCGAAAAAGAAACTGGCAATGGTCATGTGCTTTTAAAAGCGATTAAAGAGAGCAAAAGTAAGCTTAAATTTACACTGCTCTTATCAATGCAAATGCCAAAAATCACAGGAGAAAAGCAATGAAAAGATTTTTAGCGCACGTCATCATAGAAGCCAAAACTCCGCTAAAAGTCGGAGGCGGCAAAAATGATCTATTTTTGGATGCACCGGTGCAAAGAGATTGGAACGGCTTGCCGATGATCTTAGGCACTTCGGTTGCAGGGATTTTGCGTAGGGCGTTTGAAGATAATGCCGGCAAGGATGCCGCGAATAAAATTT
>NZ_CALJPC010000005.1 GCF_937981295.1 uncultured Campylobacter sp.
TGGTCTTTTGATACTGCTTGAGAATAAAAATGCAAGCCTAGAAGAGATCATGGGCGAGATCAAGGGTCCCGATTTTCCGACCGGCGGTATAATCTACGGCAAAAAAGGGATCATTGAAGCGTATAAAACGGGCAGAGGGCGGGTTAAAATTCGCGCTAAAACCCATATTGAAAAAAAAGCTAGTAAAGACGTCATCGTAATCGACGAGCTGCCGTATCAGACCAATAAAGCGCGCCTGATCGAGCAGATCGCAGATCTCGTAAAGGAAAAGCAGATCGAAGGGATCTCCGAGGTACGCGACGAGAGCGATCGCGACGGAATTCGCGTAGTAATCGAGCTTAAGCGCGACGCGATGAGCGAGATCGTGCTGAATAATCTATTTAAGCAAACCACGATGGAGGCGACCTTCGGCGTGATAATGCTCGCAATCGACGGCAAAGAGCCGAAGATTTTCACGCTGATAGAGCTTTTGAAGCTGTTTTTGAACCACAGAAAAACCGTCATCATCCGCCGCACAATTTTTGAGCTCCAAAAAGCGCGCGCCAGAGCGCACATCTTGGAGGGTTTAAAGATCGCGCTAGATAATATCGATGAAGTGATCGATGTGATTAGAAACTCCGCCGACACCAACGTCGCGCGCGAAAATTTAATGAGCAGATTCGGCCTTAGCGAGGCGCAATCGGGCGCGATTTTGGATATGAGGCTAAGTCGCTTAACGGGACTTGAGCGCGAAAAGATCGAGGAGGAGCTAAAAGAAATTTTAGCCGAGATAAAGCGGCTTGATGCGATCCTAAAGAGCGAGGAGCTAATCGAAGGCATCATCAAAGATGAGCTTTTGGAGATCAAGGATAAATTCAGATGCCCGCGCATTACCGAAATCGTCGATGACTACGAGGATATCGACATCGAAGATCTAATCGCGAATGAAAATATGGTCGTTACGATCACTCACCGCGGCTACATCAAGCGCGTGCCTAGCAAGACTTACGAGAAGCAAAAGCGCGGCGGCAAGGGGCGCGTGGCGGTTACGACGTACGATGATGACTTCATCGAGAGCTTTTTTACGTCCAATACCCACGATACGCTTATGTTTATCACCGACCGCGGGCAGCTTTACTGGCTTAAAGTCTATAAAATCCCGGAGGGCTCGCGCACCGCAAAGGGCAAGGCGGTAGTAAATTTAATCCAGCTCGGCGCGGACGAAAAGATCATGGCGATCATCCCTACGACCGATTTTGATCCGAGCAAGTCGCTCGTATTTTTCACTCGCAACGGCATCGTAAAACGCACGAATTTAAGCGAGTTTAAAAACATCCGCTCGCTCGGCATTCGCGCTATCAGCCTAGATGAGGACGATACTCTAGTAACCGCTCTCATCGCTCCAAACAGCGCCGAGGAGATGCAAAACTACAAAGGAGGCACTTTAAGCGGCGACGATCTGGACGGCGGCGAGGCCGAGGAAGTTTTAGAGCAGACCGAGCAGGATATTTTGGAGGGAAGCGAGAATGAAATTTCAGATGAAATTTCGCAAGACGAGGGCGCGCAAGATGGCGAGCCGCAAAGCGCTAACGAAAATATGCTCTTTATCGCTACGAAAAAGGGAATGTGCCTTAAATTTAATCTAAATAAAATTCGCCAGATGGGGCGCATAGCTCGCGGCGTAAAGGGTATTAAATTTAAAGAAAAAGGCGACGAGGTCATCGGCGCCGCATTTATTTTAAGCGATATGCAAGAAATTTTAAGCGTGAGCCAAAAGGGTATCGGCAAGCGCACGACCGCAAGCGAGTATCGTCTAACAAACCGCGGCGGCAAGGGCGTCATCTGCATGAAGCTCACCAACCGCACGGGCGAGCTCATCGGCGTCGTGATGGTCGATGAGGAGATGGATCTCATGGCGCTAACCACCAGCGGCAAGATGATCCGCGTCGATATGCAAAGCATCCGCAAAGCGGGTCGTAACACCAGCGGCGTTATCGTCGTAAATGTCGAGGGCGACGACGTCGTGAGCATCGCGACCTGCCCGAAAGCCGAGGAGGGCGACGAGGGCGAAGCGGACGAGCTTGCGCAGGATGAAAATTTATTAAATTCAAATTTAGATAGCAAAGATTCGCAGAGCGACGGCCCTAGCGATGAAATTTTAAAAGGAGGAGAGGATGAGTAGTTACAATATCGCCATCGTAGGCGCTACCGGCGCCGTAGGCGAGGAGATTTTGCGCGTCTTAGACGAGATGAACTTTCCCGTGAAGGACATACTGCCGCTTGCGAGCGCAAAGAGCGCGGGCGAGAAGGTGGAATTCCGCGGTAAAGAATACGTCGTGAAGGAGCTTACCGACAGCACCTTCGACGAAAACGAGATCGACATCGCGTTTTTTAGCGCGGGCGGCTCCATTTCGGCGCATTACGTGCCATTTGCTGCGGCAAGCGGCGCGGTGGTGATCGACAACACGAGCCACTTTCGCATGCAAGAGGACGTCCCTCTCGTCGTGCCCGAGTGCAACCCGCAGGATATCGAGCTGTGGAAAGAAACGGGCATCATCGCTAATCCGAACTGCTCGACCATCCAGATGGTTCAAATTTTAAAGCCGCTTGATGATGCGTTTGAAATAGAGCGCGTGGACGTAAGCACCTACCAAGCCGCCAGCGGCGCAGGCAAAGAGGGTATGGAGGAGCTTGTGTTTCAGCTGCAAAAATTCTTTGAATTTAAGCTTGATGAGTGCAAACCTAAAGTTTTCGCGCACCAGCTAGCATTTAACGTCATCCCGCACATCGACGTGTTTTTGGACAACGACTACACCAAAGAAGAGATGAAGATGGTGAACGAAACGCAGAAAATTTTGCATAAAAACTTCGCCGTTTCGGCTACCTGCGTGCGCGTGCCAGTGCTGCGCAGCCACAGCGAGGCGATCACGATTAAATTTAAAAAGGATTTCGAGATTAGCCGCGTGCGCGAAATTTTAAGAAATGCGCCTAGCATCGTGCTTGTAGACGATCCTAGCAAAAAGCAATACCCGATGCCGCTGCTTTCGAGCGACACGAACGAAACCTACGTCGGCAGGCTCCGCAGGGACAATTTCGACGATAAAATTCTGCATCTTTGGTGCAGCGCCGATCAGATCCGCGTAGGAGCGGCGACAAATGCCGTACGCATCGCGCTTCGCTGGATCGATATGCAACAAGACAAGTAGGATAAATTTAGCAGAGTTGTCGAGCCTTTGTGCGCAGATACGGTTGCGCGCGCGGTTTCGGCGCGGAAGACCAGCGAATAAAATTTGCAAATTAGCCTAGTTAAAATTTAAGACCGCAAGTTAGAATTTTGCGCCTTTAACCTGGCGCAAAATTTAAATAGACTCAAACGGGTGCGCTTAAAAGAGATAAATTTACGCGATTGTAAACGAGCGTAAATTTAAAAGGGCGCTTCGGCATAGAGCAGCTTTTAAATTTATACGTCCGCTTGCGGAGCAGCTAATCCCGAATTAAAATTTAAGGAAGAAATGAAAGCTATATTTGAAAAATTTTTGCTTTGTAGCAAATCTCTAACGCTTCTGCCTGTTATTTTTTGTGTTGCGGCTAGTGCGGCGATATTTGTGATGGCAAGCTACGAAATCTGTTCGGCGCTTTATAAAATCGTGGAATTTTTCCTAGCCCCGCAGAGCGAGCGAGCGCTTTACATTGACATTTTAAGCGAAATAATAACGGCGATCGATCTGTATCTGGTCGCCATCGTGCTGCTAATCTTCGTATTTGGAATTTATGAGCTGTTTATCGACGAGTTTGTGGATCTAAATTTACAAGTTTTAAAGATCGCCTCGCTGGATGAGCTAAAATATAAACTCGGCAGCGTCATCATAATGGTGCTGGTAGTGGATTTTTTCAAGCGAATTTTGCATACCGATTTTACTACCCCTTTGGATATGCTTTTGCTCGCAGGGGCTATCTTTGCGGTTTGTTTAGCTTTGTATATTTTGAGTAAATTTAAAGGATAAAAATGGTTTTTATCGACGCATGCTTCGGCAAAGAGACCCCATACACGCCCATTTGGATGATGCGCCAGGCGGGGCGCTACCTGCCGCAATACATGGCGGTGCGCGAGAGGGCGGGCGATTTTTTGAGCCTGTGCCGCGACTACCGCGCCGCGAGCGAGGTGACGATCCAGCCCGTGGAGATTTTGGGCGTCGATGCGGCGATACTTTTTAGCGATATTTTGGTCGTTCCGATGCAGATGGGGATGGATCTGCGCTTCGAAGCGGGCGAAGGACCGCGCTTTAGCAATCCGATCCGCTCCCAGGGCGATTTGGCGCGCCTTGATCCGCAAAAGGCCGCGGCGGAGCTCGGATACGTTTATGATACGATCTCGCTTACTCGCTCTCGCCTTGCCGCGGATAAAGCGCTCATCGGCTTTTGCGGCGCGCCGTGGACGATCGCTACCTATATGATCGAGGGCGGCGGCAGCAAAAATTACGCCGTTTGCAAAAGGATGCTTTACGAAAATCCGCAGCTTCTGCATGAAATTTTGCGCCTCGTTACGGAGGCGACGAAGCTTTATCTGGCGCGCCAGATCGGCTCGGGCGTCGATGCGGTGCAGATCTTCGACAGCTGGGCGGGCGCGCTGGAGCCGAGCGCATACGAGGAGTTCGGCTGGCGATACATCTTGGAAATCACGGAATTTTTAAAGGCGAAATTCCCGCATATCCCGCTCATCGTCTTTGCCAAGGGCACGGGCGCGCAGATGTCGCGGCTGAGCCGTATCGCGGAGCAGCGAGGCGAGGCGAGCTTTGACGTATGGGGCGTGGATTGGAGCACTCCTATGGGGCTTGCGCGCGAGCAGCTCGGGGGCAAATTTGCGCTTCAGGGCAACCTGGAGCCGATGCGGCTATACGACCGCGGTGCGATAGAATCGGGCGTGCGCGAGATTTTAGCGTCGATGAAGGGTGCTGCGCATATCTTTAATCTAGGGCATGGAATTTTGCCCGACGTAAGCGTGCAAAACGCCAAATATCTGGTGGATCTGGTGCACGAGCTAAGCGCGCGCTAAAACCTGATTTTGCGATAGCCTGCTTGCGGCGCGCCACTGTGAAATTTCATAGAGCCGTAGTTTAAAATTTTGCTAGCCCAGGTTACTTGATTTGCTTCCGCGCGATTTTTTCCGCTGCCCATAAATTTTAAATTTTGCACCGCTTTCACGCCGCTAAAACAGCTCGCGGAACGCAAAGCTTGAAAATTTTAAAATTCTACGCCGTTTTATCGTGGTGGTATCGCTAAATTTTAAAATTTAGCCGAAATTTGAAATTTTATGTTGCTTTTACATCGAGCGAGGCTTAAAATTTTACGCGCTATGTATGCGGCGGCGTAAAAATACCGCAAGCTTGCGAGTTTAAATTTAGCTCGCGCCTTAAATTTATAGCTCTCACGTCCTAGATTTAAGGATAAATTCAAAGCTCTAAGTTTAAAATTTCGCCGTAGTGGGACGGCGCGCGGAAGTGAAATTTGTATAAAGCGGCGCCGAATTTTGGTGCGCGGAAGCAAAATTTAAAGCGCAATTTAAAGCAAAATTCTGCGCGCAAGCAAACTCCCGCAAATCAAACCATGGAGCAAAAATGAGATATATTTTCGGGCCCGTGACCTC
>NZ_CALJPC010000006.1 GCF_937981295.1 uncultured Campylobacter sp.
CTAGGCTCTTTGAATCTTTATCTTTTAGGCTCTTGCAATGGTATACGAGCTGCTCGCGAGATACCGAAAAACTATGCTGCTTGATCAGGTATTCTAAAATTTCATACTCCGCAGGCGTTAGCACGAGCGACTCCTCGCCGAAGTAAATTTCATGGCGCTTGTCGTCGATACGAAATACGCTATCCGTGGCGGTTTCTTCCTTTTCGCTAGCTTTTTTATAGCGGCGGATGAGGCTCATGATGCGCGCGTGCATCTCTTTTGGATCATAAGGCTTAGGTAGATAGTCGTCCGCGCCGATCTGAAGGCCTACGACGCGATCGCTCACGTCGCTTCTAGCCGAGCTGATGATGATCGGAATATCGTATTTCTCGCGGATCTCTTTGCAGACCTCAAGTCCGTCCATCCCAGGAAGCGTAAGATCCAAAATCAGTAGATCGTAGTTTTTGATCCCCGCGCTAATGCCCAGATACGGATCTTCGAAGTTTGTAACTTGGATGTTAAATTTAGCCAGATATTCGGTTAGAAGCTGTGCGAACTCGCTGTCGTCTTCTATCATCAATACATTTATCATTTTTTATCCTTTGCATCGTTGATTTGAAATTTTAAATATTGCATTATACATAAAAATAGTTAAGTCTTAACTTGCGTTTTATTAAATTTAGATAAAATTGCCCCTTTTGTATAGTTCAAGGAGAATTTCGTGGAAGAAGATTATTATGAAATTTTAGGCGTGGCGCGCGATGCCGACGCCGAGACGATAAAAAAGGCGTTTCGAAAGCTCGCTTTGGAATTCCATCCCGATCGCAACCAAGGCGACAAGGAGTCGGAGGAAAAATTTAAAAAGATCAACGAAGCGTATCAAATTTTAAGCGACGATCAAAAGCGCAGGATGTATGATCGCTACGGCAAAGAGGGCATCAGCGGCGCATATAGCGGCGCGGGCGGCGGAGGATTTGATTTTAGCTCTATTTTCGGCGATTTTTTCGAGCAGGCATTCGGCGGAGGCGGTCGCTCACGCCCTAGCGATCCATACGGTATAGATACCGAACTAGCCGTAACGTTGGAGTTTAAAGAGGCTTTAGAGGGCGTTCACAAGGAGATAAAATACAAGATCAAAAAGCCGTGCTCCGCCTGCGACGCCACCGGCTCGAAGGATAAAAAAAGACACACCTGCTCCGCTTGCGGCGGTACCGGGCGCGTCGCTGTAAGGCGCGGATATATGAGCTTTATCCAAAGCTGCTCCGAATGCGGCGGCACGGGCGAGATCGTAAAAGACAGGTGCAAGGATTGCGGCGGCAAGGGCTTTACCGAAGAGGACGTGAGCCTTAAATTTGACATTCCCGCAGGCATCGACGACGGACAGCGCGTGCGCCTAAGCGGCAAAGGCAACGTTTCTAAAAGCGGCGAAATCGGGGATCTGTATGTGATCGTGCGCGTGAAGGAGGATAGCCACTTCCTGCGCGACGGAGACGACCTGTATATCGAGGTGCCGGTGTTTTTCACGCAGGCGATCTTGGGCGAGAGTATCGAGGTGCCGACGCCGCGCGGCAAGGCGGAGCTGAAACTCAAAGTAGGCACCAAGGACAAGCAGCGCTTCACGATCTACGGCGAGGGCGCGCCGAATATCCGCACCAAGAAAAACGGCGATCTGATCGTGCAGGTAAACGTCCAAACCCCTAAAAAATTGAACGAGAAGCAAGAGGCGCTTTTGCGCGAGCTTCAAGAAAGCTTCGGCAGCAAGGGTGGAGACGACGAGGGGATACTCGATAAAATCAAGAATTTTTTCAAGTAAGCTGCCTTGATCTGCCTTGCGCGGCAATTATTTAAGCTCTAGTTCGGCGGGCTGCGGAATTTTAAATTTAGCCGCGCCTGCCGCTTGACTACCTTCTACCGCTTGTTTGCTTGCTCGCCATCGTTCGGTGAGACGTTTATCGTTTAGTGGTCGTTTGCTAAGCGCCCTCTGTCTGATCGCTGCAAACACTGCGCGGCGGTTTTATAGGGTAATGCTTGCGAGTAGAATTTTATCTGTGTCCGCAGCGGTCTTAGAGTGCTACAAAACGATAGCAGGGTCGCGGCTCGCGCGCCGCAAAAGCGACTACAAATTTAAAAAGGACGAAAATGGATCGCAAAAATGAGCCTGCAAATTTCAGATCCGCGGACGATGAGATCTTTGCATTTTTATCGAGCTTGGGCGATCGCTGGCAGGTAAGCGAGGGCGGAGCGCGCTTTATAGAGGAAAATTTCACCTTCGTCGGCTCCAAGCCCGTCTTGCGGGGTTTGAAAGATTACGCGACCGCGGACTGCCTGAGCTTTGCTGGTGCTAGAAGCTTCATAGACGCAAACCCCGCGGTAAAAGCGAGGATTTTGAGCGGCGAAATCCACTATCTGGGCGATAGTCTAACGAGCGCCGAGGTTAAATTTGTGCCCGAATACTTTTACGATTTTTTAAAATTTATAATGGAGCAGGTCCCCGAACACCACTATTTTTTCAGCCCCACCGCGCGCTGGCTCCTGCTGGTTGCGATGGAGAAATACGTGGAATTTGCGGCCTTAGATTAGCGTTTTGGCCTGCGAAAATTTGCGAAATTTCGCCGCCTACGCCGCGCGAGTTCGGACTGGCTGCGGTCTGCTACGGCACAGCAAAAGGATCAGTTGAAATTTATCGACTGCTGCAAGAACTGCGACGCAGCGGCATAAAATTTAAACGGGCGCCCCGTTCGCAAATTAGCCTTTACCTAGTTTGATACGTGCCCTAAAATCGGGCATAATCTGCGCGATAAGCGCGTAAAAATCCGCTCCGTGGTTTGCATGGATGAGGTGCGCGAGCTCGTGCAGCACGACGTATTCGACGAAGCGCGGATCCCGCTCTATCAGGCTTAGCGAGAAGTTGAGATAGCCCTTGGCGTGGTTGCAGCTGCCCCAGCGCGTCTGCATTTTGCGCACCCGCACCCGCGCGATCTTGCGGCCTATCCGCGGGGAAAATTTCGCGATATAGCGCAGATAAAGCTCAAGCGCAAAGGCCTTTTTAAACGCCGCAAACTCGCCCTCGCTCTCGCAAAAGATCGCTCCCCCCGATATGAAAATTTTATCTTTAAATTTAGAGCTTTGGATAAAATTTTTGATCGTAAAATCGGGCTCGTCGCGCTCCGCCGCTTGCGCGCTTTGCGCTACATTTTGCGGCACGTTTTCGCTCGCGGATTTTGAAATTTTTTCGCTCATGAGCAGAATTTCCTCACTCGCGGCAGAGCTAAAATTTGAAATTTCTCCGCTCTCGGCGGGTTTAAATTTTGAAATTCCTTCGCCCGCGACAGGTTTAAATTTTAAAATTCCGTCCCTTGCGGCAGGGTCAAATTTTAAAATTTTGTCGCTTGTGGCAGAGTTAAATTTGCCTGCATCGCTGCTTTGCAGAGCGCGCCCGCCCGAGTGAAATTTTAAAATTTCACTTCCTGCGTCGCTACTCGCGCCCCCATCTACACAACTCCGCACACTATCATTTGAAACTTCACTCGCGCCGCAGTTTGTACCGAGCTCAGCCTCGCGGCTAAATTTCAGCTTGTAAATTTTGCCTAAAATTCTAACCTGATCGCTCGCTAAAAGTTTGCTTTGCAGTCGCGCCAGCGTTTGGCGGATCCAGCTTTCGTGCTTTAGGATGAAGCTTTCTGCCTGCGCCGCGGTGTAGGAGCGCGGCACGCTCACGCTGATTTCGCAGTCCTTGCTAATGCGGATGCGTGCGTATTTCATCCGCTTAAAACGCAGACTGATCGGCAAACCTAGCAAATTTAGACTAACTTTTTGCTCTGCCATTTTTTACTTATCCATCGCGCCGTATTCGCGCTGCCGCGCAGCCACTCGTCGCAGAAAAACCCGATCCAAACGCCCAAAATTCCATACCCCAAATGAATACCCAAAAGCCAGCCCACGGGGATCGAGACGCCCCACATAAAGATCACGCCCATCGCAAAGGGAAACCTCGCGTCGCCGCTTGCGCGCAGGGCGTTTACGAACACGATATTAAGCGTCCGTCCGAACTCAAGCCCCAGCGTGAGATAAAAAAGCGGCCGCATGACTTGCCTGTGCGCCTCGTTTAGGCTCAACATCTCCATAATCTGCTCGCGCGCTAAAAACACGATCGCGACGAAAAGCGCCGTCGCCCCGAGCCCAAAGCGCAGCGCGGTAAAAGTGTGCCGGTACGCCTCCTGCGGCTTGGCGGCGCCTACGAGGCGGCCTACGATCACTTCGTTTGCCATACTGATCGCGCTTCCGCCGAAGAAGATGAATGATGAAATTTGAAAATAGATCGTCTGCACGGTAAGGCTCGCTTCGCCCATGCTTGCGACGAAGGCGAAGGCGACGAGATACTGCACGATCCACAGCATGTTTTCGCCCGCACTCGGAAGCCCTACGGATAGAATTTTACGCAGCGTGGCGAACTGGATCTTTAAAAACATCGTGAGGTAAAATTTTATCTTTAGCACCTTCGTGATGATGAGGAAGAATAAACATACACCGATCATACGCCCCGCGATGGTGCTCACGCCGATGCCCTCAAGCCCGTAGTACGGCAGTCCGAACGGCCTAAAGAGCACGACGTAGTTGCCCGCGAGAGTTACTAGATTCATCACCACGGAGACTGCTATGATGAAATTTGCGTATCCGTAGACGCGCACGATGGCGCTAAGCACGATCGCTACGGCGTCTATCGCAAAGACGATGCTGATGACCTTAAGATAGATCGCGCTTTCGCTCAAAAGCTCGGCGGGCACCTGCAGCGCGCGGAGTAAAAACGGCGCGCAGCTAAAGACGAAAACGCCGCTACAAAGCCCCACGAGCGCGTTGAATGCGATGCTCGTGTGGATCGCGCGCATGGCTAGGACTTTGTTCTTTGCTCCCAGCGCCTGCGCTACGAGAACCGAGCAGCCTACGGCCAGAAAGCCAAAAACCGTGATGAAGAGCAAAAATATCTCGTTGCCAGCCCCAAGCGCGCCTACTAGCGAGACGTCCACGCGCGAGATCATGTAGGTGTTGATAAGCGTGGTCACGAGGCGCAAAAACATATCGACGTAGATTGCTAGTGAGAGCCTTAGTAGCGAGATTTCTTTCATATTTTGCCTTTATTTAGGGGAAATTGTAGCCGAAAATTCTTTTAGGTTTGCTTTTACGCAGGGGGGCGAGTGTAGTTGCTTTTGCATGCTGCGCGGCATGCGTAAAATTATAATTTACGGCGCCCGGCGCGAATATGCGGTGATTTAGCGGGGACGAGCGGTTGATTTCTTTGACGCTACTGCGGCGGCGAATAAGTAATTTTAATAAACGGAGCGCGGAATTTAAACGCAGATGTTTTAAACAAGCGTCAAGCTATCTCAATAGATTTTGCTTAAATATCGCTAGGATAACGATCGTATCGTTGGGTTCATCTATTAGATACGGGATTACGAAACCCTTAAACACAAAATCTCTAATTTTATCATCGTCAAAGCTTTTTGATCTACGAAATTTATACGGCATAAAGCCAAGCTTGCCTGCTCGCGCAAAAAGCTCGTTTTTAAAATTTTCTGCCGCATCCCCTGAGCGCTCTGCGATAAATTCTACGATCTTGCTAAGTTGCGCGCGAAATTTTTTAGACTGGATTATTTTCAATTTTTCCAGCCCTTGCCTAGCTCCTCAAAGCCGCTTAGATCGCCGTTCGCGTATGATTTTAAGTCCGCATCCATTCCGTTTTTTATCTCGTCGTAACTTTCGCCTGATCTAAACTCCGATAAAATCGTTTCTAAGCTTTTCTCGCCGCTTAGAGTGATCTGCGCGGAGGGATCGATTTTTAAAAAAAGTTTCTTAAAAGTTTCGAGAGTATCGCGATCGACGCCGCTTTGGATCTGCATAGTGATCATTTTGGCTCCTTAAATTTTAGCGATTATAGCAGCTCATAGCTAAATTTAAAATTCCAACCGTTTTAGAGCTAAAGCTCGATAAAATTTTAAAATTTATGCCCGCTAGATCGAATTTCGCTTCCTCGTGTGGATCGTAAAGTGCTCCGACGCGTCCTTAAAGCCGCACTTTTGTAGGAATTCCCCGGCGCCCTCAGCTTTGTGTAAAGGGGTTACAACAAAGGTGGTGGTGTGCGCAAAGCGTTTATTAAAGGCATTCACGAGCGCCGTGCCGATACCGCGCCTTTGATAATCCTTATGAACTATCACGCAGTAAAGATAGCTCGTAGCGAAGTTGTCGCGGTCGCAAAACGCCTCCAGCACCCCCACGGTCTTGCCCTGCGTTTTGGCGATCGCCACGTAATCATAGGTTCGCCACACCCTGTATGTCTCGTGCGGCGGCACGGAGGCTGCATTTTGCTCCGTATCCCAGCCGATCGATACCATTATCTCATCCAGATCGCCAGGCTTAAAATCGGCGGAATTTTCTAAAATTTCAAACTCCATCTTCGCTCCTTAATTGAAATAACTTTTCAAATCGCAAGTATATCGCCGTAGCTTTAAAACGGCATTAAATATCATTTAGCGGCTCTTGCGGCGAGGTTTAAATTTTAAAATTTAAAGGCGCGGCAGGGCGCGGTGCGTAAATTTTAATCCGAATTTAAAATTCTAACCATTTACCGCAATTTGATATAAACTCGGCAAAATTTTCCCAAGGATCCCCGATGCAAACGATTGATTTTCACGTCCATCTGCTAAGCAAGGAGGTGCGCTTCGATCGCCCTTACGACAGGCTCGCGCTGCGCCTTTTCGGCAGGCGCTTCGGCATAGACGTATCGCGCGCGATCAAAGAGCCATACGAGGCCTATGTGGACGCTCTGCTCGGCGGGCTTAGAGCTTCGAAATACGTTAAAAAGGCGGTGCTTTTCGGCGTGGATGCTAAATTTAGCGACGCGGGCGAGCTAATCCATCGCGATAAGACCGTCTGTGCGGACAACGACAGCGTACTTGAAATTTATCAAAAAAACCCAGGTCTCATCGTGCCGTTTTTTAGCATCAATCCAAAAAGGGCGGACGCGCTCGATGAGATCGATCGCTGCTTCGAGCTCGGATTTAAGGGGGCGAAATTTTTACAAAATTATTGGGATCTGGATACGAGGCTGCCCCGCTACGTGCCGTATTTTGAAAAGCTCGCCAAGCTCGGCTTGCCGCTGGTGATCCACGTCGGCAACGAAAGCTCGGTGCCGAGCACGCGCCGCTGCGAGGCGCTGGAGATGATCTATGCGCCGCTTGAGTTGGGCGTCACGACGGTGTGTGCGCACATGGCGATTAACTACGAATATTCGCATATTTTTCGTGCGCTCTCGCGCCGCCCGCGAAATTTCGGACACGATTATTTCGCGCTTTTAGCGCTTCTGCGCACACACAAGAACCTCTACGCCGATGTTTCGGCGCTGATGACGCCGGTGCGCGCGAAAGCCCTGCCACATCTGGCGAGCCAAACGGACGTGCACTCGCGCCTGTTTTACGCTTCAGACTTTCCGGTGCCGTATTCTGCGATATACAACACCTACGATCTGCGCCTGTCGCAGCGTATCGCGCTGCATAAAGAGCCCAACCCTTTCGATCGCAACGCGCGCGGGCTGCTCGCGTATTTCGGCGAGGAGAGCGAGCTGTGGAGCAACTACAAAAAAATTCTGCCCTTTGCGTAGATGGTGAAATTTAGAGTGTGCGGTTAGAATTCGGTGCATTTGCAGCTTTTTGCAGTTGGTTCCGAGCAAATGTAGCAAATGACATAGTGGGCGCGAGTAATGGAGCGGTCGGCGCTGTCTGTATAGCGAGAGAAAAGGCGAAGTGGCTCCGGACAAAGTGCGCGGTAGAGAGCTGATAATGAAGCATGCGGCGCGAAATTTCACAGGACAAAATTCTGTAAACGGCAATTCGCAAAATTCTGCAAATTCTGCCGCCGCAAATTCGGCAAATATCGGCTTAGTGCTCACTAACTGCTAAATTTTAAAATTTAAACCAAGCGGCATGTATCGTAGTGCCGAAGCTCTCTTTGGTGCAGCGCAAATTTTGAAATTTCGGCGGTAAATGTAGCCCGCCGGTAAACTAAACAAAATGGCGGGATCATACACGGCGACGCGCTGCTGTTTAAATTTAGCTTGCAGGCACGCTAAATCCTAGCCGCGACATGATTTTGCTTTAAATTTTATAACAACGGCTCGCTTAAAATTTTAAACTACTAGCCCCGTACTTTTCTACGAAAATTAACAGCCTCTGCTCGCGATTTGCATCAAGCCGTTTAGCAAAATTCGGTGGTGGCTCGTTTGCGATTTGCACCCCACCCCATGCCACAGCGACGAGACGTCGCATGATTTACGCTCAAAACCGATTCGCACTTATCAAAGCCGCTAAAGCACCGACGACGCGCTGTGTCATTTGCGCCGCATTGCATTGTGCCATTCTTGTCGCATCGCTCATGCTCTGAAATTTTAACGCGGAGGTATTTTAAATTTCGTTGCATCGCACAAAAAACCGTTGCGCGAGAAATTCCAGCGGCAGATTGCTTAAATTTACGCTTCTTAGCTCGTTTCTTTCAGGCTTCCACAGCCTCTTAATCTATCGCCCCGCTAAATTTTAAATTTCCCCGAATTTTAAGAATTTATAAGGCTTAAAAGCGCCTTTGAAATTCTTGCGATCTCATCTTGCATGTGCCCGCCCGGATTTTGCTCAAACTCCGCTTTTGCGCCCGCACTGCGGCATTTTGCGATAAAATTTCGCGCCGTCTCGTCGCAGAGTGCTCCGCGCGGATTTTTCGGGTTCATCTCGGCCTCGCCCAAGGACGCGTAGACGTGCGCCAGCCCCCTTTGCGGCGAGTGCGCGGCGACGAAGGCGTCAAATCCGCCGAACCAAAACGACGCCGAGACGCAGGCGATCTTTTGAAATTTATCGCTCGCAAACGCCGCATACGCGCTAAAAAGTCCAGCCAGCGAGTATCCCGCGCACGCTCGCCACGCAGGTTTGCCCGCACCCAATACGTGCCGCTCGATACGCGGGATCAACTCGTTCGTAAATTTATTCAAGTGCGCCGCGCCGTCGCCTGCGAAATCGCGCACCCCCTTAAACGGCGACTTTGCCGACCACGGGCTAAGCTTATCGCCCCACTGCGCCTCGTTTAGATAGATCGCCGCAAGCACGAAATCCGCGCCGCTTTGTCGCGAGACGAGCTCGTAAATTTCGCCCACGCTATCCGCGCAAAAGTCCAAGGCGTGCAGGTAGATGATAGGTGCGGACGACAGAAGTGGCGTAGACGTAGCGAACGACGTAGCGGGCTGGACGGACTGCGTCATAGGCGTGGCAAATGATGCAACGGGCAGAATATTCGGCGCAGGCGCAAAAGACGGCGCGTGCGGGGCGAAAATTTCTACGCGCAAGCCGCCAAATTCCAAACTTTGCATCGCTAAAGCCTTAAAAGTTATTAAAATTTAATAGAATTTTGTGTAAAATCATCAAATTTAACACTAGAGGAACTTAAAATTGGCTTTGATCGAGCTTATCGATGTTACGAAAAAATTCGGCTCTCACGTCGTTTTAGACGGCGTAAATTTCGCACTGGACGCTAACGAGCGCGTCGCCGTGATCGGTAAAAACGGCGGCGGCAAATCCACGTTGATGAAGATAATTGCAGGTCTGTGCGAGATTGACGAGGGACGCGTGATCACTCAAAACGGGCTAAACATCCAGATGCTCGCTCAAACGCCTAAATTTAACGAAAATCTCTCGGTCAAAGACGCGCTGCGAAGGGAGCTAGCTGAAATTTACGCCGCCCTTAGCGAATACGACGCGATCTCGAGCAAAATCGCCGCGCAGCCCGAAAACAAGGAGCTTTTGGCGCGCCAAGACGAATTGATTAAATTTATCGAGGCCAAGGACGGCTGGCAGATCGATAATAAGATCGAGCAGGTGCTGCAAAATTTCGGACTTAAAATTTATGAAAACCGCTCCGTCTGCACGCTTAGCGGCGGCGAAATTCGTCGCGTGGCGCTGGGCGCGCTGGTGCTTAAAAAGCCCGACGTGCTGCTGCTGGACGAGCCCACGAACCACCTCGACGTCTATATGGTGAAATTTCTAGAGGATATGCTGCTTAGCTCGAAGCAGACGATCGTTTTTATCAGCCACGATCGCTACTTCATCGACCGCTTGGCGACGCGCAGTATCGAGATCGAAGAGGGTAAAATTTCAAATTTCGACGGCGGATATGAGAACTATCTGAGGCGCAAGCAGGAGATGCTTGCTTCGCTCGAAAAATCCCACGAGACGCTGCTTAAACAGCTGCGCGCCGAGGAGGAGTGGCTGCACCGCGGCGTAAAGGCGCGCCTAAAGCGCAACGAAGGGCGCAAGGCGCGCATCATGCAGATGAGACAGGATGCGAAGAAAAATCCGGGTGCGATCCGTCGCGTGCGGCTCGAGCTGGAGCGCGCGAGCAGGAGCTTTAACGGCACGGGCGGCGACAATCGCAAAAAGATGCTCTTTGAATGCACGAATATCGGTAAAATTTTAAACGGCAAGGTGCTTTTCAAGGGCTTTTCGGCGCGGGTTTTGCAGGGCGAGCGCATCGGCATCGTAGGCGCTAACGGCGCGGGCAAAAGCACTCTGCTTAAAATTCTACTCGGCCGTAGCAAGATCGATGCGGGCGAGATCAAACGCGGCGAGATCAGGATCGGCTACTTCGATCAGACCCGCAGCGGCATTACGGACGATAAAAGCATAATCGAAATTTTCTGCCCCAACGGCGGCGATCACATCAATGTCCGCGGCAGCTACATGCATGTCTATGGGTATTTGAAAAATTTCTTGTTTCCGAAGGAGTTTTTGGATAAGCCCATAGGCGTTCTTAGCGGCGGCGAAAAGAACCGCCTGGCGCTTGCCAAGCTCTTTACCGAGCAGTACGATTGTTTGATTTTGGACGAGCCGACGAACGATCTTGATATCGCAACGATCAATATTTTGGAGGATTATCTGCTAAGTTTCGAAGGCGCGGTAATCATCGTAAGCCACGATCGCTATTTCATCGATAAGATCACGAATAAGCTTTGGGTTTTTGAAAAAAACGGCGTCATCGATCAAATTCAAATGCCCTATTCGCAGTATTTGGAGTTTGAAGACGAGATGGCGGAGATTGATCAGATCGAGGCCGACGCTGGCACGAGCGCGAGCGCGGACGAAGGCGGCCGCGAAAATAAAAAGGAAAAAACGAGCGCCGCGAAGCTTAGCTACAAACAGAATAAAATTTTAGAGGAGTATCCCGCTAAAATCGAGGCTATCGAGGCGCGTATAAAAGAGCTAAATCACGCGCTTTCGACGCCTGAAATTTATCAAAAGCTCGGTATGCAGGGGCTTTTTGAAGAACTTGAAGAAAAAAGAGGAACGTTAAACAGTATGGAAAATGAATATTACGAAGTGCTTTCGCTCGCCGAGAGCCTAAAGTAGGCGCGATGGTTTGGTTTTTGATCTTTTTATACGCGCTTTACACGATTTATAAAATTTCGCTCGATCTGCTCGAGCTAAGCTTCATCCGCGCCAAGCTAAAAGAGCCTGCGGTGGTGCTTAGCGAGGAGGATTATCGCAAGGCGGGCGAGGTCGGTGCGGTAAATTTAAAATTTAATATATTTTCGCACTGCTTTTCGTTTGCGGTGGCGCTTATTTGGATACTTGCGGGCGCGGGCGCGTTACAGCGCGCGATATATGATCTAGCGGGCGACGGGATTTTGGCGGGGAGCTGCTTTGTAACAGCGTTTCTAATCATCGGCGGCGCGATATCGCTTCCGCTTGAGATTTACAAAACCTTCGTTAAAGACAGGCGCCTAGGCTTTTCCACGATAACGCCCGCCGTTTTCGTAAAAGACGCGCTAAAATCGCTTGCGCTCACGCTGGTTTTTGGCTTTGCGGTAGCCTCTGCGCTCGTTTTTTGCGTAAATAGCCTGGGTGCGCACTGGTGGGTCTGGGGCTTTTTGCTAAGCTTCGGCGTAGTTTTACTGATAAATTTAATCTATCCGACCGTTATCGCGCCGCTGTTTAATAAGATGCAACCGCTAGAGCAAGGCGAGCTAAAAGAGCGCATAGAGGGGCTTTTGCAGCGCTGCGGCTTTAAAAGTAGCGGCGTTTTTACGATCGACGCGAGCAAGCGCGACAAGCGCCTAAACGCCTATTTCGGCGGCTTCGGCGCGACGAAAAAGGTCGTGCTTTTCGACACGCTCATCGAAAAGCTTAGCGAGGATGAAATCTTAGCCGTTTTAGGGCACGAGCTCGGGCATTTCAAACACGGCGACATTTTAAAAAATTTAGCGCTTAGCTTCGTGCTTTTGGGCGTGACGTTTGCGGTATTCGGAAACCTCCCCGCAGGCGTGTTCGGCGCGCTAGGGCTTAGCGAGGGCGGCGGCGCGACGCTGGTTTTTATGATTTTGTTTGCGCCGATCTTGCATGCGTTTTTTGAGCCCGTAATCTCCAAGCTTAGCCGTATGCACGAATTTAGCGCGGACCGACATGGCGCGAGCATGCAGGATAAAGAGAGCATGATCGGCGCGCTAAAGAAGCTGGGCAGCGAAAACAAGGCGTTTCCGCTCGCTCATAAAATTTACGCCGCGGTGTATCATTCGCACCCGAGCCTGTACGAGCGCATAAGAGAGCTTGATGAGGATCGCTGAGGCGCTAAGATGGGGGCTGGAGCAGTGCGGCTCAAAATACGTCGCGCGCGAAATTTTAAAGCTTTGCGAGCGACTTAGTGACGAGCAGCTCGTGCTAAGATGCTCGGAAGAGCTCGCGCATGAAGCGGAATTTCGCGCTAAGATCGTTGAATTTAAAGACGGCCGCCCGCTTGAATACATCACGCAAAGCTGCGAGTTTATGGGCTTTAAATTTTACGTCGACGAGCGGGTGCTGATACCGCGCTGCGAGACCGAAATTTTAGTAAAAAAGGCGCTTACTTTGGCGCAGAGCTTGGGCGAGCCGCGCATTTGCGAGATCGGCACGGGCAGCGGCATAATCGCTATCTGCTTAAAAAAGCTACTTCCTGCTTGCCGTATCACGGCTAGCGACATCAGCGCGGATGCGCTTGAGGTGGCGCGCGCAAATGCCGCAAGCTTAGGTGCAGACATCGAGTTCGTACACTGCGCCTACGCGGATGAGATCGCTGGCGAGTTTGATCTAATCGTCTCAAATCCACCATACATCGCAAACTCCTACGCATTGGACGCGCGCGTGCTGCAAGAGCCGAAACAGGCGCTGTTTGGCGGCGAGAGGGGGGATGAAATTTTAAAACGCATCGTGCTGATCGCCGCACGGCGCGCAAAATTTCTAGCCTGCGAGATGGGCTACGATCAAAAGCAGAGCCTCTCGGAGTTTTTGCGCGAGCATGGCTTTAGGGCGAAATTTTACAAAGATTTGGCGCAGTTTGATCGCGGATTCATCGCGCGAAATTTAAACAGATCGTAGGCGCTCCGTGCAAAGCTCGCAACTACGCAGACTGCTTTATTACAAAGCGTTCGGCTATCGCTATGTAGGCGCCGAAATTTTAAGCGGCGGCGCGCGATTTTTCAAGGCGCTGGACGCGCTAAAATCCGCTACCGCCGAGTGCAATCTCTGCGAGCTTGCCAAAACGCGCGCGGGAAGCGGCGAGCAAAATTTTAAAAATTTCAAAACTATCAAAAATTTCAAAAATTCTAAAACTCCCGCGAACGTAAAACTTATGATCGTAGCTCTCGCACCGGGCGCTAACGAAGGTTTTGGCGGCGGTTTGGAGGCTGAAGTAGCAGCGGCGCTAGATCAAATTTGCGCGCCGGAAGAAATTTATTTTAGCTTTTTGATAAAGTGCGCGGTGCCGCAAAATAGGCGCATAAGCTCGGAAATAATTTTAAAATGCGCGCCCTATCTTGCCGACGAAATCAAAATTTTAAAACCCAAAGTCGTGCTCTGCCTAGGGGAGCTTTGCTGTAAAATCGTGCTACGAAACGGCGATCTAGCGGGCATGGACGTGCTGCACGGCTCGGTCTTTAACGAGGGCGGCATCAGCTTCGTGCCGAGCTTCGATCCTGCATTTATCGCGCAAAATCCGAGCAAGGCGGAGCTTTTCAAAGAGGATCTGCAAAAGATAAAAGAGCTGCTGTGAGGCGCATTTTGGCGCTTGCTCTGCGTGCTATTTTGATTTTGTGTGCGGTTTTTTGCACGCGCATCGTGATTTTTGTTACGGCGGGCGAGCGGACGGGACGAATTTGACCTGCTTAAATTTCACGGACTAGCGGGATTTTAGCGGAGTAAAACACAGACTCGATCTGCGCGGGTTGAAATTTAAGGGCGAGAAATTTCATAAAGCGGCGGGGCAAGGCAAAATTTAACGCCATTGCAAAATTCTGATATTTCAAATTTTGTTTTCTATCTGGCTATCTTGGGGCGCGTGAGGGGTTTGCGTCGCGACGTAGCATTAAATTTAAACCTTAACGACGAGTGAAATTCTATGTCGTAAATTTTACTAAGTTCGCAAATTTTATTACCGTCCAAGAGCTCTGCGTATTTTTGGATTTTACGCCGAAAAGCCGGTCTGCGCTATGTTTGCACCGCACGACTAGGCAAATTTGAATCCGCGAAATAAATTTATCTCAAAGATTTGAAAAATTCTAAAATTTCGGCGCTAAATTTGATCGGCCTGCCGTCTTTTACGAAGGCGATTTTTACGTCCTGCACGTATAAAAGCTCGCTGAAATCCGTGTTTTTAATATCTTTGATCTTGTAAATTTCTTGCCGCAAAAGGGCGCTGGCGTTTTTGAGCGCGGCTAGGCTCGTGTGAATTTCAAGCGTATCGCCGAGGCGCGCGGGGCGGAGGAATTTAGCGCAAAGCTCGCTAACTACAAAGTATGCGTCCGCGCGCGCGAAGTCCACTCCTGCCTGCATAAGCGCCTCACTACGCGCTCGCTCGCAAAATTTTATGTAGTTGGCGTGATACACGATGCCCTGTGCGTCGGTGTCTTCGTAGTAAATTTTAATCTGCATCGGCTGCGCTTTGCTCCGGTGCTGCCTTTTTTGCGGCGAGGGCGGGGAGGATTTTTGCGAAAAACAGCACCGTTTGAAACACGATGATGAGTTTCATGCACCATTCGCTAGCCGCGTGGATTTGGGCAAATTCCTGCGTCGTCATCGCTTCTGCACCGATCTTCTGGGCATTTATAACGTAGTCGGTAAAGTAAAGCACGAAAAGTAGGGCTAAAATGATATTTACGAGCGTCAGCATCAGGGTCGAAAGGCGCAAGCGAAAGGATTGGGATTTGTTGTTGTTGAAATTTATCATCTCAAAAACGAGGCAGATGATCGAGACTGCGATGAGGATGCCGCCGTATTTTACAAAGATCTCGCTCATCAGCTTGCCGCTTTGGAAGTGCGATAGCACGCCATCTCCGATAATCTGCTGCGGGAAAAATACCACGGGTGCGACGAGTGCGCCGAGCGAGAGCTCGATGCCGATAAGGGCTGCGATGATGAAGATATAGATAGAAAAAATTGCGCGCATAAAGGTCCTTTTAAATTTTGATAAATTTTAAATCGGACGTGATTATAGCGAAATCTTATAATCGTGCGCTTAAGTGTTTTGCAAGTGGGTTTTACGGGCGAATGGATGCGGTCGGCGGTTGCGATATTGCGATATATCGCGGTATAATGAAATTTTAGTTTGGATGCTGTCGTTTGCAAAATTTATAAAATTTTTACGGAGGTTGGAGATGAAATTTGTGCTAGGCGCGTTAAGCATAAAATTTCATTATAAAATTTAAAATTTTCCAAATCGTTTTTTAAAATTTCTCTCAATTATTCAGCCCCCTTTAAGCATCGCTCTTGTATAATCACAATTCTGTTTCGCA
>NZ_CALJPC010000007.1 GCF_937981295.1 uncultured Campylobacter sp.
TATGAAATTTTAGAATACCTAATCAAGCAGCATAGCTTTTCGGTATCTCGCGAGCAGCTCGTATACCATTGCAAGAGCCTAAAAGATAAGGACTCAAAGAGCTTAGACGTCATCATCGGACGCCTACGCACCAAAATCGGCGACAGTTCCAAAGCGCCTAAGCATATCTTTTCGGTTCGCGGTATCGGCTACAAGCTCATCGGATGAAACACTCCTTAATCACGAAGATCACCGTATTTTTCGTAATCGCGCTTATTCTGGTATGCACGCTTTTTATCACTTTCGGGCGCATCCAGATGAGCAAAGCCCTGGGGGCGATGCAGGCAAACCAGATAAACGCGGTAAATTATCTACTCGAGCTTTACAAACGCAACACCCCGCCTAGCGACATCGAGCAGTATTTTTCAAATTTCGGACTCGAGCTCGTAAAAGACAAAAACGTTATCCAAAATATAGGCACCAGCGGGAAGAAATTTTTCGTCCAAGACACCTCGATCGGGGAGTTTAGCTCGGTCGAGTATAACAACTCGCTCTTTTTAAATATCAAAAACAACTCCTTCATCGTAGTTTTTGAAAGTATCGGCACGAAAAATTTAAACGATCCGCTCTGGGTCGGGTTTTTCCTCACCGTCGCGGTTTTGGTTTCGCTTTATCTGTCGATCATGAAGAGCTTCACGCCGCTAAAAAAACTAAGCAAAAATATCAAAAAATTCGCCCAGGGCAACTTGGACGTAAATTTAGCCGCCACGCACAGCGAAGACGAGATTGGGCAGGTCGCACAGGAATTTAACAATGCGATTGCTAAAATTCAAGAGCTAATCCGCTCGCGCCAGCTATTTTTACGCACCATCATGCATGAGCTTAAAACCCCGATCGGCAAGGGCAGGCTAATCACCGAAATGCTTGAGGACGAAACACAAAAAGAGCGGCTCGTCAATGTCTTCGAGCGGCTTGAAATTTTAATCAACGAGTTTGCAAAAATCGAGCAACTGCTCTCAAAAAGCTACTCGCTCAACTATCAGGATTATCATTTTAGCCTCATTTTAGAGCAGGTCAAAGATATGTCGATGCTCGATAATTGGGATGAGCTTATCAGCACGGATATCGAGTGCGATGCGGTGATAAACGTGGATTTCGGGCTATTTGCACTGGCGATTAAAAATTTAATCGATAACGCCCTAAAATACTCCAGCGATAAAAAAGTTCGCATCATCTGCGACGAAAATAAAGTAAGTGTCGCCAACCGCGGCGCGGCGCTTGCAAAATCATTCGAGCACTACAAGCAGGCCTTTATCAGAAATAAAGACGAGAAAGCCACCGGCATGGGGCTTGGGCTTTACATCATCGATAAAATTTGCGAGCTGCATAAATTCCGCTTCGAGTACAATTACAGCGACGGCACACACTACTTCTCGATCGTCTTTTCGCCAAAGGGCGCCATATGAGCGGCGGAGATAGGTTCGAAGAGCTCGTTGCAAGCTTTGAAAAGCTTCCCGGCGTGGGCAAAAAGTCCGCCCTGCGCTTTGCGTACTACGTAAGCGTGCAAAATTCCTTCCTAGGGCTAAATTTAGCGCACAATATCGAAGAGGCGGTGCGCGGACTGCACAGATGCCGCATCTGCGGTGCGGTATGCGAGGGCGAGATCTGCGAATATTGCGCTGACGATGAGCGCGAAAGCGATAAAATTTGCATCGTCGAAAACCCAAAAGATATCTTTATTTTAGAGAGCAATAAAATTTACAACGGTCGCTACTTCGTGCTAGACGCCGCTGACGAAGATAAAATCGCGGCGCTGCGCGAGATGGTGAGCCGAAACGGCGCGCGCGAGCTGATATTTGCGCTGACGCCGGGCATCAACTCCGACGGCATCATGCTTTATGTCGAGGACAAACTCGCGGATCTGGGTTTGAAATTTACCAAGCTCGCTCAGGGCGTGCCTACGGGCGTGAGCTTAGACAACGTCGATATGCTCTCGCTAATAAAGGCGATCAACGGGCGCACCGATATTTAAAATTTCGACGAAATTTTAAATTTATGCGGGTAAATTTGAAGCACAAGGCGACAAATAGGATTTGCCGCGGAGCCCAAGCGGCGAAATTTCAGGCGTTAAATTTAAATAGTGGACGCGCGATGAACGCAATGAAATTTACCGAAATTTACGCGGCTTCGGTGCGCGATACGATGCGGTAGGCACAGCGGCGCCTCGCTCGCCACAAGGCTTTAACGGCAAGTTTGAGCCGTAAAATTTAAGCGCCCCGTTTCGAAGCGAAGTTTCGGACGCGGAATTTCGAGCGTTCAAATTTTAAAAGGCGAAATTCTAAACGGCGAATTTCGAGCGTTCAAATTTTAAAAGCACTTTCGAAAGTAGCGATACGGGGTTGCGCGACGCTGCGAGCTCGTAAAAATTTAAAGGCGAATTTCAAGGCGCGTAAAACGGTTTAAATTTTTAAATTTCGCCGGCGCGGGATTTAAAAATTTAAACGTAATTATCTATTATAATATTTAAGGACAAAGGTGAAAAAGGTTCATTTTATCGGCATCGGCGGCATAGGCATCTCCGCATTAGCAAGATTTTTACACGAGAAAAATTTTATCATCTCAGGCTCTGATATCAAAGAGAGCGAGACGACCTACAAGCTAAGAGCGGACGGTATGGAGATCATCACTCCGCACGACGCTTCGGCGATCAAAGATCAGGAGATCGTCATCTACTCCGCTGCGATCAAAGAGGACAACGTCGAGCTGCAAGCCGCGCGCAAAAAAGGGATCGTCTGCCTCTCGCGTAAGGAAGCCCTGCCCTTCGTGCTAAAAGACAAGCGCGTCTTCGCAGTCGCCGGCGCGCACGGCAAAAGCACCACGAGCGCGATAACCTCGGCGCTGATAAACGGCTCGGTCATCATCGGCGCGATCTCCAAGCAGTTCGGCTCGAATATGAAGTATGAAAATAGCGAAAATATCATCTTTGAAGCCGATGAGAGTGATTCTAGCTTTTTAAATTCCAACCCCTACGTCGCGGTCGTGACCAACGCCGAGCCCGAGCATATGGATCATTACGACAACGATTTGGATAAATTTCACGCGGCGTATCGCGGCTTTTTGGAGCGCGCCAAGATCCGCGTGATAAACGCCGAGGATGAGTTTTTAAGCTCCATCAAGCTCGGCTGTATCAAGCTCTTTCCTTCGCGCGATATAACGGATCTAAAGGTGCTACTGCGCGATCATCAGCCGTTTATGAGCTTTAATCTTAAAGAGCTCGGTCGCTTCGAGGTTTACGGGCTCGGAAGACACATCGCGATCGATGCATCGCTAGCGATTTTAGCCGCGGCGTGCGAGACGGGACTAGAGCAGATCCGCAAAAATTTGCTAAATTACAAAGGGATCAAAAAGCGCTTCGACATCCTGTGCGCTACTCCTAGCTTCGTGCTCATCGACGACTACGGCCACCACCCTACCGAGATCAGAGCGACGCTGCAAAGCGCGCGCGAATACGCTAGCCTGCTAGGGCTTAGCAAGATCACGGCGATCTTTCAGCCGCACCGCTTCAGCAGGCTTAAGGCGAATTTAAACGCTTTCAAAGAGTGCTTTGCGGGCGTGGAGGAGTTAGTCGTACTGCCCGTTTACGCCGCTGGCGAACCTAGCAACGGCATCGATCTGAAAGAGGAGTTTAAGGGGCTCGGAGCGCTATTTACCGAGAGGGTCTTTAGAAACGGCGAGCGGATAGAATTTAGCGATATTTTCGGCGTCCGCCACATCATAAACGACGGGCTCGTGATCGGATTTGGCGCAGGCGACATCACCTATCAGCTGCGCGGAGAATTTTAAGCTTGAAAGCTCTCGCCAAATTTATTAGACAAACTCCGCTACGAGCGGGCAAGGATAAAATTTGAGATTTTTGGTGTTTATTTTCGCATTTTTATTTATCGCGGCGATCTTTTTCGTGCGAGACGAAATTTTAAGCAAAAGGGCTAAAATCATCGCCACGGCGTTGATCATGCTGCTGTGCGCGGGGGCGTATTTTTACGAAAGCGTGAGCGAGCGCTCCGCCAAGCTCGAGAAGGAGATGGTGTTTAAATTTAACGCAGGCGCCAGATTAAGATGCGGCGGCGCGGTAAATTCCGCTGCCGAAGCTCGCAGCGCGGATGCGAAAAATTTGGGCGCGAAAGCCGGCGAGGCAAATTTAAACGCACAGAGCAAGGCCACTTCTGCCGCGCAAGCAAATGATATGCAAAGCTCCGCGGTGCAAACGAACGAGCAGGCTTCTGCTGCGCAAACCTATTCCCCGCAAACTAGCGACGCTGTTTCGAGCGGGCAAAATTCCGCGCAAAGCCCTACTTTGCAAAATTCTGCGGGCCAGAACGATACGCAGAACCGCGCGCTGCAAAATTCTACGCAAAGCTCCGCGCAACGAGACGACACGCAAAACTCTAATCCGCAAAACTCTAATCCGCAAAGCTCCGCGCAGAATTCTAAAACTACGCAAAATTCCGCGCCGCAGAGCTTAAATTTGCAAGGCCCCGCGCAGATCGTGACGCGAGAGAGCTTCACCTACTCCTTTTCGCTGGGCGCTTTCATCGCCAAAAAGAGCGCGGGCGCGGAGTTTAAGGGCAAAACTTATAAAATCAAAGAGTGCGTTTATGATCAGTGACGAACTCTTTACGCGCCTCGATCTAGGCGAGTATCTAGCCAAATTTAAAAGCTTTTTGGCGCGCGAGAAGCCGCTGTTTTTAAGTGGCGATAGCAAGCTGAATTTTGAAAAAATTTCAGAGCTTACGAAATTTGATCTCGCGCAGTGCGAGAGCGTCGTGAACTTAGACGACGCTCTGATGCGCATCTCAAAGCACGGCGTGCTTCATATCAGCGAAATTTACGAATTTAGCAAGATCGTCCGATATTTTTTGTATCTCAAAAAGCAGCCTTTTGAGGGCAAACTCGCCGCTTGGCTTGCGAAGATAGAAATTCCTGCGCCCATCGTGCAATTAAAGGACTATTTCGATGATCAGGGCGGCTTTCGCGACGCGATAGACGAGCGCTTCGGCGCGCTGAACGAGGCGTTTAAAATAAAAAAGGGCGAGATCGAGCAGACGCTAAAAAGGCTGATCTATTCCAAAGCCCTTTCGCCCTATCTCGCCGACACGCAGATCCACTACATAAGCGACACCGAGGCTCTGCTGGTGCGCGGCGGCTTCAACCACGTGCTAAAAGGTAGCGTCGTAGCGCGATCAAGTGGAGGCTATTTTTACGTGCTGCCCGACGCGATCGCAGCTCTGAAGTCCGCTCAAAGCGCGATTTTGGATAAAAAGGAGCAGATCGTTTTCGAGCACTGCAAGCAGATCAGCGCGGTTTTTAATAAGAATTTAGCTTTTTTAAAATTTATAAACGCCGCTTTCGATGCGATCGACGCGCTGATTGCGCGCGCCGCGATGGCAAGAGCGAGCGATTATGAGTTCGTCCTACCTGAGCCCTCGCGCGACATCGTCCTAGACAGCTTCGCCCACCCCGCGCTTAAAAATCCAAAGCGCGTGAGCGTGGAATTTAGCGGCAAAATTCTGCTCATCACCGGCGTGAATGCGGGCGGAAAATCGATGCTTTTAAAAAGCATTCTAAGCGCGGCGCTGTTAGCCAAATACCTCCTTCCGATGCCTATTCGCGCAAGCCTCAGCCGCATCGGCACCTTTAAAGAGTTCGAGCTCATAATGGAGGATCCGCAAAACTCCAAAAACGACATCTCGACCTTTGCGGGCAGGATGGTTGCCTTTAGCAAGCTGTTCGGGCGCAAAGAAATTCTAATCGGCGTCGATGAGATCGAGCTGGGTACCGATTTTGAGGAGGCTGCGAGCCTATACGGCGCGATGATCGAGCAGCTGATAAGCGGCGACGTGAAGATGATCATCACCACGCATCACAAGCGCCTGGCGATGCTGTTAGCAAAGGATCCGCGCGTGGAGCTGCTGGCGGCGCTTTACGATGAGAAAAACAGCGCGCCGAAGTATGAGTTTTTAAAGGGCACGATCGGCAAATCCTACGCCTTTGAAACCGCACTGCGCTACGGCATAGCGCAAAATTTGATCGCCGCAGCGCGCAAAAACTACGGCGAAAACAAAGAAAACCTAAACGAAGCGATCTCAAAAGCGATAAATTTAGAACTTGAGCTAAAACAAAAGCTGGCGCAGACGCAACAAAAAGAGGCCAAACTCGACGCGCTAAGCGAGGCGCTAAAAGATCAGCGCGAGCGCGCGCAAAGCGAGCTGAAGGCGGAACTTTCAAGGCTGCAAAACGAATACTACCGCGCCATTTCGGAGGCCAAACGCAGCGTGAGCCTAAGCGACGTGCGCGAAAAGCAGCGCGCCATAAACCGCGCAAACGAGCTCGTACGGACCGTGCAGCAGCCCGAACTCAGCACGCCCGAGCCGCAAAGCCTCAAGGTGGGCGATCGCGTCAAATACGGTAAGATCAAGGGCGAAATTTTATCGCTCAGCAAAACCCAGGCGCTGATGCTAAGCGACGGCATCAGGCTACGCGTGCCGCTTGGCGAGCTAAAGCACAGCGGTGCGGCGCCCGCGCCCGCAAAAAATATCAGCATCAAGGTGCAAAAGCCCGCCTCCGCGTCGCTCGTGCTCGATCTGCACGGCTTGCGCGCCGAGGAAGCGATCAGCAGGCTTGATAAATTCATCAGCCAGAGCCTCGTGATGGGCTTTGATGAGATCATCGTAAAGCACGGCATCGGCACGGGCAAACTCGCGTTCGCGGTAAAGGAGTTTTTGAAATCGCACCCGAGCGTCAAGGGCTTTCGCGACGGCACGCCCGCAGAAGGAGGCTTCGGCTCAAAGGTCGTCTCGCTTTAGACTTAGGCTCGAAGGCCTTTTCGCTTCAGACGCGAGCACGAACGATGCGGAATTCGCTCATTTCATCCATGCCTTCGCCGAGGTTTTGCAAAAGCACGGGTGCTTTTAACATAGAATTTCGCGTGGGATTTGTAGTATGGCTTTTCGCTGAAATTTCATGCGGCGTGAGCCGCAATAGAAAATACAGCGCGGACGCAGTCCGCACCGCTTAAAGCGTCGTAGGGGGATGGGTGAGGTTTGTGGGCGAGCAGAGCAATGCAGTGCTGCGGGGCAGCGCCGTCTCTGCGAGAAGTGTGACCTCGCAATTCAAGCCTCCTTCCCGCCCCAAGAAAATAGAAATCACGGCGTGAATTTCGCGAGCTGTGAATTTAGGAATGAAATTTTATTTTGTAAATTTTTACAAAATTTTATGATATAGCCTAGCGCTTGGATACATTATGTGCGATATTCGTAAGGGGGCGGCGCTCAGAGTTGCGAGGCGCGCCCGCCCCCTTACCAACCCCCACCCGCGCGACGCTAGCGGTGCGGACTGCGTCCGCGCTAAATTTGAATTGCGACTGCGTCGCATAAATTCCACCAATGATAAAATTCTTTCGTGCTTAAAATTTTAAAATTCCAAGCGCAAAAGAATTTTGAAATTCCAAATACGATAAAATTTAAATGGCGGCGGAATTTTAGAATTCCTATTAGTAGCAAAATTTCAGAATTCTGATCGGCAACAGAATTTCAAAATTCCGTAAATTTGAGCGAAATTCTGAAATTTCGTAAATTTAAAACGATTAAATAAGGAGGTCTCATTGAACCCGATTACCGAAAAGCGCAGCGTTTCAGGCTACTACTATGCCGAGGATCGCGAGTATGTATATTTCGTAACGGACGCGCCACGCGAGCAAAACTACCGCTTTATTTTCGACGCAGGCGCGATCTATTTGCAGGAGGGTACCGCCGAGGTGCGGCTTAGCAGCGAGGCGGAGTTTTTCGCGGTCGTTAAAAAGATCCTCGCGCAGTACCGCGATAAAATTTTAGAGCACTCCGCAGAGCTTGAGAATTACGAAAAAATCTACACGCGTCGCGGTGATTTTTCAAAATTTATGAAAAGGCACTCTGTCCTAAAATACGAAATCCGCAAATTTCAAAACAAAATTTCGCATTTTTACGAGGCGCTTCTCATCTGCGCAAACGAGCAGCCGGCGCTGAAAAAGCAGCTGAAAAACTACGCCTACGAAGCGGGCGTTTTTAAAGGCGTGATGAGCGAATATGCCGTCAGGATCGAGGATATCTATCAATTCATCCAGGGGCTCAAAAACGACAAAATTAGCCGCAACATCTACATTCTCACGATCATCTCGTCGCTGCTGATGCCGCTAAATTTCATCACGAGCTTTTTCGGGATGAACACGACGGGGCTGTTTTTAAGCGGCTCGGCGCACGGCACGCTCATCGTGACGCTTGCGATGTGCGTGATTTTCGCGGCGATGGTCGGCTTTCTTATGCTCTACGCCAAAAAACGAAACTAAAGCGGAGGAGTTAAATTTTGAACAAAAACGAGCTTAAAAATATCCTAGGCGGATACCTCGGCAGGGAGATTGCGGGCGATTTTAGAGTGCTGAAAGAGCACGAGATCGCGCTCTGCAACGACGCGGCGAAATTTCCTTTTGAGGGCGATAGCAAGCTGTTGCGCGAGTTTTGTATCTTTGCAGATAGCGGCACCGGCGATCTTTGGCTACTAAGCTCTGGCGGCGAGATCGCGTTTTACGACCATGATTTGGAGTTTTTGTCCGAAGCAAATTTGGAAAAATTTGATCTAAATCTTGCGGGCTGGCTAAAGATCGCCGAGCTTTTTTGCAAATTTGAAGCCATTAGCGACCCGAGCGCCGCGCAAAAGGCGGAATTTAAGCAAAGCGTAGCTAAAATCTGCCCGCAAATTTTAGAAATTTGGGAAATTTAGGCGCTATTTGCGGCGCTAAATTTAATCGCAAAAGCGCAAAATAGGAGCAATGATGAAATTTATCGCATATTACGACTTGCCGCTTGGTAAAATCACGCTCGCGGGTGATGAGGCGGGGCTTTGCGGGCTGTGGTTCGAGGGCGAGAAATACTACGCGCACGCTCTTGCGGCAAGCGGCGCAGACGGCAAATTCTACACGCGCGATATTGCGGCAAAAACAGATGCCGCTGCGAGAGAGGGTTGCTACGAGAAAGGTCATGCGCTAGAGGCGAAAAGCGGGGCGACGATGATCTGCTCGCAAAAGAGCAGCACGCCCGCGAGCAAAACACAGTGCGATATTGCGGCGTTGAAAAAGAATGATACTGCGGCAAAAGCGGCGAGCGGCACGGACGTAAAATTCTGCGCACACACACTTATAGAGAGCGAAAAATTCTTCACGCGTGATTTTGCGGCTCAAGGTGCGAGCAAAAAATCTCACGCATCCAATCTTTCGGCGTAAGGCGCGGGCGAAAAATTCTGCGAAAATGAGCAAGGCGCGTGCCCCAAGGAGAAAAATCTGGCCGTTTTCGATCAAACTAAGCGCTGGATTGATCTGTATTTTAGCGGACGCGAGCCCGGTTTTACGCCCGCTCTAAATCCCGTGGGCTCGGCGTTTAGGCGCGCCGTGTGGGAGATTTTGCTTAAAATCCCATACGGCAAAACCACGACCTACGGACAGATCGCACGCGAAATCGCCGCGGCACGCGGGCTAGCGAAGATGTCCGCGCAAGCCGTGGGCGGCGCCGTAGGGCACAACGAAATCTCGATCATCATCCCCTGCCACCGCGTCATAGGCGCGCACGGCAACCTCACGGGCTATGCAGGCGGCATCGATAGAAAAATAAAGCTGCTGAAGCTCGAAGGCGTCGATATGCAGGGGCTTTTCACGCCCGCCAAAGGCACCGCCCTATGAGGTGGCGCGGCAAAATTTGAAAGATCGCAAAAGATTTTAATACTCGCGCGCAAAAGTGTGATAAAATTTGAATACTTAAATTTAGACGCTGCACAGCGCATCGCTTGCAAATCGAAGGCGAGCGGCGATTTTAAACGATTACACCGCGCGCAGGACGGCGATCATTAAATTTAAAGCCGAAGCGGGCACGCTTTGAAATTTTAAATTTTTCCGCCGCGTAAAAATTAAAATTTTATGCCGAGATGCCGACCTTAGCGGCGTAAAATTTACAGCGACTCCAAAAACGTCTTAGCCGCCAGTTTGCCCAGGTTATTGGCCGCGAGCGGACTGTCGCCGGAGAGTAGGTTGCGGTCTTTGTGCACGGCTCCATCGATGCTTTTGTTTAGGATTTTCATCCCCAGTTTTGCTAGCCGCGAGCCCATATACCAGCGCAGATGCCCCGGCATATAGCCAATACCCGGCGAGGTGCGATCTATGACGTTGGGCAGCAGCACGAGCTCGTATCCCTCGAATAAAAACTTATCCTCGTTCAGCGCCGCAGCGAGCAGCCCCGCAGGGCCATGGCAGATCGTGATGATGTATTTTTCGCGTTCGTGGAACCATTTTAGCGCGGCCTTTACGTCGCGGCTCTCATCAAGCCTGATCAGCGCGCCATGGCCGCCCGGGATATAGAGCGCAAATACTTATCGAGCCCCGCAGCGACGACGTCTGAGAGCTTTTTTGGCTCTTTAAATTTCGCCGCGTAGCTCTCGAAAAAGCTCTTCAACCGCTCGTCCTTCGCCGGCATCGCCCAAAACTCGAATTTCATGGGATTGCCCGAGAGCGTCGCGATCTCAAAGTCCCAGCCCGCCTGTGTCAGGTGATACATCGGCACGAGCGTCTCGATAGGGTGGTTACCCGTGGAGAAAAACGTCCCGTTGTCCATGAGCAAATAGCGCTCGTCGGCCGCGATGATGAGGATTTTCTTATCGCCGTCGTATTTTTTCTCGTAATTAAAATCCGCCAGATCGCTCACGGGCGCCGTGAACTGCGACAGCGAAAACGGCGACGGGAAAACGCGCCGTGCTCGGCGATATCGGGAGTCGGGAGTTTTGATAGTTCATTCATTTTGTCCTTTTTTATTGATTTGAGTCCGGATTATATGCGGTTTTAGTTAATATTCAGCAATGCTTTACGCCTTAAATTTGGCTTTATTTTGTCTTTTGCTTTCAGACTTAGGGTAAATTTATCCGCATCCTAAGGATAAATTTGGCTTGCGAGTTTAAATATCGGATCGGTGAGCGCGTTAAATTTGCTAGGCATTTTTATATGCTTTTAAAAAACGGCGTCGCATTTTTCGCGAAGGAGCTTAAATTTGACTAAAATTAGCGGCCAAATTTGCCTTTTTGGGTCAAAATTTACGATAGCTAAAATCTATAAGCGGCGCCGAAACGGGCGCAACAAAGCCTGCAGTGAAAAAACTAATAGGCGGCGTCGCGCCTGCTTCGTAAAACTGCGGTGGGCTGATTACCAAGGAGCCCGCTTGAATTAGCGTTTTAAACCGCCGCGCAAAAAAGATAAAATTTATCTTTTCGCGCATGATGATTTGCGCCGCATCTACAAACAAATGAAGCTCGCAGGCTCTTAGCGATCGGTAGCGCTGCCGCTACGCCGCTTAAACCTGCGCGGATCTAAAAATTTTATAAATTAAAATTCCATGTCGCGAACAATTCAAAATTTCGCGCTTCAAACGATCCGCAAATTCCGTGCTTCAGTCTGCGGCGATTAGGTCTTAGCACTCCCAGCGGTGCTTGTTCATACGGGCGCGCTCGCCTCTAAATTCCACGCCTTCGGCCTCTAGCAGTTCGCGCTGAGTCGCAAAGCTCGCCGCCAAGGCTCCTGCGTGGTTTACGACGCGGTGGCACGGGTAGCTGCCGTAAAGCTCTGCTTGCGAGAGCACGCGCCCCACGAGCCGCGAGCAAGCGGGTAGCCCGATCAAGCGTGCGATCTGTCCGTAGCTAGCGACCCTGCCCGCGGGGATCTCCTCCACAAGGGTAAAATTTCATAGATCAAATTTTGTGTCAAAACCATGGCGTAATTATACTTTTTCGCATTTAAATTTAGACCTAAATGTAGCCGCTTTGCAGCGCCAAATTCGATATAATTTCTAAAATTTAGCGCTTTAAAAGGAGCGAGCTGTGGACGAGAAATTTCAATCAGACACGAAAGAGCTGGACGAGAAATTTGCCGCTATCCCTGAAAATTTAAAGAAGCGATACGATATGCATAGATTTATCAGACGCGTGATTATAGGGTATTATTCGTCGGCGGCTACAACCATCTATTTCTCGCTAATGCTACTGTTTTTTCTTGATTTGCTTTTTTCGAATATCGGTATAGAATCGTCGTCTAAAATTTTTAAAGATATTCGTGATGTCGCGATAATAGTTTTGCCTATATGTGAGACGATCGTTTTTTTGAAATACACTAAGACTAAGCGATACAGCAACCTTTTTATCAAGGATCAAGGAGATAGTTTGTTGGTCTTTACGATAGAAAATTTTGCCAGTATAGTTTTGCTTTTATATCCGACCTTGATTTTTACCGGGATATTGGAAGGTGCCGCAGCTCATATATTTTTGTACGCCTTAATCGTAGCGCCGATTTGCGGAATAGTTTTTGGGGTATGCTATTTTTTCAATACGGGCTCATATACCCCGAAAGCCGAAGCGTAAATTTCATTAAATTTAGCCGCGCTTTTAAATTTTACGACGCGGCGCCTCGCCGAATTTCAAAATTTAGTAGTTTTAAAATTTTACTTTGCCGAGGCCTTTTGGCGAGCAAAATTTAAACCGAATATTCAGTCTCTCTTTATATGTAAAGGAATATAATTTCAAAACAGATATCAACTTTGATTTAAAGGAGAAAAGATGCAAAATCAAAGACGAGACCTACTAAAGGTAGCCGCTTTGGCGGCGGGCGCTGCGATGCTCGGTACGAGCGAACTAGCTGCGAGCGAAAAGGCGTTTAAGCTCTCTAAGCGCGATCATAGCAAGCAAAGAGCGCTGCTGCTCTCAAGCTCGGGCTATAAGGACACGAAGTATCTATCGCACGCGGTGGCGTGGATCGGTAAATTTGCACAGGAGAACAACCTCGCGGGCAAAAAGATCGTTTTCATCCCTTACGCGAGCCTACGCAGGAGCTACGATGAATATGAAAAGCGCGTCAAAGAGGCGCTTGCGAGCCTAAATTTAAATATCGTCGGCGTCCATCACGCTAAAAACGCCGCGAAGGAAGTTGCGAGCGCGGATTGCATATTCGTAGGTGGCGGCAACACCTTCAAGCTCGTGCACGATATGTACGAAAACGAGCTCATCGCCCTAATCAGCAAAATGGTCGAGGACGGCACGCCGTATATCGGCTGGAGCGCGGGCTCGAACGTCGCGGGCGCTACGATGATGACGACGAACGATATGCCGATCATCGAGCCTGAGTCGTTTAATACCTTCAATATTTTCCCGTACCAGATCAATCCGCACTTCATCTCGGGCAAGCCTGCGGGGCACAACGGCGAGAGCAGAGAGGAGAGGCTGGAGGAATTTTTGATCGCTAATCAAAAATCGACCGTTTATGCGATGCCGGAGGGTACGGCGTTTTGGCTTGAAGGCGAGAAGGCGACCGTGCTCGGGCCTGCTGCGGTGCTTAAGCTGAACTATAAGCAAAAGGTTAAGTTGATCGAGCCGGGTAGCTCATTTAAGTATTGATTACGCCCGCTTAAATTTAACCAAGAGGTGCCAGACGGCACCGCTCGTTTAAATACGCGAATCGGTTAAATTTTAATTGCGGCGCTCGGCTAAATTCGGGCGCCGCTTTTAAATTTACGCGGCAAAGCGAGCTTTGCTTATGCGGACGCGCGATCAAAAGATAAGCATCGATTAAAAGCGGCGCGCGACCCCTGAAGCCATAAAGAGTAAATTTAAAACGCAGATAAAATGCCCCGCGTCCGCCTTCTTATGCCGCTCGGCGATTTTATTCCATATATCGCAGACATTCTTGCCGGCTGCGGCGGGACGGTATATTTGCAAAAAAGAGGCGGCGGCACTTATGGCGCCGCCAAAACCGGTTCGAGTAACTGCCGAAACTTAACCGATCTAAGGCAAAGCTTAAAATTTTTATCTCGCCGGAATCGCCGCAAGAGCCTGAATTGCCCGCAAAGATATTTTACGACGATATGTATCGAAGCATCTCGAAGGCATGGGCGGGCGGGAGACGCAAGAAGCTATAGATATGATCGCGCTACGGCCCCTCGCAAAAAATCAGGGCGCGGCTACTTGGGAAAATTTTCTCCGGAAATAAACTCAAAAACGACGAAGCGATCGGTCGCGGGCTTAGCTGCGGCGCTTCTTTTTACAAAGATTATTTTTACGCGAAGCGCTGCATGGACGGTAAAATTTTAAAATTTGATCCAAACGACGACAAACTGCCGAATATTACGACGCCGTAAACGGGCGGCATCGCCGAATTTAAAGATCAAAGGGCGCCGCGACGAGCAAACGAGCACTTCCGCCTGTATCGCCACTCGCTTGCGCCGAGCGGCGATGAGCTTGTAGCCGAGATTTTAAAAACCGAAAAATACCAAAAGGCGGTTCGGCGCATAAACGTACCCAGTAGCGCCGATACGTAAGGTTTAAATTTAAGATAAGGGAGCGAATTATGCGGGCAGCAAACGGCACGGATTATGCGGAGTTTCAAAACGAAATTTTATCTTTTTACCGCGAACATGGGCGGGCGCTGCCGTGGCGACAAACGAGCGATCCGTATGCGATCCTCGTATCGGAGTTTATGCTGCAGCAGACCCAGACGCAGCGAGTGATCCCCAAATATGCGCGCTGGCTGGAGGAATTCCCCACCGTGCGCGCGCTCGCCGACGCGCCTTTTACACAGGTGCTGCGGTGCTGGGTGGGTCTGGGCTACAACCGCCGTGCGCGCTATTTGCACGAGTGCGCCAAAAAGATCGTGCGCGAATTTGACGGCGCCGTGCCCTCTAATCCTGCCGCACTGCGGACGCTTCCCGGCATCGGAGCTTACACCGCCGCAGCCGTCGCCGCGTTTGCCTACGATAAGCCCACGATTTTTATCGAGACGAATATCCGCGCCGTTTTCATCCACTTCTTTTTCTCGTACCGCGAGGAAGTGAGCGATAAAGAAATCGCGCCGCTCGTGCGCGCGAGCCTTTATGAGGAGGATCCGCGAACGTGGTATTATGCGCTGATGGACTACGGCGCAGCGCTCAAAAAGCGGCGGGACAATCCGAACAGGCAAAGCAAACACTACGTCAAGCAGTCTCAATTTAAAGGATCTCTGCGTCAGGCGCGAGGAGCGATCATCCGTGCGCTTATCGCGCAGTCGTCGCAAACGCACGACGAGCTCGCCGCAAATTCTTGTGCGGATACGGCCGCGCAAACGGCGCTTTTTAATCGGGCGCTTGAGGCTTTACTGCGCGAAGGCTTCGTAGCAAAATTTGAGCACCTTTATACTTTAGCCCCCAATTTTAAGGACGACGCCCCAAGCGCGAAATAACTAATCGCTTACCGTATGTTGCCGATCATTGCCGAATACGGCGAAGCGGTTATATTCGGCAAAAGAAGCGACGACGCTTTTATGCCGCAAAATCGATGCGGGCAACCGCAGAAATTTAATCTAGAAAAACGGAAGAAATTTACAATTTTTTATCTTGTCCGAATCGCCGTAAAAGTGCGGATCGCTCGCGTGGAGATTTTACGACAAGGCGCCGCATCAAAACACCATCAAGAACGCCGAGGATGAGAGGGCAGAAAACCGCGCTGCGGTAATGTCGGCAGTCGATGCGCGAGGCGGCTAAATTTAGCAGCCGAATTTAAGCGGATTTGAGCTTTTGCTTTTCGCGTGCATTAAAATTTGAAAGCTTGATTTAACCCTTGGGATAGTAAAATTTCGCAACGACTTTTATTTGGAGAAAAATGCCATATTAAATACGAAATTCCGCGCGAGCGATGAAATTCTCCGTTTCAAACGCTTTGGGCGCAAAGGAATAAATAAATGAACTTATCAAGTAGAATAAAAGCGCTAAAGGCGCGGCTTAAACTGCAAAGGCCGGAAATTATAACAAAT
>NZ_CALJPC010000008.1 GCF_937981295.1 uncultured Campylobacter sp.
CCGCTCCGCTTATAGCAGTCTCGCTTGCCGCGGTTAGCGAATAATTTCTAAACTCGTCTTGTAAAAACAAAGGCTCGTCGAGTTTTACGTTTTCTACGGCTTTTAATTTCATACTCCAGCTCCCTTTAAATATCTTTGAAGCGCTGCTGCGGTATCTTCGTCGGTTTGAGCTTTGTAGCTTGCCCCGCCTAAATTGAAGTTTAAATTTACGTTTTTAGCAGCAGCGGCATTCGGCTTTATAAACTCGGCGGCATAACCCTCTATGTTTAGACCCTGCTTCGCTCTGGATAATAGATCCTCGGCAAGAGCGCGGAAGTTTGTAAAATAATCGTTTCCCTTAATCCTAAAAAATCCCGGATATTGCGCACTCCATGACCTAACGGCGTCAAGCCCATTCCTGAAAAGCTTTTTGTCGATCATCGAATAGAATTTATCGGAGAGCCTATTGGCTAACCTCCTAACATCTGCGGAGCTTATGCTCATATCTATTCTTTGCATAAACTCGCTGTTTTGGCGAGCTAGTACAAGCCCGCCGCTAGCGAAGTGGGCTAACTTCTCTTTTGGGATCGCTCTAGCGTTTAGCTTCGCAAAAAATTTAGCGCCGTAGTAGTCCACGGCTCTGACGTTTTGGATAAACTCACCTCTGCTTAGTAGCGCAGGCACATCATCCCTGCCTGCGGTATCATGTCCGGCGATCTTGCCGCTATATCGCCTAAAAAGCTCCACCGCTCCGCCGCTAGCAAAAGCTGCGGTATTCGTGCCTTTTATCTTGCCTCCGCCTATGGTTTTGACATGGATCGTATGGACCGATGATGTGGGCCTTTTAAGAGTCTCGATCGTCTTTTGCGCCGCTTTAGCATCCGGATCGATCGTATGGATGCTTGAGCTTGGAGCTTGCAGGCTTTTTTTCGCCTCCTGCGCTGCCGCGTCGTCTGCAGTTATCTTTATGCTAGCCCCTCCGTTCATTGCGTCTTTAAGCTCGGCGATTTTGGTTTTTACATCCTCAAATCCCTCGGCACTAAAATCTATCTTACCCTCTGCAGCCCTTTGTTTTAG
>NZ_CALJPC010000009.1 GCF_937981295.1 uncultured Campylobacter sp.
CAGCCGTTTGGCGGATAGCCCTTATCCCAAAACGGATGGTTTTTAGGCAGTATCAGCCCGTGCAGCGCGCGGTGACTCGCCCTGGTGCGATCATCCAGCACCGCGACATAACGAAAATACGGCAGATCCGAGTTCATCTGGCTTTGGTAGCGCGCAGCGGCATAGGCTACTCGCATATTGGTGTTATAGATATTTCGCAGCCTGCGATCGCCCACGTAAATTTGCTTTTGCTCGCCCGTTTTAGGGTCAGTTACCGCTACGTCCCCTAGCCAGCCTTTGCGCGCTAGGGTATCTTTAATGCCGCGCTTCCATTCATCAAATCCTTGCCCCTTTTGTGCGGCAAGGGCTAGGCTATCTTGAATGTCTTTCAGTAGATCGAGCCGCGTGATCTTTGCGACCGTAAAGACGCGATGATGAGCCTCGTGCATAATCTCGTCATAGTCGAAATGAAGCTGCGGCCGTTTGTCTTTGATATACTTTACAACCTGCTGCGGCGGAGCAAAAAAGCTAATATTCATGATCGTCCGCGCCTAAAATTTCAGCATTTGCTATGACCCGAAATAGCTCCTCCTCCAGAGCATCAAGCTTAAAACCTAGCGGATTTTTTGCAAGTATCTCATAAGCCTGCTCGTAGGTTTGGGCTTTATCCACCACGCTTCTTACGTATGATGAAATTTGCGAGCTTGCGGCGCTAAAATCGTGCTGTGCGGTTTGCCTCTCTATCTCAGTGAGATATTTAGCCGCACCGGCAGAGTTTTTCTCTGCGCCTATGCGCCCGTTTGATCCGTCGCCCTCTTTCGCGTCCGTAGCCTTTGCGCTTGGCGGCAGGTCAAATTCCTTTGCCATATCTTCAGGGCTCATTCGGTATCCCATATCGTGCAAAATTTGAAGCATCTGTGCGCGCTGGAGCAGATCCACATCCTTTTCGATTTGAATGTTTAGATTTGCCCTTTTGCCAAGACGCGCATATATTCGCTCGACTAAGCGGCTTGCGAATTTCACGTCCGCAGCGACTATCTCGGCGCGGTTTTGCTCGTGGGTTTTGCTCATTGCGTAGCTGCCGCTTTGTGCGGTGTTTGCGTTGGAACTAAGCACCGAGCCGTTTATTACTTTGGCTATCTCGGCGTCGCAATAGCGCACAAACTCCATAAAGTCGGCTTGGCTTCCTCTACCCTCAAGCACTTTGATAATGTCGTTCGGACCTAGCACCGCGTAACTGCCGCTTTTGATACCCTCAAGCGCTTCAGCCATTTGGGTGATGACGTTTTCATCCCCGCTTGAGCTATTGCCGATCAGCGGCGGCA
>NZ_CALJPC010000010.1 GCF_937981295.1 uncultured Campylobacter sp.
CCGCAGAGCGGATCTGCTTTGCTTTTTAAATTTCGATCTTTGTCGTAGATCACCGCGTGCGCCGCTTTTTTGTAAATTTCAAAGCTCTCGTAGCGCGGCTCGTAAATTTTACAAAGCGCGATATGCAAAAAGTTCATAAACGCAAGCGATACCCTAAAGCAGGGGAAATTTTTATCGAGCCCCTCTTTTGCTATGATCTGCTTACCCTCTACGCGCACACCGTCCTTTGCGTACGACCTATCTCTGAGCTTCGTTTTAAAAGATAGCGTCAAGCCCTGCTCTTGCGGCTTTAAATAGATCGTAGCGACGCAGAAATTATTTAAAAGCTCCTCGTGCGCGGAGAAATTTCGCACTTTTGTTAAAAAATCCGGCTCTCCGGCCAAAACGGCTTCAAAAAGCGAGACACTACCGAGCAACTCGTCGTTTGCGGAGGGGAAATAATAAAGCTCGAACACGCCCGCGCCCTCTTTCACCTCTCGTAAAACGATACCGTAAATTCCGCCGTAAAAGCCGAATTTTATGCTCCAGCATTCGTTAAAATAGTTCCCCTTATACATCCCCTGATACCTGCTTGAGGATTTTACGTCGCTATCGTAAAGAGATTTCATCAATATACATCTCATAAGCGACCTGTAATCCTCAAACGAGTATTTAAATTTCAAAGGGAAAATATCTTGAAATTCCATGCTTTTATCCAAATTTAACCTTATCACCGTTGCCCAGATAATCGGACGTTTTGGTTCTAAATCTAGCCGTGCCCTTTACGATCGGATAGCCCTCGCGGACGAATTTTTGCACGGTCAGTAGGCCCGTGCAGTGGTTGCACGCCATGACCTGGTAGTTCCATCTTTTCAGCCCGATAACCAGATCGTCGTATTTAGGATCCCAGTCGTCAAACGGCGAGATATGAAGTCCGCCGTAAAGACCATAGAGCTGATCGTTATCGTATTTTAGCTCTTTGTATGCGGAATCAGAGAATGTAATAATACCCTGATGACAACATCCCGTAATGCTCACAAGACCTTTGTCTTTGACGTTTACGAATATCGACTGTTCGCCAAAAACTCTCGTAATGATAGGGCAGTCGTAGCAAAACGTACACATTCCGGGCTCAATCTCGTTTCTACCCTTTTTAAACACTACAAGCTCGCCTTTATGGCCTGAATCTTTGATATATTGTCTGCCCTCCGGGTAAAAGCCTTCGTGGATTATGATCCTGATGTCGGGCTTATACTTTAAAACGACGGGTAGCGCCCAAAAGTGATCGTAGTGCTCGTGCGACATTATGAGGGTGTCTATCTCGCCGTTTTGCAGCATCTTATCGATCCCCTCCCGCTTAAAACACTCGTGCATCCACTTATATGACCAGCCGCAATCAAGCAGATATTTTTTCTTTTCGCCGTTTAGCCGCTCTATCTCTATGAGAGCGGAGTAGCCGCCCGCGTTATCGGGATTTACGGAAAGTTTTTTGGTTGCCTCCCACGCCTCATCGATCTTATCGGGTAGAAGATGCTTGATTTGCGAAATTCCCTCTTCGTAGCTACCTTTAGCAAGCCCTTTGCCGTTACCGAACGGAGGCCAGTTAAATAGATATTGATTGACTAGCAGTCCGCCTGCGCCTTTAATATCTCCCATCAGCATCGAGTTGTCAAACCAGCTCGTTTCGGAGATATTAGTAACCTCGACGCTTTTAATCGC
>NZ_CALJPC010000011.1 GCF_937981295.1 uncultured Campylobacter sp.
TACCAACCCCCACCGCCAACGCTAGCGGTGCGAGCCTTGCGGCTCGCGTTAAATTCTTACTATTGTGGCTACGCCGCATGGAATTCCGTAGCGGTAAATTTTAAAATTTTATTGTATTTAAAATTTAAAAATTCCAAAATTTTACTACGTAGAATTCTGCCTCTAGAATTTAGGCTGTGGCGGCGTTTTCTCTTAAGGGGGAAGGGGCGCTACTTACTCTACTTCGCTGTGCTCGCAAGAAACGCCACCAGGCTTAAGCTTTGCATCACTACGCTCGTTTTGCGAGGTCGCTCCCCTTCCCGCCACAAACCCCCACCCATCCCCCTACGACGCTAGCGGTGGTGCGGACTGCGTCCGAGCATTTTTATTTTGCGGCTTTGCCGCATGCTTTGATTTTAAAATTTCTTGCCGCAAAAATCGTAAAATTTCAATTGCACTACAAATCGGCGCTGTATTTTGCTAAAATACCGATAAAATTTTAAAGGATGAAATTTGGAAAATTTTGCTTTTCTTCTAAATTTAGTGATATTTTGCATCTTGGTTTTTATGTTTTTTAAGATGCGCAAAAGCGGCGAGCAGGCGGGCAAACCGCAGATCGCCACCGACATCACGCGGCTTAAAAGCATCGGCGAGCTGAGCGTTTTTAAAATTTACTCCAAAGAGATCGTCACGCGCAAGCAAAATGTAGGCAGCGGGCTGCTGGGCTCGCTCGTTTCGCCGCTGATGACGAAAAAGCAGATCGCCATCATCTTCGAGTTTGAGATCGAGTTCGTTTACGACCTGCTAAGCCCCGACTTTGCGATACTACCGCAGGGCGAGGATCGCTACGAGATCAAGATGCCGCCGTGCAAATACAAATACTCGATCAAAGATATGAAAATTTACGACGAGAAAAACGCCAAGCTATTGCCGTTTCTGCTGCCCGATTCGCTAAACGGGCTATTCGGCGCGAGCTTTGACGAGAGCGATAAAAACCACCTGATCGACGACGCCAAGGACGAAGTCAAACAGCTCTCGTTAAAAATCATCAACGATCTTGGCGGCAAGATCCACAAATCCGCGACCGATACACTGGAGGCGATCGCCAAGAGCTTCGGCGCGAAGGAGGTCGGATTTATCTTCCAGGACAAGGCGCTTCAAACGATCGATATAAGCTCCAGCGAGATCGCAATCGATAAATCGCTAAAATCGCAGATCGAGAAGTAGATGGAGCTTTTTAAGGCGCTTTTTAAAATTTATTTTGCCCGCATGCTCGCGTTTATGGATGCTTGCGCGAAGGCTTGGCGGAGGTTTTATGAGCCGATCAGGCTGCGCAAAGAGAAAAAGCGTCTGCGCGCAAAGGGCTATTTTACCGAGGATGCGACGTGGGCAGAGTTTTTCGCGGATTTTAAATTTTGCAAATGCTTCATCATCAAAAAAATCCTCTATCCAAACTTCTATGCTATCAAAAACTCCTCCAAATGGGAGGCGGGCTCAAAGCGAGCTAGTTTTACGGTAGGCTCGTTTGTATACGACGAGATCGCGTGGGTGTGGGTGCCGCGAGCCTTCGACGGCGGGCGGAAAAACGATCTGGAAAAGCTAAAAAATCTACTGCAAAAGATCCCCGCGCTGCGCTACGAGCAGAGCGATACGGGGATTAAAATTTTCGGCTACGAGTGCGGCGAAGGGGCCTTATAATCATATAAAACGATTTCGTCGAGGGTCGCGCCGATGTAGCGCATGGCTAGCGCTGCTTAGATGGATGCAAGCGGGCGGATTTTGGCTGCCATATGTCTTTGCCAAAACGGCGCATGCGAGCGTGAAATTTTATCTTTGCAAACGCCCCTGGCACGGTCTAAATTTTAAACTCTGCGCGAGTATAAACGCGGGCAAATTTTATCTCTGCGCCTGGCTCCATAGATCCTTTGCTTCGGCGGGGGTTTTATATTAAGCCACGCAAGAAGCAGCACTACGGACGCCAATGGATTTAAGATTAAATTTAGCAGTTCCATACAATTTATGACGCCCATCGTTATAGCAGCGGGAGCCGGTATTTTGAACATCATGCCGTAGATGATATCTGCGGCGTCATCAACGATTAGCAGCGCGGCGTATATGGCAAAAAGCTTGCATCCGGTAGCGGCGCGCAATTTAAAATTTATAATTATCCAAGCGACCGTAACCGCAAACATCAAATACGGCACGTATATTTGCAGCCTACTGCAATCACATCTTCTGAGTATATAAATGGCTGAAAAATATAGCAGCGCCGCAAGCGCAATGCTGTAGGCGTATTTGAAGATTATAAAAACCTGCGGACCCGTGATATTTTGGATGTTTTTAAGCGCGTGGTAAAGGAATGTGAAGGCAAAAATCCACACTAAGATTTGAGAATCCAAGTACGTGATCTCGCCTTTTATAGAATACGCTATGCTCGCGACCAGTAGGCAGAGCGCGCCGAGCGTGCCTTGCAGCTTCGCTCTTTGAAAATCTTCGTTCATTTTATACCTTTAAATTTTAATGTGCGGCTCACGGCTTGCGCCGTGCAACTAAACGGCGGGCGCTGCTTTGATTATCGCCGCGCGGGCTTTAAATTTAGCCGGTGCGAATTTTAATTTTACGCCGCCGCACATACTTCGCCGCACATACTTCGTACTTTACGTCGCTGTGAATGATTTAAGCTCAGCACGCCGCCGAATATCTCATCCTTGGGCTACTGCCGCGAATTTTATTTAGTTCCGCTGTTACGAGTGCTTTTAATTTAACGCCGTAGTTACCGCAAATTTTACTTTGCCGCCGCCGCTCGCGTAATACGTTTTTGAAATGGGATTTTACGCAAATTCTGTTTAAAATGGATTTAACTTTTTAAATTTAAAAGCAGCGGAGCAGCTTAAAATTTATAACTATCCAAGTGCCATTACTATAAGCATTAAAAACGCTTATTTTTGATTTTTAAATTTGAGCTGTTTTTAGTAAATTTTACTTACAAATTTTGTATAATTTTTAAAATTTTATCTCGAAAAAGGGAGCGAGTATGAGATTTATCGTTATATTGTTTTTGGTGGTTGGCGGCTGTTTTGGAGGCAATATAACCGACTTTCAAAGCTTGGAAAAATTTATCAAAGACGGGCAAGCGAAAGGATATTTTCCTAAAAAGATTTTAGTGACGCAAGGATTTGATACCACCGTATTAGAAGACGTGAGTTTAAATTTTAGCAAAACCATATATTGGGATATAAATTCTCGCTGCAACCAAAACGCAGACGAAATCATTATAGCCAAAAGCGATACGAGGCACTCTATAATTTGCCCCGGAAATAACAACGTCTATATTTTGACTGGCGGCAGAAGCGATGTGGAAGACCCATGGGGAAACGATATCTTCGTAATGGGCGAGAACGATGATAAAATTTCAAAAAGCTGGGGTACAAATATATTTATATTCGGCAAAAGATGGGGGCACGATAAGATAGAAATCGGCGATTCTAGAATAAATCCGGCGTCAACCCCCGAATACAAAAACGAATTTCCTTACGAGTTTAGCCATTTTTTCATCTTTGATAGCGGGGTCAAAAAGGATGATTTGGTTTTTAACTTCAACAAGATAATAAATTTAAAAACAAACGACTCTATAGAACTTACGGATTTAAATGGTATAAATTTGATTTTTAAAGACGAGCCGGGTAAATACTACGGTACAAATTCATTAAAGGAGATTTACGACGAAAGCTCTCCCGTCGCACCCAAAACCGAAGAGAGATTGAGCGCGGATGAGATACAAACGCTACTTTACAAAACGGCATATTCAGACAACGCCGAAGATGCTAAAAAATACTGCGAAATGGGCGGCGATCCGAATTTTAAAGGTCATGAAAATACCACTCCCATCGAAATGGCGGTAATGTTAGGTAACGAAAATTCGCTTCGCGCGATGCTAGAGTGCGCAAAAAGACTGACCGATAGCGCAATGATGATGAGCGTATTCGGAAGCCAACACGACGATGAGAAGAGTTTTAGGCTCGTAAAGCTTTTGGAAAAATACGGCGGAAATTTTAAAGCAAAAGATAGCGACGGATGCTCCATGGTAAATTATGCGGCAAGTTCTCATAGTCTAGAAATCGTAAAATATCTAGTAGAAAGAGGCGCCGATCCAAAAGCTAGATGTTCTCATAACCAAAGCGTAACTCCATCGGATTGGGCAAGAAAAAACGAAGATAAAAGAGTATATGAGTATCTAAAAAGTCTAGAAGCCAAATAAAAGGTATGCTAAATGGCTTCTTATCACCTTCTTTAAATCAGCGCGATAAAATTATTGGCGTTTTTGATGCTGATAGCAAAGCACAGCAAGCTTTTATGATATCGATTTGGCTTATGGCTGCAGCGACGGAACTTATTTATGTGCCATCTAGAATGGGCGGCATATCGGACTATCTAGAGCACCAAGATTTGCGGCTATGCCAAAAAGCTTTAAGTTTTCGGCGAAAATTTTATTTTGCATTATTTTTGTTGAAATTATATAATTTAATCCAAAATTTATATACACTTCGCTATTATCTCACTTTCAATTTCGCGGCCCACTCGTCTAGTGGTTAGGACGCTGGCCTCTCACGCCGGTAACAGGAGTTCAAATCTCCTGTGGGTCACCATTGCTTCTTTTTATATCGATTTACATCAATGTATAACCCTTTACAAAGCTTCGGCCTTAAGGCATTTTATGGCTATTTTCAATTTATATTAATTTATATCGGTTTATAATTATTTTCGTAAAAAATGTATAACTTTCTGTATAACAAGGGTATAAAATGGCTAAAATTTTAACTGCGACGCAGGTCAAGAAGCTAAAATTTGAGGGCAGCGGCAAACTCAAGGCGTATTCTATCGATAGCACGTGCGCGCTGTATCTCGTATGTTTTGCAAACGGCAGCAGATACTACAAGCTACGCACAAAAAAAGGATACACGACGCTAGGAAGTTTCGATGATATAAGCCTTGCAGAAGCCAGAGAAAAAGCGATGGGCTTGCGTAAATCGGGCGCGAGCGACGAGCTGCAAAAGCAAAAATTAAAAGATGTTTTCTACGCGTGGCTAGATATTAAAATTCCGCCCGAGGATAACGAGAAAATAAGGCAATCTCGCCGTAAAATGATAAATCGCGCAAATAAACATCTGCTGCAACCTCTAGGCAATATGCCGATAGATGAGATCGGCACAAAGGAAGTGATCGCGGCCACCAAGGGCGTAAATTTTGCAAGTGCTAAAAAGATAATCCCGATCCTGCGCGACGTGCTTAAATTTGCTCGCGCCCAAAACGCGGCAGGCGATATATCGTTTATTTATGAGATTGCCAGCGATATGAGCGAAATTTATCCGAAGAGGAAAGTAGAGCACAGAAAGGCAGTGACGGATCCAAGGCGTCTAAAAGAGATTATAGAGGCGGTCAGAGACGCCCTTATAGAGCCGACGATTAAAAACCTTTTCTTTTTCAATTTGATTATGGCGCAACGTCCGCATCAGATCAGAGAGCTTAGCTGGGATAGAATAGACGGGGATTTCGTGTGTTTTAGAGAGACCGACAATAAAACGGGGGTAAATGCGCGCTTGCCGCTTCCAAGACAGGCAAAGCAAATTTTAGAGGATCAAAAAAGGATAAGCGCGGAGGGGATAGTTTTCAAATCGAGCACCTATTCTAAGCGTAGCGGCTGGGCTATCTCGGACGGCACGCTATTAAAAACGCTGAAGCGCTTGGGTATAGCCGATCTGCACGCGCACGGCTTTCGCTCGATGTTTGCAACCTTTGCTATTCGGGCAACCGACGGCGAGCGGGCGATGTTTGAAAAGCGTATCATTGATGAAGTGCTGCTGCATACGCCCAGTAATGAAGTGGATAAAGCGTATTTTAGGGACTTCAACTCGCGGGAGCATTTGCGGATATTGCAGTGGTGGGCGGATTATTTGGACGGCTTGGTAATTTAAGCCGTCCGC
>NZ_CALJPC010000012.1 GCF_937981295.1 uncultured Campylobacter sp.
AACGCTGCGCGCACGCTTGAGCATCTGCCCGTCGAGATCGATATGGATCCCGTAAACTTCGGCTAGACGAAGCTTTTAAAATTCGAGCGAAATTTTATCCGCCACGGACGCCTTTTTGCAGCGTTTGTTTGCGGAGTGGGCTAAAAAAGAGTGGCAAAATTTCGGGTAAAATTTAAGGAGACGATTTGAGCGATAATTTAGATGAGCTAAGAGAAGCCTTACGCGGAAGGCACGCGAAGGCGCCTCGCAAATCGCAGATAGATAGTGATAAGCCTGATGCTTGCGATCTGAATTTAAAACTAGATGGCTCGGAGCTTGCAGATGATAGCGCAGAAACGTATACCGACAAGGACGCGAGCCTTTCGAGCAAGGATAATACCATAATCATAGATTATGACAGAGCCCCATTAATCATAACGGATCATCTCTATCGCGATTACGTTAAATATCAATTCCCTGCGATGTGCTGCGTATTTTTAATATTTTTGTTTTTTGCCGTCATCGTGGTGGGGCCGCCAGAGCTAGGCGTATTGCGAATGTTTATCCTAGTGCCCTTGCCGCTCATAGAGGCGGCTAGGCGCGAGGGCGAAGCATATTTCGTGATGACGAACTCTACCGTCGCGTATTATAAAAAGGGCGAAATTGTGAAATTTTTTGAGCTACAAAAGATCGGTGCGATGGCGGTTAGCTTCGATTGCAGATGGAGTTGGAGGCAGCAAATGCCGTTAGCCCTTAAGATCGTTATCGCCGTTTGGGTTTTACTCGCGCTTAAGTTTGGCGGAGACGACAAAAGCGTGAGTGTTAATATTAGAAATATAGTTTGTATTTTTACTATGGTACTTACCTTGCTTTACGGCTCTAAGATATTTATGCATCTACATAATGGCAGCCTCGGATTTTTCGGCATTCACGATCAGCTTGTGCTATATAAAGAAAACGCCAGCGTCGATATAATGAATATTTTGATGGCAAACAAAGATGAATACGTGCAGCTACGGGAGTATTTCTTAGCCGTGCTAAATGTCGATATAGACGAGCTACGGCGCACGATGTCGGTTTTCGATGAAAAGATAGAATTTAAGAAATTTAA
>NZ_CALJPC010000013.1 GCF_937981295.1 uncultured Campylobacter sp.
TATAGTTTTCAATATAGAATACCTAGAATTATAGTGTTTTTGCTCCAAAAAATTGAAAAATGATGAACTACTGATATATATTTTCCTATTAATGATTTCTATGTAGTAAACGATTTATAAAAATGAATTTTTTGATTTTATTAATTTTTGCATCATTTCCATAAATTTTATGAACGTATTTATTTAAATTATAATAAGCTTATTGTATCGCCCTATTTCGTATCTAAATTTGCAACATTAAATTCAATATAAATCATACTTATATTCTACATTAATTTAATATTGTAATAGTATTGACAATGATTATCTCATCTGATATAATAACGCGAAAATTTTATCAGATTTTAGGAGTTAAATTTTGAAAGTTTTTACTCTCTCTCTCTCTCTCTCTCTCTCTCTGAAGCTGCAGCCGCCCTACTTTTATTGAGCGCCGCAAATCCAGCCATAGCCGACGAACAAACTAAGCAAAGCGTAAATCTCGGCGAAGTAGAAGTTACCGCAAACAAAATAAGTGAAAATTTAAAGGATGTGCCACAAAGTATCAGCGTCGTAAGTGATACTGAGCTACAAGAACGAGAAGTCAAAAACGTCGAGGAGCTGGTAAAAACTATGCCAAACATTACCGGTGTGGGCGGGATGTACGAGGGCATCAGTACTAGAGGACTCAATCCTTCGATATATACGAGTTCTAACCCCGTTACGGTCTATGTCGGCGGCGTAGCGCAAAGTAACAAAGACGCAGCCTATATCCCCGTTACAAATATCGATCACGTCGAGGTTTTGCGAGGTCCTAGCAGTGCGATCTACGGCAAAGACTCAATCGGCGGCATCATTAATATCGTTTTAAAAGAACCGACTAACGAGTGGAGCGGCAGCGTCGGCACCGAATACGGCTCGCACAAATACATGCTAGGTCTTTTTGAAACCAGCGGCGCGCTAATTGATGATAAACTATTTTTAGGCTTAAACGGCTCGGCGTCCAAAGAGGACGGCTGGATCATCAACGATCTAAACGGAGATAAAGCCAACGACAAGAAAAATTACAATTTCGGACTAAATTTAAAGATAGTGCCGACCGATCGTTTTACGATTAAAATTTACGGCGATCTTTTTCACCGCCAGGACGACTCGCTCGACGAGCTTTTTATCCCAAAATCGAGATTTGGCAATATCTCAAAAAGCGAAGCCAAGCATATAAATTTAGAAACTACCGCCCGCGTAAAGCAAACCTCTAGCTCGGGAGCGTTAGATCTAAAATATGAATTTGACAAATTTGACGCGACCTCGGCTACGACCTTTCGTAGAGCCAAAAAAGACGGGCTTTACGATGAGGATTTTGGTAGTAAAATAACTTATCTCGACCCCGATCACTACGGGCTAGTTACATTTTTAAATTCTAAAAATGATACCTTCTCCGAGGAGCTTAGATTTAGTAGCGTAGACGAGCAAAGCTTCAAATGGGTCGGCGGGCTTTATTACGAAAACGAAAAGCAAGTCTTCGGCCCGATCGGCGACCAATACGGCGACGGCGGTAGGACGATAGTCGAGGACTGGCCTTCGGTCAATCGCGCGCAGACGGCATCGGTATTCGGTCAGATCATCTATCCGATCACGAGCAAATTTGATGCTACGCTTGGCGGCAGGTATCAGCAGATCAGAAAACACACAAAGGTCGATTACTTTTCATACGAGCTGGGACACAATCCCGGTGCGCCCGCGTTTTCGATGGACGAAAAAGCGACATTTAGGACGTTTTTGCCAAAAATCGCACTTGGATACGATATCACCGACGAGCTAAATATTTACGCGATGTATTCAAAGGGCTATCTAGCCGGCGGCTTTAATTTCTACACCACCGGCGGCAGCAGGAAGGATAATAAATTTGACGCACAAACAAGCGATGACTACGAGATCGGTGTAAAGGGTTCGTATGAGAGCTTTAGATTTTCTACCGCGCTATTTTATATGGACATCAAGGGCACGCATATATTTTATACCGACCCCAATAACCCCAACATCTACTCGACCGCAAACGCCGATAAATCAAAATCTATGGGTGTGGAATTTGAAGGCGTCGCAAAAGCGAGCAAGGAGCTTGATAT
>NZ_CALJPC010000014.1 GCF_937981295.1 uncultured Campylobacter sp.
TTTAGCGGCTTTTAAGCGCCGCTTTGCGATAATTTTTAAAACTAATCCGCAGGAGCAAAAATGAAAAATTTAATAAATTTAAGCGGCGGCGATCGCCTAAATTTGCGCGTAGAGGGTCAAATTTTACTAAGCAGCGTCAAAAACGGCAAAACGAGGCAGACGCAACGCAGATAAAAATACAAAGTAAAAATGACAGAAAGGTAAATAATGAATGAGCTAAAAGAACAATTAAAATCCATAATACAAAAGCAAGTTAATTTTTCAAAATTAACTTATAATATAGAAATAAAGGTTATCCAACCAGCAAATTCAGGGCAATTTCCAAATCAAGATTTTAGTTTTAAAAGTATCGATATCCTATGCACTGAAGAGGAAATTGTTAAATTTGGAAAGATTAATAAAGAAATAAAGGAAATTGTAAAAGAGATTCAAGAAATAAATAGTACGCATTTTGTTACATTTATTTTTGAAAAATGTGATATCAAATTTTGGAATGAAGATATTAATCCTGATTGGCATATAAATTTTAAAGATAGCAATATAAATATTAATATCCAAGATATTGAGCTTGATGAAATTTATTTGTTAACTCAAAATTTTAATAATTGTACATTTGAAAATTTAAGCTTACTCAGTAATGTTAAAACTTTGCATATTGATTTGAATTTTAATGATATCAAATTGTTGCAGTTCGCTATAACTAAGATAGCAGATAATGAGGTTAATAAAATTAATATTGGCAATACAAATATTGGTCAGGCAATAATCATTGATAATATTTTTAAAAGTGATTTTATAATTTATAGTTCTCAAGTTGATTCCATTGAAATTAGAGATGTTGATTTTGAAGCATTAGCAGAGTTTAGAGCAGTTGTTTTTAAAAATAAGTTTGATTTTGAAGAAATTTCGTATAAAGGGCTTGCTTTATTTGACAAATGTCTTTTTAATACAAAGGCGGAATTTAAATATATTACTTTTGAAAAATTGACTTCTTTTAGAGGTTCTGTTTTTAATAAGGGCTTAAATCTTGACTTTACAAGTTGTGATAAGGAAATCAATTTTTTCGGTATAAGTGGGCTTGATAGCGCTGAATCTAAAAAGCATACGTCACAAGAAACATATCGTATTATAAAAAATAATTTTGAAAAAATCGGCAATAAAATTGAAGCCAATAAATATCATTCCTTAGAGCTAGAAAGCAAGAGAATGGATCTTGAAAAAAAACAAATGGGTAAATATGGATGATTATATTGTATTTAAATTGCACCATATAAGTTCAAACCATTCTACAAATTGGGTTTTAGCATTATTGTGGATTATATTGGTGGGCCTTTTAACAACAATATTTCTTCATTTGAATGCAGTAAAAGAATTATTTATCAATCCATGTTCTTTTAAAATTGAATATTTTTATAAAATATTTGACAACTTGTGGAAGTATATTTATATAGGCAATATGGACGACGAATTAAAACGTAATTCATTTGTATTTTTATTCAATAAAGTTTCATTAGGCTATCTGTATTATCAATTTTTAACAGCCGTAAGAAAAGATACTAGAAAATGATTAATTCGTATATTATCTAAATAGTAGTCTAAAATGGCAAAAGGTTTTAAGAATTTATAATAAATCCGCCATAGGATACCGATGTTGAAGCCTGGTCTACCACGTAAACTATCAAATTTTGCGAGCGAGCGCGCAGCGAGATGTTTTTTGGCTCAGATGTTAAGCCTTTTAGCAAGGATGGGCATTTTGTCGTGAGCGAGATTCGGGCGAAATTTAAAAAGCCGTCTACCCTAGGCAACCTGCTGGGGATAGAAGTCAAAACGGTAGAGCCATAAAAGATATTCGTAACATTAACTTATCAAATTTACGAAGGCTCTCTATTTTCTACCTACCAGAAGCTTTGAGCTGCCTAGCATTAGCCATTTCGCCTCGCGCGGGCCCATAAAAAGCCCCTGCGTCGTATCTATAAGCTCAACTCGCTCATAGCCCTGCTCCTTAAGTCGCGCGATGAAAGCATCCATGTCGCCGTAGTTTCCGCGCGAAAAAAGATCGTGGATCGCGAAGCTGCCGCCCTTTTTAAGCACGCGGAGCGTCTCTAAAAGCAGCGCCTGGCGGTCCTTGCGCATGATGTTGTGATAGACGTAGTTGCTTGTAACCGCATCGAAGCTGCCGTCCTCAAAGGGCAGCTGCGTGGCGTCGGCTTGCTCGAAGCTAGTGTTTTGCACCCCTTCGGCGCGCGCGTTGGATTCGCACAGCTGCTTGTTAAAAGACGCATACTCAAAGCCCCAGCGATCGACGCCCAGCACCGATGCGTGCGGGTTGCGCTTAGCCACGGCGATCGTTAGCGCGCCGCTGCCGCAGCCTACGTCTAGCCCGCGCCCGCCCTCGGGCAGATCCACGTATTTTGCCGTGCCCTCTACGATCGTGCGCGAGAGCTGACGCTTGCCGCCGTAATCAAACGCGCGGTACCACACGACGCAGTAGATCGTAAAGCCGATCAAAACCAGCGCCGCTGCGCCGAAAAGCCCAGCAAGAAACCACCTCAGCACGCCGCCCACGAAAGCGCCGCAAACGCCGAAAATCAAAAACAAAACTAGCGCTACGCCCGCACCCGCGGCAAAGCTCGCGATCATGCCCTTAGGCACCCAGTTTTTATAATCAGGCTTCATCTTCGCTCCTTTTATTAAATTTAATCCTGCGGCGGAAAAGCGCGCGGCGGCAAAATTTTAAATTTCGCCCGTAAATTTTAAAGCCCGCAGCTCAAAACCCCACCTAAATTTAAACGCACGCTAATAGGTGTATTTAAACTCCGCGTAATAGTTGCGCCCTGGAGCCGGAGTATAGACGTCTGCGCGTAAATTTTGGTTGTAATTATACTCCTCGTCAAAGACGTTTTTGACTCCCGCGCTTATCAAAAATCCGCTTGCGAAGCGGTACGCAGCGCCCAGATCCACGATCGTGCGCGAGTCGATCCTATCGTGGTTGGCGTCGTGCGATGATGAGAAATATTTAAAATCGCTCATCAGCGTTAAATTTCTAATCGGCTCGTAATCGACGCCCAAAACGAACTTCGAGCGCTCCACCAGCGGAACCTGCTTGCCCTTATTCGCGCCGGATTGGATCTTGGCGTCCACGTATGAAAAGGTCTCGCTGAGCTTTAAATTTGAAAGCAGACTTTGCTCCGCATACAGCTCCACGCCCTTGCGGCGCGTCTCGTCGATATTGATAAAATGCCAACCGTCGGTGATCGAGCTGCCCAGGGTTTCGTTTACGATCTCGTTTTTCGTATCGGTCCAAAAGATCGTAGCGCTTACGTATTGCCCGTAGATCAGATCTTTAAGACCGATCTCGTAGGTTTTAAAGGTTTCGGATTTGAGGTTATTAAGCACATAAGGACCGTTGCGACCGAGCTTATCGATGAGCTGATTAGGACCCGGGGAGATATAGCCGCGCTCAAATTTAAAATATAGATTGCCATCCTTGGAATAATTAAAATTCGGCGTAATCTCAAAAGCGTAGTTGTTTTTATGATCGCTTACTCGGGTACTGTCTTGCGTCTGCGAGATTATGTTTCCCATCCTTTTTATGGTCGTTGAAACCCTGCGATTTACTTTGTATTCGGCGCGCTCAAACCGACCGCCCGCACTAAGCGAAAACGCCTCGGTGAAATTGTGCTTTTCTAAAGCATAGACCGAGTGGGTAAGCTTTTGCATATCAAAGATCGTAAGCTGCGAAAGACTCATCATAGGATTCATCGGAGTGGTAAAGTCAATCTTGCGAAAGCCCTTGTTTTTGAGATAATCATATCCCGCTATGAACTCGCCACTGTCGTAGTCGAGCTTGCCTTTTAAATTTGCCCCCTCTTTGCGGTCTTTCATCACAAATCCGCTCTGAATGATCCTGATATCTTGATAATAAGGATGCAAATTTGCTTCGATTTTATCACCGAATTTTACCGTGTAGCCGAAATCGAAATTTGCCCGCGTACTTTTGGTAAAAGTCCGTTCACCTCCTTGCTGGCGGCGATCCGCTCTCAGCTCGGCAAGCCCTAAGCTCGGCACCGAATAGGTTCGCGCCTGATAATAGCTCGGATCAAAAGAGATGCTTTGATCGTCCGAAATTTTATAATGCATCCCGAGCGAGCCGTAATAGCCGGTATTTTTCTCGCCCTTGCGGTATCCGCGCTGCTTAAAGCCCTTTACGGCGGTTTTTAGAAACAAATTCTCGCTCACGTTGCCGCCGAGCCCTAAATTTAGATCATTGTAATTATACGACGCGATCTTGGTCGAGATATTGGCGTACGGGTATCTGGCTCCCTTTTTCGTGATGATATTTATCACGCCGCCACTGGTGCCGCTGCCGTATAGCACGCTACCGCCGCCCGGGATGATCTCCACGCGCTCGATATCTTCGATCGGAATGAGATCGATCGGGATGCTCGTCGGCGTCGTGTCGATCATATTGAGCGCGACTCCGTTAAGAAGGACTTTGACGGAGGTATTTGCTTTCTGACCCTGTCCGCGCAGATCGACCGTATCGCCGTGAAAGCTAACCCCCGGCGCCTTTTCTAAAATTTCGCGTAGATCGCGATAGCCGCGGTTTTCCATATCCTCCGCGGTGATGACCGAGACGTTGCGAACCTCGTTTTTAAGCATATCCTCAAAGCCCGTCGCGGTAACTACGATGGTGCCCAGCTTTGTGGCGTTCGCGCCGGAAGCGTTTTTAGGAGCTGCGGAATTTACGGCTCCCGCGCCGGGCGCGCTGATATTTGCGGACGTAGCGTTGTTTTCAGCCCCGTTTAGTTGTAAGGCGGCGCACAAACTTAGCGCGATTGCGGCATTTGAAAGATAAAATTTCTTAACCATCACTCTCCCCTATTTAAAATTAAAATTTTGCGAATGATTTGCAAATGCTATATTATAATTTCTCTTGATTAAATAATAATAAATTTCAAAGATTAAAGATAGATTTTTTAAAATTTAGGCGTAGTTCGGATGAAATTTTGATTTTGAGCGTTTTACTGGGCGCGATAAAATTTCGATTTTAAATTTAGACTCTTTGGCGACTTTCGCTTCTTAAAGCAGCGAGTTTAGCGAGTTTATGGAACAAATTCGGATCGGAATTTTAAAATTTAAACCTTGCATTCGCCCGCCTTGCCGAATTTCGCCTCGATCAAAAGCACCAAGATGAAGAAAATTTTTTCGTCGTTAAACTTCGCAAGCTCGCGCAGGCCTTGATCTGCGCTTACAAGCTTGATGCCGTTTGATTTCAAAATCTCAGCGAGCTCGTCCGGCTCAAAGCCCATTTTATTAGCGATTTCTCTGATATTATAGCGCTCGATCGCGCCGATTATGCGATCCATATTACAAAAGCCGGGATTTTTGCGGCTCAAAACCACGTCCAAAAACTCGCTCCAGAGCTTTACGAGCTTCTTTCGCCTTGTGATTATATGCAAGATCGCGACGCAAAGCAGGCCAAATCCCGCGATCTTATGCAGGCTCATCCACATCTCGTCGTACTCGCCGCGCGCAAAGTAGGCGCCCGAAAAGCCCAAAATGCAAAGCGTGCAGCCTAGCAACACGATGAGCGCAAATTTATAAACAATCCTCGCTTTAAGCATAAAATCTCCTTGCTTCGTTTTAAAATTTAGCGGCTTAGGCGTAGCGCACGCGAACGCTACGGCGGCGTTACGTCTCGTCGGTCGCCGCTATCGTATCGCCTCGGCGTTATTGCGCCGTCCGCACTGCTGCTTGCCTATACGCTCCGCAGGCCGCCATCATCGTATCGCGCGTTTGCGCTACTTGCACTGTGCTTTACTTACATACACATCCTGTCGATCGCGGTTGCCATATTGTGGCATTTTATGCTGTCGTCGCCGCAATCACGCCGCGCCGCTTTGTGCTGTCGATCCGCCACCACGGCAACGTTGTTCGTTTTGATCGTCGTGCCGTTACGATGATGATATACCTGAGCGAAGGTTATGTCATACGGCGCCGAGTAGGTACGTATCACCGCTCCGCTTCTCGACTACGGCGTGCCGTCTGCGCCGCCGATGTGTTACGCGCCATCCGACGCGTTACTGACTTATCGCGACGCCCACGCATCGCGCCTCTGACGCAGCCCGCTCATTTAGCATGCCGTTACGCTACCGATCGCGGCTCGGTTTAAAATTTTATTTAGGCGCCGTCTTCTTGGCAGATCATTTTGCGTTTAAATTTTACCGACTTAATTTCGCGCAAAATCGCGATCGCGCACTGCTGACCAACTTCCGAGCTACTCGTTGCGCCGCAAATACTTACCTACGGCGGTGCTATGCCACCGACTGCGTGCGAGCACCTAGCCACGCGGATGCCGATGCCCATGTATGCGAACACCGAGCGCTTCGGCTAAATTTTATCGCCGCTTAATATAAATGAGTAATTTTAATAAATCTGGATTTAAAAAGATATGAATTTAAAGGCGAAATCCCCGACGAGAAATTTAAACGATAAAATTTAAAGCTCTATCGTCCGCTCGAATATGTCCTCAAGCCCCGTTTGATGCACGATCGCTAGCATGCCGAGGCTCGGTAGATCCGCACGCAGACCAAGTAGCAGCTCGCGCGCCGAGGCAGGGTCGAGCGCGGACGTGATCTCGTCTGCGAAAACAAAGCTCGGCTTGTGGTAATGAATGCGTGCGAAACTAAGCCGCTGCGCCTCTCCGCCGCTTAAAATTTTAACGTAATCGGCGCGCGAGTTTAGCATGCGGGCAAATTTCTTAAGTCCTACGCTGCGTAAAATTTCTAAAAATTCCGCATCGTCTTTGCGCGGCGGCTGCGGATAAGCGATAAGCTCCTTTAGGCTAAGCGGCGCTAGATAGGGCTTTTGCGGGATAAACATCACTCCCGTGCGCGGCAAACTGATCTCGCCGCGGCCGTATCTCCAAAGACCCGCGACGTAGCGCAGAGCCGTGCTTTTGCCCGCGCCGCTCTTGCCTCGCAGCATTATAAACTGCGCGGGCGCAAGCTCGAAGCGTAGATCCTCGATCAGCGGCTCGCCCGCAGGCGTGAAGACCGACAAGCCTTCGCAACGAGCGGAATTTTCGTCGCTTTGTTTGACGCAAGCACGCAGATTTGCGCTCTCGCCGTCCATGCGCGAGATGAACTCATAAATCCTCTGCACGCTCGCCGCCCACTCCATGATCTGTTTGTAATAGTCCATAAACCACGCAAATCCGTCTTGCACGCTGTAAAACGCCGAACGCGCCTGCATCATGTCGCCAAAGCTCATCGCGCGCGACAAATACAGCGGCAAGCAGGCAAAGATCGGGATTAAATTCGTGATTTTTAGGTAGCTTGCCGAAAAGCATTCGAGGCGAAATTCCGTATTCATGATGCTGCGCCAGTTTCTCATGATCTCGCCGAAGCTCGCGCGGAAGCGGCCGCGCTCGGCACCCTCTCCGCGCATAAAGGCTACGGCTTCTGCGTTTTCGCGCACGAGCAGTAGATCCGAGCGGTAGTCGGCTTCGGCGCGCTGCTTGGCAAAATTTAGCCTCCTAAGCCTGCGCCCGATGAGATGCGTGATCAGCGAGCAAAGCAGCGTATAAAGGAGCGCTACGTATAGCAAAAAGCCTTCGATCTCAAAGCGCATGCCGAAAATTTCAAATTTCAGCACCTTCGAGACCTGCCACAAGATCGTAACGAAGGCGATGAGCTTGGCGAGATTATAGACGAGCGATTTTACGAGATCGACGCTTTTTTGCACGAGCAGCAGGCTGTCCTCGGCGATACGCTGATCGGGGTTGTCTAGCTTTGCGATCGTTTTTGAAATTTCACGATCTGCGCAAGTTTTGGATGAAATTTTATTCTCGCCTGCGCCGCTTTGCTCTGCTGCATTTTGCTCCGCCGTGCTCGGTAAAATTTCAAACCCCTTTGCGTCTCTATGTAAAGCGGTGCTGTCCGCCTCCACTGCGGAATACTCCGCGCGCTCGTTTAAATTTTCATCTAAATTCGCGTCGCCGGGTTTTTCTAAATTTGATCCGCCCCTGGCGCTAAAATTTCCATCAAGGCTCGTGCGGTAGAAGTTTGCGTTATGTAGCCATTTGCGCTCCATCATCGCGCTTAGCCGCTCGCGCCAGACGATTACGAGCAGTTTGCGAAGCCAGCTGCCGCAGACGATGAAAAGCACGATGAGCGCCGTGTAGAGTAAAAACTCGCCCACGAGCGCGGGAATGAGCTCGCCTTTAAGCTCGCTTAGCGCGTCGTAAAAGCGCTTGTCCCACGCGTTCATCAGCACACTGATTTTGATGATAGCGAGGCTAAAACCAAGCGCGAGCAGCAGCAGCGCCCACAGCTTCGCCGCGCCCTTGCCGAACCAGTGCGGACGTAGAATTTCAAAAAATTGCTTTAGCGTTTTCAAATTTTCTCTTTAAATTTTAAAATTTAGCGCCGGTTACAGCGAGATCGCGGGATTAAATTTGATCCCGCAGGCTCGCGAGCGGATTTATGCTCGCAAGCCTGCGCGTTTAATTTGCTTGGAATTTCGCGAGATTAAATTTATCGCCCTCGCCCGCATCGCTTGCAATCGCTCGCGCTAATCAATCGTTAATCAACCAAATCGCGAGTTAAATTTTGATTCCGCGGCTTCGTTTAAATTTTGCCCGCCTCGCCATGCGCGGATTACGATAAATTTAGCTCACGCGCCTTTGCGTACTCGCTCCGCTCGCAGCTTTGCAAGTACAAAATCCGTGCGAACGAATGCAAAATTTAACTGCGCAGCATTATTCGCGCAAAACCTGTCTGCAGACTTCGGCGCACTGGATTGCTCAAGCTTAATGAGCGCCGATCAACTCATACCTTCATGCAAGCCCCGCTGCGCTCGCATTGACACTAACCCGTGCGATCTGAGAGCATAAAGATTTGCGAATACGACTTACTCGCAAATTTTATGCATCCCGCCCAAAGCAAGGCGCGGGCAGACTTTGAGCAAAACGGCGCCTTAATATTTATAATTAAACGTCAGCATAAAATTCCGCGGCTCGCCGTAGTAGTTGTTTTGTCCCGCTACTCTGTTATTTTGATTGATAAAGTAGCGCTTGTCGGTTATGTTTTTTACCGATAAATTTAAACTAAAATGCTCATTGTATTCATACGCAGCGTTGGCGTCCCATATCGTGTAGCCGCCCTGTACGGGGATGTCGTTAGCGGGGTAATAAGCGCCCGTCGAGATACTGCGCCTGGTATATTGGTTGTCGGTCTTGCTCTGATAGCGAAATCCGGCGCCCAAAGTGATCTTTTGCTGCGCTACGAGCGGAATTTCGTAGCTGCTGTAGAGCTTAAACATACGCTTAGGGATCCAAGGCTTGGCATTGGCACCCTTGCGGTAATCGACGTTGCTTAGCGCCGCAAAACGCCTCTCGTCCTTCATATACTCGCTTTTATTGTAGGTGTAGCCTCCGAATACTTTCCACTCGTCGGTAATTGCACCGTTTGCTTCTATGTCAAAGCCTCTGGATCTGACTTTGCCGCTAGCTACCGATCTGCTTAGACCCGTAGCGTCGTAATAATCGTAGTCGGTGACGGCTCTATTTTCCTGCATGATCTGAAAGAAAGCCACGGTCGTATTTAGCGCGCCGTCGAAAAATTCCGACTTCACGCCCACTTCGGCGTTATAGCCTACGATCGGCTCTAGAATTTTTTCGTTTCTATCCCTAGCGGTTTGAGGTTTATAAATTTCGGCATAGCTCACATATAGCGAATGATCTCTCGAAAAATCCCACGTAAGCCCCGCGTAAGGCGTGATCTTGTGTTTTTTAACGATATAGTCTTCGCTGTGGCGGCCCGTGCGATAGTTATCCGTAGCGCTTTCTCGCTTTAGCCTTGAATATCTGCCACCTACGAGCAGATGCCAATCATCGTTAAAATTATATCTCGTGCCCATTGCAACCATCTGCTGATAAATTTTAATCGTGTAGTAAAGATTGTAGCAGCGGGTTCCAAGCGCGCATAGCGCGGTCGTATCATTCCAATTAGGCTCGTTGTTTATAAGCCCCTTATTAAAGCTCTCATACGTCAATCCCGCTGCGCCGCCGTAAACGTCTCTATCGTGCTGCGTGAATCTCTCCTTCGACGCGGTGGCGTTTATAAAAAAATCATGGCTCTGTCCGAACAGCTCATAGTTTATATCGCTACCTACTTGAAAGCTTAACTCTTTACTGCCGTTATCGTATCTGTCATAGCCTATGTATCTGCTCGCAGGATCCCTGCCCACTCCGTGCCAGCCGCCGAATTTCAACAAGCTCTCGCTGTGAGTATAGTTTAGTTTGGCGTAAGCCTTGATATTATCGCTAAATTTATGATTTAGTTCCAAAAACGTATTATATTTTTCATAAACCGACCTGCTCCAATCCGATATAAAGGTCGTTCTTTTGCTTAAATTTAACGCGTTGCCGTCCTTGCCCACTACAGGAATGCCAAAAGGATCATAAACGCTTCTTGTCTTTTGATAGATCACACCGGCTAAAATTTCGCTAAAATCTCCGAGATCAGCTCCCACCATCGCCGATGCCGCGCCGCGTTCGGTATTTTGCAAATCTCTAAAGGAGCCCTCCTTGCCGCTTACGCCGATGAGCCGTCCTCGGAGCGAGCCGCTTTCGTTTAAGCCACCCGTCACGTCCACGCTGCCGCGATAATAATCATAACTGCCCGCACTTAGCGATAAATTCGCTCCGAGCTCCTTTTGAGGACGCTTTCTTACTAAATTTATAGTTCCGCCGGGCTCGCCGTTGCTCTGCGTAAGACCCGCTACGCCGCGCAAAACCTCGACGCGGTCATAAAATGCAAGATCGGTGTGCTCCTTAGACTGCCCGTAAAGCCCCTGCGCTGCAAGCGCAGTCGTGGATTGCATGCCGTCCTCTTGGATATTGTCGATATTAAAACCACGCGATATCGGCAAACTCATACCAAATCTGCTGGTAGCGGTAATGCCGGGTACGTAATTTAGTGCGTCATCGACCTTTGTAAGGCTCAAATCCTTTATGAGCTGATCGGGTACAACGGAGACGGTTTGGGGCGTCTGGCGAATGCTTAGATCAAGACCGGTGGCGGTGTTCATATTATCGGTCGTATACATACCGGTGCCTTCGGTTGTCAATAGATCGGCCTTGCCCGTGACGTTTATGGTGCCAAAATCATCGCCGTCTGCGCTTTGCGGCGTAGAATTTTCTGCGCTACCACTTTGCGACGTGGAATTTACGACGGTAGAACTCGCTGGCTTTTGCGTAGAGTTTTTCGGCGCCGCATTATTGGCGGCGAAATTTGAAGCAGACGGCGCGGAGCTCTGCGATGCAGCGTTTGGGCGCGAGCTTTCATTTTGTGCTGCGGCGAGCCAAAACGGCGAGCAAAGTAGCGCAAAAGAAAGTAAAATTTTACCCTTTTTCATAAAAATCCTTTTTAGATTTTATAATCTATATCAATTTACTGGCGGGATTATCTTACAATTCTTCTTAAATAATAATAAAATTTTTAATAAACTAAATCATAAAATTATATATGCAATTGCTAATTTAACGGAATTTAATAAGATCTATTGACGAATTTTTAAGCAAAATTTCTATGAATTTTAAAAAGTATATGAATTTGAAAAACGAAGGATTGAAAAATTTAAAATTCTAAAATTCCGCCGCTTTAAAATAACGTAAGCGACGGAATTTAGCGCTTATCGGCGTTTGGTCTTGCGATTACGATAGCACTAGCACCGGTACAAGCGCATTGTGCAAGATATCCTCGGAAACGCTGCCTAAAAAGAGCTTTTTGAAAAAGCCCTTCGTAAAGGCACCGGTAGCGATCAGATCGAGGTTATTGGCACGGCGATATTTGATGATCTCATCGGCGGGAACTTCGGCTTGGATGTATTTGAAAGTGGCGTTTTGAGTGCCTAAAATTTCGCGCGCCAGATCTAGCATCCGCTCGCCCTCTGTGGCACCCGCATTGATGTGCAAGACATGCTTATGCGCGCTCGCAAGAAGCTTTGAGCTCTTTATAAACTCAAGCGTGCGCTTTGCCGCATCGGTGCCGTCAAACGCAATGAGCACGGAGTTAATCGGTGAAAATTCCTTATTCACGAGCAGCGACGGCACGTGAAGCTCCTTTATTAGCACGCTTGCGTTAAAGCCTACGTCCTCGTTATTTGAGCCCTTGATACCGAGTACAAAAATTTCAGCTTCGTCCTTGTACTCAGCGATAACGTCGATGAAATCGCCATCTTTGATGATCTTACTCGTCTTTACGCCCGCAGCAGTCGCGGCGCAGATATATTCATCCAGCATCGCTTCGGCTTCTTCGTGGTCTTTCTCCGCATCCACGCCGCCTAGTGTGGGACTTCCGTAGCTATTTGCAAGGATATCATTCTCTCCTAGGACGATCCCGCCTGCGGCTAGCCCATAAAAATTCTCGCCAAGCTCCGGGATTTCAACCACGTGAATAAACACGAGCTCGGCACCCAAGGTTTTAGCGACGTAAATTCCGTAATCTCTAACCGCCGGGGCAAGCGCATTTTGATCGACGCAAGTGATGACCTTTTTCATTTTTCGTCCTTTTAAAGATAAAATTTTAATCAAAATAAGCTTATCAAATTTTGTATAAAAGTTATTTAAATTCGTCAGATTTGAATGCGGAGCGAGCGATTTTGTGAAATTTTAAAGCCACGTCGTAATGGATTTTTGAGGTGCGGGCGCGCTTGTGGTAAGCTAGCTCAGGCTCAGCTGACAGCGATCGAGTAGTTGCAGCGTAGTAGGCGACTAAAAAGCGTTGCGGACGCGGCAGACAAGGTGCGGCGCGGGCGGTTTTAAAATTTATCAAGCCGCTAAAAGCGCGGTTCAAAGCGCCGTTATTGCGATTAGTAGCCCAAAGATGATCCCCGGGAAATTCGCCGCGGCGAGCGGATAGTCCTTTTTGGGCTTTAGCAGGCCGTAGCTAAGCTATATCGTGCAGTTTATCGCGGCTGCGAGCGGCTGGAGAAACGGGACTTTGTTGCCGCTTAAATTTGCCATTATGTTCGGCACGTAGGATACGTACATGATGACCGACAGGCATGTGCCCGCCCAACCTAAAATTTGTAAATTTCTTTCGCTCATTGTTTTTCCTTTTTAGAAATACGTTTCAAATTTACGAATGAAACGAAGCGGGATTTAATACACCAAAGATAAGAAACAAATTAAAAGATGGCTAGAAATAAAATTTGACTTTAAATTTATCGCAGCGACCCCCCCTGCTCGCGTCTGCGTAAATTTTAAAGCGGCGTTTAAGGCGCGCATTTTAAAAAAACAGAGAAATTTAAAACGCCAGGCGGCACGGCGAATAGAATTTAAATTTAAAAAGGCGGGATTTCAAGCGACGACTGCGATGAAATTTAAGTGAATTTGCCGAGGCGAAAGCCATTAAACACATTGTCCCGAAGGCTTGCGGCTAAATTTAAGTAAATTTTGCAACAAAATCGCAGCAAAATTTTGAAAATATGAGGATTAAATTTTAAAAGGCTAATAGCCCGCGTTTGCGATCGCTTCAGCTTGAGAGTGCGCGATGAGCGGATCGATGATCTCGTCGAACAAGCCCCCTGCCATTATCGCGTCCAGGCGGTAGAGAGTTAAATTTATGCGGTGGTCGCTGATGCGGTTTTGCGGATAGTTGTAGGTACGAATTCGCCCCGAGCGGTCGCCGGTGCCTACCTGATCCTTGCGATCTTTGCGCTCTTTTTCGAGCCGCTCCTGCTCCTGCATATCGTAAAGGCGCGCCTTCAGCACCTTCATCGCCGCTTCTTTGTTTTTGTGCTGGTCCTTGCCGTCTTGGTTGGTGACGACTAAGCCGGTCGGGATGTGAGTGATACGAACGGCGCTGTCTGTGGTATTTACGGACTGTCCGCCGTGGCCGGAGCTGCGCATAACGTCAATGCGAAGGTCGTTCGGATTGATCTGTATCTCGCTATCCTCGATCTCGGGCATCACGGCGACGGTGATCGCGGAGGTGTGCACCCTGCCCTGGCTCTCCGTCTCGGGGACGCGCTGCACGCGGTGAGTGCCGCCTTCAAATTTCAGCCGCGAATACGCTCCCGCGCCCTTTACGAGCAAGATCGCTTCTTTGTAGCCGCCGACGCTGCCTTCGCTAGTGCTTACGATCTCGCATTTATAACCACGAAGATCGGCGTAGCGCAGATACGCGCCGAGCAGATCGCCCGCAAACAGCGCCGCTTCGTCGCCGCCCGTACCGGCGCGGATCTCAAGGAAGATATTTTTATCGTCGTTGGGGTCTTTCGGAAGCAGTAAAATTTTGATTTTTTCTTCGAGCTGCGGCTTTTGCATCTCTAAGCTTTTAAGCTCCTCTTTGGCTAGCTCGCCGAGATCGGCATCGCTTAGCAGGGCTTTGTTTTCTTCGATCTGATTTAAAATTTTAAGATACTCGCTAGCCGCCTCTTTGATCGGCTCGATATTGCGCTGCTCCTTAGATAACGCAGTCATATTGGCGATATCTGCGGTAACTGCGGGATCGCTAAGCATGCGCGAAAGCTCGTCATAGCGATCCAAAAAAGGCTTTAGTTTATCGGCTAGCATTTAAATTTTATGCGTAAGGAACGCTTACGCGGCGGTTTTTAAAGAATTTACGAGTTTGGCTAGGCGGCTTACTTTTCTGCTCGCGGTCTGTTTTTTCAAAAAGCCCCTGCTTACGAAGCTGTGAAAGCTTTCATTAGCCGTTTTTAGAGCCTGAGTCGCTGCGTCTAGATCCTTGCTCTCGACCGCCTCTCTTACGGCTTTTGTGATATTTTTTACTCTGGTGCGATAAAATCTATTTCGCTCCGTTCTTTTTATGGTTTGTCTCGCGCGTTTTTCGGCGGATTTGTGATTTGCCATAACGTTCCTTTTCGGTTAAATTTGAACCTACGATTATACGTAAAAAATATTTAATCGACGCTTAATTTAAGTAAAATTTAAATATAGTTTAAATTTATTAAGATTAAACTTTTTCTGGTAGAATTTCCCGATTTTTATATAAGGATTTGATAATGAAACTTTTCGGAACGGACGGCGTACGCGGTAAAGCGGGAGAATTTCTGACCGCCGAGCTTGCGATGCGCGTAGCAATGGCGGCAGGGATTTACTTTAGGAAAAATTCCGTTACGAATATGATTTTAGTCGGCAAAGATACCCGCAGAAGCGGCTATATGATAGAAACCGCGATCGTAGCAGGCCTTACCTCCGTGGGCTACAACGTCCGCCAGATCGGACCGATGCCTACTCCTGCGATCGCCTTTCTTACGGAGGATATGCGCTGCGACGCGGGCATTATGATAAGTGCAAGCCACAATCCATACTACGACAACGGCATTAAATTTTTCAACAGCGAAGGCTTTAAACTTGATGAAAAAGAGGAAGCGCAGATCGAAAAAATTTATTTTAACGACGAGCTCATTGCCGAAGCGCGCACCAAAATGATGCAAATCGGCGCCGCAAAGCGCGTGGACGACGTCATCGGCAGATACATCGTGCATATTAAAAATTCCTTCCCGAAGCAAAAGACGCTGCACGGGCTTCGCGTGGTACTTGATTGCGCAAACGGAGCAAGCTACAGGGTCGCACCTACCGTATTTAACGAGCTGGGAGCCGAAACTATCGTCATCGGCGACGAACCTAATGGCAAAAATATTAATGATGCTTGCGGCGCACTAAGCCCGCAAAATTTAGCCTCGGAGGTCAAAAGATTACGCGCCGATGTCGGCTTTGCCTTCGACGGGGATGCCGATAGGCTCGTAGTCGTGGACGAAAACGGCGAGATCATCCACGGCGACGCGCTGCTTGGAATTTTAGCAGTCTATTTGAAAGGAAAAAATCGCTTAGCAGGCAATAAAATGGTAGCCACAGTGATGAGTAATTCTGCGCTGGAGGATTTTTTAGCTAAACACGACATCGCGCTTCATCGCTGCAACGTAGGCGATAAATTTGTACTTGAGACGATGCACGAACTAGGCGCAAATTTCGGCGGCGAGCAGAGCGGGCATGTGATCTTTGGCGATTACGCCAAAACGGGCGACGGCATCGCAAGCGCGCTGCAATTCGCCGCCTGCATGCTGGATACGCATAAAAAAGCGAGCGACCTTTCATCAATGCTTAAGCCGTATCCTCAAATTTTACGAAATTTAAAGATCGCGGATAAAAAACCGCTTGAAAAATTAAAAGGGCTAAAGGAGCTTGAAACAAGCCTTAAAGCGGACAAGATCCGCTCGCTCTTTCGCTACTCCGGCACCGAAAACGTTATCCGCCTCTTAATCGAGGGCAAAAACGAAAAACTGCTGCAAAAGCGCATGGATGAGGTCGAGAAATTTTTTACCAAAGCCCTAAATGAGTAGCGTTGCGGTGAAATTTTACGGCGCGACAAGCTCATGGCTCGGTACAAAAGGCGCGGATAAAAAATGCAGGCTTTACATATTTAAATTTGGATTGCAAGATGGCTAAGACCTGTATTAAATTTGTCCTGCTTTTCGCGGTTATTTTTGCAATCGATCAAGCGATCAAACTTCTGTTTTTAAACGGCTTTTCGTGGCAGGGGGAGTTTTTTTCGCTAGAGCTTACGCTTAATCGCGGCGTTGCGTTTTCGATGTTTGCCTTTTTGGGCGAAAATTTAAAATTTATCCAGATCGCGCTGATCTCGGCGCTTGCGGCGTATGTATTTTGTCATAAAAAGCTTTTTTGCGAGCACTGGGCGCCGTTTGCGCTGATGCTCGCGGGAGGCTGCTCAAATTTACTCGATCGCTTTATTCGCGGCGGCGTCGTAGATTATGTCGCATGGCATAAGTGGTTTGAGTTCGCGGTGTTTAATTTCGCCGACGTGATGATAGATCTGGCCGTCGTGATTTTTATCTTCCAAAGCTACAAGATCGCGAAAAAGGAGAAAAATGAAGAGAAATAATTATATCGCTTACGCGCTTTGGTTTTTAGGTGCGTTTTCATGGATCGCAGCTATGCCGATCGGCGGCGGACTGCATAGAATTTATTGCGGCAAATTTATCAGCGGATTTGCTCAAATTGCGCTATTTTGGCTGGGAAGTTTTACACTATGGTTTTTGGTGGGCTTTTTGTTTTGGGCGATTTGGGGAATTTGGATTTTGCTAGACATATTTTTCGTAGGAATTTGGGTGGAAGATTTAAATGCTTTTGCAAGCGAGACGGAGGAAGACGACTACGAGGGGCGTCTAAAAAAAGTCGATGCGCTCTTTGAGCTGTATCAAAAAGGCGCGATTTCTAAAGAGGAATTCGAGGCGCGAAAAGAAATTTTAATGAGAGATTAAGGAGGCTCAAATGAGTTATTTTTGGTTTAAATTTGTCCATTTTGCGGGTTTTATTTCATGGATGGCGATGCTATTTTACATGCCGCGCTTGTATGTATATCACGCTGAAAATTTAGACAAGCCGGATTTCGTAAAGGTCGTTAAAAAGATGGAGCGGATGCTGTATCACGCGATCGGCTGGATAGCAATGGTCGTAACGGTTTTTAGCGGCGTGATGCTTATTATTTTAAATCCTGGGCTTATGAAAATGGGATATTTTCATATAAAATTACTAGCCGGAGTTTTGCTAATCTGTTATCATTTGTGGCTGTATTATTATATGTATAAATTTGAAAAAAACGAGTGTCACAGGAGCGGAAAATACTTCCGTGCGATCAACGAAGGCCCTACGATCATAATGTTTATAATACTTTATGCAATGCTAATAATGCCGAATTTACCGAGCAACTAGCCCGTTTTGATAAAAATTTAATTAAAATTTGCATAAAATTAAGGCAAAATTTTTAAAGGAAGCATGTGCAACATATCATTAAGAAAATTTTATCAAGCGAAAGTAGCGCCGGCGTTATATTACTTCTATCCGCGGTTTTTGCGATCATAGCTCAAAATGTGGACTTTTTATCTAAATACTATGAGGCATTTTTACATCTAAGCTTCACCATAGGTGTGGGTTCTGCGAAACTTGACGAATCGATGCATTTTTTGGTAAACGACGTGCTTATGGCGATATTTTTCTTTGCCATTGGACTTGAGCTCAAGCGCGAAAAAATAGAAGGACAGCTGCGCCATTTCTCACAAATTTTACTTCCTAGCTTCGCGGCTCTGGGCGGAGTAATGATGCCTGCGATCATATTTTCGATCATCAACTGGAGCGATGCCGTCGCGATGAAGGGCTGGGCGATCCCAACGGCGACCGACATAGCCTTTGCCGTGGGCGTGATGGCGCTTTTAGGCAAAAAAATCCCGGCTAGCCTTAAAATTTTCGTTTTGACGCTTGCCATAATGGACGATCTGTGCGCAATTTTAATCATCGCTTTGTTTTATTCCTCTACCATAAACGCAATCTATCTAGGCGGCGCGGCTGCCTGTGTCGCAATAATGCTAGCGATGAGCAGACTTGGCGTTGATAAAAAGCTTCCGTTTATCATCGTGGCCGTTGTGCTGTGGGTGATGGTCCTAAACTCTGGCATACATGCGACCATCGCGGGAGTGCTTGCGGGTTTTTGTATCCCGCTTAAAACCCGCTCGGGCTCTATGCTAAAGGATATGGAGCACGGACTAGCCTACCCCGTAAATTTCTTCATCTTGCCGATCTTTGCCTTTACAAACGCAGGCGTTTCGCTAGCAGGCATCAGTCCTAGCTTCCTTTTCGGTCCGGTGCCGATGGGCATCATGCTTGGACTATTTTTCGGTAAACAGATCGGAATTTTTGCCTTTAGCTGGATCCTAATCAAAGCCAAAATCGCCTACATGCCTGAAAATGCAGGCTGGCCGCAGCTTTACGCAGTAGCAATCATCTGTGGTATCGGCTTTACGATGGCGCTTTTCGTCGATGGCCTAGCATATGGTGGCAGCGATATGTATCATTACACGGACAAGCTCGCGGTATTTTTAGGCTCGATAATTTCCGGAGTAGTGGGATTTTTCGTCGCAAAAGCAGTCGCGGTAAAACAAAGCTAAATTCCATAAAAAGATTAAAATTTTAAAATTTTACGAGCAACACAAAATTTCAAAATTCTAAGAGCGGCTCTAAATTTTAAATTTATACTCTATAAAATTTAACTTAAAATTCTGTCTGATCCAAGCGCAGCTTAAATTACCAAAATACCCGCATTTTGCATTAAGCTTAGCGCACATTCGTCGTAGTAGCCGCGCTCATGGTTCGGCGCATCGTAGGTAGCTACCGCACCTCGCGGAACGATGACGTCCTTATCCTCGCCAGTTTCGTTGAGATAGGTGCGCAGGCTAAGCGCAAACTGCATCACGCAGATATCGGTGCAACAGCCCGTAATCACAAAGCGATCGAAGCCGTCCAGAATTTTTTTATCCAAATTATGAAAGCCGTTCGTACTGCGCTTAAAAGTGACGTTTTGCTCACCTACGTAGGGCGCAAGCTCCTCGATCACCTCCGCTTCGGGCGAGCCAACTAGACAGTGGATCGGGTAGCGCTTCATCTCCAAATCCCGCTCGGCGTGAGCATCGCAGATGAAATGCACGTTTTTCGCCGCCTCAATCTGTTTAAGCACCGCAGGAGCGATCTTTGCTATGCTAGGATCGGCCATCGCGCCGAATTTTACGAAGCCGTTTAGCATATCGATCACAAATACCAAAGTTTTCATCAAAACTCCTTATAAATTTCAGGTTTCATATCTTTTAAAAGATCCATTTTAGCGCGAAATTTTAAAATTTCATCTAAATCCGCTCGAGCGATCTTCACGGCCTCTTTTTTGCCTAAGCGCGCGACGATCTCGCCTCCCGGACCGATCAGCATGGAATTTCCGCCGAAACTCTCGCCCTGCCCCGTATCGCCGCAGCCGTTTACCGCGCAGATAAAAATTTGATTTTCGATCGCGCGGGCTTTCGCAAGCGTGATAAAATGCTCTATGCGGCTTTGTGCAAACTGTGCGATTACAAAAACCACTTGCGCGCCGCGAAGCGCCAAGGCGCGAAAAATTTCGCAAAAGCGCAGATCATAGCAGATCGCGACGCCGATTTTGACCGCGCGATTTTGAAATTTTATCTCGCAAATGCCTAGCTTATCGCCGCCGCTTACGATCTCGTTTTCTCGAACGGGTGAGAAAGCGTGGATCTTGTCGTAGCGTAAAATTTCGGCTCCGTTTTGATATACGAAAGTAGAATTGTAAATTTTATTTCGCTCGGAGCTTATCGATCCGCCGATTAAAACAGCGCCGCTTTTTTGCGAAATTTCGCTTAAAAATTTTTTCGTATAAGCAGCGTTCGTATCGGCAAGCTCTTTAAATTTAGCCGTATTAAAGCCCGTGTTAAATGCCTCGGGCAGCACCACTACGTCCGCGCCGCGTTTTAACGCGCGATCTATCAGCTCGCGCGCATGAACAAAATTTTGCTCACAATCTGCAAAATTTTGAGCTACTTTCACATCCATTTGCAAAATAGCGATTTTCACAAAACCTCCTATTTAGGCGCTAAGCGCATAACATTTGCATGCGTAAGCGCAATAGCTATGGCATCGGTGATGTCAAGCGGCTTAATCTCCTTATTAATCCCCAAAATTCGCTTAACCATAAACGCAACCTGTTCCTTTGCAGCCTTTGCCTTGCCCGTGACAGATTTTTTTACCTGAAGCGGCGTATATTCGACAAAATTCCCAAAAATTTGTAAAATTTTAAGAGCCAGCGCGCCGCGAAACTGAGCAAGCTTTAAAACAGACTGCGGATTATAGGCATAAAACATCGATTCTATCGCGACCTCATCGATCTTATGAGCGCTAAAAATTTGATCGATCGCCTCGCTCATCTGCGTCATTTGAAATTGCACATTTTCGGCCTTCATTTTCACAAGTCCCGCCTCTATAAGAGTAATTTTATTCACATCTTTTTCCAAAATCGCATAGCCTAAATTTCTAGTTCCCGGATCAATTCCTAAAATTTTCATAGCCACCTTTCACACTTATTCACGGCTTAATCACCGGTGAATAAACTGAAATTTACCGCAAATTTAGTGAAATTTAGCTAAAATAGCGACTTAATTTATAAGGGAATTTAATGGCGACGTCACAAGCACAAGAAATTTTATCAAACCTAGAGAAGGAAATTTTGCCTACCGAATACTCTAGATATATCAAAAATTTGAAATTTAACGATAAAAACTCGACACCGGAATTTTTCATCTACAACGCAACTAACGAGTTTATCGCTAAATACGCTCAGACAAAATACGGCACTAAAATAAAAGAGCTTATCAAAAAACAGTTCGGACTTAATGACGTGATCGTCAAAATCACCTCAAAGGCTAAAATTTCGCCGAAAGAAAAGGTAAAAATCATCTCCGAAAAGCCTAAGAGCACAATTTTAAGTGAAAATTATAATTTTGAAAATTTTATCATCGGCGATTCAAATAAATTTGCTTTTGAGTGCTCAATTACCGTCGCAAAAGAGCCTGGAATCCGCTTTAATCCGCTTTTTATCTACGGACCTAGCGGGCTAGGAAAAACTCACCTGCTTCAATCGATCGGAAATTACTGCATCAAAAAGGGAAAGACCGTCATTTGCGTCACTAGCGAGCAGTTTGCCAATGATTTCGTCTTTAATCTCAAAAACAACTCGATCGATAAATTTAAACAAAAATACCGCAACTGCGACGTTTTGCTCATCGACGACATTCAGTTTTTAATCGGACGCGATAAAGCCCAGGAGGAACTTTTTTATACGTTTAACGAGCTGAAAGACAAAAACTGCCAAATCGTCCTTACCAACGACCTACCACCAAAATTCCTAAAAGGCTTTGAAAGCCGCCTCACAACGCGATTTGAAAGCGGCATAATAGCAAACATTACCCCGCCAGATCTCGAAACTAAAATCGCCATTATCAATAAAAAGAGCGAAGAAAATCGCGTTAGAATTCCACACGACGTCGTAGAATATATCGCTGCAAATATGGGCGACAATATCCGCGAGATCGAGGGTGCAATCAACAAGCTAAACGCTTACTCGTCGATACTTCGCACAAAGATCACGCTGGAATTTACAAAAAGTACACTTCAAGATCAGATCCATCAAAAATATTCAAGCGTGAATCTCGAACACGTCATCGAGGTGATCTCAAAAGAACTGAACGTAAAACCTAGTGAACTAAAGAGCAAAACGCGAGCTAAAAACGTCGTCGAAGCGCGTCAAATTTGCATATATCTAACCAAACAGTTAACTCAAAACTCAATGCCTAAAATCGCCGCATTTTTTAATCTAAAAGATCACAGCGCCATCAGCAAAAATATCAAAAAAATCAACGAGCTCATACAAACCGACGAGATGTTAAAGATAAAAATCGAAGAGCTAAAAAACAAAATAACCAAAAAGGACAAGAATGAAATTTAAACTTTATAAAAATAAAGCAAAAAAGGTGAATGAAAGTGAATAAAACAAAGCTACTTACTCACTGGATAAACTACCTAAAGACAAGTTTTAGAATAAGTTTTTCACAAAAACCACTTACCAACTACTACAACGATAAAAATTTAAAAGGATAAAAATATGAAAGTGTTAATCACTAAAAAACTTCTAGAAGAGATAGTTTCAAATACTAGCTCCTATCTTGATAAAAAAGATCTAAGCTCGATAACTTCGCATCTTTTAATGAGTGCAAAAAATGGAATTTTTAGTATAAAAGCTACCGATCACGAAATCGGTCTAAGCTATAATCTTCAAAACGTCTCAATAGAAACAGAGGGAGAAGCTACAGCAAATGGAGGCAAGCTCCTTAGCGTAATTAAAGGTCTAAGCGACGATAACGTTACTTTAGAAACTGTCAACGGAGTGCTATTCGTAAAGCAAAAAAAATCCAAGTATAAACTTCCAATGTTTGAGACTAATGATTTTCCAAACTTTCCTACAATAGATGGTAAAAACAGCTTTGACGTAAACGCTGGAATTTTAGGCAGAAGCCTTAAAAAAATATATCCGTCGATAGACACCAACAATCCAAAATATGAGCTTAATGGCGCTTTGATCGACGTAAAAGAGGGCTTTTTAAATTTAGTCGGAACCGATACGAAGCGACTTAGCGTTTATAAGCTGATCACTCAATCAAAAGCGGGCGAGCTAGATACTAAAATTTTGATTCCTAAAAAGGCGATAGGCGAAATTCAAAAGTTATTTTCGGATAAAATTAAAATTTACTACGACGAAAACGTGCTACTAGCAGTGAGCGAGAATTTTGAATTTTTTACAAAGCTTATTAATGGCAAATTTCCAAACTACGAGCGCGTGATCCCAAGCGATACGGCGTATAAAATTTTAATCCCACGCGATAAGATGGTAAGCGGCGTGCGAGCTATAAACGCGATGTGCGAGGAGATGAAGGTTACCATTAAAAAGGACGGAATGATTTTTGAGAGCATTAACGAAGATAATTCCGAGGCAAAAACCGAGATTGAAGCGGCGATCGAGATAAACGGCGAGATAGTTTTTGGCGTGAAAAACCGCTTTTTACTTGATTTTTTAAGTAATATCGAGAGTGAAATTTTTGAGCTTGATTTTAACAGCTCCGATACGGCGTTCGTACTTAGCGCGGATGGCTTAAAAACGGTCGTCATGCCGATAAATAATATTTAAAGGAAAATTATGAAGCAAAATTACGGCGCTAGTAATATTAAAGTTTTAAAAGGTCTTGAGGCTGTTAGAAAGCGCCCCGGTATGTATATCGGAGACACCAATATCGGCGGACTTCATCATATGATTTATGAGGTCGTAGATAATTCGATTGATGAGGCGATGGCAGGGTACTGTGACACGATTGATGTCGAGATCACTAGCGAAGGAAGCTGTATCGTTAGCGATAACGGTCGTGGAATCCCCGTCGATATACACCCGACTGAAAAAATTCCTGCTGCGACGGTGGTTCTTACGGTGCTCCACGCAGGCGGTAAATTTGACAAAGACACTTATAAAGTCTCCGGCGGTTTGCACGGCGTGGGCGTTAGCGTTGTAAATGCGCTCTCAAAAAAGCTCGTTGCTACGATCAAACGTGACGGAAATATTTATAGACAAGAATTTGCCAAAGGAATTCCTACTACCGAGCTTGAAAAGATAAAAACTACTAATCGCACGGGTACTACGATCGAGTTTTGGCCCGACGGCGAAATTTTTGAAATTTTAGAATTTGATGATGAAATTTTATCAAAAAGATTTCGCGAGCTAGCGTATCTAAATCCAAAAATTACGATAAATTTTAAAGATAATCGCACGGGCAGGGACGAGCACTTTCACTTCGAAGGCGGTTTGGAGAGCTTTGTAAACGATATGAATAAAGCGCCTGCCATATCCAAAGCTGTATCGTTTAGCGACGGCGCAGAAGATGTTATGGTGGATTTTGCGCTGATGTATAACGAAACATATAGCGAAAATTTACTGAGCTTCGTAAATAATATTAAAACTCCGGACGGCGGTACGCATGAGGCGGGCTTTAGAGCGGGTCTTACGCGCGCGATAACAAATTATGTCGCGGCAAATGCGGCTGCGCGTGAAAAGGACACAAAGATCACCGGCGACGACGTTCGCGAGGGACTTATAGCGGTAATTAGTGTAAAGGTTCCCGAGCCGCAGTTTGAGGGACAGACGAAAGGCAAGTTGGGCTCCAGCTATGTTAAGCCGATCGTGCAAAAGATGGCATTTGAGGTGCTTAGCAAGTATTTTGAAGAAAATCCGATTGAAGCGCGCGCCATTATGAATAAAGCTCTTTTAGCCGCGCGCGGTCGCGAAGCGGCGAAGAAAGCACGTGATCTAACGCGCAAAAAAGATAATATAAATTCCGTCGGCACCCTTCCCGGAAAGTTAGCTGATTGTCAGAGTAAGGATGCAAGCATCAGCGAAATTTATCTAGTCGAGGGCGATAGTGCGGGCGGTTCGGCGAAGCAGGGAAGAGACCGCGTGTTTCAAGCGATCCTGCCGCTTAGAGGTAAAATTTTAAACGTAGAAAAGGCGCGGCTAGATAGAATTTTGCAATCCGAAGAGATTAAAAATATGATCACGGCCTTTGGTTGCGGTATCGGCGAGGAATTTAACGAAGAGAAGCTTCGCTATCACAAAATCATCATTATGACCGATGCGGATGTCGACGGCAGCCACATCCAGACGCTGCTTTTAACATTTTTCTTTAGATTTTTGCGCCCTATCGTGGAAAACGGCTATGTTTATCTGGCGCAACCGCCGCTTTTTAGATATAAAAAGGGTAAAAAAGAAATTTATCTAAAAGACGAAAAAGCGCTGAGTGAGTTTTTGATCGAAACCGGCATTGATATGGGCGAGTTTGAAGGTATCGGAAATGAGGATCTGATCGATTACCTAAAAATCGTTTCAAACTACCGCTCGCTTCTAAATGAGCTCAAAAAGCGCTTCAGCGTGCTTAGCGCGATCAGATTTTTGATAGAAAACGACGAAGCGCGTAGCCTTGGTTATGAAGAGCTATTTAAAATTTTAAAACCGCGTCTTGAGAGTGAAGGATTTAATATCTTAAATTCCTACGTAAATGATGAAGGGATTAGAATTTACGTCCAGACACCGAGCGGCCTAGAACAGCTCGTGATAGATGAGAATTTATTCGGCAATTATATCTTTGAAGAGGCGATTAAAATTTATTCAAAGATCAAAGATCGGGATGTAAATTTTGGCAAAGATTTTATTGAAATTTTAGACGAAATCGAAAAAAGCTCGAAAAAAGGCGCTTATATTCAGCGTTACAAAGGCCTTGGTGAGATGAATCCGGAGCAGCTTTGGGAAACCACTATGAGCCCTGAAAATAGAAGGCTTTTAAAAATCAGCATTGCAGACGCACAGAGTGCTAGCGATACCTTTAATCTTTTTATGGGTGATGAGGTCGAGCCGCGCCGAAACTACATCCAAGATCATGCCAAAGATGTTAAACACTTGGATATATAATGTCTGTTCTATTTAGTGAGACCAAAGAGCGCGAAAATCGCTTCATAACGGCACTTAAAATTTCGGTGCCGTTTACCTGCGTTTTGATTGTTTTTGGAATTATTTTGTTTCGAAACGGTGAGTTTAAATTTGACGACGTAATTTTATTTTTAATACTTTTAATCTGCTATGTTTATTATGTCATATATCAAATTTACTTTGGCTTTCAAAAGACGCTGATAGATCCCGTTACTCACGTGTTTGTGCGCGAGGAGATCGAGAAAATTTTAAGTAATGATCTAGCTAAAAATCGTCAAATAAATATCGTTCTTTTGCGAATTAAAAATATCATCGACATAAACGATCGATACGGATATAAAAACGGCGATGAAATTTTATATGAGTATTGTAAGGAACTTTCAAATTTTATGGCGGAGCAGGGTTTTAAGGACCTTCCGATCGGGCGCTTTATAAACGGCTACTTTGTATTCGGAGTGGAATCAAAAGCTACAAATTTAAGCCATATTTTGCGGATGTTTGAGCATAAAATTTCAAGTCAAACGATCAAAAATGTAGAGATTAAAAGCGAATTTACGATGCTTCCAAGTTCATATGATCGCAATCTGCATAATATCGTAAATGCGCTATTTTATAAGATCAATCACCTGAACGACGAAGAACACGGCGAGAAGGCTATTGACGTAGAGAAAGTATTAATAGACGTGTTTTCCGCCGACGTAATGGAAGCGATTGATAGCGAAAATTTCAGTTTTAAATATCAGCGCGTCGCGGATAAAAACGGCGTAAAATCGCATATAAATTTGATCCCGAAGCTCGATCTAAGAAGCGGCGAAAAGATCACAAAAAGTAGAATTTTAGATATTTTGCTTCTAAATCATTACGATATTAAATATGATATTTCGATGATGAGACAAATTTCTAGAATCATCTATTTTAAAGATATTGACGCTAAAATTTTCATCGAGATTATGCCTCAGACCCTGCGAAATAACGAGTTTCGCAATGAAATTTTAAAGCTCATCGATAATAATCTGATCGATCCAAAAAAGATTGTGTTTGAGTTTAACGAAAAGCTTATCTATTCGGAGATTAAGCGCTTTGATGAAATTTTAATTAAATTCCGCGAACTCGGTTTTAGCTTCGCGCTGTCGCAGTTCGGCGGCTCAAACGCGAGCTTTGAGTATTTAAAATTTCTAAACGTCGATTTTATCGTTTATGACATAGAATTTAATAAAAATTTAGACGATGAAAAGATTAAAAATATATTTATAGGCATGAACGAAGCCTGCGCGAAATCGGGCGTCGAAACCGTAATGCGCTTCATCGACAAAGAGGAATTTCAAATGCAGCTTTATAAAATGGGTATCGATTATATTCAAGGATTTTGCGTCGAAAAGCCGAACGATATATCGAATTTAAGGAGATCATAGTGAGATACGGCGAAGAGGAAATTGAAAAATTCGATATAGAAAATATGGAAGTTTGGCCCAATAAACAGGAGCGCGATTATTTGATAAAAATCACCCTGCCCGAGTTTTGCTGCCGCTGCCCGCGCTCGGGCTATCCGGACTTTGCGACGATCTATTTGGAATATATCCCGGACAAGCTCGTAGTGGAGCTTAAGGCGATTAAAATTTACATAAATTCCTTTATGAACCGATATATCAGCCACGAAGATAGCATAAATGAAATTTACGGCGCGCTTCAAAGCAAGCTAAAGCCTAAATTTATGAAAATCACGGGCGATTTTAATCCGCGCGGTAACGTCCACACGGTAATCGAAATAAACTCGGATCAAATTTACCGATGATAAGCTCAAATTTAGTCGAACAAATTTTTAAATCCGCAAGCATTAGCCGTTGGAACGATTACCCAAAGATGGTGAGTTTAGTCGAGCTCGACAAACAGGCACATAAATTTATCATTGCTTATTTTATTGCTAGCTTTGAGCGCGATGTGGATATCAACTACGTGATAGAAGCGGGGATTTTCGAGTTTTTAGCGCGCATCGTCGTGACCGATATCCGCCCGGACGTCTTTCATCAGATCCAAAAAACCAAAAAATATAAGATCAACGAATGGGTTTTAAGCGTCTTGGAAAGCGATCTTTTGCCTATTCAAAACGGCGCCTTTTTCGAGCGATTTAAAAAATATCTAAATTCCAAAGACCATAAGAAAGAAGCCGTGATCTTAAAGGCGGCAAGCTACCTCTCTACGCGATGGGAATTTAACATCGTCTATCAAACGAGCCAGTTTCTAAACGACATCGAGGAGCTAAAAGCCAAGGTCGAGGAGGAGCTCGAGGATTATTACGAGCTCATCGGTGTGCGAAAGATCGTGATGAACAAAAAACTCGCCCGCATAGTCGATTTTAGCGGCAGACTTCGTTTTCAAAAGCGCTGGGCGCAGACGCCGCGCATCCCTGAAACCTCGGTGCTGGGACATATGCTGGTAGTCGCGATTTTAAGCTACTTTTTCTCGCTTGAAGTGGGTGCGTGCCGCTCGCGCACGGCATATAATTTTTTCTGCGCTCTATTTCACGATTTGCCAGAAAGCCTCACTCGCGACATCATTAGCCCCGTAAAATACGGCGTTAAAGGCCTTAGCGACATCATTAGCGAATATGAGATGCGGCTAATAGACGATAAAATTTTACCATTCGTGCCCGAGCATATGAGAGATGATTTTAGCTATATTTTGGGTATCCGCAAAGAGGGCGGTAAATTTATAAAAGACGAGTTTGAAAACCGCACCTTCGAGCTAGGCAAAGAGCCTAAATTTGCAGAGGGCAGCCTAAAGATGTTTAACAAAGATAAATTTCGCGCAATCGACGGCAAAGCGCTTAAGTATTGCGACAAGCTAGCGGCGTTTTTCGAGGCTGGAATTTCGATCAGTTACGGCGTAAAGAGCAAGGAGCTGCTTAGCGGGTATAATTCGATGTTAGAGTTTTTCAAAGCCAAGCCAAAAATCGAAGGCGTCGATTTTTATAGTGTTTGCGAGGATTTCAAAGAGCATTTCGGACTTAATAGGATCGATTTATAAAACCCCTTCCCAGATGGCTGCGGCACATGCGAGATCTAAGTGCTCTGCTGTATTCCTACCCTGAAGCGGTGCCTAAAAAAGCATTGCACAGGTCTAAGAAAGGGCAAACGGGATTATATGGAAATGTTTCTTAAAGTAAGGTTATAAATGAATTTCAAAAATCATCTTCTATCCGTATTTCGCGAGGTCTTTATCCCTCATCATCGCTCTATCGAGTTTAGAGCCAAAATTTTTGCCGCAATGCTGCTTGCCAAAAAGAAGCAGACCGACGAGGATTACGACGCGATTAAAGATATAGCTGGCGAAATTTATCCGGGCGACGAGCAGCGCATCGGCGTGTTGGTCTCTATCGTAAAAGAATATATCTTAAAGGCAAAGACCTATAAAAGTTTAAATTTAGACTCGCTTCTAAAAGAGATCGACAGAGATATCAAAAACAACAAAAAATATATCAAAAAGATCGATTTTTCGCATCTGCGCCGTCTGATCGGAGATGATGACGAGGATGCGCTGATCCAACAGCGCGTGTATGAGTTTTTTGTCTGCGAAGTCAAAGAGTATTCGTAAATTTTTATCTTAAGAATTTTTTTAGTATAATCATCAGTTTTTGAAATTAGAAACGGAGAAAAATTTGGAAAATATCAGAAATATTGCGGTTATCGCGCACGTCGATCACGGCAAGACTACCATCGTAGATGAGCTTTTAAAACAGTCCGGCACCTTTGGTAATCACCAAGAAGTCGGCGAGCGTGTGATGGATAGCAACGATATAGAGCGCGAGCGTGGCATTACGATCCTATCCAAAAATACTGCCATCCACTACGGCGGCGTTAAAATCAATATCATTGACACTCCGGGTCACGCCGATTTCGGCGGCGAGGTCGAGCGCGTACTAAAGATGGTCGACGGCGTGCTTTTGCTCGTCGACGCGCAAGAAGGCGTTATGCCGCAGACGAAATTTGTAGTAAAAAAGGCGCTATCTTTGGGGCTCAGACCTATCGTAGTCGTAAATAAAATCGATAAGCCCGCAGCCGATCCGGACCGCGTGGTAAATGAAATTTTCGATCTTTTCGTAGCGCTTGACGCAAACGACGAGCAGCTTGAGTTTCCCGTCATCTACGCCGCGGCCAAAAACGGCTATGCAAAATACGATCTAAACGACACAAGCGCCGATATGAAGCCGCTTTTTGAGACGATCATCTCTCACGTTCCAACCCCTAGCGGTAGTGATGACAATCCTTTGCAGCTGCAGGTTTTCACGCTCGATTACGATAACTACGTAGGCAAGATTGGCATCGCTAGGATTTTCAACGGCACTATAAACAAAAACCAAAGCGTTATGCTAGCTAAAGCCGACGGCACGCATATAAATGGTAGAATTTCAAAGCTCATCGGTTTTAACGGGCTTGAGCGCACCGACATCGACGCGGCGGGCACGGGCGACATCGTGGCAATCGCTGGCTTTGACGCGCTTGACGTAGGCGATAGTATCGTCGATCCCAATAATCCGATCCCGCTTGATGCGCTACATATCGAAGAGCCCACCCTTAGCGTAATTTTCAGCGTAAATGACGGACCGCTGGCGGGCACGGAGGGTAAATTCGTAACCTCAAATAAGATCGACGAGCGCTTGGAAGCGGAGATGAAAACTAATATCGCGATGCGCTATGAAAACGCGGGCGAGGGTAAATTTAAAGTAAGCGGCCGCGGCGAGCTGCAGATCACTATTTTGGCCGAAAATATGCGCCGCGAGGGCTTTGAGTTTTGCCTCGGGCGCCCGGAAGTTATCATCAAAGAGATCGACGGCATCAAATGCGAGCCTTTCGAGCACTTAGTTATCGACGCGCCCGATGATTGCACCGGCACCGTCATCGAAAAGCTCGGTCGTAAAAAGGCCGAGATGAAGGTGATGAACCCTACCGGCGACGGGCAGACGCGTATGGAGTTTGAGATCCCCGCGCGCGGTCTTATCGGCTTTCGCTCGCAGTTTTTGACCGATACTCGCGGCGAAGGCGTAATGAACCATAGTTTTTTGGAATTCCGCCCTTTCATCGGCGCGGTCGAGAAGCGACAAAACGGCGCACTCGTAAGTATGGAAAACGGAGTGGCGCTAGGATATAGTCTATGGAACCTGCAAGATCGCGGCGTGCTTTTTATCGCTCCGCAGGCAAAGGTTTATCTGGGTATGATCATCGGCGAGCACAGCCGTCCGAATGATCTGGACGTCAATCCAATCAAGGGTAAAAATTTAACTAACGTCCGCGCCAGCGGTAGCGATGATGCGATCAAGCTCGTACCGCCGCGAGTATTAAATTTAGAGCGCGCTTTGGAGTGGATCGAAGAGGACGAGCTTGTAGAGGTCACGCCAGTAAATATCCGCGTGCGCAAGCGATACCTGGATCCTACGACGCGCAGACGAATGGCGAAAAAATAGAATTTCAAAATGAAATTTTAAAATTCGGCGTGAAATTTAGCTTTTAAATTTCACGCCTTTTTTTATAGCCAAATTTTAAAATTTGCGCTGCTAAAATTTTGCTAGGAGAGGCAATGAATCTTGTTTTATTCGACTTTGACGGCACGATCACGCGCGATGATTCGCTGCTCGAGTTCGTCGCCTACGTAGTCGGATTTAAGAAATTTTTTCGCGGGATTTTGGTGCTATCGCCCATTTTAGCGGCGTATAAGCTAGGCCTTGCGAGCAATAATTTTACGCGCAGAAAGCTCTTGGGCTACTTTTTTGCGGGCATGAGCGCCGATAAATTCGATAAAATTTGCAAAAAATACTCCACCACCCACATCGAAGATATCCTAAAACAAAGCGCGATGGACAAGATCGCAAGCTACAAAGCCGCGGGCGATAAAATCGTCATCGTCACTGCCTCGCTCGAAGACTGGCTGCGTCCGTGGTGCGAGGCGCAGGGCTTGGAGCTTTTAGGCACTAAAATACGGCGTAAAGGCGGCATCGTCACGGGCGAGATCGAGGGGCAGAACTGCTACGGCGCGCAAAAAGTCGCCCGCGTGCGCGCGGCATACGACGTGCAGGCCTTCGATCGCATCATCGCTTACGGCGACAGCAGGGGCGATCGCGAGATGTTAGAATTCGCCGACGAGGCGCACTACAAGGCGTTTGAGTAAATTTCTGCGACCACAAAGCTTAAGCGATAGTATCTGCGATGACTGCGCTTTTGCCAAGAGCTAGATTTCGCCTCACGCGGAATTTTATCCTTTTAAATTTATCTCGCTTATCTGCGGAATTCTACACCGCACGATAAATTTATATTTTATCGCAGCGCAAAAGCCCTGAACTACGAAATTATGTTGCAGAATGGGATTTTAAAATTCTCGGTGCAGATAAAATTCTGAAATTCCGTCGTGCATAAAATTTTAAAATTTTATCGTAGCATGGAATTTTGCTCCGAATGGAATAGATGTTTTTAAACCGAGCGTAAGATAAAATTTAAAATTTTACGGAATTTATTGGTTACTAAAATTTCAAAATTTGCAGGTTTCAGAATATCTACTCGCCGCATACGAAGCGGAATTTTAAAATTTCAAAATTCCGCGCCTTAGAATTCTAAGGTCTAAAGCATGTTGTAAATTCCGTCTAGCAGGAAGTATTTTTTATCCGCAGTGCCGCGGTAAAATGGCTCGAAAGTGTCCTCATAAGCCTTTTTGAAAAAGCCCTCTTTGCTTAGCTTGATTAGATCGGCATTGATGAAATCAAGCAGGCTTTGATTACCTTTTTGCACGCCGACGCCTAAGAATTCCGCTGCGCCTAGGTTTTTAAACGGCACTTCGAGCGTATCGTCCACGACAGCATAGGCTAGGACGATTATGTTGTCGTTTGCGTAACCGTCGGCTCTGCCGTCCTTCATCATCGCGTAACACTCGCTAGTATTTTTGCAATAGACCAAATTGCTAAATTTCTCTTTGCGTAGATAGCGCTCGGTCATCGAGCCGTTGGGATTTTTTTCGATTGAAATTCTCATATCACGAACCTGTGCGAAGTCCTTCACTTGATCCTCTTTACGCGTTACGATGCCAAAATTTACCGATAGATACGGAAGTGAGAAATCCACCTGCTTCTTACGCTCTTGCGTAATCATAAAGGTGCCGATAACCATATCGACCTTGTTATTTTTCAAAAACGGGATTCTCTCGCCCGCGGTTACGGCTACGAACTGCACTTCGCCCTTTTTATCGCCGAAAATATCTTTGGCGATCGAGCTAGCAAGCTCGATTTCAAAGCCCTCAAACTTGCCGTTATTAGACTCGCTTAGCGGCGGACGACCTTCGCGCACACCTACTCTGATAACCCCTGCCTGCCTGATTTCATCTAGTGTATTTGCAAAAATGCTAGCGCAAAATAAGGCTAAAATAAAAAGTAATCTCATAAAAAGCCCCCTACTTTTTAGTTTTGAAATAATTATAGCACTATATATTTTAGAGAAAATAAATGCAAGCGGTTTAAAATTCAATCACCGCGCGTATGCAAGTTTGAAATTTAGGGGCGAATCGGGGATTTAAAATTTCGCAAATTCTAAATTTTAAATCCCAAGATTTATTCGTTATGCAAACTGCCTTCGATAAATTTTATATTTTAATTCCTAGCTCGCTTTTATAGCAAGTCATAAATTCCATCTAAAAGGAAGTATTTTTTATCCGCCGTACCGCGGTAAAAAGGCTCGAAAGTGTCCTGATAAGCCTTTTTGAAAAAGCCCTCTTTGCTTAGCTTGACAAGCTCTGCGTTGATGAAATCAAGTAGCTCCTTATTTCCTTTTTGCACGCCAATACCGATGAAATCAGGCTTACCGAAGTTTTGAAACGGCACTTCGAGCGTATCGTCCACGACGGCGTAGGCTAGCACCGTGATATTTAGATTGACGTATCCGTCGGCTTTGCCGTCACGGATCATAGCGTAGCATTCGCTTGTGTTTTTGCAGTAGCTTACGTTGCTAAATTTCTCTTTTTTGAGGTAATTATCTACAGTCGTGCCCTCTTCGGTTATGAGCCTCATATCGCGCAAACGCGATATATCTTTGATGGCGTCCGCTTTGCGAGTTAGTACGCCGAGATTGGTCGAAAAATACGGCATCGAGAAGTCTACATGATTTTTGCGCGCCGAATCGATGACGAAGGTAGCTGCGACCATATCGACTTTATTATTGACTAGATATGAGACGCGATCGGCGGCGCTTAGAGAGACGAACTGCACTTCGCCTTGTTTGGCACCGAAAATCGCCTTTGCGATCGCATTGGCAAGCTCGATTTCAAAGCCTTCAAATTTACCACCGCTAATCTCGCTAAAAGGCGGTCTGCCGTCTCTGACGCCTACTCTAATGACGCCGCTATTTCTGATCTCTTGCAGCGTGTTTGCAAAAAGCCCCGCACAAAGCAAGATCAAAGTAAAAAGTAGTTTCATTTGCTGCTCCTTTGTTTAGGTTATTTACGGCTAATTCTAGCGAAATTAAAATCAAAAGGCGCTTTTTTGGGCTAAATTTATTTGCCGTTTGCTTTTTATGAAATTTCAAGACGCCGTTAAATTTAGCCTTAGATTTGATATAATCGCACAAAATTTAAGCGAGGGCGATATGAAAAATTTTATCTTTTTGTGGCTTTTGCTTGCGGGCTGCGCTTTCGGTGCCGCTAAAGAGGATGCGGCGGCTTCTACTACGCAGCAGACGGCGTCAAATTTGCCGCAGCCAAATTTTGAAATTTTTTACGATGAAAATGCTAGCGATGCGCAGATAGATGCGGGCTTGGACGCGCTTTTAGAATTCGCGGCGCAAAACAGAGGCAGGATCGACGAGGATTTCGGGGAGTTTAAAGATAGAATTTTCACCGCTTTTATTTTTAATCCGAAGGTGCTTCGAAATTCAAAATTCGACTTCGAGCGGATAGAAAAAATCCTTAAATTTAAACCAAATCTCAATTACGGCGGAGACGGCGGTTATTTCTCGCCGCTAAAGCTCGCGATCTTTTTCGGCTCGAAATTTAGCGGTGAGATGGCGAAGCTTTATCACTTTGATAGCGCCGATGCGATGCGGCTTTTAGAGCTTTTGGTGCAAAACGGCGCGGACGCCAAGACTAGCGGGCTGTTGCGAGATGCCGCGGCAAGTGATAATTTCGAGGCATTTAAGTTTTTGATCGCAAACGGCGCGCGAGATACGAAAGACGTGGTCGGCTCGGTTGCGGGCAGCGAATTAATATTTTTAAGCGATAACAACGTTTCTATTCTCGGATATAAGGAGGCGCTGCCGCTTGCCGCGAGGGAGTTTGCCGCGGGAGCCAAATTTAAAGAATTCCGTGACGGGAGATTACGCTATTTGGAGGAAATTTTAAAATTTCAAAGCTTTGCGAGCATCGATAAAAAGGAGGTAGAAACGCTTATCAAAGTAGCTGTGGTGCTGGATGACGAGATGACGGCGGAGTTTCTGCTCGCTCACGGCCTTTGCGAGCAAAAGGAGCTTTGCGAGTTTCTAAAAGCGCAGGCGAAAACTTACGACGCTGTAAAAATTTTGCAATCTTTGTAAAATTTAGCGCGCCGCCTCGCTTTGTTAAATTTAAAATTCGTGCCAAGAGCGTTAAATCGTCGCACCGCATTTTGCGCGTGAAATTTGCTTGGTCGCGCAAACGCCCGGTCTCCAATTTATCCGAGCCTCATCTTACTTTGCGATGCTTCCGCTTGTCTTTTTGATCTGCGTGTCCTTTCGTTTGATTCGCGCCACGCGCCCTTTTATTGGGTTAAATTTAAAATTTCGCGGGCGGCTTTCGCCAAAATAGTTTAAATTTAAACTCGCCTTGCGGATTTAATCTACAAAATTTTAATCCTATTGCCCTTTAATTTCACGATCTTTTTGTCATTTACTAGCTTCGTAATCGCCTGAGAGACGTTTTGGCGAGGCGCACCGAGTAGGCTTGCCAGCGTCATTATATTAAAGGGAAGCTCCACGATCTTATCGGCGTTTGCGATGCGATTTAGAAAATTTAAAATCCGCGTCTGGATTTTCGCAAAAACGATCTCTTTAATTAAAATCCGTTGCGAGTAGATATTTTTGATAAGCGCGTTTATGATCGAGCTTGCAAACTCGTCTCCAAGCAGCTCAAAAAGCTCCGAGATGTTGATCTGCAGCGTCTCGCAGTCGCTTAAAATTTCAAGGCTCGTGTTTTTATCCAAGCAAACGTAGGCGCCGCTTCTTACGAAGCTAAAGATAAATTCCTTGCCGTTTTCGTAGCAGTTTAGCTTCGCCCTGCCGCGCAGCAGAATGATAAATTTAAACTTCTGCGCGTAGATCACGTCGCCGCGAGCGTAGCTTTCGCGCCTAAATTTAGCAATCCGCTCCCTGCTTAAAAAGTCAAATTTCTCGCTGTAATCGTTATTTAGTCTATCTATCATAGCAGCTCTTTGCATAAAATTTCACGTAAATTTTACATAAAAAGGATAAATTCGTCGCAATTGCGACAAATTTAAATTTATCTTTGATTTATAATTCGCGTTAAAGACAACCCAGAAAGGATACTTTATGAGGAAAATTTTTATCTCATTTATCTGTGCGTGTTCGCTTTTCGGCGGAGAGGTAATCTCTAAAACCGCTACGATCTCGCAAGACGGCAAAGCAATCGGCGAGGCTGAAATTTTAACGCCGATTGAGGTGCTATCCAGCGATGGCAGCGTTGCCAAGATTAAAATTAAAGGCGTCGTAAGCGAAAATTATCAGCTTCAGATCCAAAAAAATATGAAGGAGGCTGAAATTTACGCGATTTTTACGAACGAAGCCGAAGCAAATTTTAAAAAGGGCAAAAAGCTCGAGGACGATTACGGCGAGATCTGGTACGAAGCCGAGGGGATTTATGAGATCAGTTCGGATGCCGTAGCTAAGGACGCCAAGGTTCTTTATGCGGAGGCAAAGACAAACTACGAGCAGATCTGCTCAGCGTGTCACCGCCTGCATGAGCCAAAGAGCTTCACGGCAAATCAGTGGCCTGCAAATTTACAGGAGATGATCAATGCAAACTACGTAGCGCTCGAGGGCGACGAGCTAAATTTGATCATAAAATACCTACAACACAACGCAAAAAAACCTGAATGATAAAGGAGATCAGATGAAAAGGCGAGACTTTTTAAAGGCGGGGATTTTAGGCGCAAGCGCGGCTAGCGCTAGCAGGATCGAGGGGGTCACGCAGACGATTTTTGATAACAAAAAAGTATTCGGCGCGAACAGATTCGGTACTTTTTGGCTAAATTTAAACTCATCGCAGATCGTTTCGGTAAGCGATTTCGAAGGCGATAAATTTCCAAACACGATGAATTACAGCTTGCCCGATAATATCCAAAACGAAAACCGCGTGCTCTATCCGATGGTGCGCAAAAGCTATCTAAAGGCAAAAGGCGCGGCAAAGAGCGAACTGCGCGGTAAAGAGGAGTTTGTGCGGGTTAGCTGGGACACAGCTCTTGATCTAGCGGCGAAGGCTTTGAAAGAAAATTTCGACAAATACGGCGCCGAGGCGATCTACGGCGAGTGCTACTGGTGGGGCGGCAGCGGCAAGATCGGCTGGGGACGCACCGTAGCGCACCGAATGCTTAAAATTTTAGGCGGTTACGTAGAGGAAAGCGGTGATTATTCGACTGGCGCGGGGCTCGTTATCATGCCTCATGTGCTAGGCTCAAGCGCCGTTTACGACGCGCCTACCACGTGGAAAGCGATTGTCAAAAACGCCAAAAACGTCGTATTTTGGGCGACCGATCCTGCGGTAACTAATCAAATTTCATCCATTCCGCCTACGCATGACGGCTACATCGGCATGCAAGAGCTTAAAAAATCGGGCATCAAAACCTACAGCGTAAACGTGATGAGAAACGATACTGCGCGCTACTTCGGCAGCGAAGATATCATCGTGCGCCCAAATACCGACACCGCGCTCATCATCGGCATGTGCCATTATCTATTTACGAACAACCTCTACGACGAGGAATTTATCAAAAAATACACCGTCGGATTTAATAAATTTAAAGCGTATTTTCTAGGCGAGAGCGATAAAATCGTAAAGGACGCAGCTTGGGCGAGCAAAATTTGCGGGCTTAGCGAGGATGCTATTGCGAAATTTGCTACAGCGCTTGCAAAGGAGCCGACCACGATCCTAATCGGTCGCGGTTTGCAGCGCGCAGATCACGGCGAGCAGCCTTTCTGGGCGCTAGTGGCGCTTAATGCGATGCTGGGATATATCGGCAAGGAGGGTCTCGGCTTTGAATTTAGCCTGGGCTACGGCTCCGCGGGCGCTACGAATAAAGTGGCTCCGATTTTAAAAGGGCTTAGTACGCGCATAGATGAAAAATACGAAAACACGGGCTCTGCGCCTTGGAAAAGCGCGAAAAATATCACCATCCCGTCCTCTCGCAGCATAGAGGCGCTGGAGCATCCGGGCAAGCAGATCGATTATGACGGTACCAAGATCAAGCTGCCGCATATGAGAGTCGCATATATGGCGTGCGGATCGATGTTTACGCGCCATCAAGACGTGAATAATATTGTGAGGCAGTGGCGTAAATTTGACACCGTCATCACCGCCGAGCCTTACTGGACGAGTACGGCGAAGCTTAGCGACATCGTGCTTCCCGTCGCGATCGAGGTCGAGCGTAACGACATCAACCAAACGGGCGCTACGGGCGAATATATAGTCGCTTATAGACCTGCAATCGAGCCAATGGGCGAGAGCAAGAGCGACTTTTGGATCTGCGAGCAGATCTGCAAGCGTTGGGGATACGGCGAGGTCTTTAGCGAGGGCAAGGACGAGCTAGGCTGGATGAAGGAATTCTACGCCGATGCCGTAGAGCAAGCCAAAGGCCTAAATATAACGATGCCTAGCTTCGAGGAATTTTATGACAAAGGCTTCGTGCGCTTTGAAAAGGACGACGAGAGCAGCGCGCTATATACGCGCCTTGCGGCATTCCGCGAAAATCCCGCCAAAAACCGCTTAGGTACCCCGTCCGGCAAGATCGAGCTTTACTCGCCCGTAATCGCCAAGATGGGCTATGCCGACTGCCCGCCTATGCCTACTTGGATCGAGCCTAAAGAGTGGCTGGGGGACGCGAAAAAGACGGCGAAGTACCCGATTCACATCGTAAGCCCACACTCTCGCTACCGCTTGCACAGTCAGCTAAACAACTCGATTATCAGAAATTTCGCCGAGGTTAGCGGCAGAGAGCCGGTGCTTATCAATCCAAAAGACGCCGAAGCGCGCGGTTTGGCTACTGGCGACATCGTGCGCGTTTTCAACGATCGCGGCGAAATTTTAGCGGGCGTGCTCGTTACCGATATCGTGCCTGAGCGCGTCGCAGCGATCTGCGAGGGCGCGTGGTACGATCCAGAGGTTTGGGGCGAAAAGAGCCTCTGCCAGCATGGCTGCGTAAACGTGCTTACGTTTGATAAGGGCACGTCAAGTCTCGCGCAGAGCAACTCGGCTCACACCGTGCTAGCGCAGATTGAGAAATTTAAGGGAGAGATTAAACCTATAACGGCGTTTTCAAAACCTAAAATCTTACAATCCTTGTAGCGCGTCGTCTTTTAAGCGTCTTTGAATGAGCTAGAAAATTTCGCCCTGCGACAGGCTAATTGCCTAGTCTTGGGACGAAATTTTCGTCGCAACATTCAAATCCATCTTAAAATACTTCCGCTTGTCTTTTTGCGTTCAAATTTTGTAATCCGTCAAATTTGAACGCAAATTTTGCGCGTATTAAAAACTCTGCTAAAATTCGCTCAAATTTAACCCAAAGATCGCACCGTGCAAATTCCAAATTTAATCCAAAATTTTATCCGCAAACGTATCGTTTCAGAGTCTGTTTTGCTACCTTTTTTCTATCCTGATGAGGGCGAGTTTGAGAGCTTTCAGGAGGGATATAGGCTCGCTAGCCGCAAAACTGGCGAGGAGCTTGCGGACGATACGCCCGGGCAGTGGCGCAAGAGCTGGCGGGTCATCGCGCGTAACGGCATGGACGATCCGTTTTTTGTAGATTTTGCCCTCGGGGATGCCTCGCCCGTGTATTTTGCCTATCACGGCGCGGGTTCGTGGGAGCCGATAAAGGTCGCGGACGACGTCGTTAAATTTGAAGAAATTTTAACCGCACTTGCCGCGCTTGAGGTGCCTTGCTCGCTTGAAGCGATTGCGCCGCTTACTGATTTAAACAACGAATTTTACCGCGAACTGGCGGACGACTACGCGCGGAAAGATGAAGTGCGCGAGGAGCCCGAATATAAATATTTTAGCGTTTTTATCGAGGACCTGGGCGCGGACAAGGTAAAAACGCTCGTGTTTTTAAAGAAATTTTTTGAAGACGAGAGCTTTGCGGCGACTAGAGATAGGACGCAAAATCTGCCGCTTTGCGTATTTAACGGCATAGAGGAGCTGGCGCTGGCGCTGCAGGACAAACTCGCCTCGCTCGGAGTTAAATTTTACGCGCAGGAGATAACTTTTAGCGAATTTATCGCGCGCCGTGGCTAAGCGGGCAAATTTTAAAATTTCAACTCTCGCTGCTGCTAAATTTAAAATTTAGCAGCAGGCTATCCTATAAATTTCGTGCTCGTTCGCTTGCTATCGCAGTGCGTTAATAGCTTTGCGTACGCTGGAGCACAAATTAAAGCGTAAAATCAAAATGTAAAATTGAAGTAGAATTTTAAGCGCCCTACTTCGTTTTTTTACTTGCAGTAGGGCGAATTTGCTTAAAGTAGTGAACTAAAGCAAGGCGAAAATTATCCAAACCTTGGATCTATTATCTTGCTCAGTTAGAGCAGCTGTTGCGAGCGACGAGCTCTGCAAAATCCAGCGCTGCGTCGTAGTCGGGCTCAGAGGCTATGTCGCTTACGAGCTCTTTATAAACCACAACGCCTGCGGTATCTATGACGAAGATCGCTCTGGCGCTGAGACCTGCTAATGCGCCGCTGGCGATGAGAGTGCCGTAGCGGCGGCAAAATTCCTTATCGCGGAAATCACTTGCAACGCGTAGATTTTTGATCCCCTCAGTCGTGCAAAACCTCCCCATCGTAAACGGTAAATCCATCGAAACGACGATTACTTCGGTGTTAGGAAGCGATGCGGCGCGCTCGTTGAACTTACGTGCCTCCGTCGCGCAGACGGGCGTATCTAGCGACGGCACAGCGACTATGATTTGCACGTGCTTGCCGCTAGCGATCTCAATTTCGCTTAGATCTTGAGCTACTAAGCGCACTTGCGGCGCGCGATCGCCTAGATTTATCTCTTGCCCGCTTAACTCTACGGGCTTTCCTTGAAATGTTACTTTTGACATTTTTGTCCTTTGTTTTGAATTTGTAGCGGCGAATATACAAAAATTCCTTAAATTTCAGGTAAAATTGCTTTAAAAATCAAGGAGAGCAGATGGGCGAAGATATTTGGGGCGGCAGCAGTAATCCTGCATCGCTAGCCAGTATAAGACGTAAAAGTGGCGAAGAGAAAAAGCCCTTGGATGAGAAACCACAGGAGCAATCTGAGAATTTAGATTTAGCGCAAGAAGCTCTTGCAGCGGATGATACTAGCGAGCAAAATTTCGCGGCTCAGAATTCTGTAGAGCAAAATTTAGCTTTTGCAGCTCAAGGCTCGGATGAAGAAAATTCTATTTTACGAGATTCTGCCGCGACAGGCTCTAGCGAGCAAGATTCTAACGCTAAAAGTTTGAATTCTACCGAAGATGCTACGAACTCGCAGAATTTTGCAGAGCAGAATTCCACTTGGCGAAATTCAGCTTCCTTAAATTCCGATAGAATTAGCTCTACGCAAAGCTCAGCTAGGGCTTACGATCTAAATAAAGCCTACGTATTTTATATGTTCCTCGGGCCTTTCGGCGCGCATAGATTTTATCTTGGGCGTATAATCTCCGCGATTTTTCAGCTTTTAGGCGGGCTGCCATTTCTCATCTGGCTTTTTTTAGCAGTGGTTACTGTCATGTGGACGAGTATAGAAGGTAACGATCTGTTAGCGCTTATAAACTCATCTCGTCCGGATTTGGGCGTGCAAGCATCAGACCTAAAGGATATAGAACAGGGCTTTTTTCATTTTATGGTTATTTTCTCGGTGCCCAATGTTTTGTTTTTGATCTGGCTTATTAGCGACTTTTTTAGGTTGCCTGATATGGTGCGAAAGCTAAATGTATCCGTAGGCGCGGGAGCAATCCTGTATGTTTATACGGATGACGCTAAAGAGCAGAGCGAGAATCTATCTACTGCCAAAACTACCCTTTATATAGCGTTTGGGCTTGAGGCGTTAAATGCGGTAGGCAGATATATCAAGAATGTAGATAAAGTGGGCGCGTTGGAGGGTGTCGGACTTATATCTATGATATGCCTAGCTGTGGGGCTATATTTTTTAGCGCGCGCTATACGCAGCACGGACCTGCTATCAAACGCCGTGCTAGTCGGAGTTTCTTCGGCTATAAGCGCAGTAAGCACTATATTTGTAGGATTTGAATTGTTTAATCCATCAGTTTTTATGATAAGCATTTATTGTGTATGCACAGCGGTATATCTGATCTATCAGCTGCTAGTTAGTAAAGAGCTTTATGATTGCAGCGGAGAGAAAAACTATCTAAGAGCGTTTTATGTTATTGTGGCTACGGAGATAGTAACTCTAGTCCTGATAGCGCTTGACTCGCAGCTTTTTGCCTTAGTATTTGCCATAGGGTGGTTAGCTTCGGTAATTCTAAATGTTTCGGCGGTTTATGGCACTAGAGAGGTTGCCGCCTCAAAAGGCGGCTACAATCTAGCGAATCTGGCGTATCACGTAAAGCAGATGAACGGGCGGGAGTTTTAGGTATTTAAATTTAAGGGGCGATTAGTATAATCCTATATTATTTTAAAAAAGGAGTTTAAAATGACTTTTATGGAGTCCGTGCAAACTTGCGTCAAGCAAAAATACGCCGCATTTAGCGGGCGAGCATCGAGGTCGGAGTACTGGTGGTTTTTTCTATTTACCGTGCTTGGCGGGATCGTTTTGAGCTTGATAGATGGCGTTTTAGGCACTACGATAGGGTACAATCAAATAATAGCCGGCAAAATCGTCCATCAAGAAATCGGCATTATAGATGCGCTTTTTCAGCTAGCTATGCTCGTGCCAGCCATCGCCGTATCGGTCAGGCGACTACATGACACCGATAGAAGCGGCTGGTTTTTTCTGCTTATTTTAACGCCGTTCGTGGGTGCTTTGTTCGGCGATATCGGGCTTTTGATATCATTTGTGGGTTGGATAGTGCTGCTTGTGTTTTTCGTGCAGCGCGGCGATAGTGGGTCCAATCGCTTCGGATATGATCCGCTATGATAAAGCTCTAAATATTTGCGGAATTTTAGAATTCTAAAATTCCATGCAGATAAAATTCTTTGTATTGTCGTTTAAAATTCTACGCATAAGCACTTTGTAGCGCTAAATCTTTCTTCAAATAAACTTTTCAATTACGCTTTAATTGATTGCCGTTATCTGTAACTTAGAATTTTTATATTATAATGGCGCTCAAAATTTTATTTTAGAAAGGATGAAAATGAAAGAGAGAATCGAGGCGCTGTTTGCGCAAAACCCTAAAATTTCGATCGCGCAGATCTGCAAGGAGCTCGGCGCCAAGGAGATCGACGTGCTGCTAAACCTGCCCGAGCGCTTCGGAAAGAGCGCGGGCGGCGATAAATTCGGCGAGGTCATTAGGGAGCTTGAGAGTTGGGGCGAGGTACTTTTCGTGAAAAATACGCCGAGCTTCATCATCGAGTTTAAAACCAAGATCCCAAGCGGCAAGAGCGCGCAGGGATATTATAATTTCGGCATGGGCGCAAACGGCGATGAGGCGCATGGGCTGGGCATTTTGGGGGGTCATCTAAAGACGGATGAGATCGATAAGATTATCCTCGTGACGCAGACTTTTATGGGGATGCTCTCGAAATTCGTGGGTTTTTACGACAAGGCGGGCGAAAATATCTTTAAAATTTACGTCTCGCGCGATGAGAAAGGACAGCTTCTAGCCGAGCAAGACGCGAAATTTGAGGCGCTAAAAGTCGCGATTTAGCGCTCGCACAAAACTCGTCTTGCGCGGTTTGCGTAAAATTTACTCTTGTCGGGTATTTAGGCTTGATCTCGCCTTTTGCGCGCGAGATCAAATCCGTAAAATTCTACTGCAAAATAACACCGCGCGTACTTTTACGCGCTCGCGCAAGACCCGCCTTGCGCGGCTCGCTCATCGCTTGCTTAACGGCGCGTTGAAATTCTACGGGGTGCCAACCAAGGCGCTTTAAGCTAGCCAATAAGCTTTCGGGCAAAATTTTAAATTATCGTTGATGATGAAATTCCAAACTCACCTCGTCGCTATTTTGCGTCTTAAGGGCGTTTGGAATTTCACTAGCCCGGGTTAGCGTCTGCCTTATCTGAAACGGAATTTTGCCGCTTCAGATAGATATTCTTTTCAAATTTTATTTCAACAATCTACTACTAAATTTTCAAAAACTAGGTCTATATTATCTTTGTACTGCTTATCGTCAAATTCTAAATTATTATTCGTAATTTTCCGCCCGGTAATATCTCCAAGCTCCATAAGATACTGCTTGAACTTTTCTAAAAATTTATCTGTATTTGCCCTTTTATCGGAGCCCCACTCATCTGAGCTAAAATGAATATACGCGATAATTTTTTTGCTTTTAAGATAATATTTCGGTTGATAAATTCCCGATTTCGGAAAATATCTCGACACTTCCCCACTCAAACAAAGGCAAATATCGATCTTTTGCAGCGAGTGCATTTCAAAATCGCTAAAAACCCTTTTAATCTCTTGCCTTACCGCTCTTATAATATCCGGTATATAGATCGGCACATCATCCGCCCCGCCGATAACGGCATTTATGTTAAATTTCATATAGCGCCCCGCCCTTAAATTATAAAGTGATATTCTTCAAAATTTCGGCTCATTATATCATCTTCATAATATTTATCGAGCATCGGAGTTTCGAGGGTTTTAAAATCGGCATATTTTTTATCAAAACAGAGCCGAATAAAGATAAAATTTTATAAAATCTATCATTTTAATTTCATATCTCAAAAACTTTCCGCCGCCACGCAAGGAGCGTCAAATTTTAAAATTGAAATCTTATACGTTAAGCTTAAAGCTCATAAAACTCCGATATTTAGGGCAATACGGACCTAAATTTTTATCTTTTATTGCTATAATTCCTTCATAAATTTAAATCTTAAGATTAAAAAGTATTCTTAAGAATTTTATAAGACGGAGGAGATCTTGAATAGATTGATTTTGAAGATTTACGCGTGGCAAAATACTGCTGCGCCGTGGTTTTGGCTCTTTGTGATAAGCGCAGGCTATCTTGCGGTATCGCATTTTTTCTTTCAGCGCTACCTTTTTATGTCGCCTACGCAGATGAGTGCCCTCGTGCGTCTGGGCTTTGCCGTAACGGGCGTGGGCGCGCTCATCGGCTTGCTGCTGCCGTTTGGCTTCATAGCAAGGCTCATTGCTTACCTGCTTGGTTTTGCGGGCGCGATATACGGCTATTTACAAAGCTCCGCGCCGCACCCCGCCGCAGATACCGCAAATTGCCTCTCAGCGCCTGCATTTCCTTTTGCGGTGCCGCTTGATAGCCTGCTGCCGGAGCTATTTCGCCCCGCAAGCTGCACGGGCACTCCGTCCTTCCCCGCGGGCACCGCGCTTAGCGATGTGCAGAGCTTTTTTGGCGGATTTTACGGCGAGGGATTTTATCTCGTGCCGAGCATAAAATTTGCAGACGCGGCGCAGTGCGCGCAGGTAGCGTTTGCGGCATTCGCGGCCGTTTTGGCCGTTATGTTTGCGGGCTTTTTATACGGCAGATTTACGAGAAGTTTTTAAAATTTTAAGAAAGGATAAGCATGAAGTTTTTAAATTCTATTGCGGCTGCGGCGGCTCTTGCGGCTGTGATCGCAAGCTACGCTGGCGCCGAGGTTAAGGCGGGCGAGACGCTTTACGGCACGGTGCTAAAGCAGGTAAGTGTAAGCGGCGATTTGTCGCACAAGGACGGCAGGCTGCTACCTACAAACGCCATAGAGGTGCTGGAGGTCAAGGACGGAGTGGTGAAATTTTCGCTCACAGGCTATCAAAATCCAAAGGCGCCCAACGTTATTTATTTCACGCCTAAAGTACGTATAATCGCGGTGGCGTTTTCGAAGCAAGCTAAATTTCAAAGCGAGAGCTTGGGCGAAGAGGACGGCTTTAATAAGGTTAAAATAACCGCCTACACCGACGAGGGCGCGCTAAGCGGCGACGTGGATAAAATTTTCGCGGGCGCAAAGGAGAAATTTGAGGCCTCGTGTAGCGTCTGTCACGCTCTGCACCAGCCCGCCGATTATGAAGCAAATAGATGGCCGGGCTACATTAAGGCGATGCTTTCGCGCACGCCTATTAGCAAAGACGAGAGCTGGACGGTGGTGCAGTATCTACAAAAGCACTCCAAGGACGTAAATTTAAAGGATATGAAATGAAAAGACGAAATTTTTTAAAGCTCGGCGCGGCAGTATCGGCGCTTCCGCTCATCCCAAGCTCGATGCTCGCGGCGGATAAGCTTACCGCGCTTAAGAAAAACGGCGAAATTTTAACCGCGGCGCGGTGGGGAATTTTAAAAGCGAGCGTCAAAAACGGCAAGATCGTAAAGTCTGCGCCGTGGAAGATCACCTCTAAAATTCCAAATACGCTTCAAAATACGATGGCGGATCTCGTTTATAATACGCGTATCAAAGCGCCGATGGTGCGAAAATCTTACCTCGCCGATCCCGATAATCCAAAGCCCGAGCTTCGCGGGCTTGACGAATGGGTCGAGGTAAAATATGAAGACGCGATCAAACTCGTCGCGCGCGAGCTTAAAAAGACGCGCGAGCAAAAGGGCGCAAGCTCGGTGTTTGCGGGCAGCTACGGCTGGCAGAGCACGGGCAACGTGCATGTCTCAAGGACGCTGCTTCATAGATTTATGAATTTAACCGGCGGCTTTACTGGCGTCACGGGCGATTACTCTACGGGTGCGGCGCAGGTAATAATGCCGCACGTAACGGGTTCAAATCAGGTCTATGAGCAGCAAACCTCGTGGCCGGTGGTGCTTGAAAACTCCAAAGTCGTGGTCTTTTGGGGTCTAAATCCGATCTCTACGCTTCGCGTAGCGTGGACGAGCTCGGACGAGCAGGGATTTAAGTATTTCGAACAGCTAAAAAACAGCGACAAAGAGATCATCATC
>NZ_CALJPC010000015.1 GCF_937981295.1 uncultured Campylobacter sp.
AAGGGACGATGCAAGCCGTAAACCCTTTGACTGCCCATAAAAAACGCCACCGGAGGGTGGCGTTTTTGCTGGCGGCGGGATTATCGCAGCGGGCGGATTTCCGTGATGCCGCCCATGTACGGCAACAGCGCTTCCGGGATGGTGATGCTGCCGTCGGCGTTCTGGTAGTTTTCGAGGATGGCGACGAGGGTGCGGCCAACCGCGAGGCCGCTGCCGTTCAGGGTGTGCACCGGCTGCGGTTTTTTGCTGTCTTTCGGGCGGTAGCGCGCCTGCATCCGCCGCGCCTGGAAGTCGGTGCAGTTGCTGCATGAGCTGATTTCGCGGTATTTGCCCTGCCCCGGCAGCCACACTTCGAGGTCGTAGGTTTTGGCTGAGGAAAAGCCCATGTCGCCGGTGCAGAGGAGGACGACGCGGTAGGGTAGGTTCAGTTTTTGCAGGATGTTTTCGGCGTTGGCGGTGAGTTTTTCCAGTTCGTCGTAGCTGGTTTCCGGGGCGACGATTTTTACCATTTCTACTTTGTCGAACTGGTGCTGGCGGATCATGCCGCGCGTATCGCGCCCCGCCGAGCCCGCTTCCTTGCGAAAGCAGTGGCTGTAGCTGGTGAGCTTGATCGGCAGCTCCTCGCTGCGTAAAATTTCATCGTTAAAGAGATTCGTCGCCGTAACCTCGCTCGTAGGGATGAGGTAGAGGTTTTGCTCCTCGTCGTCAACGCGGTAGAGGTCATCTTTAAATTTAGGCAGCTGACCCGTGCCGTAGAGGATCTGATCGCGTACCAAAAACGGCATATTTACGAGCTCGAAGCCGCGCGAGTTATTAAATTCGATCATATAGTTGATGAGAGCCATATTCAGTTTCGCACCCAGCCCGCGGATCGCGGTGAAGCGGCTACCGCTAAGTTTGACGCCGCGTTCGAAATCAAGCCATCCCAGCGCCTCGCCGAGATCGAAGTGCTGCTTGGGCGCGAAGTCGAACGTGCGCAGCTCAAGCACCTTTTTGATACAGACGTTTTCGCTCTCGTCCGCGCCGATCGGCACGTCGTCGTCGATGATATTCGGCACGCACGCGGCGATCACCTCTAAGCTTTGCTCGCGCTCATTTACGAGCTCGCTTAGGCTTTGGATCTTTTGCTTGTTTTCCTCAAGCTGCGATTTTAGCGCGCCTACGTCCCTGCCTTCGCGCACGGCGAGACCGAGCTCCTTACTCTTTGCATTTTGCACGGCTTGAAGGTTCTCTAACTCCGTCTTTTTAGATTTTAGCTCGTTGTAGGCATCCAGTAGCGATTGCAGAGTTTGCGGCGGGACTTTTTTGGCGATGAGTTTTTTATTAAATTCGTCGAAATTCGTCTCGATAAGTTTTAAATTTATCATTTTCTGCCTCTTTTTGGTAATTTAAATTGCGACATTTTAACTAAAGTTTGCTTTAAATACTCAAAATAAACCCACATTTAAGCAATACGGATGAAAAAAAGTGATACAATTCCGTAATATTTTATTATGAAAGGTATTACATGAAGGCAAAATTTGCTTTTTTAGGAATTTTCGCGGCGAGCCTTGCGTTCGCGCATTTTGGCGTTCTTACGACGGATAAAAATGTCGTAGAGGATCAAAAAGATGCTACTTTAAAGCTGAATTTGGAATTCTCCCATCCGTTTTTACAGGAGTCTATGAATCTACAAAAGCCCGCAGAATTCGGCGTTTTTATTGACGGAGAGAAAAAATCGCTCCTAGGCAGCCTAAAAGAGCAGAAAAAGGGCGAAAATTCCTATTTCGCGGCGGAATTTAAAGCGGACAAGCCATCGCTTTTAGCGTTTTATTTCGATCCCAAACCCTATGCCGAGCCGGCCGAGCGCAAGATGATCCGCCATATCACCAAAACCTACGTCGATGCTTACGACGCGGGCGAAGGCTGGGATAAGCCGCTCGGGCTAGAGACGGAGATCGTGCCGCTCGTGCGCCCTTATGCGCTGTATGCGGGAGAGATATTTAGCGGAGTTTTTTTACTACATGGAAAGCCCGTCCCGGGCGCGGACGTGGAGATCGAGCTATATAACGATAAGGGCTACAAAGCCCCTAGCGAGGCGCATGTCACACAGGTCGTTAAAACCAACGGCGCGGGCGAGTTTAGCTTCGTGATGCCGGTTGCCGGCTGGTGGGGCTTTGCGGCTCTTAGCGAGGAGGAAGCCGCCAAAGGAAGCGAGCAGCCCGTAAATGAGCTGGGAGCCGTACTTTGGATCAAGGCAGACGAGCTGAAAAAATAGGGGAGCGGCTCGGTGAGATCTCTTTTTTCGGGCAAAATTTGCGCCGCCGCGGATAAATTTAAATTTACGCTTTGGCAGGGCTTTGAAATTTTATTTTCGCGCGTTTTGCTTGGCGATGTAAAATTTCCATCGAATTCTGCGGCTAAAATTTTAAATGGTAAAATTCCGCCGTTTCGCATCTGCGCGCAGTCTGCGTCTCGGGGTTTGGTTAAAACTTTACGGAGCAAAATTCCGCCGAGTAAAATTTTAAGTAACGAAGCTCTGCTGCGTGGAATTTTGCTCGGTAGAAATCCGCTCTTAGTAGCTTCGAGCCGTAAAATTTCATATCCGTGGATTTACGAGCGTAAAATACCCGCGCGCAAAATTTCGTTTTTTGGAATTTTAAAAACCCCGGCTTTTGAAATTTCGCAAGCTCTGTTTTGCCGCGCAAGCACCGCGCCGAGATTGCTCGGAGCCTTAAATTTTGCGTCGCGAAATCCGCTTGCCGCTCTTATAAATGTAGCAAGCGAAAATTCTTGCGCCATGCAAGCCGTAAAATTTATCAAATTTACTGGTTCCGTAAGTGGTTCCGAGACCGCTCCGAGTTTTGCGCTAACAGCCGCCGCAAATAGGACGCAAGCCGCGAGTTTTACAGCCGAAAATTCTGTCGTGACTAAAGCCGTAAAAGCAAGACCCGTAGCAATCAAAGCAATTATCGCAAAGGTTACAAATGCCTTAAATTTAGATAGCTCCCGCGTTTTTGCGCGTCTAAAAAATAGGAGCGATTTAAAGGAGGCGAGCTGTGCACATTAGTGAAGGAGTTTTGAGCGCGCCCGTGCTGCTAGCTGGCTGGGCGGTTACGGCGCCTGCGGTAGCGGCGATTTTATGGCGCGTAAGGCAGTCTGAAATCCCTAGGATCGCATGTTTTAGCGCGCTGTTTTTCGTCGCATCTTTTGTGCACCTGCCCGTGGGCGTCAGCTCCATGCATTTGATGCTAAGCGGGCTCGTGGGCGCATTTTTGGGCTCACGAGCGATCTTGGCGATTTTCGTCGCGCTATTTTTGCAAGGGGTATTTTTCGGCTTCGGGGGGCTTAGCGTGCTCGGCGTAAATACCGCAGTCATCGGCTTTCCAGCGGTTTTGGGCGGGCTCTTTGCCGCCGCCGCAAAAGCGCAAGAGCTAAAAGTGCGCATGCAAAAAATTTATCTATTTTTGGCGGGTTTTGTGCCGATCGTCTGCTCGATGCTGCTTCTTGATCTCGTGCTTTTCATCAGCGGGCGGGAGTTTTTTGCTATCGCGACGCTCATCTCGCTCGAAGGTGCGATTCTAGCTGTTTTGGAAGGAATCATCACACTTTTTGCGCTTAGCTTTATTGCGAAATTTTACGGCGGACAGAGGCGATGAGAGCGCTATTTTTCTTAACGGTTTTGATCTCTTTTGCATTTTCGCATGCGCTTCATCTTTTCGCGACGCAAGAGGGCGATAGAGTGGCAATTTATAGCTATTTTTATAAAAATTCTCCCTGCATGGAGTGCGAAGTTTTAATTAGCGCGGACGGGCACGAAATTTTGCGCACTAGGACCGATAAAGAGGGACTTGCGAGCATACGAATACCCACTAAAAATTTTACTATTCAAATTTACGGAGGTGCAGGGCACGGCGCGCAGATGGAATTTAGCGCCGAGGACTTTACGCCGCAGAATTCCGGCGGCTCCGGAAATTTCACGCCGCAAAATTCTGACGTTTCTGAAAATCCTATGCCGCAAAATTTGAACGCCGCTAAAAATTCCGCGTCCGAAGGCAGCGCGTCCGAAAATATCGTGCCGAAAGCTAGTACGCCTGAAAATAAAATTTCAAGCACTTCCGAGCCTTTGGAAAATTCCGCCTCGCAAAGCATCTTGCCGAAAGAAAGCCCTAAGAGTGATATTAGGAGCCTGGCGTTTCAAAGCCAGTCCGCCGAGGCGCCTAAAATCGCGCTTTGTTTGGCCTTGATTTTCGGCTTTTTTGGCTTAATGTGGCTAGCGAAAAGAGCGCGCAAATGAGCCCCGCCGTATCACTGCTCGCGTTTTTCATCTTCAGCTTCGGCGTCGGACTTAGCGGGCAGCTTTACGCGGCGTTTTTTGCCCCGCCGCTACTTCTTTTTGCGCTTAAAATTTCGATTGCGCGCGCGGTCTGCACAAGGCTTGCGGTATTAAATATCTTTGCTATTTTAAGCGCGTTAAGCCCCGCCATAGTCGGCAACTACGAGCTTGCGGGCGTGATATTTTTGCGCGCGAATTTGATAATGGCGTTTGCAATTTTGCTATTTTACGGCAAAGACGAATATTTTTTCGCACGCGGATTTTATGGGCTGGGACTCGGCGAAAAGCTAAGCGCTTTGGTGTATTGCTGTGGGCGATTCGTAAATTTTTTACGCTCGGATCTAGCAAGGCTGCAAGCTCTTTTGCGCATGCGCGGATTTGTGGGGACGAGCGGAATTTTCACTTATAAAATTTATGCGAATTTGATCGGGATTTTAGCGATTTCGGCACTTGAGCAGGCAAGAAATTTAAGCCTGGTGATGAGCGCGCGAGGGTTTTGCGGTAGGCTATTTTACGAACGTCGCGATGGTTTGGGCGTCTCGGAGGCCTCGTTTTTGACGTTCGTGCTGGCGTGCGTATCTGTTAAAATCGGAGCTATCTTATGAGCTGCTCGCTTAAGGCGCTGGATTTAAGCGCTAAAAACGGCGAGCGAGAAATTTTTCGCGGCGTAAATTTGAGCGTAGGGCATAAGGAAAAAGTGGCGATCTTGGGCGCGAACGGGCAGGGCAAGACGAGTCTGCTTCAAATTTTAGGCGGCCTAAGGCAATGGGGCGAGGGTGAAATCGAGCTTTTCGGCGAGAAGCTTGAGTGTGCGGAGGATTTTATAAAATTTCGCCACGAGATCGGGTTTTTATTTCAAAACAGCGACGATCAGTTTTTGTGCGCGAGCGTGTTTGAGGACGTCGCATTTAGCCTGCGTGCGCAAAATGAGCGGTTAAAACGAGCACGAAATGTGGAGAAAAGACGTGGAATTTTTTCTAAATTTTTTGGTCGTAAGGCGGAAATTTTAAGGCAGGGCAGCGAAAACGACCATCTAAAAAAGCTTGAAATTTTAAGCGAAGAGCAGATTGAGCGCAAGGCGCTGGAGACGCTGCGACGCTTGGGAATCGAACATCTACGCGAGCGGGTGCCCTTTCATCTAAGCGGCGGCGAGAAAAAGCTAGTGGCGCTTGCGGGCGCGCTGGTGTGTGAGCCTAGGATACTGCTACTGGACGAGCCTACGACGGCGCTTGATGAGGCGATGCAGGAGCGTGTGGCGGGGATTTTGGCGGAGCTTGACGTAAGCGAGATCATCGTTTCGCACGATAAAAACTTCATCGATAAAATCGCGGATAAAATCTATTATTTGAAATCAGATGGGCTGTATGAAAGCCCATGATAAAATCATGGATAAATTTATCGTTTAAAATCAAGAGGCTTGTATAAGTCCATAATGGCGACCCTTGCGGGATTTGAACCACGCGTTTTCGCACTGAGAATGCAACGTCCTGAGCCACTAGACGAAAAGGTCAAGAAGCCGCATTATAGCGACAAAAACAAAATTTTAGATAAAATACTAAATGTGGTGTCTTAATATGACGATAAGTTTTTTTAGAATTTTAAAGAACGACACAGTGTTTATCGGGCTACGTTATTTAGATTAAAATTTAAAGGTGCGATGGATGTAATTTTAATTTTAGTCAATCGCACTTATTTTCGAGATAAATTTAGGATGTAAGATTTATAATCTATCTGAATTTATATACAAGGTGAAGCCTAGCCTATCTTTTCCATCGCTTTGTTTTTAAATGCTACGGGATTGGTGATATACGGGAAGCTAACCGCCGTGCCGCCGGTACCTCGCACCACTATGGTGCCGAATTTTAAAATTCGTCCCAAGATACTCTGCATTACGGATATGCTTTCGATTTTTTCATATTTTAGCTCCGCCGTTTCGCGACTGATAAGACCCTTTTTGCCGATTATACGCTGATTTGTGATAGCAAGCTCGTTTGTTTTTAAAACAATAAATCCGTGAATTAGCGCCGCTATAAAACTGCCAAAGCATATGAATGAAAGTCTATCATCTTTATTTATGATTCCAACTATCGCGGGAATCAATATGACGATAGCGGAGATAAAAACCGCCCGATGAATTTTGGCTTTGGCAATCACATTTTCGCCATTTAGAAGGTTAGACTCTACATAACCCATAATATATTTTAAAAGAATTTTAGACTTGAATTATATCCCCCCCCATTAATCTTGACTTAAATTTTATGCGGCAGGTCACACTATGACGGCTTAGACGATCGGAATTTGGGCGCAAATTTACATTAAATTTTTACTTTGTCGGCTGCGAAATTTTGTGCAAAATTTATGGCTAAATTCTGCGCGCTAGGCTTTTAGAATTGTAAATTTAGCGGCGCGAAATTGTCCCGCTCGCGCTGGGCGGTAGGCGCATGCCGCGTAAATTTTATCAAAGCCCTCGAAGTTTGGTGAAGCGCGCGTGGAGTTTAAAATTTTACAAATACGCTAAATTTTATAGCCGCGCGATACGTTTGAAATTTTAGCGTGCGATAAAACCCAGTGCGGTTGAAACCTGCCCTTGCGAATATAGAATTTGTTAGCGCAAAGTGTGAAACCGGCTAGCGTGCGCAACGGTGCGAAATTAAAATTTAAACTCGCTAGCCTAAATTTGAAATTTTACAGCCACCCGCTCTAAAATCCGAGCGCTTTTTGAATCGCGAGCGTCTGCGCGACGACGCGCTCGAGCTGCTGTAAATTTAACATATTCGGTCCATCCGAAAGCGCGTGGGCGGGATCGGGGTGCGTTTCGTAAAAAAAGCCGTCCACGCCCACGGCCGCCGCCGCTCGCGCGAGGTACGGCACAAAGCGCGAGTCGCCGCCGCTCGTAGCGCCGATACTAGGCATCTGCACGCTGTGCGTCGCGTCGAAAATGACCGGCGCAAACTCGCGCATAATCGGCAGCGAGCGCATATCGACGATCAAATTTCCGTAGCCGAAGGTACTGCCGCGCTCGGTGAGCCAAACGCCGTAGCGGCGCGCTAGATCGTGCATACCTTCGCCGCTTGGCTGCGGGGCGTTTGGAGCAGAATTTGCAGTACTCGAAGCATTGCAAGCATGGGCGGAATTTTGTGCGTCCGGTCGTGCGCCGCAAAAATTTTGCGCGTTTGGCACCGAAGATCCGTCATTCGTACCGCTTTGCGCGCTACAAATTTCGGTATCGCCGGAGCAGGCGCTGTTTTGAGCGGCGTTTGTATCGCCAGATGCCGCGCCGCTTTGCGGGGTATAAGCCCGTGCGCTGCGGGTTTGCAGCACCTTTTCGACGCTGTGTTTCATCGCCTGCGGCGATAGAAACTGACCCTTTTTGATATTTACTACCGCTTGCGTGCCGGCTGCGGCGACGAGCAGGTCGGTTTGGCGGCACAAAAACGCGGGTATTTGCAGCACGTCGGCGACGCGTGCGGCGGGCTCCGCCTGATAGCTTTCGTGGATGTCGGTTAAAATTTTATAGCCGAACTTCTCCTTTACCTCGGCTAAAATTTCGCAGCCGCGCTGCAATCCCGGGCCGCGGAAGCTTGAGATGCTGGTGCGGTTGGCTTTATCGAAGCTGCTTTTAAAGTAAAATTCCACCCCGTCCATTTCGTTAAATTTGCGTAAACTTTCCGCGACTTGCATTATCAGCTCGCGGCTTTCGATCACGCAGGGTCCTGCGATCAGTATCATGAAATATCCTTTTTTAAAATTTGCGCGATTTTAGCGAAATTTTACTAACTCTTAATAGGGCTTGCCGAAAAATTTTTCGTAATGCTCGTAAAAGCGCTTGTAGTAGGGGTTTGAGTAGCGTTTTCGCATGCCGTAGTTGTAGCACTCGATCGTGTCTTTGATATTTTTATTTTTGGCGTTCCAGCATTTGCGCAGGATTTTAGCGCATTTGGTAAGGTTGTACATCGGATTAAATATATAATCGATCTCGTTTTGGCTGAAATTTACGGCGTTTAGCTGCCCGAGCCCTACGTCGATGCTAAATCCATCCTCGTACAGATACTTGGCGATCTGCACGGCGTAAATTTCGTTTGCTGGTATGATCGTAACGACCCATTTGCTGGAATTTAGGCTGTAGTTGCTCGTTTTGATGCGGATATTTTGATTGCGCAGACCCGCGAAATAATCGGCGTTTGCTTTGTTTGTCAAAAAGGAGATCGTATAGGGCTCGAAGTCGCTTTCGATTTTGACGATGGTGTAGAGGATCTCGGGCTTGACGCCTTCATTTTGCGCTACTGCGGCGATGGCGTTTACGATCTCGTTCGGCGAGTAAGCGGGGGCTTGAAGCGCTAAAAACAGGGCGAAAACCAACTTTTTCATCTAAATTTACCGAGCCTTTGATAAAATTTTATGTCGCAAGTATAGCACAATTTCAGTCTTTTCATCATTGTTTAAGTGAAAATTAATCGTATTGGATATATAATCACATTTCTTTTTTAAACCCAAACGGTCGCTTAGCTCAGCTGGTAGAGCGCCACCCTTACAAGGTGGATGTCGCAGGTTCGATCCCTACAGCGACCACCATTTTGAAATCCTTGGATTTCATACTTCTTTAGCACTTGCGTTGCGAGTGTGATTTTTGGTGCGACGGTAGTTCAGCTGGTTAGAATGCCGCCCTGTCACGGCGGAGGTCGTGGGTTCGAGCCCCATTCGTCGCGCCACTTCTTACGATGTCTTGCTAGCTCAGTAGGTAGAGCATCTCACTTTTAATGAGGGGGTCGTTGGTTCGAATCCAACGCAGGACACCATCTATCAAATTTTACCCCTAATTTTAGTTTTTTGATTTTTTTAAAAGCCCTACATGACGGCTTTTTCAAATTTTTTCAAAAAAATTTCAAATGCTAAAAACGCTAGATTATACAGGTAGTTTAAGAGAAACTACTATATATTAAAAAAATGTATAGTAGCTCTTAAGCTTGTTAAACTCTTTGGAAGCTTTTATAATTTGTCCTATGAAACTATATGAAATTTTAAAGGATAAACGGTTATGAAAGTTTTTTCTAAAATTAAAGACGATCCGGCTTTTAAAACGAACCCGGATAAAGTCGTCAGAAATTTCTCCTTACCATGTCGCAAAAACACTATGGTAGAAATGATAGGTGAGCATATAGCAGTTAGATTTTACCGCTCATCTACTAAAGACGGAACGCAAAAAACCCATAGGCACTATCACTATTGCATAGGCGGCAAGCTGATTAAGTCTTTAGGCAATGCAGATGAGATAAGCCTAAGCGAAGCCAAAGAAACTCTTAAAGGTTTAATAGTAGATGGTTCTACTAAACTAGCCGCCCCAAGTAATACTCTAGCGAGTGTTTACCAGCAGTTTTGTAGACATAACGGCAACGTCGCATCAGCAACCTCTAAAAGACGAGATATGAGCTTTAAAGCTTTAAAGGATATCTGCGACAAAGATATAAATAAGATAAGTAAAAAGGATATTATGCCGATACTGGATTATTATTACGATAATGAAAAATACGCTTCCTTAGAAATTTTATTCAAACTTATTAAAAGACTATTCCGATATGCTCGCATAAGGGATATTTCCAAAAATCCATTATTTGCAGAAGAGGTGTTTAAGGACTTTTATAATATACCTCGCCATAGCGAATACCCATATATAAAAGATGACTTGGATTTAACCGTACTTATCAAATTTATTATGAACTATCCTCATCAAATAGGCGTCAAGAATGCTTTGATCTTTGGACTGCTTACGGGGCTAAGAAGCTCGAATGTAAGAAATTTAACCCATGAGCATTTAAAAATAGGTGATGATGGAGAATACTACTTACTATTTCCGCAAGATGAAAATAAAGTGAAGGCTAATGGAGATGAACATCTGGGACTTCCTAGAGAAGTAGGGCAATGGCTGCAAAGGTTACACGCTCATAATAGCAGCTGCTTGCTATGCTTTGCCAATACACAAGGAGAGGTACTAAGCGATATGACTTTAGTTAAAGCTCTTAAAACCTATGCTCCCGTAATAGCTAAGAATAGATTGGTCTTTCACTCTTTTAGAAAGATACTAGAAACCTTTGCATATGAAAAAATCCATGAGAACAAGCTGGATCCTTATAGCATTGAACGTACCCTTTTTCATGCACAAAGAGAGATACAAAAGATTTATAACAAAGCTACGAACGTTGAGAATACTCGTAGGGTTCTAACATGGTGGCTAGGTTATTTAAAGGGGTTGGGGTTTAAATTTTAAGGAAGGGAAGCAAGGCTAAAGGTATTATTCCTACTATGGATAGCGCCTTAAATCTATATGCCTATGTGCTTTAGAACTTTCCGGATAAGCGGAAAGACAGCAAGATAGAGAGTTGAAGCTAAACCTATCCGCAGTTTGTCATTCTATAGCTTACCGTAATTAGCGTATGAGCTGCCTTATCCTCTTAAAAAGCACTTACTTTCCCTTCCTTCTCGTATATTACTTCATTGCCCCCCTAAGCGCTCGTCCTCATTTTAAGTGCATTGCCTCCTTTTGAGCACTCGTCTTTTTTGATACTAAAGACGAGTGCTTGCGAGGATAGAGCTGCGATAGATTATATAAATTCTGAAGCGCTCCCATTCCTTATTAACTCTACACTTTTTATTAGGAATTTCTTGTATATTGCATATTAAGCTTTCATATCTTTTAATGCTCAGTTTACCAGGTTGCTTCATCGCTTTTATATCTATCCAGGCTTGTTAAAAACAACAATCTTCTTTTAAAAAAATAGCTCACACCATTTTTTTGTTTTCTAGCTATATTGTTTTCATAAGGTATTTTTTGAAATACCTTATAATGTTTTTACTAAGGAAAGAGAATGTTTTATATGTTCAAAAAGCCTTTAGGCTTTTTGAAGTAACCTTTAAAGTTTATATATTACGGTTTTTCGATGGGTTACGTTATCGGTAATGTTTTATTGATAAGCCTAAGCGCTTATCAAGCATTCTTAATCTTTAGTTCCCCGCTGGCGGTTTGGGGTAATAAGAAAAATCGCAGAGGTGCGTTATAGCTTCGCACATTAATCTAAAAAGCTTCTGTTTTAACTAAATTCTAAAGATGTAACGTCTTTTTGCCCCTAGAGTTTTTTCCCTAGATAGCCTTCTTCTTCGTTTTATTTATTGCCTAAGTGCATTAAATTTGAAAAGGGGGCTATCTGAAAAGCCGCGTGGAGGTAGCGCCTCCGTTAAAGGTTACGGGGCTTGTCTCGCTCGTCGCTAGCGGAGCATTTGCTCGTCTGCTACCGCCGTTGCGATTATTCCTTGTAGGGGTGTTATCTCATAGGCGGAATTTTATATATCTAATCAATAGCATAGTCTTTTATCCATTTTATGGATATTCTTACAGTGCATGAGCAGCATAAATTTTACCGTAGAAGCAGCTTTTTATCCATTGCAGAGATATTTTCTTATAAAAGCCTTTCTAGTTAAATTTTTCAAACTCATCTCTTTTATTCCTTTTAGGAGCATCCTTTTACTAAAGCATTGTTCTTACAGGTAGGTAGTATACCTCCATCTATCTCTTTGGTAGATATTTTATGTAAAACCCTTCTTTAACTTTAATAGGAATTTGAACATTGAAAGGGTATCGAAGATATTTAGGATATTTAAATCATCTAAGCATAATTGAGCATTAAAAAAGGCATTTGAAAATACCAAAGGTATCTATCAGGTCACCCCATCTCTTAATCAAACCAAGTGCCTATAACGAGCAATGGCAAGATCAAAGTGGATACAACCGCATCTTTTAATCAAGCTAAGTAATGCTTATCCCATAATCCAATCAAGCCACCTATACTATAGCCCAACCAAATAATGCCTAGTTATCTCTACTCTGGAATGCCCCATATCTATAGATACCTGAGCTAAAGCTTCTATATGACTCATACCCTCTTTACGTAACTCTTCGTATCTTTCTTGAGCGAAGTTATATCTAAGCCCATGAGTTCCTCTACTATCCGCTCCTGCTGCTTTTAGATCCTTTACGTAAGCATTCTTTGGGGCATAGTATCCCACTTCTTTGGCAAGCCTTAGCTGCCTTATAGTCTTATCGCTTAGCTTTTTGGTGCTATAGCATAAGCCGTTCTTACTACCGAGTATGGTTATGCTATTATCATCGTTGATTTGCCATTTGTCTGAATTGATAGCATCATCCAGTCTTAGACCCGCTTCTAATTGAAGCTTGGCGGATATATAATATAGTGAGCTTAATTGCATATTGCTTATGATCTTATATGGATCTTCATAGGCTCTGTTATAATGTCTCTTACGAAGGTTTATCCCCTTTTTCTTAAGCTCTTTACGGATATCCGTAATATCTTCTCCGGATACGTTTAGCCCTAGCTTACGGCAATTATCAAAGCTCTTAGCTAATGCCGATATGTAGGTATTAAGCGCTCCGCCGCTTATTTCATCTGCTTTTAGCAGTAGCCACTCTCTTGCACTGCCGGCATTAATGTTTTGCATTATTTTTTGACCGTGTTTGGCTTTAAGAAATTCTATATATTGAGTAGTTACGGCTCTTAAGTTTTGAATGCTTTTAATGCTATGAGCATACGAGCTCTTTGTATGACCGTTTTGTCCTTTAAGCTTGCTATTGCGTCTTACGTTACTTTTAGATATTCCGATACCGTTTGCTTGCTTCATAATCTGAGAGATAATAGCCTTAGCGTTCATTCTAATATGTAGAGCCATGATTATATACCTTTATCTTTTTAATAGTCTTGCTACGCTTGATTTACTGGTTTGTATGCCGTAGTTTTTCCATAGAATATCTGCTATTTTTTGATAGCTATGGCCGCTTTTATGTAGGGATTTTAAGCAATCCTTATAATCTGCTATTTTTGATTTGGTTGGTTTTTTCTTTGGGCCTAGTAGCTTTTTATACTCTTTATTTACTACTTCGCTTAAGGCTCTTTTATCTACCTTTATATCTTTATAATAGCGCAATATACCATTAAGTGCGTTATCCGCTCTTTTCTTATCGTGCCTTGCTCTACTAATATATGAGATAAAGGTATTTACTAGCCATATAAGCTCGTTCTGATTAGTAGTTTCTTGAGCTTTGTCGTTAAAGACCTTTATGCCTTTCTTGACTCTTAAAAGATTTTCGTAATGCATAGTTGCTCCTTTGTGATAGATTTTGTGGTAAATTTAAAAGATTACTAGCCTATTATAACGGGGGAATAAAAAAATGTCAGGAAGCTTTATTGATTATAGAAGACTCATTTTTTTAGAAGCTCGATAGAGCATCATTGTTTTTAGAAGCGTCATTGCGCTTCGTTGTTTTTCGATAGATTCATTGTCTTTTCAGAAGCTCTATTTTTTCAACAGCTTAGTTGTTTTTTTTTCAGAACTTCATCGGTTTCTATGAGGCTTCATTGTTTCTTAGAGGCCTTATTATGCTTAATTGCTTTTTCATAGGCCTCATTGTCTTTTTACCAGCTTTATTGCTTTCATAAAGCCCCATTGTTTCTTATAAAAAGGCTCGGTGATAGAGAATGGTAGAATCTGATATTGCGGATGTTTTGAGAGGTATAGGGGGTAGGGAATTATGAAGGGATAAGGCATTCGTTTTTAGGATTGTGTTTTGCGCGGATGATTCCGGGGTTGGTTTTAAGTGGAATATTTTGTTGAAGGGCGGGTATAAATTGGGCTTTAAAGGTATAAAGGGTGCGAATATGTTGTAGTTTATGGAATCAACCTAGTTCTTTTCAGGATTTTTAAGAAGAGTAAAGGTCACAAGCGTAAAACCCCATGTAAGGATGGAGATGTTTGCAGAATTTATTTATACTTATGCAAGCATTTTAAATTTGCCGTATTAAAATTTAATCGTTCGCTTTAATCATACACTCGTTATGATTTCGAAAGATAGCAACAACTTATGAGGCGGCGTTTTAAATGTGCCACCCCATATAAAGTTTCTAACCTAAAGCGATATGCCGGCAAGGGGAATGAAATGCCGGCATAATTCTAAGACATAACCCTTAAAAGATATAATCCTAAATAGCCCTTAGCTCATATAAACTTGCATATCATCCTTGCGAATATCTTTTTGGTTAAATTCCAAAGCTTCCGAGTTATCAGCATAGATATTTAGCTGCTCTATGATCTTATTTACGGTACCTTGGCTCAAGAAAGCATTATCTTTTAAAGCCTCTTCTTGAATAACACCCGGAGCGGAGTTTAGATCCATAGCATTGCTAACGCTAAGATTGGAATTTAGATCAGGGGTGTTTAAATTTGAATCATCGCAATACTTTGAAACGATAGCCTTTAATTCATTCTTATCGCCGCTACCTAAAACCATATCCCAGCCGGATTTGGAATTTGAACCGTCGCTAGAACTTTTTGAAAGAGGCGAAATTTGGGTTTCGTTATCTATGTCTAGTTTGGCATCCATCGCTAATGCGGTAGGTTTGGCACTAGCAATATAGGTTTTGCCGAATGCTTTATAGATATCCGCTGCCTTGATATTTAGATATTTACCGATATGAAATTCCTCTATGACATTATCCCTGTTGCTAAAAAAGCCTTTTACTTCTAAGATATCGTTCTTTGCATTAGGATCTGCCGGAGTGATGATGAGCTTAAGATCGCTCGAACCATTTTTACCAAAGTCATAGCGGACTCTTTTGACCGGGTTTTTGTATATGACCTTATCATAGCCTCCAAGATCCATTATAGTTTTTGCTCCTCCGTCATAAATAAATACATTATCTTCCTTGCCCCCCACCATAGTGTTTCCACCGTCGATAAGTTTTACTTGCCCACTAATAAAATCGCTTCCTAGAATTTTGCCGTCTTTGAATTGAAAATTTAAATTTGTCCTTACATCGTAGTTTTTGATCAAGACGCTACTATTTGATAGTTTATCCGAGATGAGTAACGAATTATCGACTAAATTTAGATTAAATTTAACCTCATTGCTTCCTATGTCTTTGAATTTAATTAAGTCGTTGTCTTTGAAATTTTCCACCATATCGTTTCCGTCACCCCTAGAAAAGACGAAGGTATTTTTGCCATTCATGCTGATGCCGGGATTATCATAGCTGTCATAGCATCCTCTTAGAGTATCATTGCCTCTGCCACCTTCAAGGATATTATTAACTCCGTTGCCTCCTATTAGTATATCATTTCCGTCGCCGCCTTTGATCTCATTATCCATATCGTTGTAACCCTTTATCAAGTCATCTTTATTGGTACCCACAAGAGATAGTTGCTTAATATCTTCAAAACTTAGCTTTTCTCCGCTTGCAAATTCAAAATTCTCTATTATGCCAGAAGGTCTAATTTTATTATCTGCAATAATATTCTTTATAGCTATCGAGTCATTAGGAGAATTTTTAAAAGAGATAATCATATCATCAAATTCATATAAGTCTTTGTTGTCACTCCTTTTTATAATTAGGTCGTTTTTTCTTATACCATTTCCAAATTTAATAGTATCATTTCCGTTTTCATCCCGGATTGAATCTGCTCCATCCCCTTTATTGAATACATATGTATCATTACCGCTTCCGCCGGTTAGAGTATCGTTTCCTTTGCCGCCTATAAATACCGTATCCTCATCATTGCATGAACTCATAACATCATCGCCGTCGGTTCCTGTTAAAGCCAATTTTTTCATTTCTTCATAGCTTAATTCGTCTCCATTAAAAAATTGTATTTTTTTAATGGATGTATGAGGGAACCAAATTGAATCGTTTGAATTTTTAAACCTAATTATAAAACGTGATTCTTCTAATCCGATTAATAAATCATCCTTTGTAATTCCTTCAGTAAATTGTAAAATATTTGTCCCTTCATAATCAAAAATTATATCATTTCCATCTCCGGGGCTGAAGATATAGGTGTCATCTCCGCCATCTCCTCCAAGATAGTCGTTGCCTTTACCGCCTATAAAGGTCTCGTCTGTTCGCTGACCCCATAGATTATCATCTCCATCCATGCCCTGAAATATATTATTTAGATCGCTATATCCTTTTATGTCATCTTTTTCATTGCTGCCTATTAAGGATAATTGTCTAATATCATCAAAACTTAATTTATCACCATTTGAAAAAATAAAATTTTCTATCATCTTATTTTTATTTGCTTCGTTCATACGTATAACATCCTTTAGTGTTATACTATCGGTAGGATTATTTTTAAACGATATAACAATATCATTGCTATAGGCGCCGCCGTAGCCATTCTTTTTTACGATAATATCTTCCTTGCTTATACCTTCGCCGAATTTAAGTGTATCATTTCCAGCATATTCTTCTATAGTGTCATTTCCGTCACCTTTATTGAAAATATAAGTATCATTGCCCCTAAAGCCTTCTAGAGTATCGTCACCTTCGCCGCCAATCAAGATATCGTTACCTTCGCCCCCGCCTAATCTATCATTTCCTTCTCCGCCGATTAAAGTATCATTACCCTCATCTCCGCTAAGTATATCATTTCCGCCCTTACCCTCTATGGTATCATTGTGATACTTATATCCGGATATATGATTATCCTCATCATCTCCGGTTAACGATAGTTTTAAAATATCTTCAAAGCTTAATTTATCTCCGTTTTCGAATACTAATGTTTTATACTTATCTTCCACACTAATGCTACCATCTTCTGATATAGTATGCTCTAGGGATATACTTCCTTGTTTCTTTCTGAACGATATAACTAAATCTCGATACTTTGACCCTGTAAAACTATTGTATTTTACCTCGCTTTTAGTTACAATGATATCTTCCTTGTTTATGCCTTTGCCAAATTTTATTATATCTTCTCCTTCATGATCATAGATTGTATCATTTCCGTCACCGATATTATAGATATATGTATCGTCTCCTTCGTCACCTATTAAATTATCATCTCCTTCTCCGCCGATTAAAATATCATTCTTATTATCTCCATAAAGATTATCATCCCCACCATTGCCCACAAGCGTATTGTTTGAATCCCTAAAACCTTTTATGCCCTCTCCTTCATCAGTACCCATAAGGGGCAATTGTTTTATATCTTCAAAGCTTAATTTTTCGCCATTAGCAAATTCAAAATTTTCTATCACGTTGGCAATGTCAGTTTTATTTTCATTTATAACATTTTTTAAAGTTATGGAATCAGTCTCATTGTGTTTAAATTTAATGATTATATCTCTTGCATAACTTAATAAATATCCATGCGAATTCTTATCTGAATTTCTTGAAATAATTAAGTCTTCTTTTCGTATACCTTCGCCAAATTTAAGAGTGTCTACTCCATCACTATCCTCTATTATATCGTTACCGTCCCCTTTATTGAATACGTAAGTATCATCTCCTATACCGCCTTTTAGAATATCGTTTCCTACGTCTCCTATTAGGGTGTCGTTGCCTAGACCCCCGTTTAGGGTATCATTTCCTATGCCTCCGATTAAGGTATCGTTACCGTCTCCGCCATAAAGTTTGTCACTTCCGCCATTACCTACAAGAGTATTATCTACATCGTCAAAGCCCTGTATATCTTCATCTTCATCAGTTCCAACTACAGCCAATTGTTTTATATCTTTAAAACTCAGTTTATCACCATTTGCAAATTCAAAGTTTTCTATTGCGCCATAGAAACTAGTTTTATTTTTGTAAATAACGTTTTTTAAAGTTATGGAATCGGTAGCAGTATTTTTAAATTTAATCACGATATCATCTTTATCCGCACCCCTACTTATAAGCAGATCCTCTTTGCCAATTCCTTCTCCGAATTTAATGATGTCGACTCCATCGCTATCCTCTATAGTATCGTTGCCATCACCTTTATTGAATACGTAAGTGTCATCTCCCATACCTCCGTTGAGAGTATCTTTTCCTATTCCACCAATCAGAATATCATCACCCAAGTCCCCGTATATGGTATCATCGTCTGTTTCCCCAATTAGAATATCATTTCCTATACCCCCGTTTAGAATATCGTTTCCTTTACCTCCAATCAAAGTATCGTTGCCGCTACCGCCCTCGATTAGGTCATTACCGTCTCCGCCGTACATAGTATCATTCCAGCCTTGACCGTAAAGCTTATCGTCTCCGCCTTCTCCTTTGATAATATTGTGTGTATGAACATAACCTACAATGTTCTCGTTATTGTCGGTACCAATCAAAGATAGCTTTTTGATATCTTCGAAGCTCAGCTTCTCGCCATTAGCAAATTCAAAATTCTCTATTATGTTGTTATCTCTATTTTTGTTGCTATCGATAACGTTTTGCATAGTAATGGAATCATTTGGGGAATTTTTAAAAAATATGGCTATATCCGAATATTCCTTTCGTCCAGTACGATCATTCATTCGCGCAACTCTTTTGACGATAAGATCCTCTTTGCTTATTCCTTCGCCAAATTTTATAGTATCGACTCCCTCATTATCGGTTACAGTATCGTTGCCGTCGCCTTTATTAAATATATAAGTATCATCGCCGTATCCGCCGTTTAGAGTGTCATCGTCTTTGCCGCCGATTAAAGCATCGTTACCATCATTTCCATAAAGAGTATCGTTTCCACTTCCTCCATTTAAAGTATCGTTACCATCACTTCCATAAAGCTTATCATCGCCCAAGCCTCCGCTTAAGATATCATTGCCACCATGCCCATATATTTCATCATCTCCGCCAAGGGCATCGAATATATCGTCTTTATTGCTTAGATAGAATTTATCATCTTCTTCCGTTGCTTTTATAGAAGAGTTATTAATGATAGTTTGATAATCCCAAACGGAATTATCCTTAAAAATAATCTTTTTTATAGACGATACTGCATCACCATTATAATAAAAGTCCTTGATGATAATTTTGTCATTTGAGACTTTTGAAGTGATGATAACATCATTAAGTTCTCGTTTTAATGATATATCGCTGGCGGAAAAATCATTAAATTTAATCGTATCATTACCGTCGTAATCGGTTATGATATCCGCTCCATCGCCTTTATTAAATATATAGGTATCATTACCGTATCCGCCATTGAGAGTATCGTTTCCTTTACCGCCGATTAAAGTATCGTTATTGTCACTTCCGTAAAGTCTGTCGTTACCTCCGTTGCCGATTAGGATATTATTTTCATTATAATAGCCGTAAATCGTATTATCGGTATCATCTCCGATAAGAGATAACTTTTTAATCTCATCTATATTTATCTTATCGCCGTTAGCGAATTCTATAGTTTGGATATTTTGATTGAAGGTAATACTATCGCTCGCGTTATTTTTAAAAGATAAAAGTATGTATCCATTGGAATTTTGCGAAATGATTAAATCTTTTTTATCCAATCCGGCGCCTAGTTTGAGAATATTATTACCGCCGTAATCTATTATAGTATCCGCTCCGTCACTTTGATTAAATATATAGGTATCGTTGCCATAACCACCATTGAGGGCATCGTTGCCTGCTCCTCCATTTAGAATATTATTCCCGTTTTCGCCATAGAGCGTATCGTTTCCCTTTCCTCCATTTAGTATATCATTACCATTACCGCCATAAAGCGTATCATTTCCGTTGCCTCCATTTAAAGTATCGTTGCCATCATTTCCATAAAGGGTATCATCTCCCTCTCCGCCATTGATGATATCATCTCCGTTACCACTCCAAATTTCATCGTTACCAAGACCTGCGTCAAAGGTATCGTTGCCATCAGTGAGATATAGCTTATCGTCTTTATCGGTAGAGCTTAGTGGGGTTAATTCAAGAATTTTATTAAAATCATAAACGGTTCCATCGGCAAAAGTTATAGTTCTTACGGTATTGTTTCCTATTTCAGGATTTACGGAAAAGAAATTTTGGATAGTTATGCTATCATCATTACTTTTGATGGATATTATAAGTTTATCTAGTTCCCTTTTGAAATTTACATCATTAGGAGCTACGCCTTCTTTGAATTGTATTTCATCTTTACCCGCCATATCGTAGATAATATCCGCTCCGTCACCTTTATTATAAATATAGATATCGTCACCATATCCGCCATAGAGCGTGTCGTTGCCTTTTCCTCCCACTATAAAATTATTTTCGGAATTTCCATTGATAACATCATTGCCATCCGTCCCACCCATATACGTATTAAGACATAGAGACAACAATTTGTCATCATTGCTGCCTAGCTTTACGAGATCTTCTTTTAAATTCTTTTGGAATATAGGTTTATACGCGCTAGCATCTCGAACGATACTCATTAATTTGATAATTTCATCATGTTTTCCATCTTTATATAGCCGCATAAGCTTAGAATTTAAAGTATCAAATTTATAGCTTAGCTTTCCGCCCTCTCCCAAGCTCATCTTTTCCATGTCTAAATTTAAATCGGAATATGTCGTTTGAAGCTCTATAGAAGCATATACATAATATTTAAAGGTATTGATTTTATCGTTAACCCTATTGGAGGCATTTGTCCATGGGCTAGAATTATAACCCTTTTGCAAGAAAGGCTTACCTGCAAGCTTTTCATATACGGCCATATCTCTTGCTTTTACATCGCCTCTCATTGAATTTTTATCTATTGCTCCTACTCCCGCCCATTCGTAGATCAGTTCATCAATATGTTTCTTTCTATCCTCTGGGCTTAGGGCCAGATATAGATTTATCATAGTGGCCAAAGTTTCGTTATTGCTTGCCGTCACTCTTAGAGAATTCAAATTTCCACTGGCTATGACTTGAGGTAGAGCTTGAGTTTCTAGTAGAATTTTGTCTTGGTCTATTATCTCTTTTGTTTTATTTAGACTTACTTTAAACCATACATCATCTGTCTTAACCTTAGTCCCATCATTTAAAGTGGCAGTAGAGGTTTGCCTGATAGAATTTCCGTTATTATCGGTTGAAATTTCTTTATAGTTTAGATCGATAGATTTTACTTTATCGCTTAGTTTGATTAATTCTCCTTCGTCAGTTATGGTATTAGAGTTTTTATCTTGCCATAATAGAAGCTTATCAAAGTCTTTATCATTTTTATCGATTATGCCGTCATTGTTGGTGTCAAATTCTTTAAGAGCGCTAAAGCCGTTTTTAGCTTTAGGGTTAGTGTATGAGTAGTAATTATCTGAAATCGTTTTATCGCCGAATAGCTCCGAGCCGTTATCTATCTTGCCATTTCCATTTCTATCATACGCTAGTAGTGCATCATCTTTTTGTATCCACCCGGTGGCTTCGGCAAAGTCATTATTGTCCAGATCGAAGTTTCTAGTATAATCCAAGCTTAGAGTATTTATTCCGTCGTTATTTAGATCTATGACTATAGGGGAGCCCTCGGTTTCAGGATCATCCGGGTCGCGGTCATCATCGATGATTTTGCCGGCACCGTGTTTTAATATCTTGGCTTTTAGTTTATCTGAGGTTTGGATGATTATAGGAGTTACATCAAATTCCCTATCCTCTTGTTTGATCGTATTACCCTCCCATGTATAGGTATAGGTATTTCCCCGCTCGTATTGCGCTAAATTTAGATTGTATTTTTTGATATATTCTTCGCTTGGATCACCGAAAAGATATTTTTTATCTCCTATTCCCAGTATAAGGAATTCACCTTTTTCGATAGAGCCTTGTAGCGAAATATTAAAATCTAACGACTTTTTACCGCTATCTCCTTCATTTGTTTGGTTGTCGCTTATGCTTATACCTATCTCACCTGGATCGAGGAGGGTTATATCTAAGCTACTATTATTCTTATGGAAATTATATATAGTTAATGTTTTTGCTTTGCCATTTTCTATCTTATTAACAGTGAGAGTATTAATGGGCTCATCCAGACTATATGTTATATTTGCATTGTTTATATCTATATAAACTCCTCTGTCTTTATCATATTGCCCACCTATTAAAAGATTGTTATCGAAAAATACTTTTCCTGCGCCGTCTAAATCATTGATAATATCTTTATTACCCGCATAATACGTATCATATCCATCTCCACCATAAAGCTCATCAGCAGTGTCGTCATCTACCGATTGGCTAAAAGAGCCTATCAGGGTGTCTTCCCCCTGGCCTCCATATAGTCTATCGCTTCCTTCGTCGCCGACTAAAACGTCTTTAGCGCCATCATCATTTTTCCCATCCCTATCGTGCCCGTAAAGTATATCATCGTATTTCGTACCGGCTATGATATCCGCTCCGGCGCCACCTATATAGGTTATGCCATTAGGGATGCGATCTTTATAATGGTTAAAGATTGCCAAAGGGATGGAGAATTTGGTATTTTTATTTAATTTAATTTCTACGTTATCGGCAAAATCAAAATTTTTGGCATGTGTTCCGATGATAATATTTGATTGCGAGGCATCATATATTACTAATTTCCCATTTTCGTCTAGATAATTTATAACACCGGATTTTTTAATATCCTTATACTCAAAATAATATGCTAAGGCCTCCATTACTAATTTAGATATTTGTATCTCGGCGTCTATACTGTTAGTAGGTATTTGTACATTTTCTAAACTGCCCATTAGGTAATAGTCTAATTGTCCAATGGTTCCTACATTTATAGTCGCATCTTCCATTGGCGTTCCATCTTTCTTTGGCGTCATGTCTATTATAGGTTTTAACAATACTTTTTTGCCTATGTTGCTTGGATCGGTAGTTTGTTTTAGTACCCAATTTACAATATTTGCTATCGTAGAATTTGATTCGTAATCGAAGTCCCCCACATCAAATTTATATTTTACGTTTTCTACGCATATTGGATTTAAATTCTCATCTAATACATAACGAATCTTATCAGTATCTAAGCCCACGGCTATACTGCCAAATAAAAAAGCGACTTTAGCAAAATCTTCATCTAATAAAGCGCGATTATAAAGATAAACTTTAGTAGTTGCCTTTTTGGCTTTTTCTTTCGTTTTATCATTTGCATCATTATAGAATAGTTCTGCAAACTGATCTTGTGTCAAATAGTATTTGCCATCTTCAAATTTCTCACATTGATTCGCAGTCAGCTGTTTATTTCCATTGTTTAGGCTATTTTTCTTACTTGTTTTTCCGCTAAAAAATACTTCAAATAACCTAAAATCTTTAGCGTTTACAAATTCTCCCGCCTTCTCTAATAGTTCAACGGTGCTATATTCCAACTCTATATTACCTTTTCTATCGATCCATTTGGTATCGGCTAGCTCCTCGGGTTTGGGAGCTTTTTCTTGGCCCCATAAATACCAAGATAAAATTTTTATAGCAAAATCTCCATCGATTAAACTTATTCCTTTAGGCATAGTATATCCTTTCTAAAAATTTCAGTTATTTGCTTGGCTTTTCAACCGCCTGTAAGTTCCCTGCCTTCCAGGTATTCTTTTTCTACATCGTATTTTACGTCGCCGCAATTATCAAAATAATACTCGGGCGAATTAGTGGGTTTTTCATAGTATGTTTTTAAATTATATTCAGTCGGAATTTTATGAAATAGCAAAATAGACTTGGATTGTAAAAAGTCATTTCCGATGATATAATTTTTATCCAACATAAGAAAGATGCTATCCTCGAAACACAAAATCAAAGGTTTTGTAAAACCGCCTATTTTATTGACGCTATCGACTTTCAAATATTGTTTTGGATCCGTTGCGCTCGCCTGTAGTTTCGTCATATATAAATCCTCAACGGTTTCTACGCTATCGCTCTTGTTTTTTAAAATTTCAAGATAATTTTCAAAGCTCAAGTCTTTCATCTCATAATAATCGGTAGGATACTTAGATTTTATGCCGTCGTTTTCTCTATACTTTGCGATCTTTTTTAATACAGTAATTTCTTTATCTAAAAATTCTCCGACGGCGCGTTTATACAGCTCCTCTTTAGGTAAAATTCTATCCTCTTTTAGGCAGTATCCTTGCTTGTATTTGTTGTAGTCGGAAAGAGAAACAACGGCGAAGCCTCGTGAAGTGGAGTAATCGGGGATGATGCGAATAAATGCGGCGCAAAGTATTATTATAAGAAGCAGCGTGCCTGCCAAGGCTTTAAATTTAATAGACCTGTAGAATTTCATATCAGTCCTTTTCTTGTTATCCCTTGTTGCGGATTATATAGCCGTATTTATAAAAGTATGCTTAAGCTTTATAAAATATTTCCAAGCTTTGTTTTAAAGCGGCTTCTTAAATTTTTAGCGCTTTCCTAGCTATTCATTCCCACCGTACTATTATTGGTTTCACAAATTCTCTCAATCTCTTAAATTTCTTTAAAATTCCTTCCGAATTTAAGCCCCGTTTCAAATAGACTTAATAGAATTCTTTCAAATTTCACTCAAAGGTATCCGATGCAAACCGCCCTGGGCTCGCTAGGTCTGATAGCCGCCGTAAATCATATCCCATTCGATGCCAAGGCGCTTATAAATAAATTTGCGCTAAGCAGCGAGGAGCCGCAGATAGAAGAGCTGGTGCGTATGGCTAAGCATTGCGAGTTTAAGGCTAAAATCAAAAAGCTAAATCTTTCAAATTTGATGCGATATAAGCCTCCCTTTATCCTTCAGAAAAAGGACGGAAGCTATTTTAACGTCCTAAAGATCGAGCAACAAAGTAAAGCGGATATTAAAGCGGCAAATACTAACAAGACAGCAGCTGATATAAATAGCGCAAATTCCAAAGATACGCCGTCTTTATCCTCTGCAAACTCATCCCATTCCTCCGCCAAAGAGGCTAAAGCTCCCCGCTCATCCAAATCCCCTCTATCCAAATCTTCACAAGAGCCAGAAGCAGCTATTAAATTTATCGTATTTGACGGCGGAAATTCCGTAAAAGAGCTAGGCGCGAACGAACTATTTGATCTTTGTAGCGGCGAGTTTATAGTGTTAGCTCATAAAACTCTGAATTCTCAGATCAAATTCGGCTTTGCCTGGTTTTACAAGCGGATGTTAAGCTTTAAAAGAGTGGTATTTGAAGTGCTTTTGGCCTCATTTATAATGCAGCTTTTCGGTCTTGTTACACCTCTTTTTACGCAGGTGGTGCTCGATAAGGTTTTAACTCATCATAGCATTAGCACGCTAAATGTCATTGCATTTGCATTTTTGGCGACCATCATATTTGAGATGCTTTTAAGCCTAAGTAGAAATTATATATTCGCGCACACTACTACTAAAATTGACGCCAGGCTAGGAAGCGAGCTTTTTAGCCATTTGGCTCTGCTTCCGATGACCTACTTTGAGAACCGCAAGGTTGGAAACATAGTAGCTAGAGTGCGAGAACTAGATAGCATAAGAGAGTTTATCGCAAATAAAAGCGTAAGCGTGCTACTTGATATTTTATTTAGCTTCGTATTTGTCTTTATGATGCTGCTTTACAGCATTAAACTCACGCTAATTGCAATCGCATTTATAAGCGTAATTGCTGCGATCTACTTTTTCATTACCCCCGTGCTTAGAAAGAGGCTAGAGGATAAATTTCAAATGGGAGCCGCTTCAAACTCCTATCTAGTAGAAGCAGTAACCGGAATGCAGACAGTAAAATCTCTAGCGATTGAGGGCAGTATGCAAAAGATGTGGGAGGAAAATCTAGGCAGATACGTCCGCTCATCTTTTAATCTTTCAAATTTAAGCAATGTCGCAAGCGGCTTTGCCTCCGCACTGCAAAAGCTTATGACGCTTTGCATTTTATATTTCGGCGTAGGGCTTGTGATCGAAGGCAAGCTGAGCGTCGGTCAGCTCATCGCCTTTCAGATGTTTGCGGGGCAATTTAGCGCTCCTGTAATGAGGCTCGTGGGTCTTTGGAATGAGTTTCAGCAAGCCCTTCTTAGCGTAGATAGGCTAGGAGATATATTAAATACTCCAACCGAGCAGAGCACCGATAAGCCGATCGCGCTAAATAATATAGAAGGGGATATAAAATTTGACGCCGTAAATTTCAGATATAGACCGGATCTAAATTTGGTACTAAAAGATATCAGCTTTCACGTCGCTCCCGGCAAAAGCGTAGGCATAGTCGGTAGAAGCGGCAGCGGCAAAAGCACTATCACAAAGCTGATCGAGCGGCTCTATCTGCAAAGCTCGGGCGCCGTTTATATCGACGGCATAGATATCAGACATCTAAATCCATATCTTTTGAGGCAAAACATCGGCGTAGTCCTTCAGGAAAACTATCTATTTAGCGGCAGTATCAAAGAAAATATCGCCTTTGCCGCAAGCGGAGCGAGTATGGAGGAGATCATCAGGGTTAGCAAGATCGCAGGCGCTCATGATTTTATCGCAGAGCTTGCGGGAGGTTACGATACCTTCGTAGGCGAGCGCGGCTCAAGCCTTAGCGGCGGACAAAAACAGCGCATCGCAATCGCTAGAGCGCTCATAAATAATCCTAAAATTTTGATCTTTGATGAGGCGACCTCCGCGCTTGATTATGAAAGTGAAAGCATCATAAATAAAAATTTAAGCGAGATCAAAAAGGGAAAAACCTTCATCATTATCGCGCATAGGCTAAATTCCGTCAAGAATTGCGATGAAATTTTAGTACTTGATAAGGGCGAGATCGTAGAGCGCGGAAAGCACGAGGAGCTAATGGCTCTGGGCGGCTACTACAAGAGCCTATACGATAAGCAGCTAGGGTAGGTCGAAGGGCAGGGCGGGATAAAATTTAACTCAAGAGCGCTTTTAAATTTAAACCCATTTATTGCGCGCCGCCGCCTTTAAGAGCTTTATTATAAATTTATGGCATAATTCAATTAGATTTCTACAAGGATAAACTATGCTTGCATCAATAAATATTCAAACGTCAAACGCTAAAACGCTTAAAGCCATAGAGGATATAATCGCAAATGATCCTACCGCCGTTATTAGCTATAATGAGCCCGATTATTTAAGCCCGCAGGATGAAGCTAGACTTATGGAAATTTCGGATGCCGACGATAGAGGCGAGCTGAAATACCACTCGCATGAGGAACTATTGGAGCACCTAAATAAGCTTTTTAAAAAAATGGCCTAAGATATGAAGCTTGTCTACAGCGAAGAATTCCTTAATGATTTGGATAAAATTATTATGTTTATCGCGCAGGATAGTCCCGAAAGGGCGGCTAAGTTTGCGGATGATTTGATTGTTAAAATTTCAGACATTCCAAATCGCCCGTATAGTTTTAGAAAAAATCCTAAGCTAAATCGTAAAGATACTAGAGATCTGGTTTTTAAAGGCTATACGGTGCCGTTTCGCGCAAGCAAAGGCGCCATAAAAATATTAGCGATATTTAAACGCAATAGCCATGCTATGAAATAATTTATTAGATTAAAGTTGCAAACAATGCTAAAAATTTTTGAAAGAATAGAGGATGATTCAAACGAGTTTAAGCCTCTTTTAATCGAGATAGAGGACGCTCCGCAAAACCCTTTAGGAAGATCTATCTTATGGATCGCTTGCGGGGCTTTGATATTTGCCGTGCTGTGGATGGTATTTGCTAAAGTTGATATCGTAGTAAGCGCTAACGGCAAGGTCGTGCCCGACGGCGAGATCAAAATTTTAAAATCGCTCGAAAGCGGCGTCGTCTCTAAAATTTTAGTAAAAGAGGGTGATAGAGTAAAAAAGGGCGATCATCTAATCTTAATCGATCCTAGCGTCTCTACGGTAAATTTATCCACCAAGCAAGAAAGCCTAGCTCTACTTGAATACTCGATAAAAAGGCTCGACGCTCTAAGCTCGGGTAAAAGCTTGGACGCCAATATCAGCGCCGATGAGCTGAGCTTATACAATACGCAAAAATCAAATTACGAAGAGAGCATAAATGTCTATAATCTAAAAATGCAAGCGCTGCAAATGGGGATAAATTCCACCAATTTAGAAGTCGAGAGGCTAAGCGGAATTTTAAAGATAGATGAAGCAAGACTAAACAATCTAAACAAAGTAAAAGATATAATAGCGCGCAAGGATCTATATGAGCTCAAATCCAAGGTAATCGAGCTAAACTCCAATCTTAAAATTTCAAAAGAAAAGCTTGCCGAGCAAAGAGCGAATTTAGATGAGCTAGCTAAAGAGCTGGAGGCCTTTAAAAGCCAAAGCATATCTAAATGGCTCGATGAGATGCTAGCCAAACAGAAGGAAGCAAGCTCGCTAAAAGCGGAGATCAATGCGATCTTGTTTCAAACCAGACAGCAGATCATCTCCTCTCCCGTTGACGGCTTCGTGGGAAAGCTACTTGTAAATACGCAAGGAACCGCCATCACAAATCAAGAAAATTTAATCTCTATAGTGCCTAGCGATAAGCCTTTGATCATCAAAGCAAACGTGCTTAATAAAGACATAGGCTATCTGGAAAACAATCAAAGTGTAGCCATTAAAGTTCAGACCTTCGACTTTCAAAAATACGGCAAGCTAGAAGGCAAGCTAATCCACATAGCAAACGATGCGATAAACGATGAGAAGCTGGGAGAGATCTACGAAGTAAAGATTAGACCCGATTCTACTTTTTTAATAGTAGACGGCGTTAAGAAAGAGATCGAGCCCGGTATGAGCGTAACTGCCGAAGTAAAAGTAGGCAAACGGCGCGTAATAGAGCTATTTATCTACCCCGTCATCAAATACCTAGACGAAGGACTTAGCGTAAGGTAGGATAGGAAGAGAGAGGTAGGCGGCTATTTACCATAGTGGATAAGTCTCTGCTCAAATACACTGTTCGTTTGAGCGACTGCCTATCCTGTCTGTCCTAGCGCGACCTCACTTTAAATTTAACGCAAGCAAGGACGTCCTCTTGATAAATTTTTAATGTAGTGCCGAAGCAGGGTGGATAGCTACTGCCTCTATCTTGAGCTGCCGTTCATTCTAGCAGGCGAGCCTCCAGCCAAATGTAGTTCAACAGAGCTGCCCTTGTCCGAGCGATTAGCTATCTCACCTGGTTGGGCACACCGTTTGAACAGCTACTTTTCATCTGAGATGTTTTTTATCCTAGCGGACGACAGCAATCCAAGCGAACAATATCTCTGCGAGGGGCAGGATTGTCACCGCCGGTAGCTTTTGCGAGCAACCGGCGGCGTTTTACGAGTAGTCGTTAGCAGAGCAACATGTAGCATTGAGAGAGCGCGCAGCCCTGGGTTAGAGTAGACGGGGGCGGGGGGCGATTAATTCCCCCAGCCGCTCGCAAACATCTGCATGATATCCGGATTATTTTTCATATCATCAATCGAGATATTGCTCATACCGTTATTGGAAGCGTAAGCGTTAATATCTTCGATGATCTTATTTATCTTGCTAGCAGTGATATACTCTCCGCTAGCAAGCGCGATCTGCTCGATAGACGAGCCGCCGAATTGATTATTTATACGGACGGTGTCGTTTTCGCCGTATTTTAGAACCAAATCATTAGCAACTCTTTGGAAGGTGATGTTTTCTTTGTTTATCCCCTCTTTAAATTTAATCGTATCGTTGCCGCGGCGATCATAGATAGTATCGGCTCCATCTCCTCTTCCGAAAACATAAGTATCATCGTGCTCTCCGCCCTCTAGATGATCATTGCCTGCTCCGCCCTCTAAGATATCGTTACCGTTATCTCCATAAAGAGTATCGTCGCCATTACCACCGTAAAAATTATCGTTACCGTCCTGTCCATAAAGCTTGTCGTTGCCTTCACCACCATAAAGGATATCATCTCCGCTTCCCGCAAAAAGAGTATCGTTGCCGACTTCACCATAAAGGATATCATCACCGCTATTAGAGATAATAGTATCATCTCCGGCTCCTCCGTGGATTTCATCATTAGCATTGGCGCCATGGATAATATCGTTGCCATCGGTTCCATTAAACATAGTCTGCTTTTCAAGCTCGCTAAAAGATAGTTTGGTTCCGTCTGCGAATTCGAAATTCTCTATCATGCCACCCTCATAAACAGTTCCGCTCCAATAAGTATTATTTATAGTTATCTTATCTTCGGTTCCTTTGATAGAAATTTCAAGGTTATCGATATTCTTGTCAGCTCTTTTTACGATTAGATCATTTAAAGAGATTCCCTCTTTAAATTTAATCGTATCGTTGCCGCGGCGATCATAGATAGTATCGGCTC
>NZ_CALJPC010000016.1 GCF_937981295.1 uncultured Campylobacter sp.
GCGCCATTTTGTTTCATCGCGGCGTTTGTGCGATCTCGCGCCTCGCCTGCGGGCAAAATTTCACTTCCTGCGCCCGCCGCGATCGCAGAAATTTTAAAATTTTCATCTCGCTCATCGTTTGCGCCTGTCGCCTCATCGCTTACGTAAGCGAGCAGATAGGGGTATCTTTGCAGCGTTTGCTCGATGCGCTCCGCAAATTCCGCGGCGCCGGGCATGTCGTATTCGAAGCTGATCGCCGTTTGCTTTACGTAAGGCGCGTAAATTTCAAGCAGCGCGTCCGCATCTTGCGGCGTTGCGAGCCGCAGTTTTATCAGCACCCGATCTCCTTTAAATTTAGCCGTTTTTGCATAATTTCGGTTTTAAGCTTATCTAAATTTACCGCCGCGACCGGCTTTTAAATTTAGCGGGAATTTTATCTCGCGCGCAAAACGGCTAAATTTCAGAGGCGTGTTTAAGCGCGTAAATTTTAAAATTTAACCCGCGCCGTCTATTCGCCGAAAAGCCTCCAAAACTCGGGCGCAAATTTCGTCGGCGTAAATTCTATGATCTCGTATTTTGCGACGCCGTTTTGAAAGAACGGATCTTGCGCGATGATCTCATCAAGCTCCGCGCGGTCTTTGGCGTTGATTAAGATGATGCCGCCGGTGCGAGGGACTTTGCGCCCCGAGCAGATAAATTTATTTGCCGCATAAAATCGGTCTAAAAACGCGTTGTGCTCGTTGATGAAGCGATCGATTTCGCTAATTTCTTTAACGTAGGTGAGGTTTGCAATAAACATTTTGATCCTTTGTGAGATTTGAAGCGCGATTTTAGCATAAAATTCCAACGGATAAAATTCCCACTGGAATTTTCGCGCGCTACGTTATAAAAAATATCGGCGAAATTCCGATTATCGCGCACGCAACTGCTGCGTAGCGAAGCTTAATCGCAGCAAGCGCGCAGATGTTTGCGAGCGCGAAAAGAAGCGGCGAAATTTGCGCCTGAAAGCTCGGTAGAGCAAAGTTTAAAAACGCAAGCAGCGGCGTATCGAGCGCGCCGCCAAGACCTAATAGATGCAAAAATATGCTTAGCGGATAAAAGATCACGAAAACGTATCCCAGCGGCATGACGCTAAGCTGCTGTAGCGAAGCGGTCGGGAAGAAATAATAGACCGCTACGTTCATGCTGAGCCAAACGTAGAGATTGAAAAGTATGACGTTTTGCCAGAGTTTAAATTTAGGCGCGAAATGGTGCAGGTAGAGGAAGATATACAGCACGCCGAGGCAGGAGAAATAAAATCCGATCGAAAAGGCTAGGTGCGGGAAAAACGCAAGCAGAAGCGCGATGGTGAGAAAAAGGTTCGTAAATTTAAGTACATAGAAATTTCGCATCGCGAGGTAAAACCCCACGCAGCACATCACAAGCGAGCGCAGAAAGCTCGGCGTGAAATCAAGCACGAAGAGATATCCGCTCATCAGCACGATCACAAAGACGCTAAGATCGCGCTTGGCGCTGCGGTACGGAAAGTAGCGATCCTGAAAATAGCGGTAGATCGGCATTGCGAGCAGAAAGACCGTGCTAAAGATGATGCCCAGATGAAAGCCGCTGATCGAGATGATGTGCGCTATGCCCCAGTTCGTCACGCTAGCGCGCAGCGGTTTTGAAATTTCGGTCGCAAAATACAGCGCGGAGTAAAGATCCGCCGTCATCTCATTTTCGTGCTGGGCTCGGACGAACTCTATGGCGCGCCATTTTGCCCCGGAGGGCGCGGTCTCGGCTGAAATTTTAAAATTTGGCGCGTAAAAGCGCTGCTTTAAAAAATCTAAAAATTTTACGTTTTTCGTTACGATGCCGATATTTACGCGAGCGAAGCGGTGAAATTCCCGCCCGAGTCCAGCAGTCGTGTAGAGAGTGAAATCCGCCGTTTTGAGCTTTAGCACCGTGTAGGTGCGGCCGCGCTCGTTCGTTTTGGCGTAAGCGTTTAAAATTTGCGCGTCGTAAAAAGCGTAGTTTTTCGCGCGAAATTCTCTGAATTCATAAAATTTAAGACCTAAATTTAGCGATAAAATTCCAAGCAAAATGAGCAGAAAGTATAAAATTTCACGTTTGCGGTAAAAGAGTTGAAGCTTCACGGGCGGTATCTAAGTTCGCGCGACGGAATTTTAAAAGCTCGCGCGCGGCGAAATTTTAAAATTCCAAGGCTCTATGCCGCACCGTCTCGTAAAAATCGGGCGGCGCGGCATAAAATAAGCCCGTCTTAGCACGAATAATTCGTCGCAAACTCAAACGGCGTAGGGCGCGCCTCGTAAGGCCAAACCTGAGTTTCAAATTTAAAATGCTGATAGGTCTCGATAAAAAGCTCGCTCATTATCGGGCGCAGATACTCGTTATCGCGGATCACTGCCTCTAGACTGCCGCGAAGCGTGTGCGGAAGCTGCTCTATGCCGCGCTCGCGGATTTCGTCAAGGTGCAGCTTGAATAAATTTTCATCCATCGGCCCCACCGGCTCGGTTTTGTTTTTGATACCGTCGATTCCAGCCATCAGCATCGCCGCGAACGCCAAATACGGGCACGCCGTGCTATCAGGAAAGCGCATTTCCGCGCGCACCGAGTGCTCGCCGCTGCCGTAAGGGATGCGGATCGAAGCGGAGCGGTTTTGGCTAGAATAAGTTAGAATGGATGGCGCCTCAAAGCCCGGGATTAGGCGCTTATAGCTGTTGGTACTAGGATTCGTAAACGCCGCGACGCTGCGCGCATGCTTTAGCACGCCGCCGATATACCACCTCGCCGCGTCGCTTAAATTTGCATAGTTGCCCTTTTTGTAAAAGGTGTTTTTGCCCTTTTTCCAGATTGATTGGTGTACATGCATTCCGCTGCCGTTATCGCCGTAGAGCGGCTTTGGCATAAAGGTCGCGGTCTTGCCGTTTAGGTGCGCGACCATCTTTACGACGTATTTGTATTTTTGCACGTTGTCGGCGGCCTCGACGAGAGTGCCGTATTTGACGCCGATCTCGCCTTGTCCTTGCGCTACTTCGTGGTGGCAGATGAAGGTCTCAAGCCCGATCTGTTCTAGCACTTTTAGCATCTCGGCGCGCAGATCGACCATCGAATCGACGGGCTGGACGGGAAAGTAGCCGCCCTTTACGCCCGGGCGGTGGCCGCTATTAAAGCCGTCTTTGTAGTTTTTGCCGCTGTTCCAATGCCCCTCTTCGGTATCTACCTTAAACATCGCGCAGTTCATATCGTCGATGATCTTTACATCGTCGAAAACGAAAAATTCATTCTCCGGCCCGAAATAGCAGGTATCTCCAAGACCCGTGGTTTGTAGAAACTGCTCGGCTTTTTTAGCGATCGAGCGCGGGCATTTTTCGTAAAGCTCGTTTTTGTAGATATCGTAAACGTCGCAGATGACGATGATCGTAACGTCCGCGGTGAACGGATCCAAAAACGCCGTTTGCACGTCGGGCTTTAGCATCATATCGGATTTATCGATTGGCTGCCATGCCGCTACCGAGCTTGCGTCAAATGGAATTCCGTCGGCGAAGTCCTTCGGCAGGCGCTTGTAGTTGTAAGCGACGTGGTGCCAGGTACCCTTTAGATCGGTAAATCTAAAATCCACGAACTCGACCTCGTTTTCATCGCAAAATTTAAAAAATTCCTTCACGTCATTAACAAATTTTCCCATATTTTTTCCTTTTTTCCGCCCGTATTTGGGCTAAATTTAATGGCGGATTTTAACATTATTTAGTTGAAATTCGACTTTATCTGCGCCGTTTTGCGCGCCGCGATTTTTAAAATTTTGCGCCATCGAAGTTTTTGAAATTTGAAATTTTCACGCCGCCGAAGCTTTTGAAATTTTAAAATTTCTCGCCGTCCGTGCCTTTTAAAATTTAGCAGAGAGCGGCTGCCGTTAAAATTTACGCCAGCTTTACGAACTGCCGTTCGCGGTTTTTGAAAACGGCGATCCGCTCGTAGCCGAACTCGCGCGCTTTGGCATAAATTTTATCGTAATTTAGCGCTACTTGGGCAACCGAGTGCGCATCCGAGCCAAGCGTGATCGGCACGTCTGCATCCGCAAGCACCTCTAAAAGCGCGTCGCTCGGATAAATTTCATTTGCGGGCTTGCGAAGCCCCGCGGAGTTTAGCTCCACGACGATGCCGCTTTTTTTGATCGCATTTATCGCGCCGCCTGCTAAAACTCTGATATCTTTTTTTGGAGTAAATTTAAAAATTTTAATCAGATCCATATGCCCTAAAATGTCAAATTTGCCGCTTTTGCACAGCGCGCAGATCAGCGCAAAGTATTCGCGATAAACGTCGTCTATTTCGCGCCCGCTCCACTGATCTAAAAATTCCTCGTTATCAAAGCCCCAGTTGTTTAAAAAATGCACCGAACCGATGAGATAATCTACCTCGCGCGCGAAAATCCGCTCATCCATTAGCTCTTTTTTCGTCATAAAATCGACCTCGTATCCCAGCCGCACGTCGATCCGCCCGCTAAACTCATCTCGCAGATCCCTAATCATCCGCTCGTAAAGCTCCATCTGCTCGAAACTCATTCGGTATTTTTGATCGAAGTTCATCGGCGCGTGATCCGCAAAGCCGAAAATTTCTATGCCTCGTGCGATCGCCGCTTCCAAATACTGCCGCGGCTCGCCGTTAGCGTGGTTGCAAAGATAGGTGTGGTTGTGTAGATCGGCTCGCATCAACTGCTCCTTAAATAAAATTTTGGCTAAATTGTAGTAAAATCGCGCTTAAAAAATCACTAGGAATGTATTTGAAAAAACCCGAACTCTTAGCTCCTGCTGGGAATTTAACGAAACTAAAAATCGCCCTGGCTTACGGCGCGGACGCCGTGTATGCAAGCACGGGCTCATTTTCGCTGCGCCAGCGAAGCGCGAAGGAATTTAGTAAGGAAAGCTTTGCAAAAGGCGTCGCGTACGCGCACGAACGCGGCAAGAAGCTTTATGCGACCGTAAACGGCTTTGCGACCAACGGCCAGCTTGAAAACATCAAAAGGCATTTGGAATTTCTTCGCGATCTGCGCGTGGATGGAGTTTTAATCGCCACTTTGGGCGTCGCGAGCCTCGCGCGAGCCGTAGCTCCAGAAATCCCGATTCACGTCTCTACCCAAGCTAACGTGCTAAATTATCTCGACGCGCAGGTTTGGGCGGAGCTGGGCGCCGTTCGCATCGTCGCGGCGCGGGAGATGACGCTCAAAGACGCCGTAGAGATTAAAGAAAAAATTCCAAACCTGCAGATCGAAATTTTCGTGCACGGCTCGATGTGTTTCGCATACAGCGGGCGCTGTCTTGTTAGCGCGGTGCAAAGCGGACGCTTCAGCAACCGCGGAAGCTGCGCGAACGACTGTAGATTTAACTACGAGCTTTACGCGAAAAATCCCGAAACCAGCGCGCTTTTCCGCTTGCAAGAGCGCGAAGGGGAGGGCACTTTCGTAATGAACGCGAAGGATCTTAGCCTCATTTCGCACGTGCAAAAGATCATGCAAACGGGCGCGATCGACAGCTTCAAAATCGAAGGGCGCACTAAGAGCGAATACTACGTCGCGTGCGCTACAAATGCCTACCGCGCGGCGATCGACGATGCCGCGGGCGATAAATTTGAGGCCGGCGTTTACGAGCGCGAGATCGCGACGCTTAAAAACCGCGGCTTTAGCGACGGATATTTGATAAAGCGCCCGTACGAGCGAGAGGATACGCAAAATTTAGACCGCAGCATCGAGCTTGGCACGCATCAGGTCTGCGCGATCTCGCAGGACGGCGAGTTTATAAGCGTCAAAGATAAAATTTTGCCAGGCGTTTCGTATGAAATTTTTGCTCCGCGCGGCCTTAAAATTTGCGCTTGCGATAATGAAATCGGCGAAATTTACGAGCTTGACGGCAAGCCATATTTGAAATTTAAGAGGTTGCAAAGCCGCAGCGGTAAGGAATTTAGCGAGATTCACAGCGGCAATCTAAATGAGATTAAGCTGCCTGCGAAGCTCGCGGAGTTTTGCTTTTTAAGAAAGGAGATGGAATGAAATTTGTTTCTATAATAATGGGCTCAAAGAGCGATTACGAGGTCGTTTACGAGGCGGCTAAAATTTTAAACGAATTCGGCGCACCGTACGAGATGATCGTATCTTCGGCACACCGAAGCCCCGCCCGCACGGCTAAATACGTCACGGACGCCGAGAAAAAGGGTGCGCAGGTTTTTATCTGTGCGGCGGGCATGGCGGCGCATCTTGCTGGAGCGGTCGCTGCGAATACGACCAAGCCGGTGCTGGGCGTCCCGCTCGGCGGCAGCGCGCTTGGCGGCGTAGATGCGCTGTATTCGACCGTGCAGATGCCTGCGGGCATCCCCGTCGCGACGCTTGCGATCGGCAAGGCGGGCGCAAAAAACGCGGCGTATCTGGCGGTACAAATTTTAGCTCTAAGCGACGAGGTGCTAAGCTCGAAGCTAAAGGCGGATCGCGCCGCAAAAGCGGAGGCGCTAAAAAAGGACTCCGAGCAGATCGAAGTGCTGCTTGAAGATTAATCTATGAAAATTTTAAAATTGCGCGAAGGCTTTGAAATTTGTGAGCCAAAGACTCGCACGAACAACGCAGATGAGATGAGCGGGCGAGGGGTGATCGCAAATTTGTGGGGCGAGTTTTTAAAATTTAACGCTAGTAGAAGCAGCGCCGAGAAAAACGAAATTTATGCTGCGTATTACGACTATGAAAACGGCGCGCAGGGCGAATACTCCGTGCTAATAGGTACTTGCTCGAAAGAACAGCACCATAAAGAAAGCCACGACGAAGCTTGCAAATCCGCGAAGCAGTGCTGCAAAAATGAGCGCGATGAAACCTGCGAAAAATTACATATCGAAGCGGGCGATTACGCGGTTTTTGATTTTGCGAACGAGCCTACGAGAACTGGCGAATACTGGGCTGAAATTTGGAAATTTTTTGAAAGTTCGAAGCTTCAAAGAGCCTTTAAAATAGACTTTGAAAAGCACTCGGAAGATAAAATTGAAATTTACATATCGATAAAAGGATAAAAATGACGTTTTCACAGATTATTTTGACGCTTCAAAACTACTGGCACGAGCAGGGCTGCTTGCTCGTTCAGCCCTACGATATGCCCGCGGGCGCAGGCACCTATCATCAGGCTACCTTTTTGCGCAGCCTAGGAAGCAAACCTTGGCGCGCGGCATACGTAGCACCCTCGCGTCGCCCCACAGACGGGCGCTACGGCGAAAACCCAAACCGCCTCGGCGCGTATTATCAGTTTCAGGTGATCTTAAAACCGAGCCCGGATAATATCCAAGAGCTCTATCTAAAAAGTTTGGAAAAGCTCGGGCTAGATCTTAAAAGCCACGATATCCGCTTCGTAGAAGACAACTGGGAGAGCCCGACGCTAGGAGCCTGGGGGCTTGGCTGGGAGGTTTGGCTGGACGGCATGGAGGTGACGCAGTTTACCTATTTTCAGCAAGTAGGCGGCATCACGTGTGAGCTCATAAGCGGCGAGATCACCTACGGGCTTGAGCGCTTGGCGATGTATCTGCAAAACAAAGACGACGTTTACGACATCGTCTGGGACGACAAGGCGGGGCTCGTAACCTACGGCGATGTGCATAAAAGGGGCGAGTTTGAGTTTAGCAAATACAACTTCGAGCTCGCGGACACCGCAATGCTTTTTAATCAGTTTGAAAACTGCTTCGGCGAGTGCAAAAGTATCCTAAAGCACGGCCTGGCGCTTCCCGCGTATGATTACTGCATGCTTGCGGCACACACGTTCAACGTCCTTGACGCGCGCGGAGCAATCTCGGTCACGCAGAGGCAGGATTATATTTTAAAGATCCGCGATCTTGCCAAAAACTGCGCGCTTTGCTATGCAGATCCGCAAAAATATGTCGCCGAGCTGGACGCCGCAACGTGCAGTGATAAAAAAAGCGGTAAAGACGGCGGCGCGGCAAATGAGAGGGGAAAGAGCGAGAAATGCGGCGTTAAAGAGGGTGTCTCGGCGCCCGCAAACTCGGCAGGCACAAATTTAAAAAACGCCCACGGCAAGCAAAACACCGCAGACAAAGCGGATGAAAGCGCAAAGTAGGATTTATGAAAACGGGCGAAATTTATGAAATTTTAAACGCCGCCGCGCCTTTTTGCGACGCGGAGGCGTGGGATAATAGCGGGCTAATGCTCGGAAACTTGGATGATGAAATTTCAAAAATCTATCTAAGCCTCGACGTTACTAGCGAGCTGGTGCGCGAGGCTGAGGCGGGCTCGCTTTTCGTGGTGCACCACCCGCTGATTTTCAGCCCGCTAAAATCGCTCGATCCGCGGCTATATCCTGCAAATTTGATCTATGAGATGATCCGCAAAAACATCTCTCTCATCGCGATGCATACGAATTTTGACAAGCACGTTTTAAACGGATTCGTAGCGCGCGAAATTTTAAAATTTGAAATTACGGATGAGCGGGAATTTTTGGTTTTCATGCGCGCGGATTTGAGCTTTGAGCAGCTGTGCGCACAGATAAAGCGCAAGCTTGGCATCGAGCATCTGCGCGCCGTGAAGACGAAAGATTTCATCCAAAATATCGCGCTTTGCACCGGCAGCGGAAGCGAACTAAATCAAAGCTTAGGCGTGGATTGCTTCATTACGGGCGACATAAAATATCACGCGGCGCTTCAAAATTTAGAAAACGGCGTGAGTTTGATTGATATAAATCATTTTGAAAGTGAGCGCTATTTTGGGCGCGCACTCGCACCTTTCTTGCAAAAAAGCGAAATTGAAGTTATAATAAGCGAGCAAAAAAATCCATTTACGTATTATTAAAGGAAAAAGATGAACAAATATTTAAGCCAATTGGTAGAGCTTTGCGAATTCGATAAGCAGCTGGACGGATTTAAGCCTAAAATCGAGGCCGCGCAGGAGAAGCTGAGTAAAAAAAGCACTGAAATAAACGGCGCAAAAGAACAGATCGAAACTCTAAATGCGGAGATCGCCGAGCTAAAATCTCAAATTTTACAAGCAAACGCGCAGCTTAGCGCATTTTCGTCCAAGCTAAAAAGCACGGGCAAAAAAAGCGGCGCGGCAAAAACCGAAAAGGAGATCAAGGCTCTTAGTGTCGAAGAGGACATCGCAAAAGAGCAGCTCGAAGCCACAAACGAGGAGATCGAAAGACTAGAAAAAATCGTAGCCACAAAGGAAGCGCTCGTAAAAGAGCAGAGCGAAAAGCAAGAGGCGTTTGAAGCCGAGCTAAAAAGCCTGCAGGAGCAGGTAAGCGCCGAGATGGGCGAGGTCGAAGTCGCTCGCGGCGCGATCTACGCCAAGCGCGATAAACTAATGCAGGCGATGAACCCAAAAACCGTCTCATTCTATGAAAAGATCCGCAAATGGGCGGGCAACACGGCGGTCTCGCCGGTGCGCAAACAGGCCTGCTATGGCTGCTTTATGCGCATAAGCGACAAGACCTATTCCGCGGTCATCAAAAGCGACGACATCGTAACCTGCCCGTATTGCGGCAGAATTTTATATAAAGAAGCCGAGTGATCTACACCGCCTTGGCGTTTTTGGCGTGGCTTGTAGCTGCGCCTTTTATTTTTATCCTAAGCTTTAAAAAAAAATACCGCACGAGCCTGAAGGCGCGATTTTTTCTATACAAAAACCCTAAATTTAGCCCCGCTGCGGTGCACTTTCACGCTTGCAGTTTGGGCGAGGTAAACGCTCTTGCGCCGCTAATTTCTAAATTTGAGAGCGTCGCGCTTAGCACGACCACGCAGACGGGCTTTGACGCGGCGCGTGCGCTCACGCCGAACTCTCGCTACCTGCCGTTTGAAAACTGGCTTCCATTTTGGCTTGCAGGCAGCCGCGTGCTGGTGATTTTCGAAGCGGAGCTGTGGCTAAATTTGATCCGTTCCGCTAAATCGCGCGGAAGCTACGTGATCCTGCTAAACGCGCGCATAAGCGATCGCTCGTACGCGAGCTATCTGCGCTTTAAGCTTTATTATCGCAAAGTGTTTGAAAATATCGATCTGGTGCTTGCGCAAAGCGAGCTTGATGCGGCGCGGCTGCGGGAGCTCGGCGCAAAAAATATAAAGGTCGCCGGTAACGTGAAAAGCGCGAATATCGCCGTTGCGACGAAGGACTATTCCGCCGCGTCCGCAAATAGCTTCGTGCTTACGATCTCAAACACTCACGAGGGCGAAGAGGAGCTTGTTTTATCGAATTTAAACGATTTTATAAAATTTCGCAGTTCGCAAAATATGCCCGAAAAATACCCGCGCGCAACGGGCTCTCATGGCGATAGAAGCTTGCCTGGGGCTGAGCTTCGCGACGAGCAGGGCTCGACCGAGCCGGTAAATTTAAACGCAGCTTCTTCGGGCGCAGTGCCTTCAAGCGACGCTTGGTTCGCCGTGCCGAATACGGCGCCTTTAAACGGCGCGTCTTTAAATTTTACCGCACCGAATACGACGTCTTCGACCGCCGCGCCGCACAAGCTAAAAATCATCCTGGCGCCGAGGCATCCGGAGCGCTTCGAAAAGGTACGTGAAATTTGCAAGGCTTGGGCGCGCGAGCATGGGCTTAGCTTTGAGCGATTTAGCGACGGCGCAGGGCTTGAAAGCGATTTTATCTTGCTCGATGCCTTCGGCGAGCTAGCGAACTTTTATAAAATTTCAAACGTCGTGATCTTGGGCGGCAGTTTTTTGCGCAATATCGGCGGACATAGCCCGATCGAGGCGGCGAGCTTCGGCGTACCGATCATCAGCGGGCGATTTTTTTATAATCAAAAGGCGCTGTATGCGCTCGTACGAAACATCGCTCTGTGCGACGCGGATGAAATTTCAAGCGCTTTAAAAGAGCCGCTAAAGGGCACGCGGATAGATAAAATTTGCGATCTACAAGAGATAGAAAATTTAATCAAGGAAAGAATTTAATGCAAGAAAAAGCCTACAAACTGTTAGCGGCGCAGGAAAATATATCGCACAACGAAGCCAAGGCTCTCATCGACGCGGGGCTTGTGAGCGCGCGCGGCGCAAAGATCGCTCTAGCGCGCGAGATGCTCGGCGAAAATACTAAATTTAGCGTGATGAAGCCTGCAAAACCTGCGATCATTTACGAGGATGAGAACGTTTTGGCGATCAATAAGCCGCCCTTTATGAGCAGCGAAAATTTGGAAAAAATCTATAAATTCGGGCTTCTAAACCGCCTGGATAAGGAAACCAGCGGCGTCGTGCTGCTGTATAAGAACGAAGAATTTCGCGATGCGGCGATTGCGGAATTTAAAAATTTGCGCGTGAAGAAAAGCTACATCGCGATCGTAAAAGGGATCGTGAGCGAAGAGATGAAATTTGACGAGCCCATTTTGACGATAAAGACCAGAAGCGGCGCGTTTTCTAAAATTTCGCCAAACGGTAAGAGCGCATTTAGCGAGGTTTATCCGCTGATGGTAAGCGGCAAAAAATCGCTCGTAAAAGTGCGGATCGAGACGGGCAGGACGCATCAGATCCGCGTGCATCTGGCAAATGCGGGATTCGGCGTAATAGGCGATGAAAAATACGCTAAAAGCCGCGCGAAGCGGATGTTTTTGCACTCGTACGAGACCGAAATTTTAGGGCTTAAATTTAAAGCTCCGCTAGGTAAAAGCTTCAACGAATTCGGCTTTGAAATTCCTAAAGAGCTCTGATATTCAATGGCTTTTAAGTTAATTTTAGGTAACATCGCAAGTTTAAAAATTTTATAAGGGATCAAAGTGTTTGAGATCATAAGCGAGTCGTTTAAAAACGCGGTCAATAAATTAAAAACAATCGATGACGAAAAAGCTTTAAAAAACGCCTTGGAGACGCTAAAAAAGGCGCTTTTAAAGGCCGACGTGCACCACAAAGTCGTAAAGGATTTTTTGGCGCTCGTCGAAGCTGATCTTCGTATCGGTACGATAGGGCAGAAGCCGTTTTTACAATCCATCAAGACAAATTTGACTAAAATTTTAACGGCGCCTAGAGGCAGTAGCCAGGGATTTGTATTCGCTAGCACGCCTCCTACGGTAGCTTTGATGACGGGACTTCAGGGAAGCGGAAAATCCACAAGCACGATAAAACTCGCAAACTATCTTAAACTTCGCAAAAAAAAGGTCTTAGTCGCAGCGTGCGACTTGCAGCGCCTAGCCGCGGTCGAGCAGCTCCGCCAGCTGTGCGAGGCGAATGAAATCGAGCTATTTTTCATCGAGGGCGAGAGCGATCCGCTAAAGGTTGCCGAAAAAGCGCTAAACAAGGCTAAAAGCGGGCTTTATGACGTACTGCTCGTAGATACGGCGGGACGTCTTGCGATCGATGAGGCGCTAATGGCACAGCTTGCGGATATGAAAAAAGCTCTGAATCCGCATGAAATTTTTTACGTAGCGGACGCTATGAGCGGTCAAGACGGCATTAAAACGGCCGCTAAATTTGATGAAATTTTAGGCCTTACGGGCGTGATCTTAAGCAAATTTGACGCAGATACCAAAGGCGGCGTAGCTCTTGGTATCGCGCAGCAGCTTGGCATCCCGCTTCGCTTTATCGGAACCGGCGAGAAGGTGGCCGATCTGGAGGGCTTTATACCCGATAGAATCACCGGCCGCATTATGGGCGAGGGCGATTTAGCGACGTTAGCCGAGAAAACAAGCGCCGTTTTCGACGAAAGAGAAGCGAAGGCTCTAAACAAAAAGATCAAAAAGGGCGAGTTTAATTTCAACGATTTCGTAAATCAGCTCGAAAGCGTGAAAAAGCTCGGCAATATGAAAAATTTAATCGGCATGATCCCGGGACTTTCCGGCATGGCGAATAAGATAAAAGATATCGATTTGGAAAACTCAAAAGAGATACTTCATATCAAAGCGATGATCAGCTCTATGACGCCGAAAGAGCGCGAAAACCCCGATCTGCTAAATAATTCGCGTAAGCGCAGACTTGCTGCTGGCGCGGGGCTTTCGCAGGTGGAGGTGAATCGCTTCTTAAAGCAGTTTGCGGGCGCTTCAAAGCTTGCGAAGAAATTTTCGGGCAAGGGCGGCATGCAGGGGCTTGCCTCAATCGCTCAAAGGCAAAATTTACCGAGATAGCCTCTCGGTAGAGTTTGCAGATGTTTAAGTTTTAGCCATCTGCAAGTTCTAAAACTTACAAAAATTTAAGGAGAAAAAATGGCAACAGTTGTTAGGCTTACAAGAATCGGAAGAAAGAAGCAGCCTTTTTACCGCATCGTGGTAACGGATAGCAGAAAAAGACGCGACGGCGGCTTTATCGAGACGATCGGCTTTTATAACCCGCTAAAAGAGAGTGATAATATCAAATTCGACGCGGAGCGTTTGGCATACTGGAAGAGCGTAGGCGCGAAGTTAAGCGATAGGGTCGCTCAAATCACAAGCAAATAAAATGGTAGAAAATTTTATAAAAGAATACGCAAAGTTGATCGCCGACTATCCGCAGTCCGTCTCTACGCAAAAGCGGGTCGGTGAAAACTTTACCGAGATCATCGTCTATGCCGACAAGGCCGACACCGGCAAACTCATCGGCAAGGACGGCAAAATGATAAACGCCATAAAGACCGTCATCATCGGCTATAAAGCAAAAGATCCGATCAATTATAAAATTACCGTCAAAGCCAAAGATGCCTGATGATCTTTTAGAGGTCGCGAAGCTCGGTCGGACTATCGGCCTAAAGGGTGCGGTTAAAATTTTTGATCGCAGCGACTTCCCCTCTCAGTTTAAAAAAGGCGCCAAATTTTATCTGCGAAACGGCGAAATTTTAGAAATTCTATCCTTCAACGGCGCAAACTTTAGCGCTATTTTTAAAAATTACGAAAGCGTAGAAGCGGCGGCAAATTTAACCAACCAAATCCTTTACCGAAGCAAAGAGGACACGCGGAAATTTTGCAAATTGCAAAAGGGCGAGTTCTTTTACTTCGATATTATCGAGCTTGAAATTTATGAAGACGGCGCGATTTTAGGGCGCGTAAAGAACATATCGCAGATCGGAAGCGGTTATCTTTTTGAGATAGAAACGGATGAAAGCTTAATCTCGCAGGCTTTGCCGAAAGAATTTTTCATTCCCTACGTGGACGCCTATGTGAAAGAAATTTCGCTTAGCGAGCGTAAAATTTTTACACAAAATGCGCGCGCGATTTTGGAAAACTCATGAATTTTATCTTCATCTCTCTATTTGAAAATCTCATCGCGCCATATTTTGAGGACTCTATTTTAAAACGCGCGGCCGATAAGAAAATAATCTCGACGCATTTTTTTAACCCGCGAAATTTCACGACAAATCGCTATAAAAAAGTAGATGATTATATGATCGGCGGCGGTGCGGGGCTTTTGATCGGCACGGAGCCGCTTTCCGGGACGATCGAACACGTAAGAGTTAAATTTAAAAACGCCAAGTTTATCTACCTCTCGCCCGCCGGTAAAAAATTTAACCAAAACGATGCCAAGCGTCTAAGCGGCGAGGGGAGCCTATGCTTTATCTGCGGACGCTACGAGGGGATCGATGAGCGCATAGTCGAAAGATATGTAGATGAAATTTTTTGCATCGGCGATTTCATCCTTACCGGCGGTGAGCTCGGTACGCTTTGTATGTGTGATGCTATAAGCCGCAACATAAAGGGCGTTTTAGGCAACGAAAGCTCCCTTGTCGAAGAAAGCTTTGAAGGCGGAATTTTAGAGGCGCCCGCATTTACAAAGCCTGATGTTTTTGAAAATTTACCTATAGTTTCAGAGTTTTTAAAGGGTAATCACGCTAAAATACGCGATTTAAAAAACCAAATGGCGCTATGTAAAACGAGGTTCTTCCGCCCGGATATGTACCGAAAAATCGCCAGAAATAAAGGAAATTTATGAAAAACAAGTATATCCAAGCGTTTGAGGACGCTCAGATCACAAGCAAAAGTGTGCCTGATTTCCGTGCCGGCGACACCTTAAAGGTAGCCATCAGGATCAAAGAGGGCGATAAGAGCAGAATTCAAAATTTTGAAGGCACCTGCATTGCGCGCCGCGGAAACGGCGTAAGCGAGACCTTCATCATTCGTAAGATCGGTGCAAATAGCGTCGGCGTAGAGAGAATTTTCCCGATCTACAGCGAGAGTATCGAAAACATCGAAGTTCTAAGAAAAGGACGCGTTCGCCGCGCGAAGCTATTTTACCTACGCGACAGACGCGGTAAAGCGGCTAAAATCAAAGAACTTAGAAAATAGCTTTTTAAATTTACGCTTCCTAATTCAAAAAAGTAGCTCCTTTTATAATGCGCGAGATTTTAAAAAATTTCGCGCAAAATCTACTCGCATTAAATCTAAAATTTTACAACTTTTCCATTAAAATTTTTAATTTTGAATTACCTAAAAATCGCCTTTTTCTATAGAAAAAGATAAAATATATCCTGATTTTATTTGCGTTTAAAAATATTACTATAAAATGCAAATTTTAATTTAGAAAACTCGCGCTAAATTCGAGAATTCGGCCGAGTAAAATTTATTCAGTAAAGAGCAAGATGTGATTTTTTTAGGCATTGACGTAGGATCAACCACTGTTAAAACGGTAGTTTTAAACGAAAAATATGAAATTTTAAGCAAGAGCTACGAGCGGCATTTGGCAAAGCCCAAGGAGCTGGTGCTGGATAAAATTTTGCAAATCCAAAAAACCTATGCAGGCGAGCAATTCAGCGTCGCCATAGCGGGTTCGGCGGGCATGGGCATCGCCAAAAATTGCAAAATTCCGTTCGTCCAAGAGGTTTTTGCTACCTCGCTCGGCGTCAAACGAATGTTTCCGAAGACTGACGTCGTCATCGAACTCGGTGGGGAGGACGCTAAAATTTTATTTCTCACGGGCGGACTTGAAGAGCGTATGAACGGCTCGTGTGCGGGCGGTACCGGCGCATTTATCGACCAGATGACCAATCTTTTGCATCTGGATATTACGGAGCTTGACCGTCTAAGCTTTGCAGCTAATAAAATTTACCCGATCGCCTCACGCTGCGGCGTGTTCGCCAAAAGTGATATCCAGCCGCTGTTAAATCAAGGCGTACGCAAGGAAGACATTAGCGCCAGTATATACGCCGCTGTCGTCGAGCAGACGATCTCGGGGCTTGCTCAGGGGCGCGAGGTTAAGGGAAATATCCTGTTTTTGGGCGGCCCGCTATTTTTCCTAAAAGGCCTTCAGGCGCGCTTTAAAGAGGTGCTAAAACTCACCGACGAAACCGCGACCTTCCCCGACATCGCGCCTTATTTCGTGGCTTACGGCAGCGCGCTGTACGCAAAGGATACGGGCGAGACTCTAAATTTAGAGGAAACGATCGCACTTTTAAAAAAGGAGCCCGACAGAACCGCGCTGGAAGCCGAGCCGCCGCTTTTCAAAGACAGAGCGGAATTTGACGAGTTCACCGCTCGCCATGCCCGCGCAAGCGTGCCTAAGATGGATATCCACACCTACAGCGGAGATGCGTATTTGGGCGTGGATTGCGGCAGCACTACGATCAAAGTTGTGCTTATGGGCGCAAACTACGAGCTGCTGTATAAATTTTACTCCTCCAATAAAGGCGATCCGGTCGACATCCTGTTGCCGCGACTTAAGGAGTTATACGATCTTTGTGAGGGTCGCATCAAGATCAAGGGCAGCGGCGTTACCGGATATGGCGAGGATCTCATTAAGACCGCCTTTCGCTTCGATTACGGTATCGTCGAGACGATCGCGCATTATAGCGCCGCGCGCCACTTCAATCCAAAGGTCGATTTCATCATCGACATCGGCGGGCAGGACATCAAGTGTTTCTCTATTAAAGATGGCAATATTGATTCTATCGTGCTAAATGAAGCGTGTAGCTCGGGCTGCGGCTCATTTTTACAGACCTTTTCAAATTCTTTAGGCTACGACATTAAAGATTTTGCAAGCTTAGCCCTTTTTGCGACCCATCCCGCCAAGCTTGGTAGCCGCTGCACGGTCTTTATGAACTCTTCGGTCAAGCAGGCTCAAAAGGACGGCGCTACGATCGAGGACATCAGCGCGGGTCTTGCCATCAGCGTTATTAAAAACGCGATTTACAAGGTTATCCGCGTGCGAAATGCCGACGATTTGGGTCAAAACATCGTAGTGCAGGGCGGGACATTTTTAAACAACGCCGTGCTGCGCGCTTTTGAAAAAGAGCTCGGCAAGGACGTGATCCGTCTAGACATAAGCGAGCTTATGGGGGCTTATGGCGCGGCGCTTTTTGCCAAAAATAACGCAAACGAGCGTACCGATATGATCAGTCGTGCAGAACTTGAAAATTTCACTCATCGTAGCGAATTTAGCGTCTGCAAGCTCTGTACGAACAAATGCCCGCTTACGATCAGCTACTTCGGCGATACTAAATTCGTCTCGGGAAATAAGTGCGAGCGCGGCGCAGGCAAGGAGATCCGCCACGACATTACGAATTTATTTGAGTTTAAAAACGAGCTTTTGCGAAAATATCGCAAGCCACCGAAGCAGGATGCGCCGCGGGTTGGAATTCCGTTTGTTTTGAATATGTTTGAGATGATCCCGTTTTGGAGCGCATTTTTTGAAAATTTAGGCATGAGCCTCGTGCTGTCGCAAAAGCCGCGAAAAGAGACGCTGTTTTTGGCAAGCCAGAGCATCCCGAGCGATACCGTCTGCTACCCGGCTAAAAGCGTGCACGGCCACATCTATGATCTTTTAAACAAGGATGTGGATTTTATCTTTTATCCATGCATGAGCTACAGCCTGGATGAAAATATCAGCGAGAACTGCTACAACTGCCCCGTAGTCGCATATTATCCGGAGCTGATCCGCTCAAACGTAGGGGCGCTGGAGGAGAAAAAATTCCTCTATCCGCACGTGGATCTGAATATGCAGGATTCGTTTGCAAAGACGATGCAAAGCGAGCTTGCGGACGCCGGGTATAAATTTAATGTCGATGCGATCAAAAATGCCGTATTTCAGGGGCTAAAGGAGCTGCAAAATTATAAAAACACCGTCCTAATCAAGGGCGAGGAGACCCTAAAAGAGGTACAAAGCAGCGGTGCTAGCGCCGTCGTGCTTGCGGGCCGTCCGTATCATATCGACAAGACGATCAACCACGGCATCGATCGCTATCTAAATTCCTTAGGATTTGTAGTTCTTAGCGAGGATTCGCTGCCTTTGACGCAGGTGCGCACGAAATCGCTAAATCAATGGACCTATCACGCCAGGCTTTATAGCGCGGCGCAGCTAGTTTGCAAATATCCGCGCATGCAGCTGGTGCAGTTAGTCAGCTTCGGCTGTGGGATCGATGCGATCACGGGCGACGAGGTGCGCGACATACTGCGCCAAAACGGTAAAATTTACACTCAACTTAAAATCGACGAGGTTACGAACCTAGGTGCGGTTAATATCCGTCTGCGTAGCCTAAAAGCGACTATGATAGAGCGCGAAAGGCAAGGCGCGCAACAAGAAGCAAGAAAGGATGCGCGCTAATGTTTGCTAAATTTACGAAAGATATGAAAGCGACCCACACGATCTTAATCCCTACGATGATCGATCCGCACTTTCGCTTTATGCAGGGGGTGCTGCGCGATGAGGGCTATAAGAGCGTCTTGCTCGGCGAAAATCGTCAAAATATCGTCGAGGAGGGGCTTCGTAGCGTGCATAACGATATGTGCTACCCCGCGTTGCTCGTCATCGGGCAGTTTATCGACGCGCTAAAAAGCGGCGAGTTCGATACGCACAAAGTAGCGCTTCTCATCAGCCAAACGGGCGGCGGTTGCAGAGCGAGCAACTACATAAATTTGCTTCGCAAAGCGCTTGAGGACAGCGGTTTTAGCTACGTCCCCGCGATTTCGTTAAATTTCGGCTCGCTAGATGAGAATGAATTTAGCCTCGGCAAAAAATCGCTTCTAAAGCTCTTCGCCGCGATATTTTACGGCGATTTGATGATGGGGCTGTATAATCAGTGCAAGCCCTACGAAAAGATCAAAAATCAAACGAATGAAATTTACGAACTCTGCGCCGAGCGGATCAAAAATTTGACCGATCAAAGATCGTTTTTCAATCTCAAGAAAAATTTCAAATTTATCCTCTCGCAGTTCGCTAAAATCGAGCGCGACGATAAGCCGCGAGTAAAAGTAGGCATCGTGGGCGAAATTTATCTCAAATACTCGCCCATCGGCAACAACGGCTTAAACGCCTACCTCATTCGCGAAAACGCCGAGCCCGTAAATACGGGGCTGATGGACTTCGTGCTTACCTGCATCTACGATGCGGTCTACGACAAGCAGCTCTACGGTAAGGGCGGCGCGGCGTATTACGGCTCGCTTGCGGTCGCTAAAGTAGTGGAATTTTTCCAGCGCATGATGATTAAGCAGATGAAGCGCTTCGGATTTCGCGCGCCGAGCCCATTTAGCGAGGTTCGTGCCGCCGCCGATGGCTACATCGGTCATGGCGTGAAGATGGGCGAGGGCTGGCTGCTGACGGCGGAGATGGTCGAGTTTATGCGTCACGGCATACAAAACGTCGTGTGCGCGCAGCCCTTTGGCTGCCTGCCAAACCACATCATCGCGCGCGGAATGATCCGAAAGATCAAACAGAACTACCCGCAAGCAAACATCGCCGCGATCGACTACGACCCGGGCGCAAGCGCAGTAAATCAGGAAAACCGCATAAAGCTGATGCTTGCTAACGCAAATCGAAAGTAGCGCGCCGCATATCAAAAAGGGCTTTGGAATTTTAAATTCTAAAGCCTGTCGTAAAATTTTAAAATTTAAAAGCAAGCTCGCGATGACGGTTAAATTTTTGACGCACAAATGGCTCGCTTCCTTTCGCGAAATTTCCTCGAGATTTTAAAATTTTAAATCTCGATAGCGCTCTTGTGCTTCTTTTACCTCTTCCGCGCATTCCGGCTTCAGTTCTTGTGAAATCTCATCGGAATTTCATAAAAGTCCGCGCGAAATTCTACGCGTCGCCGTCGCGAAATTTCGCGCAGAATCCCATTTTGCCACGTCATAAAATTCCACTCTCATTAAGGCAAAATTTAATACAATCCGTCTTTAAATTTTACGAAGGAAGTTTATGAAATTTTGGATTTGCGGCGTGGTTTTGGCACTATGCTGTGGAGTTTTTAGCGGATGCGCGAGTAAGAATTTGCCGGGCTACATGCAAGGGCGCGAGCATATCATCGCTATGAGCGCGGCGTCCGGCGGTCAGCTGCGTATGAGTGGTGAGATTTACGATTATGTATTTGATGCGAATCTTAGCGCCGTGCGCGCCAAGGTCGCAAGTCTGGCGTCGCTGAATAAAGACGCGATAAGGCGCAACGTAAGCATGCTCACGATCGACAGATATAACGAGGGTAGCGATGCTGCGTATATCCAGCATGAAATCGAGCTTGTAAAATACGATCTACCGCTATCCGTGCAGGCTAAGCTGATGGACGACCCAGAGCAGCTGGAGCCCGCGTATAGTTCTACGTTTCGCTACTCTTATCTGATCAAAGGCAAATATTTTAAGCGCTTAAAAGATCACGACGAGCTGCGCAGATCGCACCGCCTAAGCGTGCCGATCGAGTATCCCGCGCGTATAGCGGTCGATAGCGGGATCAAAAGCGAGCGCGATGCGAAAATGGATACCGATATACAAGGACTCATCGTAATGCCGCTAATGATGCCGGTGCTGCTTTTAGGCAGTATCCTAGACGGCTAAAATCGATTGAATCACGGAAGTGAAATTTTATTGATTTAAATTCTAAAATAGTGGCGGACAGAGAGGGATTTGAACCCTCGAGCCCCGGTTAGAAGCTGCACCCTTAGCAGGGGTGTGGTTTCGGCCACTCACCCATCTGTCCACAAAAAGAAATTGCATTATACATAACTAATCTAATAATGGGCTTAAATTAGCTCAGCTCGCAGAATTTATCACCACTCGGATATTTTGAGCTGACGGCACAAAGAGATATAACGAGTCAAAACATTCGACGTAGATAATTTATACTTGCTTACATAGCTTCTGCGAAACTTGAAACTTACGCGAGCTTTTAAAGTATGTGCGAGCAGAAATTTTGCGTTCATGCGTTATTCTGCGGCGAAATTTTAAAATTTTAAATTCAGTCGGGCGCGAATTTTAAAATCCGGCTTACAAACAAAATTTCAAAACCCCGTGTAAGCGCAAAATTTTGGAATTTAGAGTTTTACGGTTTACGTAACTATGAGATTTTAAGCATAGTTAAGCTTTAAAATTTTGAAAATTTTAAAATATAAAAATTTCAATAATTTTGGTTGCGAGGATCTTAAAATTTGGAATTTTTTAAAATTCTAAATTTTAAGATTAAAGACACTCTAAGATCTCGCAAATATAAAAATCTTTAAAATTCTAAGAATTCCAAAGGCTAGAAATTCTAAAATTTCAATATCAATCGGATTCTAAAACCCCGTCAGCTAAAGCGTTTTAAATTCCAAGAATTCCAAACGTGCGCGATTTATTCGCCTAGAGCTTTGTCGATAAGCTTGACGTCTTCGCTTGCGCTGCCGTCAATGACTAGGGCTTGATCGCCGCCACTTACCGCACTTTTTCCGTTAAATTTCGCGCCCACTTCGATGCCGAAGCTTTGCGATAGCACGTCGCCTACGAGCACACCGCCGCCTAGCAGCTCGACGAGCTCGGCTTCGATATTGCCGAAAAATTTGCCGCTGATTACGATATGTTTGGCCCTGATCGAGCCGCGCGCGGTACCATTTTTACCGATGACGACGGTGTTATCGGAGATCACGTCGCCTTCGACATTGCCATCAATATGCAAAATGCACGACAGGTGCAGCTCTCCTTTGATGAGCGTGCCTGACGAGATTATTGTTGTTTGAGCGGTGTTTGCATCGCCTTTATTAAAGATTGCCATGGGACATCTTCCTCCTTAGTAAAAATTTCTTTGTAATTTTTTTCGTTCCAGTTAATGAAATTTAGCGGATCTAGTGGCAGCTGCAAAAATCTAATCTCGTAATGCAGATGGGGGCCGGTGCTAAGCCCGGTGTTGCCGCTAAAAGCGATAAGATCGCCTTTGTTTACAAACTCGCCTACTTTGCGAGTTAAATTTGAATCCAAATGCGCATATCGTGTCGTAAAGCCGTAGTTGTGGCGAATCTCGACTAGATTGCCATAGCCAGTAGCACCCGCGCCGCTGTATTGGATGATACCGTCTGCAGGCGCGTAGATAGGCGTTTTAGGCGGCGTACGTAGATCAACGCCCGGGTGAAACTGCTTGCGTTTTAAGATAGGATGGTTGCGCCAGCCGAATTTCTCGCTGAGCTGATAAGTGCGCATTACCCTGCCGTTTGGGATCTGCATAAAAATTTCTTTTATCAGCGCGTCGGAGAATTTTTCGTTGATGATCTTTTGCGCGCGCTCTTTGATCTCTTGTTCGGAAGTAGGTTTGATGTGAGATAGGCGGTCGATCGCGCGCTCATCCTCCTCAGGATCAAGCCCAAACTGATGCTCCAAATCCGAAATTTTACCCTCGATGGCTTCAAATTCCATCTGACTTGCCGCGATACCGTCGCGAAGTTTTTGATTTAGCTCGTTAAGCTCGGTTTTGGTTCGCGAAAGGCTATCGATTTTAGAGCCCAGATACCTGATATATAGCGCACCCGTGACGAAAACGGTAAAAACAAATAGCACCAAATATAACGCGATCTTTTTGATGATTTGCGAAAGCAAAAAATTCCTAGAGCCGTTAAGGTCGGTTATAGTTATCATAAATTTGTTTTTCATAATGCGGCATTATAATGCAGCATAGCTGAAATTTCAAAAAAATTGTAGATAAATTTAAAAGCCATTTAATTTCAAAATTTCACTAAAAGATAAAATTTATTACTTAGTATAATTATAATTTAAGCAAATCTTGCTATAATTACAGCAATTTTAAATAAAGGAGACACAATGTCAAAAACAGTAAAACAACTAAACAAACTTCAGGCGGACGCTCATGCGTTCTTTGTTGCATTCCACGATTATCACTGGAATGTTAAGGGCTTACAATTCGCACAGGTTCACGCTTACACCGAGAAAGCATACGACGAGATGGGCGAGCTTTTCGACGATATGGCTGAGCGCGCGCTTCAAATAGGTGGCAAGGCCGTAACTAAGGCTAAGGATCTAATTGAGCTTTCAAAAGACGCTCCGATTAGCGTAAAAGACAGCTACGGCGTAACCGAAGTACTTGAGAACGTCAAAAAAGCCTACGAGTATTTGGTAGAAGAGTTTAAAAAGCTTCAAGAGGTAGCCGAAGCGGAGGGCGACGATACTACTTCAAACATCGCGCAGGATCACTATGGCGATTATGAGAAACGCCTATGGATGCTAAGCTCAATGCTAAGCAAATAATCCTCGTAAATCCTTTCAAAATTTTTAGGGGCGCATGCCCCTAAAATCTATTAAAGCTAATATTGAAATTTCAAAAAATTTTAAAATTCTAAAATTACATTTTCACGCTAAAATTTTAAATTCTACTTGAAAACTGAAGTAGAATCGCTCATTAAAAGTAAAATTCATGTAGGTTTTAAATTTCATATCATCGAAATTTAACTTATTCGCCATGTAAAAACACAACTCTTTTTATAAGGCTCGGTCTAATTTAAAATTTTGCCGTGTCGTTAAAATTTCTTGTCGATTTCAAATTTCATAGCCGTAAAAATTCTAAGAGCTAAGGCTTTGTAGCTAAAGAGTGGCATTTGCTAAAAGATATTTATATTTCTTTTTAGCGTCTGATGATAAATTTTAGCTTGTAGTTTTACTATTTTGATTATTTTTAAAACTTCGGTGTTTATAAATGAAGCGGAATTTTAAAAATTTCAAAGAATTTCGCAAATTCCGTAAAATTTTATAATTTCACGGAATTTTAGTTTTTATAGAATTAAGCTCTAGTCTTAAAAATTCTCTTCGGTATTGCGGTCGCTGACATGGTCCCACGGTAGTTTTATTCCGCCTAGGATATGAAAGTGCAGATGCATCACCTCCTGACCCCCATTTTCGCCGCAGTTGCAAACAAGACGGTATCCACTCTTATCAAGCCCCATTTTGCGAGTTACTTCTTGGATAAAAGCGCTCATTTTGCTCATCACTTCGGGAGGCGTTACTTGGAAGTTTTCGTAGCATTTTTTAGGGATCGCCAGGATGTGGATCGGCGCTTTTGGGTTGATGTCGTGGAAAGCCAAAAATTCATCGTTCTCTAACACTTTGTTGCACGGGATTTCGCCGTTTACGATCTTTTCGAAGACGTTCATTTTAGATCCTTTTATGAGGGTTGAAATTTAGCCGCGATTATAGCCAAAAAATCCAAACACGCAAATTTACCTAGCTTTTATCAAATTTTAACTACAATCGCGCCATTAAATTTAACTACAAGGATAGAATTTGCAAGAGATTAAAGCAAAAATCGACGCCGCATCGAGCCTAAGCGAGCTGGAAGCCGTGCGCTTGGAGCTTTTTGGCAAAAAAGGCATCATAACAGCGCTTTTTTCCGAGCTCAAATCCGCAGCGCCCGAGCAGAAAAAAGAGCTTGCCGTAAGCGCGAATGAAAAGCGCGATTATTTTAGCGAGCTCATCGCCGCAAAAAAGGCGAGCCTGGAAGAGGCGAAGCAAAAAAAGGCGATGAAAAATGAAGCAATCGACGTCACGCTTTTTAACGAAAACGTAAACTGCGGCGCGCTGCATCCGGTGATGGAGACGATGGATAAGATCATAGACTACTTCATCGCGCAAAATTTCAGCGTCGAAAGCGGCCCGCTCATCGAGGACGACTTCCATAATTTTGAAGCGCTAAATTTACCCAAATACCACCCGGCGCGCGATATGCAAGATACGTTTTATCTGAACGACGGGCGGCTGCTACGCACGCACACCAGCGGCGTTCAGATCCGCACGATGGAAAAATTTAAAGCTCCGCCGGTGCGCATGATCGCCCCCGGTGCGGTATTTCGCCGCGATATGGATCTAACTCACACGCCGATGTTTCATCAAGTGGAGGGTCTCGTAGTCGAGCAGGGAGACCGCGTGAGCTTTGCGAATTTAAAATACGTTTTAGAGGAATTTTTGCGCTATATGTTTGGAGACGTAAAGGTGCGCTTCCGTCCGAGCTTCTTTCCGTTCACGGAGCCGAGCACTGAGGTCGATATCAGCTGTATTTTCTGCCACGGGCATGGATGCCGCGTCTGTAAGCAGACGGGATGGCTCGAGGTACTAGGCAGCGGTGTGGTCGATCCTAATGTCTTTAAGGCGGTAGGCTGGAAAAACGTCAGTGGATACGCATTCGGGCTCGGCGTGGAGAGATTTGCGATGCTGCTACATGGTATCCCCGATCTGCGCTCGCTATTTGAAGGCGATATTAGATTATTGGAGCAGTTTAAATGATAATAACGAGAAATTGGTTGCAGGAGTGGATCGACATAAGCGAAATTTCAAGCGAAAGGCTGCTTTCTACGCTAAATTCCATCGGTCTTGAGGTTGACGCTCACGATAAAATTTCGCTTCCTAAAGGCGTCGTAGTAGGACTCGTAAAAAGCAAGCGTCGTCACGAGAATTCCGATCATCTAAATGTCTGCGAGGTTGATGTCGGTAAGCAGAGTCTGCAGATCGTCTGCGGCGCGAAAAATGTCGAGGCAGGGCAATACGTCGCGGTTAGCCTAATCGGCGCCGTGCTGCCTAGCGGCCTTGAGATAAAGCCTGCCAAACTTCGCGGTGTGGAGAGCTTTGGCATGATCTGTTCGGCAACGGAGCTTGGACTTGCTAAGACGAATGACGGCATTATGGTGCTTGATAGCAGTATCGGCGAGCTCGTGCTGGGCAAGGAGCTGCGCGAGTATGAAATTTTTAATGATGATCTTATCGAGATTGAGCTTACCGCTAATCGCGGCGACTGCCTTAGCATCTTAGGCATAGCGCGCGATCTAGGCGCAGCGCTTGATCTGCCGCTAAAGGAAAAGCACGAATTTGAAGATGCCGACGGAGCACCTGGTATCGGTAGAATTTTAAGCGTGCGTGCAAGCGATGAGGTAAGCGCTAAATTTGCTTTTCGAGCTTACGAGATCAAAGGCGAGCTGAAGTTAAATTTAAAGCAGACCTTGCGTCTTGCAAGCGTTGGTATTTTGCAAAGCTGCGCGGTGCAAAATTTCATCAACTACGCTACTCACTCTACCGGAGTATTGCTGCGCGCTTATGATTTTGAAAAGATCGCTTCCGCAGATGGCAAGGTAGCGCTTGACATAAAGCCTATGCCAAACGGCGAGTTCGGCGTTTATGCGGGCAAGAGATTGCTTAGCGTAGCAGGGATTTGCCAAGACGCGGAGCTAAAGGCGTGTTGCAGTAGCAAAGTGGTGCTATTAGAGGCAAACTACACCGCGCCACTAATTATCGCCAGAGCAGTAAACGAAAACAAAGGCCTAAAAGGCGACGAGCATGTGTATCGCTCAAGTAGAGGCAGCGAGCCAAAGCTAAGAGCGGGGCTTGATCTGCTCTTTAGATTGCTAGTAAAAAACAGCGCCGTTAGCCTATATGCGGGCACACAAAAGATTTCAAATGCTTTGGAGCCGCTTATCGTGGGCTTTAGCGAAAAAGAGATAAACTCAATGATCGGCGCGCAAATTCCACGCGACAAGATCGTAAAAATTTTAAAAAGGCTGGGCTTTGATGTGGGCGTCGAAGCCGATCTCATCACCGCCAAGGTGCCGCCTTTCCGCCACGATATCGTAAATTCTCACGACGTGTGCGAGGAGATCGTGCGTATCGTGGGCATCGATAATATCGCCGCCGCGCCGCTAAGCTTCTACGAAAAAAACCGCCTAAACAATACCTACGTAAGCTTATGTAATGGGCGCAAGCTTCGCAGCAAGGCGGCAGCAGTGGGATTTTTTGAATGCGTGCACTATGTATTTGACGACGGCAAGGCGCTAGAAAACTTAGGCTTTGCGCCGTGCAAGGTTAAAATTTTAAATCCGATAAACGGCGAGCTGGACGCGCTAAGACCGACGCTGATTAATCATCTGCTGGAATCTGCTGAGCGAAATTTAAAGAATTCTCGCAGAAGCGTCAAGCTTTTTGAGCTAGGAGAGGTCTTTGACGAAAGCGGCGCGCAGAGCTTAAGGCTGGGCTTTATCGCTAGCGGACTAAAGGCGGAGCCCTCTATCGCGGCCGGCGCGAAACCCGCCGCGGCGGATTTTTTGTATTTTGCAAATTTAATCCAAAGCGTCATCGGTAAATTTAATGTCAGGCTGCCTGGCGAAAATTTGAAATTTTTAAGCGAATTCGAGCAAGCCCAGATCGAGCAGGGCGGCGAGATAGTAGGCTTTATCGGGCGCGTGGATTACGCCGTAGAAGCAGGGCGCGATCTGGATAAAAGCTATCTGTGCGAGATCGATTTTTCCAAGCTTAAATTTGAAAATATCGTAGCGGACGCTTATTCGAAATTTCCTAGCGTATCGCGCGATCTAAGCATTTTGGTGCCGAGCGGAATGCGTTTCGAGCAGATCAAAGAGTGTATAGACTCCCTTAAAATCGAGGCGCTAAAGGAATTTATCCCGAGCGATCTTTACGGCGACGAAAGCCTGGGCGATTCAAAGAGCCTGACGATCAGGCTTGTATTTCAAGACCTTCAAAAAACGCTCTGCGACGAGGAAGTGGCGGGCTTTACCGATAAAATTTTAGCCGCGCTTAGTAGCGAGCTGGGACTTGGGCTGCGATGAGAATTTTTGCGCAAGCGGGCCCTTTGCGAGCGGAGATTTCAAACATCGCCGCGGATAAATCGATCTCGCATCGTGCGGCGATCTTTTCGCTGCTAGCGGAGGGGACGAGTAAAATTTCAAACTATCTAGCCGCCGAGGATACGCTAAATACGCTAAAGATCGTGGAGCTTTTGGGCGCTTGCGTGCAGCGCGACGCGAGCGAAATTTTAATCACTCCTCCCGCCGCTATCAAAGAGCCTAACGTTCCGCTTGATTGCGGCAACTCCGGTACGGCGATGCGGCTATTTATGGGCTTTTTGGCGGGACGCGAGGGCTTTTTCGTGCTGTGCGGCGATCGGTATCTAAGCGAGCGCCCGATGAGGCGCGTTGCGGATCCGCTTTGCAAAGTAGGCGCTAAAATTTACGGACGAGCAGGCGGCGAAAAGGCGCCGATTGCGGTGCTCGGACAAAAGCTCGGATATTTTGAATACGCGAGTAAAATCGCGTCCGCGCAGGTAAAGACCGCTCTAATTTTAGCGGCCTTGCGCGGCAGCGGGTGCAGGTTTAGCGAGCCCGAGCTTAGCCGCGATCACAGCGAGCGGATGCTAAAAGCGATGGGCGCGCAAATTTCGCAAAACGGCCTTGCGATCGAAGTCGCGCCGCTTAGCTCTCCGCTTAAACCGTTTGAAATTTTTATCCCAAACGACCCCAGCTCGGCGTTTTTCTTCGCCGTCGCCGCGGCGATAACTCCTGGCTCGCGTATCGTGCTAAAAAATATGCTGCTAAATAAAACCCGCATAGAGGCGTATGAAATTTTAAAACGCATGGGCGCCGAGGTAAAATTTCATAAAACGAGCGAAATTTATGAGCAGATCGGCGATATAGAGGTCGCTTACGCGCCGCTTCACGCCGTGGAGGTAAGCGAAAACATCTCCTGGCTTATAGACGAAGCGCCTGCGCTTGCGATCGCCTTTGCTTGCGCGCAGGGAAGTAGCGTGCTTAGAAATGCCGCCGAGCTGCGCGTGAAGGAGTGCGACCGCATAAAGGTAACCTGCGAAGGGCTTCGTGCCTGCGGTATCAAGGCGCGCGAGCTACAGGACGGCTGGCAGATCGAAGGCGGCGAGGCAAACGCAGCGATTATCACGCCGTGCGGAGATCACCGCATCGCGATGAGCTTTGCGATTTTGGGCTTAAGATCGGGGATGATCATCGAAGATAGCGATTGTATCGCGACGTCGTTTCCAAATTTTGCCGCGATTTTAAGACAGATCGGAGCCGGCGTTGAAGATTGAGATGGCCAAAAGCTACGGCTTTTGCTTCGGCGTCAAGCGCGCGATCAAGATCGCAGAAAGCGCCGGTGAGGCCGCTACGATCGGTGAACTGATACATAACGCCGAAGAGATCAATAGGCTAAAGCAAAATTTCGGCGTCAAAACCCTGGAGGGCGTTAGCGAGATCAAGGACGAGCAAAAGCTCATCATCCGCACGCACGGCATCCAAAAGGACGATCTGCAAAACCTAAAAGCGCAAAACAAGCAGCTCATCGACGCTACCTGCCCCTTCGTGACTAAGCCGCAGCAGATCGTAGAAAAGATGAGCGCGGAGGGTTACGACATTGTGATCTTCGGCGATAAAAATCATCCCGAGGTAAAGGGCGTGAAATCCTACGCCAAAGGAAGAGTTTACGTAGTGCTGGAGCCTGCGGAGTTACTACAGATTAAGCTCGGGACTCGCGTCGCGCTCGTTTCGCAGACTACGAAAAAGATAGAAAGCTTTACCAAAATCGCGGATTTTTTGATGCAACGCGCAAGGGAGCTGAGAATTTTTAATACGATTTGCAATGCGACGCTGGAAAATCAAGAGGCCGTAAAAAGCCTGTCGCAAAAGGCCGACGTGATGATAATCGTAGGCGGGAAAAATTCCTCCAACACCAAACAGCTTTTTTTAATTTCGCAGAATTTTTGCAAAGACAGCTATCTTATAGAGAACGAAAGCGAGCTTGAACGCTCGTGGTTTGAAAACAAAAGCCTCTGCGGCATCTCCGCAGGAGCTAGCACGCCTGATTGGATCATCAAAAAAGTAGTGGCGCAAATCGAAAGTCTAACGCAGAATTTATAAGCCCTCTTATCAAATTTACTCTTAGAAATTTATCAAATCGAAAGCAAATTTTGGCTAGAATCGCGCATTTTAGTTCTTTTCAAAAAAGCACAAATAAATTTAAAGGAAGCATATGGCTGAGGTGAACGAGAAGGTTCAAAACCACGCAGAGGAAGATTTTGCGACATTGTTAGAGGAGTATGACGCCGGGAAGTCTCGCGACGAGGTCGTCACAGGTAAGGTTATCGCCCTTAAGGACGGCGAGGTTTTCATAGACGTAGGCAGGAAGTCGGAGGGCATTTTGGACGCCGCCGAGGTTAGCGACGATCAAGGAAATCCGCAGGTTAATGTAGGAGATGACATCAAAGTCGCTATTATCGGAAGCAGAGGCGGTCGCCCGGTCGTATCGTATAAAAAGGCTCTAAAGAAGGAAAAAGTAAAGGCGTTCATCGACTCCTATGATGAAAACGCAGAAAATGTTTATGACGTTAAAATTCTATCGTTTAATAAGGGCGGTTTCGTTTGTGCTAACGCAGATGATGTGGAATTTTTTATGCCTCGTTCGCAAAGTGCGCTTAAAAACCCAAATGGCGCTGTCGGTAAAAATTTCAAAGTAAAGATCATCAAGGTCGATAGAGATGAGCAAAGCGTCGTCGTATCGCGCAAGAAGCTGCTTGATGAGGATCGTAAAGCAAGCAAAGAGGCGATCGAAAAGGTAGTCGCTACCGAGGGCATCATCGAGGGAGTCGTCAAAAAGATCACCACCTACGGTATGTTCGTAGACGTGGGCGGCGTGGACGGACTCGTGCACTACAGCGAAATTTCATACAAAGGCCCGGTAAATCCGAGCTCGCTCTACAAAGAGGGCGATAAGGTTCCGGTTAAGGTTATCAAATACGATAACGATAAAAAGCATCTCTCTCTTTCGATCAAAGAGGCGATGCCCGATCCTTGGAACGAGATCAAAGATAGCCTGGAAGTGGGCGATACTATCCGCGTAAAAGTAAGTAATATCGAGCCTTATGGCGCGTTCGTCGATCTTGGCAACGACATCGAGGGCTTTTTGCATATCAGCGAAATTTCATGGGATAAAAATATCAAAAATCCGAAAGATTTCATCAGCGAGGGCGAGGAGCTCAACGTCGAGGTCGTAGAGATTAACCCTAGCGAGCGCAGGCTGCGCGTGAGCCTTAAAAATTTACTCACCAAGCCGTTCGACGAGTTTGTCGCTAAGCATAAAGTGGGCGACGTGCTAAAAGGCAGCGTCACTACGATTACAAACTTCGGCGCATTTGTGAGGATCGACGGCGTAGAGGGGCTTTTACATAACGAAGACGCTTCGTGGGATCGCGGCGAGAAGTGCAAAAATTTATTCAAAGTAGGCGACGAGATCGAGGTTAAGATCATCAAGATCGACAAAGATACTCAAAAAATTTCTCTAAACCACAAAGAGCTCGGCGATAGCCCTATTAGCGAATTTGCCAAGAACCACAATCAAGGCGATGTCGTAAAAGGCAAGATCCGCGATATTAAAGAGTTCGGAATTTTTGTCGAGCTTGGAGGCGGTATAGACGCGCTTATCCGCAAGGAAGATCTTGGCAACGTAAGCGTAGATAGCCTAAAAGTGGGCGACGAGATCGAGGCTGCGATCGCTTTCATCGACGAGAAGAAAAATAGAATCCGCCTAAGCGTGCGCAGACTGGCTCATCAGAAGGAGCGCGAGGCGCTAAACGAGATCAATAGCAACGACGACGAGAAGCAAAGCCTAGGGGATCTGATCAAAGATCAACTAAATAAATAAAACTCTTTCCGCAAGGCATCTCCGCCTTGCGGACCTACTTCAAAAGGTTAAATTTAATGAAAACTATCATAGTCTGCGACGCAATCCACAAAATCGGTTTCGATCTGCTTAAGCAGGAATCGGACGTTAAAGTAATCGACGCCACGAGCGTGCCCAAGAGCGAGCTATACGGAATTTTAGGCGATGCTGACGTCGCGATTACCAGAAGCTCTACGGCGGTGGATGAGAAATTTCTAAATGCCGGCACCAAGCTAAAAGCGATCGTGCGCGCGGGCGTAGGCGTCGATAACTGCGACATCGACGGCTGCTCCAAGCGCGGCATTATTTTGATGAACGTACCTACGGCAAATACCATCGCCGCGGTCGAAATGACCATGTGCCATCTGCTGAATGCTGCGCGCAAATATGTAAATTCCTGCAACGATCTGAAAATTAATAGAATTTGGAAGCGCGAGAAATGGTATGGTACCGAGCTTTATAAAAAGAGCCTCGGTATCATCGGCTTTGGAAACATTGGCTCGCGCGTAGGAGTGCGTGCGCTCGCGTTTGGGATGAACGTCATCGCCTACGATCCGTATATCGAGCCCGAGAAGGCCACGAAGCTCGGAGTAAAATATACGAAAAATTTCGACGAAATTTTATCTTGCGATTTCATCACGATCCATACGCCGAAAAATCAAGAGACGATAAATATGGTAGGCGAGCCGCAAATAGCGAAGATGAAAGACGGCGTGCGCCTAATAAACTGCGCTAGAGGCGGGCTGTATAATGAAAAAGCGCTCGCAAACAATCTACGCAGCGGCAAGATCGCGTATCTCGGCATCGACGTTTTCGACAAAGAGCCTGCGACCGATCACGAGCTTTTGGATATCGAAAATTTAAGCGCGACTCCGCATCTTGGCGCAAATACGCTCGAATCGCAAAGCAATATCGCCCGAGAAGCCGCAGAGCAGGCGATCAGCGCCGCACGCGGCTTAAACTATCCAAACGCTTTAAATTTGCCGCTTAAGCTCGAGGATCTGCCGCGCGGTATCGAGCCGTATATAAATTTGGTCTCGAAAATGGCCTATCTTGCGGCGCAGATCAACAAAGGCCCGATCAAATCGATCACGATCGAGGGCAGCGGCGAGGTGGTGCAGTATCTAAAATCGATGCTCGTTTTTGCGATCGTCGGCGCGCTGCACGATTCTTTGGGCGATTCGCTAAATTACGTCAATGCTAAATTTCTTGCGGATGAAAAGGGGATCGAGACGAGCTTCGGCGAGCTTGCAAACAGCGTCTATAAAAGCGAGATCGCGGTAAAAATTATGACCGACGAGGCGATCTCAAACGTCGCAGGTACGGTCTTTGACGGCAGCGAGGAGCGCATCGTAAATATCGGCGGATTTAAGACCGATTTTAAGCCGAAGGGCAAGATGATAATCTTCAAAAACACCGACGTGCCGGGCGTTATCAAATCTGTAAGCACGATCCTAGCCGACGAAAACATCAATATCGCGGACTTCCGCTTAGGCAGAGGCGAGGAGGGGGACGCTTTGGCGGTCATTTTGGTCGATTCCGAAGTGCAAAAAAGCACGCTTGATAAGCTGGCGGCGCTTCAAACCTGCCTAATGGTGCGCTACGCGGCGATTTAATCCTTTTCCGCTTAGGAGGCGGAATTTTAAATTTCGCCTCATCTAATTCTTTATAATTTAAATTTACAATCCTGCGTGTAGAGCCGTCGCTTGAGGTCGTTGCAGTATGCGCTAGGCAGATATGTTTTGGTGCACAGCTTTTTTTGTAAGCGCCGCACGTTCTAAATTTAACTCTCATCGCGGTTTTGTTTTTAAATTTAAATTTCGTCCTTGCGGATCTACTTTTAAATTTCATCATCGCGGGCGCCGCCGATTAAATTTCGTCGCTATGCGAGTTTGGCACTAAAAGCTAGAGGCTGCGATACGAGACGCGGTCAAATTTTATTTTGAGCATGAAGAGCTAAGCAAGAGTCGCTTCCAGGAAGCATCGGAGCGTTAAATTTTATTTATAAGACAACGGCAAGGCGTTTTTGCTTCAAATTTATGCGCGATAGGCACTTTCATCTCTAATCGTATCGCCGTTTAAATTTCAGGTAGCTACCGAGAGATTGCATTGCTGATTAAATTTAGGACGGCTGCCGAGAGATTGCGCCGCTGATTAAATTTTACGGTTTTGCCGAAATTATGCTTCGCCGGAAAACTCCGTCTAGCCTAAAATGAGCAGGTACAAAATTTCAGCTGTAATGCGTCCTGCTAATTTGTGGTCCCAGTGTCTCGATTAGGCTTAAAATTTTGCGGATCTGCGTTTGGTATTCGCGCGCGAGCTCTATACTAGCGGGCCTACCAAAAAGCGTAGTTTCAAAAAGATCGGGCGCACCGTTTAAAAATAGATATAAGCGCTCATCCATAAATACCGCGCTCAAGCTGAACTCGCCGCTCGTTTCGCGATTTATTTCGCGCAGACGCTCCATAAACGCGGGCGTTAGCAAATAGCGCGCTTCTACTTTGTCATCCGCAAACACGCGAAAATCGCGCATAAAATCCACATCGTCCATCATCTCTTTTTCGCCGAAGATCTTGGCGTTTAGCTCCCTGCTTACCACTATCGTTTTGCCCGAGGTTTTTTTCGCGAGCTCGCAGATCAGTACGTTGCCGTCAAAGTCCATATAGTTATCGTAGAATATTTTGATCAACATAATCGCCGCTATGAGCGGATTATCCGTTTTCATGTAAAACCTACCATTACTATGTACCTCGCTGAGGCTAAATTTAATCCCGCAGTGCGCGCCCGTAATCTGATCCTCGCTTTTGATCCTAGATTTCCTATAAATTCTAAATTTTTGAAATTCCTCTTCTTGCATACCGGTATATGGATCATATTTTAAACCGGCATCTATATCGTTTATTACGGCGCGGACGAATATCTCTTTGTAAAATTTGTAGTAGCGAATTTCTGCTTCAGTTTCTTGGCCGGCGCAATGCATAAAAAATATCCAAAAGATCTGAAAAAGGATCAATACGCCCAAAAATTCGGCAATTTTTATTAGAGGAGTGTCTGCTTTAACGCCGTCTAGAGACATTATTGCGAATAGGACCGCAAAAAAGGCGGCTATACTGAGGTAGCGGTATCTATTAAAAGCTCTAGCGCACGCTTTTTGTTCGGTTAAAGTCTGCGAAACGACATCTTGCAGAGCAGGCAGCATATCTATCCTTGAGAAAAATTTCGCCCGTATTGTAGCGAAATTTAGCGGAATTCATAAAGAGCGAATTCCGCCGCATAATGAATAGTCGAGATCGGAGCTTAATTTACGCAGTCCTTGCGGCGTAAATTTTAAAATCTTACTATTCTGAAAACAATTCGCACCGGATTTAAAATTTAACGCATTGCGTAAACTTATATTTCACGCGAGCTGCCTTTGTAAATTTGCGTTTAAATTTTGCGATCACAGCACCCTGAGGCTGTCTGAGAGGAAATACATAAAAATCCCGAGCCCGAACATCACGAAAAGCCCCAAAAATTCGACGTAAAGCTTCAGGCTTACGAGCCGCTTTGAGCTTAGCTCGTTTGCTTTCGCGCCGAAAAGCGCGGCTAAAAATATCACGACGCTCATTCCAAAACCGATGAAAAGCGCACTTGCGACGCTAAGCGCGAAGCTTCCGAGGCTGAAGGCAAGCACGAAAATAAGGATCGTACCGGGGCAGGGCACGAGCGCCGCTGCAAGCGCGATAAGCCACTCCTGCCCTTTCTCACCGCCGCTAGTCGCTCCATTTTGCAGCGAGTGAGATGAGGTTTGGTTTTTTAAATTTGCAGAATTTAAAGTCTGTTTTTGCTTGTTTTGGCTAGGCGAGTTTTCTTCCAGGCTCGCATTTAAATTTAAATCTAAATTTAGCTCTGCCGTTGCGGCGTCGCCCGAATTTTCAGCATCTAAATACTGCGCGGATTCGCCGCTTTGAATATTAAATTTAGAAAATTTATAGCTCTTTGACGCTGCGTCAGCGGAATCCCCGGCGTTTGCAAATGCCGTATTTTTTAAGCGGGAGTCCGTATCTGCGGTCTTTGCGGCGGAAGCGCAAGCGGCGCAGGAGCAGCCCGCATCGTGGCCGGCGCCCGATCTTACGCGGCGAGCTTTGTCGTAGATGATGAGCGCGGTTATGACGATGATCAGAAGCGCTGAAATTTTCGTGGTGATCGAGGCGGAGTTTGCAGAGACGAGCCCTGCGACGTTTTGCAGCACGAACATGCTCGCACTTACTAAAACGAGCGCTCCTAGGACGTGCAGAAGGCCGATTTTAAGGGCAAATCCAAAGGCCTTGATGTAGCTGCCGCCATGGGCTAAGAAATAGCTCGCCGTTAGCAGCTTCGCGTGCCCAGGACCCGCCGCATGGAAAAAGCCGTATATGAAAGAAAGCGCCAAGACCCATAGGATCGTGCTCGCGCTTGCATGCTCGCTACTTGCGCGAAACGCCGTTTTGAGGCTTTTCATAAAATCCATCGTCTTTTGCGCGACAAATCCCAGCGAGACCTCTTTGTGCTGCTCGCTTGAAATCTCGTCGCTACCGGATGCGGCTCCGTTTTTCTCCGCTCCATTTTGCGCTAAATTTAAAGAACTCTCCTCGGGCGGCGTCGCGAGATTTTGCGTAAAATGCGCGGAATTTAAAGAATTATCTCGCCTCGCCGTTAAATTTTCGCTCACGCCTTTATATGCAGGCGCCGTAGAATTTACGGGATCGTTAAAATTTATCGCAGCGCTTCTGTCGCCTCCGTTTTGCGCTAAATTTGAATTATCGCCTAAAGGTGCGGCGTTTTCGCTATTTTTCGCGGCGGCCTCTAAGTTTTCGCTGCCTAAGCGGTCGGAATTTGCGGGACCACCTTTTGCCTGCGCGTCCTTTTTGGCGGCTTTATTAATCTGCGCGATAGTATCCGAAGCGGCTATATTTTTTTGCGCCTCTGCTGCAGCCTCCGAAACAATATCGCCGACCGATCTTTGGTTTGATCTGCGTGCTGAGCTGGAATTCGGTTTAGCTTGGCCGCCTTGCACAAGTTTATCCTCTGAGCTCGCAAGGCTCTGCTGGCTAGATGCAAGACCGCTCTGCGTTAAATCAGAGCTCGGCGCGCTTGAAATCGGCGGTTTTTTATCTGCGATCTTTGGCTTTTCGCCGCTAAATTCTATAAAAGTGGTGGCTAAATTTGAATTAGGCTTCGCTACAAAGCCCTCGCCCAGATTAATGGGCTTATCGTCAAGCATTTTGAAATTGAAAAATCCCTGATCGTCGTTAATGGAAATTTTAAGAACGCGGCCGTTTCGCAGCTCGAAGCCGACCTTTTGATCAAATTCAAACACGAGTCTGCCCTTTTTGATGAGGCTTATTGCGTTTTTAAAATTTCCCTTGATCTGCGTGCCTACGAGGTTGCTAAGCGCAGGCTTTGCGTTTTTTGGCGCTTGATCGTAGAATTCCGCCTCGCAAAGATAGTTTTTGGGGGTTAGATAATCGGTCATCGCCTTAGTTATCTCGGCAAGCTCGCTATTTTCAAGCTTGCCGTTGGAATTTATATCGTAGGTCTGCATTATGACGTCGGTAAAATTTTGAGAGAAAAGCCACGAAAAATGCAGGCTCACGATCTTGCCGTCTTGTGCGACAGGGGTAATGCTAACGTGCGCAGTAGGCGTGTATAGGGCGCACAGAGCGCACGCAAATATCCGCGAGCTAAAGATCGCGGATAAAAGTAAAATTTTAATAAATTTCATCAACTACAAATTTTCTCCGAAAACGTCGATCGTCTTTTTCATCGTCTTGTACCAATCTAGCGGCAGCTGATCGATCTCCATTACCTTTGCGCCTGTTTGCGCGGCGATAGTTTGCGCTGCCTTTTTGGAAAACTGCGGTGCGACGAAAATCACCTTGATCTTTTCCTCTTTGGCTTCCTCGATTAGCTCGGCTAAATCCGCAGGCTTAGGCTCTTTGCCCTCTACTTCGACTGCGATCTGCTCCAAATCGTATCGGTGCGCGAAATAGCCCCAAGACGGATGATAAACCATAAATTTCTTTCCCTTGACGCCCGCTAATTTCTGCTTTGCGTAAGCGTCCAGCTCGTCAAGCTTTTTAGCAAATTTATCGAAATTTGCTTCGTAAATTTTAGCATTCTTAGGATACTGTTTGGTTAACGCGTCTTTAATATTTTTAGCTTGAATTTTTACAAGCTGCGGATCGAGCCATATATGTGGGTCTAAGCCGCCGTGATGGTGATGGTGCTCGTGCGCCTCGTGGTCTTTGTCGCCATGCTCATGATGCGCGTCATGATCGTGATCATCGTGATGTGCGCTATGATCATGTTCGTCGTGATGGTGATGCTCTGCCATAGCCATTTTGGTAATGCCATCTTCGGTGCGGATTATCTTCATCTTCGGATACGATGCGGCAAGCTTTGGTAGCCAGACTTCATCAAATTCTATACCGACTGCAAAATACAGATCGCTATTTTCTAGCATTTTCATCTCCGAAGGCTTAGGCTCGTATGTGTGCGGATCAGCGCCTTTACCAACCATCGTATTTACCTGCAGGGTATCACCTGCGATCTGTTCAACAAAATACTTCGTAGGAAGTATGGTCGTGGTGACCGTAGGTTTGGCGAATGCTACGCAACTAGCTGCTAAAAGCGTGAAAACAAGCTTTTTCATAAAATTCCTTTCCAAAAAAAAATTGCGGAAGTATATCAAAAGCAACTTAGTTGCAACTTAATATAAATTTATCTAAATTTCGCTATCATCGCTTAAATTTTAAAAAAGGCGTAAAATGGATCCCAAAGATTTTTTAGCGAGTCACGATATCGCTCCTACAGCGCTTAGAGTGCAGATCGTGCAGATCCTAAGCGAGAAAAAATACCCGGTAAGTTATGATGAACTAGTAGAACTAACAGGTGCTAATAAAACCACGATATATCGCAATATAGCGCTTTTGGAAGAGAAAAATTTGATAATTACCAGCGAAAATAATCATAAAAGCTTTTATGAGCTCACCGACGGCGCAAAAGCGTATTTTGTCTGCGAAAGCTGCCATAAAATGGAGGAGATTTCGATGCCAGCTTTGCCACAAAAAAATGTCAAAAGTGTGCTTGTGCGAGGATTGTGCGAGAAGTGCGGCGGCTGAGGCGGGAAATTTAATAAAAAGCGCTCAAAGAAACTTAGCTAAAACGCTAGGGCAAAATTTAACCGATTTTTAACGGATTTTTATAAAACAAACGATATAATCCGAGCGTTTCATATTTTAAAAGGGAAAATTTAGTGAATAAAAACGATACGATAAAAGCAATAGAGAAGTTTGTAAGTTCTCAAGAAATGACGATGTTTCGCCTGAAAAAGGGTATCTACGGCGATGCGATGAAAAACCTGGATCAGGTTTTTACGCCGTATAAGGAGTTTGCCGAGTTTTTCAAAAATCCCGCAAATAGGTTGCAGGAGCTGTTAGGCAACATCGCGTACGAATCGATTTTAAACTACACTGAAGCAGGGCTATCGCACTGCGAGAAGATCCACTCGATCTATTTTGTGGAATCCAAAGGGTTTTTCAAAAGCGGGCTAAAGTATATCGAGCCTGATGCGACCGCTAGAGAGAGGGCCAAGAGCTATTACGACAAATTGCTGGAAAATAATGAGAAGCTTAACGAATATATCGATATCGGCTTGCAAAGGCTACATGGCTTAGAAGCGAAGGTTTTCGAGTAGGCCAGGTTAGTTTTGGGATTTGATTTGCGTGGCGAAATTCTATCGCAAATTCTTGGCGCTTAAAATTCTATGATTAAATTTCATACCTTTTGCAGATCGCAAACTTATACTATTTAATTCCGCGTTAGCGCCGCTTTTAATTGCGCATATAGCAAATAGGGTGGCTTGAGCAATTCCGTGCCGGCAGGCATTATCCGATACGATCAAAGAAATAATCTAAATTTTTAAAGCTCAACGAAGCGGGTTAAAATAAGCAAGCTTGGCTAAATTCCGTGGAGCTACCAAAAGCAAGCTCTAACATAAACTAGCGCTTGGTTGGAGTCTGCGAATTTGAAATTTCGCGGCTAGCGCGAACGGGAATTTAAAATTTTAGCGCTTTTAAATTCCTTCGAAATGCGGAATTTTAAAAATAGGTATTGCGCCTGCAACAAGCAAAACGCAAGATTTGAAATTTACTAGAAAATGCTCGCTGCAAAGTAAAATTTAAGAGCCAGGCTGCAAGGCGATGCGGCGTAAATTTTAATTTACTCTGTAGCGCAAAATATATTCAGCAAGAGATATTTTCGGAAACAGAAGGGGCGATAGAGAGCCGAGATGAGTTATATTTATTATGCTAATATTGCATTATAGAATATCTACAGTTATGTAGCCGATACGTAAAAATTATTTAGAGGTGTCAATATGGTAAAGCGTGCGGTATAAATTTTAACTCGTTTTGGTGCGCTGTTTTTATTTATTGCACGCAGCAAATTTAAGCGGTTAAACTTATTGAGATTAGAAAATTCTAAACACGGATTAAAGCTTAGCGGCGAAATTAGCCTTGCTAGCATTCTGCTGCATCTTAATTTCGCCGCAAGCAACTTTATTTATCTGCCTTTTCGGCTTTATATTGCGCTAGCAAGCTGCCTAGCTCATCTTTTATGCGAAGCTTTTCTTTCTTCATCGCATCGATCTCCAGATCGCTCATATGCACTCTGCCGGCCTGCGCGTCGGCGATCTTGTGATCCAGCTCGTCGTGCTTCTCAAATAGCGAATCAAATCGCGCGTTTTTGCCTTTTAACTCAGTGATTAAATCTCTGTATTCATGAAACATGCCTACTCCTTTGAAAAATTTATTCAAGTATATCAATAAAGCGCTTAAAACCTAATTTTAGCTATCAAATTTAGACTGAATTTCACGCATGAGATTCCAAATTTTAAGAGGTAAAATTTTAGTATTTAAAAATTTAAAACAGGCAAATTTAAATGATAAAATTTTAGGGCAGAGCTTTAAAGCCCTGCCGCTATTCGCTATTTTCGAGACGAGATTTTTATTATGAAAGAGTAAGCTGTGAATCTTTATGATCTATAATCCGCGTTGATTTTTACGTAGTCGTAGCTAAGATCGCAGCCGTATGCACTAAACTCGCCGTCTCCGAGCCCCAAATCGCACCAGATCGTAAAGCTTTTTTGCTGCATCACGGCGTGAGCCGCAGCCTCGCGTGCGGCGTCCAGCTCGCGATTTTGTGCATCATAAAGTAGCACGTCATCGTATTTGATACGCAGCTTTTCTTCGTCGCATTCGATACCGCAGGCGCCTATGGTGGAGGCTATGCGACCCCAATTCGGGTCTTCGCCGAAGATCGCCGTTTTAACAAGCGGCGAATTGCTTAGCGCCTTCGCCGCCGTGCGAGCGTCTTCGGCGTTTGCGGCACCGCTTACTTTAAATCGCACCAGCTTGGTTGCGCCTTCGCCGTCTTTTACCAGCATCAGCGCAAGCTCGCGCGTCAGGGTGTTTAGCGTGGAGGCGAAGGCGTCCTTTTCGTAGGCGCATTTCGCGCTGCAGCAGAGCATAATCGTATCGTTGGTGGAGGTGTCGCCGTCGACGCTTACTGTGTTAAAGCTCTGCTCCGCCGCCTTTTTTAGCAGCTCGTCCATATCTGCGCGCGGGATTTTTGCGTCGGTCAGGACGAAGCAGAGCATGGTCGCAAGCGCAGGATTGATCATACCCGCGCCCTTGCAAACGGCTGCGATGTGAAATTTCTCGCCGTTTTCTAAAGAAATTTCATACGCAAGCTCCTTTTTTATCGTATCTGTCGTCATAATGGCGGTGGCTAGGGCGTTCGAGTTTCGCGCCGAGAGGTTAAAATTTTGCGCGGCGGCGATAATTTTTTCCTTTTTGAGGCGGTATCCGATGACGCCGGTGGAACTCATAACGGGGTTTATCAGAGCGGTCTTTTTGCCAAGCTCGCTAAAAATTTCATCGATATCGGCGATTCCTTGTTCCCCGGTCATCGAGTTTGCGTTTTTAGAATTTACGAGGATAAAATTTGTTTTAAGCTCCCCGCCCGCGCGCTCCTGCGCCCTTTTGAAATGCCTAATCGGCGCGGCTTGAAATTTATTGCTCGTAAAGATCGCGCTTACGGCAAAGGGCTCGTCCGCGCGGATAAATCCCAGATCGTTCCCCTCTTTTTTAAAGCCCGAATTTATGCCGTCGAAATAAAAGCCCTCGACATTCTGCAAGCTGCCCTCGAGCTTAGTAATTTTAAACATATCTCATCTCCTGCGGCTTGTATTTGCTGCGGATGAGCTTTTTGGTGTTGCGGATGCCCTCTGCTGTACCAATAACTAAAAATTTTACCCCAGTACCGATGAGATAGTCGCCATCGGGCATCGGGATAAAGCGGCTGTTAGGCTCTTTGATTCCCACGACGTCGGCGTTTGTAAAATCGCGCAAGCGAGTTTCTTTTAGACGCTTAAAGCGGATCCACGAAAAATCGGGCACCGTAATCTCCTCGATATCGATGAGTGAGTCTTTTTTATACAAAAATCGCTCCAAAATATTTTCCATATCGGGACGCACGCTGATCGCAGAGAGCCTTTGTGCGGCGAGCTTAGAGGGTGAGACGATAGAATTTGCGCCGAGTTTTTTTAGCCTCTCGGTGTCGCTGTCATCATCGCTATTTGCCATGATGAAGTAGGGGGTGATGCGACCAAGCTCCTTTTCGTAGAGGCGCACCAGCGAGATTATTGCAATATTATCGGCTAAATTTGAAGCCAGCGTGATGACGCATTTGGCCGATGAGAGGTGGGCTTTTAGCATCGTGGTTTCCACGTGCGGCTCGCCTACGATGAAGTAGGGGTAGCGGTTTTCTTCGGCGATTTTGGCTAGAGCGGGATCGGGGTCTATCACGACAAAAGGTAGATGATTTTCGCGAAACTGCTTGGCAAGCTCGGCGCAGTAGATGTTGTTGTAACAGATAATGTAGTGGTTTTTGAGCCTTGCGATGTTATTGATCATTCGTTGCTCCCTAAGTAAATTTTGAAGTTTGCCGTTTTTTATGACCTCGACGACGACGCCCAGGCAAAACGAAAAGGTTCCAAAGCCCATGAGGATGAATAGCACGGTAAAAATTCTACCCGCGGGCGATATAGGCGCTACTTCGGTAAAACCCACCGTCGTAAAGGTCATGCCCGCCTGATAAAAGGCGTCCACGAGCGAAAAGCCCGCTATAAAAACATAGCCTAGCGTGCCGATTAGCATCATCAGTACGATGGTTATCAGCGGTAAGCGGAATGGGCGTAGCTGGTCGTAAATTTCCGTGTAGAGGTTTATGTCCGGCTTAGTCGAGCCGGACCAGTCGAGGAATCGCTTGATCTTGTCCAAGATAGACATAAATTCCTCTTTAAGAGGTTATTTTGATAGCTTTTTCATAGTTCTTAGAGTAGAGGCGGCGACTTTGATCCTTTTGGTCGTGCCGTCTTGCAGCTGTACGCGTATGCTGCGTAAATTTACCTGAAATTTCTTCTTCGTCCTGTTGTTTGCGTGGCTGACATTATTGCCTACCATCGCACCTTTGCCGGTGATTGCGCATCTTCTTGCCATAATAAATCCTTGATGATTAAAATAAATGGCGATTATAGCGAAAAAATTTCAAATTATGCTTAAAATCCGCTGCGGTTTAAATTTAGCGAAATTTATGACAAAACTAAGTAAAATTCCACATCTTGAAATTTTAAAGGAATTTTAATGTATGTCGCACCCAGCATTTTATCGGCGGATTTCGGAAGGCTTGCGGAGGAAATTCGCGCAGTCTGCGAAGCGGGCGCCGATCTCATTCACGTAGACGTGATGGACGGGCATTTCGTACCCAATCTCACGATCGGACCGCTCGTAGTAAGCGCCGCGGCAAAGGCGAGCAGCAAGCCTTTAGATATCCATCTGATGGTTAAAAACGTGCCGTTTTTCGTCGATCTTTTTTTGCCGCTAAAGCCGAAATTTCTTAGCTTCCACATCGAGGAGGAGACCCATCCGCTGCGCCTCATAGATCACATCCGCCATAGCGGCGTCTCGCCTGCGGTCGTGCTGAATCCGCACACCCCGCTTAGCGCGCTGGAGTTTATCTTGGGCGAAGTGGATATGGTGCTTTTGATGAGCGTCAATCCGGGCTTTGGCGGGCAGAAATTTATCCCCTCGGCGCTTGAAAAAATTAAGCAGCTGCGCGAGCTGATCGATCACAAAGGCGCAAAATGTCTCATCGAGGTCGACGGCGGCGTAAATGGGCTCAATATCGCAGATATCGACGAAGCGGGCGCCGACGTCGTGGTGGCGGGCAACTACATATTTTCTTCAAACGACTACGCGGAGGCGATCCGTGCGCTTAAAATTTAGGCGCGGCACAGGGGTAAAATTTTGACGCATAGAATCGAAAATCTCATAAATTTACTGGCTCAAAAGAGCATAAATTATTACGATTTTATCTCAAAAGCAAGCGATATTGCCGAAATTACCGAGCTTTTCGAGCCCAAAGACCTCTCGATGTGGCGGGCGCTGGGCATAGAGATAATAAAACTAGATAGCGGCAAAATCACGCTCAAGACCCGCGAGACGGACATTTCGGATGAAATTTTTTGCTTCGTGGACATCGAGACGAACGGCGGGCTCTCAAACGGTCAGATCATCGAAATTGGCGCGATAAAAACGCGCGGCACGCAGGAGCTCGATCGCTTCGAGAGCTTCGTTTACGCGCCCGTCGTGCCCGAAAATATCACGGAGCTTACGGGGATCTGCGCGGACGATCTTGTAGGCGCACCGCCGCTAGCTAGCGTGCTGGAGCGCTTTAGACTGTTTTTAGGCGATAGCGTTTTTGTGGCGCACAACGTCAAATTTGACTACGGCTTCATCGACGCGAGCCTGCAAAAATGCGGCTTTGGGATGCTTTTAAATCGCAGGCTCTGCACCGTCGAGCTCGCGCGCCGCACGATCGAGGCGCAAAGATACGGCCTTGGCTCGCTAAAAGAGCTTTTAGGCGTGCAAAACGTCCACCACCGCGCATTTAGCGACGCCATTTCCTGCTTTGAAATTTTTAAATTCGCACTCTCGCGGCTACCGTGGAGCGTGCAAAGCACCGAGGACCTGATACTTTTTAGCAAAACCGCAAAGAGCCTGGCGCTGCCTAAGCCGCAGATTTCGGGGTGCGGCGAGGGCGAAATTTTATAAATCGCGCGCCGAATTAAGAGATGAAATTTTAGTGAAATTTCGCGCCGCCGTTTGAGGGGTAAATTTTACGCTTTTAAGCGGCGGCGCTTTAATCTGCGCGGATTGAGGTAGCGTAAATTCGATCCGAGCGATTTTGGCGGGCAAATCGGCGCGTATGGACCTGGATTTTGAAATTTTACCCTTGCCGTAGCGATTTGAATGCTCACAAATCGCGGCGGCGCAAATTTAAAGCGCTACTGCGGCGAGATGTGATTGCGAGCGAACCGAAAGGGCGCGAATTTAAGCAGGCGCAGTTTTAAATCGCATTGCGATCGCACCGGATTTAAGTGTAAATGCCCGCAGCGGCGCACTCCGCGTATGCCGACTAGGCGGATCATGCGATTTTAATTTACTCGGGCGGGTGCGGCAGCGAGCGCTCGTGGAGCCTTTTTGCTTTCGCGGTTTTGACTTTTGCGGCGATAAATTTTGCGCCCGCCCGCGGTTTTACAACCTTGCTTCGGGCGAATTTTATGAGCGCTTGCAGTCGCGCGGATGCGTCCGAAGCGCCGCGCGCTCTAAATTTTAAATTAGCCCAGGCGCGCGAATTCGATGCTTTAAACTCTAAAATCAATAAATTTTGCCTGCGCCTGCGCGTCTTTTGCGTCCTAAAAGCGATAAATTTAGCGTGCCCGCACTGCCGCCGCAGATACACTAGGCGCGAGGGTCTTCTGCATTCGCCGCTTGGAATTTTGATATTTGATTTTAGCTTGACGACCTGATCGGTACGTGCCCGTGCGGCAAATTTTAAAATGGAGCTTTATAAAATTTTTTGGTGCCTACCGCAAATGAAATTTTATAAATTTTTATCGCAAAACACAGCGCGATCGGAGCAAATTTAACGCAAACCTAAATTTACCGCAGCGGCGTACGACGACCGCATCCGCATTAAATTTAGCGATAAGCAAATCTGCGATCTTAATAATACAAATTTACACAGACGCAGCCCGCCTCTCATCAAAGCGTCATCGGAGGGCTGATGGGCTTTGCGAGCGAGCGGAGTAATGCGCCGCCGCCATCTTTGCAAGAAGCGCGATCTTGCGATTGAGCGGTCCTTCCGCCTCAAGACGGACATATCGTAGGCTAAAATTTAAATGGAATTTTAAAAGAGGATAGCTGCTTTTAAATTTACGTTGCAAATCTCATAGGCTGCGAATATGGCGTTAAATTTTAAAATTCTATCTGCTTTAATCACGCCTTGAGGTTGTATTGTGAGGGGTGCGCGAGCCGCTTGATTGGAAAATGAGTTTTAGATCGCGCCTTGCGTATGTATCGCGCGGTAAAATAAATTTTTGCGCTGAAAATTTCGCGCCGCTGTGTTACTGCCGAGCCGCTCGCCGTCTTACCTCTCGTCCTATCGCTCCGTATTTTCAAACGCGCTAGAATTTCGGCAAAGCTACGTTTTAATGCAAAATTTATTCGCTTGCCGCAGACTGCGGCGGATGAAATTCTGCCGCCCGTCGCAAGCTGCGCGCGGTATTTACTTGCCGCGCATGCATGTCATAGCCCGTATCCTCTTGCCGCGGCTGCTACTTTACTAACGTCCATCGTTGTAGGCTCTCGCCTGCTTCTTCGCGTATATTTTTGCGCCTTGTAAGCTGCGCGTCACCGCATCTGCGTCAATATCACGCCGTGCCTTTAAAGCACGCAAATCTATCCTGCATAAAATTTCGCTTCTTCGTCGCACTCGCTGCCTGCCACACTTTGTCGTGCTTGTTTGTTGTGAGCCGCCGCCGCGCCGTATCCCTGCCCGCACTCGCCGTACCCGCTGCAAGTTTTAGCGCCCGCGTCTTAAAATTTCAGTCCAAAATCCCTATTTGGCGCCGCGTCCTAGCAGAAACAATCTCACCGCTTGTTCGGCGACGCGGGCTAAATTTTGTGTTGCGGTCTCTTTTTCCATCGCGCGCTCAAGGCTCATCGGTTCGTTTAGGATGCAAAAAAATGCGCCTATGCCCCGCTCGTTACAGCCACCGGCACAGGGCGAGATGCCGCCTGCCAGCGCGATTACGGGCACGCCGTAGGAAGCGGCGATCTTTGCGACGCCGCAAGGGGTTTTGCCCATCGAGCTTTGAAAATCGAGCCTTCCTTCGCCTGTGATGACGAGCTCGGCGCCTTGCATATCGCGATCCAGTCCGATCTCTTCGGTGATGATGTCGATGCCCGGCTTAAGCGTCGCGTTTAGAAAGCTCACGAAGCCAAAGCCCAGCCCGCCGGCGGCTCCTGCTCCGGGGCTATTCCAAAGCTCGCGTCCGAGGTGCTTGCTTACGACGCTTGCGAAATTGATAAGTCCCGCATCGAGTTGCTTTACCATCGCCGCATCCGCGCCCTTTTGCGGGGCGTAAATATATGCTGCGCCGTTTTCGCCAAAAAGCGGATTATCCACGTCGCAGGCGATGAGAAACTCGCATTCTTTAAGATGCGGCAGCACCGAAGTGCAATCTATCGTGGCGAGTTTAATCAGATCCTCGCCCGCTCCCGCAAGCTCTGCGCCATTTGCATCTTTAAATTTAAAACCAAGCGCGCGTAGCATCCCCATACCTGCGTCATTTGTAGCACTTCCGCCGATGCCTATGATAAACTTTCGCGCGCCGTGCGCGATCGCATGCGCTATCATCTCGCCAAAGCCATAAGTGCTCGTTTTTAGCGGGTTACGGCGCGATTTTTCGATGAGCGGCAGACCCGATGCGGACGCCATTTCTAAGATGCCTAGCTCGCCTTTTAAGGCGTAGCGTGCGGGCGTTTTTTCGCCTAACGGATTTGCTACGATAACGTCCATGAACTTAGCTTTTAGCGCGTCGGCAAGGGCTTCAACGCTTCCTTCGCCGCCATCTGCGATAGGTTTGACGAGCACCTCGCAGCCTAGCTTTTCGATGCCTGATTTTACGGCATTGCCCGCCTCAAGCGAACTAAGCGAGCCCTTAAACGAGTCGATCGCGACTAAAACTTTCATATTTTTCCTTTAGCTGGTATTTTAAAATTTTGGAATTTTACAGCGCGTAGGCTAAATTTACGATGACAAGACTGAAGCAAGAGTAGAATTTTAAAATCTCGTCGCCAAATTTATGGGGCAAATTCTAAAATTTCATGTCGTGGAATTTTAAAATTTTGTAAGCCACAGAATTTCGGCTAAATTTTAAAATTCTGTAGCGATAGAATTTTAAAATTTCGCTCCTTGAGACTTTCTGTGTAAATTTAAAACTCCGCTATACGAAATTTTAATACTAGGGCATTTGCGCGGTATGGCTAGCTACGTAAATTTAAAGAATTTTTGTAGCTAGCCGCTAGTAGATGCCCGTAGCACTCCGCACTGATTTAGCGCGGTAGCGGCTAGAAAATAAGCTAACCTAGATCAAAAACAGCGACAAAACCCACACGCTGATCATACCCGTAATGCCCATAATTAGGGTTAGCATTGTTTGAGTGCGGTAGCCTTGTTGCGGGTTCATCTTACTAAAATTCGTAACGACCCAGAAGTAGCTGTCGTTAGCGTGCGAAACCGTCATAGCGCCCGCTGCGATCGCCATTACCACAAGCGCGCCGGACATTTCGGAGGTGAAGCCCAGTACCTGCATCAGTGAGCCATCCGCGTTAAATGCGCCCATAATCGAAGCTGTAGTGATGATCGCCACGGTGGAGCTTCCTTGCGCGGTTTTTAGGACTGCCGAGATTAAGAACGGGAAGAAAATCCCCGCGGCTTTAATGGCGGTCGCATTATCCTTGATGTAGGTTACGAAGCCGGCGTCGGTGATTACCTTGCCTAGCACTCCGCCCGCTGCGGTGATGAAGAGGATCGGGCCTACTATCTTTAAGGATTCGTTGGTGATCTCGCTAAATTCACCTAATTTGCCGGTTTGCATGAGTAAAAATACCGCAAAAACTACGCCCAAGGCTAGCGCGATGATAGGATTTCCTAAAAATTGCGAAATTTCACCCGCAAACCCGCCTACTTTTAGGATCTTGGCGACGGAACCCAGCGCCATAAATAGGATCGGCACCAAAATAGGGGCTAAGCTTAAAAATCCGCCCGGCAATTTGCCGTATTGTTTAAGCAGATCGTCGTAGCTTTTTGCGATGACTTCATTCGCTTCAGCCTCGCTTATATGGACATTTTTAGCGACTTTTTTTGAAAAAAAGTATGTAGCGATCAGCACCGGCAAGGACACTACCGCGCCCATTGCGATTACGAGCAGTAGATTGCCGCCTAGACCCACGGCGCCTGCTGCGGCGATCGGCCCTGGAGTCGGCGGGATGAATACGTGCGAGGCATAAAGTCCGCCGGAGAGCGCTACTGCAAGAGCGATCGGATTTTCGCCGATTTTTTTGCTGATCGCTTCTCGGATCGGGTTTAAAACGACGAAGCCGCTGTCGCAAAATACGGGGATACCTACGATCCAGCCCATTATGAGCATCGCAAGCTCGGGGCGCTTTTGCCCGACTACGTTTACGACCATATCGGCGAGTTTGAGCGCCGCGCCGGTCTTTTCGAGCACGGTGCCGATGAGCGCGCCGAAGATTATGACGATACCGATACTCTTAAACGTGCCGCTGAATCCGTCGCCGATAATCGCGGGGATCTTGGCTAGCGGTATGCCCGCGACGATCGCGAGCGCCAGGGAGATAAGCATTAGCGCCAAAAACGGGTGAACGCCTGCTTTGGAGATCAAAAAAATCATCACGACGACCGCTATGGCGAAGCAGATGATTAACGCAACACCGCTCATAAAAGCTCCTTGAATGGATTTAATTTGCCCGCAAGCGGTTTAAGCTAAGCCGTTTGCGCTTCAAATTTAATGCGGTAATTTTAGCGAAATTTTAATATAAAGCAAGAAAGGCGGCGTTAAATTTATGGAAATTTATGATTTATGCGGAAATGATGGACTAGCTAGCGGAATTTATCGGTTGGAATTTATCGGTGCCGCGCGGCGAGAGGCGGTTAAAATTTTAAAATTTGCAGCGTTTGGCTTGACGCACTGCGCGGCGGCGGAAATTTTATCGCAGATCTGTCGTCGCGGCGCAGCAATGGCGGCGGTGTGCTTGCGCTTTACGCGCATCTTTGGCAGCTAAAAGGTTGGACGGATTTGCGGCGCTTGCTACTGCGGCAGCGGCGATTAAAGGCGTAGTATCGGCGGCAGCGATGAGGCAGCGGTGGCAGGACCTTCGATATACAATCAGCGATGATAGAATTTTTGATCGTAATACTTGCAGCGGCGATAAAATTTTAATTGAAACTATCGGTAGCAGCGGCGGTTGAATTTTATTAAAACTATTGGCGCAGCGGCGAAATTTTGATTTTGGCGGCGTCAGAGAAGCTTTTCTTAAAGATGAAATTTTAATCAAAGGCAGGAGCAGCGTCAGTAGAACTTTGATTAAAAACGGTGCGTAGCGACTCTGGTAAAAACTAGCGGCAATGCCCGATCTCTAAAATTTTAATCAAAAATGCTCGGGATGCAAGAATTTCTAGCGACAATCTTAGCTCGCCCGAGTTGGAATTTTGATCGAGAGTATCTGGCGATAGAATTTCATCCAAAGCTAGCAGTAGCGAAATTTTACGGCTTCGAAAACGGCAGTAATTTTACTGCTTAAGGATAGTAGGAATGTGCATTTTCTATATGATTTTTTGCGAGTCTGCCGTGATCTTTTCACGATTTTTTAAAATTCCAGACGGTATTTGCGCGGTTTATATGTGACGAAATTTTACGGTTCGATAAATTTATAGAGCAATTTAAATTTACAGTCGCTTAAATTTATAAGCTACTGCGCCTCTTTTTTGAGCGCTCTTTGCGCGCGTAAATTTTTAATCGGCAGCTCTATCTAATCCGCAAAATTTTAGTTTTTGAAATTTTATAGATTTTCGAGCTTGCGTTTTGGCTGAAATTTTGATCCACGACCTGATCCGCCGCTGCTTTCGCCCACTCTTCGTCGAAGCTTTGTCCATTTAAATTGGCGCTGCTGGAGTAGAGCCAGTCAAATTGCCTCAAAAACTCCTCGTGAGCACACCCTTTTACGACGCGCACGGCCTTGGCGTTCGGATATAAAAACGTCGTTTTTCTCGCGCGGCGCACTAAATTTTTAAATTTAGCGGGCACGCGAGCGAGATTTTTTAGCTCGCTAAGCTTTGCCGTCGTTATGAGGCAGGGTTTGTCCGCCGCTCGGCGTTTTAGCGCGTTTATCTCGCGAAAATCCTTACTCAAAAATCCAGCCGTCGTATCGGTCTGCGCCAAATAGATCATCTCTCCTCCAAATTTACGCCTTTTTCCTATCTTTAGCCAGCAAAAATATGCACGAGATAATGAGCGTAAAGCCCGCAAAATCAAGAAACACGAACTCCGTCCCCAGCCAAAAATAGGCAAACGCCGCGGCGCTCACCGGCTCGATGCACGCTATCATGCTCGCCCTGCTCGCGCCTATTATCTTTAGCCCCGTCATGTAAAAGCTAAACGCGCATATCGTGCCTAAAATCACCACCGCGGCAAGCGCCGCAAAGCCCTGCGCGTCGCTCACGCCGCCTAGCTGCCAAACCCGCGTGTAAAGCGCGAGCGCGCCGCCGCCGATGACCATGCCCCAGCCTAAATTTAGCGCGACGGGGTATTTTTGATTTAGCTTCGTTGGGATGAGACTATAAATCACGACGCCAAGCGCGCTAATGAGGCACCAAACCAGCGCCTCCGCGCTGATAACCAGCGAGCCAAGATCGCCGTGGGTGGCGAGCAGCACGACGCCCAGCACCGCGAAAATGAGCGCGATGAGCTCGACCTTTTTAGGCACGCGTCGTTCTAAAAAGCAAACGACGGCAAGGATGAGCGCGGGCGCGGAGTACTGGATCACGGTCGCGACGGCGGCGTTTGAGAGCTCGACACCGCAAAAGTACGAATACTGCGTCATCATAAGCCCAAAAAACGCGTAGATGAGCAGCTGCGGCAAAAGCACGCGATCTTTTAGCGGCGCAAAGGCTAGGCGCGGCGAGCGAGCGACATAATACGCTACCATCGCAAGCCCCGCAAGGCTCAGGCGGTAGGGCACGAGCCAGTCGGCGCTGACGCCTTTTTGCGTGAACAGATACTGCCCGCAAACACTGCTAAATCCCCATAATACGCCGCCAAGAAGCGTGATGAAAACGCCGAAAAATTCGTTCTGTGATCTCATTTGCCGCCTTAAATTTAAAGCCAAAGTATACAAGCTTATGCTTAAGCTGGGGTTAAATTTGGGCGAGAGCTAACAGGGCAAAGCTAAATTTGATTAAGCCAAATTAAATGGCGAAAAACCTAAAAATTTAAAAACAAAAAGGAGAAAATTTGAGCGAAACGACTTTTGCGATTATATTTTACTGCGCTTGCGCACTGTTTTTGGCGGCAGTAGGATACTTAGCTTTGGGCGTTTTGGCGAAATTTTACTCTTTTATCAAATTTGCCACGCGCCTTTGCTTACAAGACCCCAAATTTAGCCTCGCCATGTTTGTGCCTGCGTGTATTTTATCGCTTTATATCGCACTGTTTTCGACGAAAATTTTTAGCATTATCTCGCCTGCGCATAGATTTTAGTTGTATTTTGCGTATGTTTTGACTTTTTGTGCCTAAGCGCGGCGAAAGCAAATGCAAAGCTGTTAGAAGAGCTAAACGCGAAAAAGGATTTAAGAGAACCCGAAAAAACTCGCCAAAAAGGCGCTAGAGTGGCTCACAAACTCGCTGAATTCGGCTAGCGTTGTCTAAATATCCGTCCGAAAAACGCAGCCGTTTGGCGAGCCCTAAGCAAAACAAACGCTCGCAGCTGCCTACAAATCTGCATAATAAGATACGCCGACATCATCACGCAAAAATTTGCAATGCCAAAGCCGATCATTTCATAGTATAAAAATAATTCTAGCCTCATCTGTGCTATGAACTCTCGCGTCGGGCGATAAGTGTGCCATATTCTATAACCCGAGAAAAAATCATCAAGTCCGCCGAATACCAAAAAGCATACGATAAGCGCAAATAAAATAATGCCTTGTGAAAGAGCCTGGGCGTTGTTTTTGTTTTCCTCAAGCCTGCCGGTAGCTCCTTTTGCCACGCCGTAAAGCCCCGCAAACAGCAAACAAACGGGCATAAAAAAGCATAAATAGCTAAGATGAAACGCCGCTACATCGCCAAAGGTTGTTTTGGTTCGCGCTACGTCTATAGCCGGGTAAAAGCCCGCCATAAACGCCGTAAAGTCTCTAAAAACTGCGTGAGCGGACAAGATATCTTCGGGCACGGCAAATAAGCTCAAAGCTGCCAAAACATAAGCGATCAGGCTAACAAAAAAGGCGATTTCAAGCTTCCTTGCGGCTAGTCTTAATCTTGCTTTTAGTCTTATCATTTTCTTGCTTTATATTTTGATCGCAAACGGCACAAGCGGGAATCTAAAGAAATTTTAAATTCCGCGCGCCATGCGGTAGGATTTTAAAATTTCAGAGTCTGTGGTAGTGCTCAGCCAAATTTAGAATGCGAATTTAACCTCTAAATTTGGCTGAATTTACGGACGTCAAATTTGCGGGCTAAATTTGACGTCTGAATTTACGGTTTTAGTTTCTTAACCTCACTCGCCGCTCAGATACTCCTGCGAACTCTTGGCCTCCAACACGCTGCTAAAGTGGCAAAATTTAAAGTGGCGCTTTAAATTTAAACGAGCGCCAGCTTCAGCACCTCTTCGATCCGATCTACCGGCGTTATTTTCAGATCGTTTTTGACCTCGTCCGGGATCTCCGCCAGGTCGCGCTCATAGTTTTTGCGCGGGATCAGCACTTCGGCGATTTTGGCTTTGTGCGCAGCGATGAGCTTCTCCTTAAGCCCGCCGATCGGTAGCACCTTGCCGCTTAGCGTGATTTCGCCCGTCATCGCTAGATCTGCGCGCACCTTGCGCTCGCTTAAAATCGACGCGATCGCCGTGCTCATCGTGATGCCTGCGCTCGGTCCGTCCTTCGGCGTCGCGCCCTCGGGCACGTGGATGTGAAGGTCGAATTTATTATAAATCTGCTCCGAGCTTTCGGAGCTTTCCTCCGCGCCTAAATTTCGCGCTGCCACAGGGCTTTTAGACGCTGCGACGCCGTTTGCGCGCAATGCGGAGTTTTTACCGCCGCGCGGGGCTTTTGCCGCGCCCGCCTTCGCGTCTTGAGCCGCTTTGAGCTTACCCTCGTCGATCAGCACCTTTACGACGCTAAAGGCGATCTGCGCGGATTCTTTCATCACGTCGCCGAGCTGGCCCGTGATCGTCATCGCGCCCTTGCCTTTGATCTTGACCGCCTCGATCTTGAGCACGTCGCCGCCTACCGCAGTCCATGCAAGTCCGTTTACGATGCCGATTTGATCGCACTTTTCGACCTCGTCGATCTCGAAAACCTTTTTATTTAGAAATTCGCTTAAATTTTTCGTCGTAACGACGATTTTTTTAAATTCTTTGTCTTTTAAAATTTTAACCGCGACTTTGCGGAAGATCGCAGCGATCTGGCGGCGCAGGTTTCGCACGCCGCTTTCGCGCGTGTACTCTTCGATGATCTCGGAAAGGGCGGCGGGGTTGATCGCTACGTCGGCTGATTTTAGGCCGTGGCGCTGCAGCTCCTGAGGGATCAGATAGTCTTTGGCGATCTGAAATTTCTCCTGCGGCGTATATGAGCTAAGCTCGATAAATTCCATCCTATCGCGCAGCGGCGCAGGTATGAGAGATACGTCGTTCGCCGTGGCGATAAAGATGATCTTGCTAAGATCGATGTTGAAATTTAGATAGTAATCCCTAAAGCTCGAGTTTTGCTCGGGGTCTAAAATTTCAAGCAGAACTGCGGTCGGATCGCCCTTGTATGAGCTTGAAATTTTATCGATCTCATCAAGCACGATGACGGGGTTCATCTGATTTGCCTCGATGAGCCCTTGCACGATGCGGCCCGGCATCGCGCCGATGTAGGTGCGGCGATGTCCGCGTAGCTCGTTTACGTCCTCGAGCCCGCCTAAAGCGACGCGGATAAGTTTGCGCTTAAGCGCGGTCGCGATGGAGTTCGCAAGGCTCGTCTTGCCTACGCCGGGGGGGCCATAAAAGCACAGGATCGCGCCGCCGTTTTTGCCTTCCTCTTTGCTCTTCTTGCCGCTTGTGCCGCGAAGCTCTAAAAGCTGCTTCAGCGCGAAATACTCCTCGATGCGCGCCTTGGGCTTTTTCAAGGAGTGGTGGTCTTTATTTAGCTGCGCGGTGACGCCGTCGATGGACATCTTATGCTTGGCGGTCTTTTCAAAAGGCACCTCCAAAACCCAGTCCAGATAGCTCTGCACGAGCCCCGCATCGGCGCTGTCGGGATGAAGGCGGGCAAATTTATCGATCTGCTTTTTGATCTCTTTGTAAGCATCCTCGCCCAAATAGGGCTTTTTGGCTTCCAGCTTTTTGCGGTACTCCTCGATCTCGACGTCGCGATCGGCATCGCCGCCGAGCTCCTTTTGAATCTGCTTGAGCTGCTCTTTTAAAAAATACTCCTTATTTGTCTTGTCGATCTTGGAGTGAACTTTGCTTTTGATCTCCTTTTCGAGCCTCTGCGCTTCGATCTCGTCGGAGATGTAGTTGATGAGGTTGAAAAGGCGCTTTTGCAAGTTGCTCTCGGTAAAAAATGAGTAGGCTACCTGTTTTTTTAGGCGCAGTGCGCTTAAAATGAGATCGCAAACGCGCGCGGCGTCAGTGCCGTCGTCGATGGTTTTTAGTAGATCGTTTGGGAAAAAATGCGTGAGCGTGCTAAGCGTCTTGGTTTTTTCCTTTAGCACGCTTACCAGCGCGTCTAATTTCTGGTCGTTGCCGCGCTCGTCGTGGATGATATCGACGGTAGCGACCAGCGGATCTTGCGAAATTTCTTTTACGATTTTGCCTTTTAGCGCGCCTTGAAATAAAATTTTAACCCGACCGTCGGGAAGTGGCACGGTTCTCATCACGGAGCCCACGACGCCTGCGTTATAGATGCCGCCGAAGCTTCTATCGCCGCTAAATTCCGACTTTGAGCTTACGACCAGTATCATAGATTCGTTTTTGGCGGCTAGATCGAGGGCTTTTTTGTTATGCTCGTCGCCGATGAAAAGGGGCGCTATCATAAACGGATATAAAAATAGCTCGTCCTCGACGATGATAGGCAGATCGCTCGGGAAGGTTGTATTTTGCATCAGTTGCATCGCTCCTCCTACTCAAAAATCGCGCGGTACCAAGGCGAGCGCGGTTTGATGACGTCGGTACCGTTTAGCGGGGATTCTTCGATGCGCTGCTCGTAAATTTTGGCAGAACTTTCGCGATCGGTGCGCTGGTAAAGATCCTTGATGTCGATATTTAGCTGATGCTCTGCAAGCCTGAGCTTCGTTAGCATCGTCTCAAGTAGCGGACGATACTCGCTCTGCGGGTATTCAGCTATAAATTTTCGAATTTCGTCTATGCTGTTTAGCATTAGCTTTTGGTTGCGATTTGGGCGGCTAAAGGAATCGAAATTTGCTCTAATTTTTAGAAATCTTGCGTATTCGATCTTTTGCGTCGTGCCGTAGAGGCGGATATATTCGTCTAGGTATTTGTTTGCTTTCTCGTAGTTTTCATCCTCCACAAAAGCCCACGCCATAATGAGTGTCATCTCCTCAAGCAGCGGAGAGGCGATATGCTCGCTAGAAAAGCTAGTGTAGTGCTTCTCGGCATCCTCCATGCTGGCGTTATTGATATCTTCTAAAATTTTAGAATACCATGCCTCGGGGCTTAGATTAAAAAGCTCGCCGTCGCCTTTGCCGCTGCAGCCGCCGATAAACGCGATAAATAGGAGAGCGGATAGAATTTTACTTAGATTTGTCATAAAAAATCCTTGGAATTTATTTAGCTCGTAATTTTATAGTCTTTGAGTAAATGCAAGCTTAAATTCCGCATTCAAATTTAAAAATGAAATTTCTTTAAAATTTTTGTGCGTTCGGGCTTAAAAATCTTTGTAAATCGAAAAAATTTACGCGATAAATTCTAAATTTAAGTTTAACAATAGTATAATTAGCGCCGATAACGCAGAGTAAGTTTGCGTTTCCGTAATTTCAAAATTTTAAAGAAAGGATGTAAGATGAAAAAAGGTTTTACTCTAATTGAGCTGATCTTTACCATCGTGATTTTAGCGATCACTACGATGGCGATCCCGCGCATCGTCGCGCAAACCACCGAGCTAAACGCCCTCGCGATCAAAGAGGAGCTCGTATATAACGCCAAAGCTTTAATGTCTCGCGTATCTAAGGCGCAATGGGATAGTGCGTATGCTAATGATGCTACATGCGGAGGCGATGCGAGCTGCATGGATAGAATTTTGACCGTAACTCCAGGCGTAGATGATTCGGGCAATAGTACCAAGGAAGTTAGACCGGGGATTTTACCGGAAGCTAGTCAGCGTGGAATCAGCTCCCAAACTCCGGCTACAAAAAAGCAATTTGGTAGAAATGGAATTTCGGTTGGTGGAGGTCGTTATAACGATATTGACGACTACGACCAGTTCACGACCGATATAAGAGTCGGTGATCTGGTAGGCTCTAGCAGCAAGGGTGACTTCATTCTAAATACTAGGATTAATATAGATGTGGATTATGTAGCAGAGCCTTTTACTGCTGCGCAGTATGCTACCGGTACCGATATAAGTGGTGTTCTTAGTGATCAGCCATCCAATGGCGCTGTTACCAATATCAAGATGGTTAGGGTTGCTGCTACGGATCTCAACGATGCTGTAGCGAGAGACGGTGCTGCTAAATCAGTCGTTTTAAAAGCGTTTTTATCTAATATCGGCGTCGGCGTCCAGACAACCGTTACTAGACGATATAACTGACAGGAGCGCGAGATGAAAAAAGGTTTTACCCTTATAGAGCTAGTGTTTGTTATCGTAGTGCTAGGTATCATCTCGATGTTTGGTGCCGATCTATACACGAAGATCTACAAATCCTACGTACATGTGCGCGCAGTAAACCAACTGGAAGCCAGAACGCAAAATGCGATGATGCTAATCACAAACCGCTTGGAGGATAGAATAAAAAGCTCTACCATAGGCAGGGAGCTTAGCTCAAATGAGTTTGTACCGATTAGTGATCTTACTGATCCGAAATACGACATACTAGAATGGATCGGTCAAAGCGTAGAGACGAGAAATATAAATAAGAGAACTCCAGGTTGGAGTGGTTTCATGTCAATGTCTCAGCTTCGAGATGACAAATGGAAAGCAGGTATAGAAGATGCTGGCTATATTGGGAATACGAGAGCTGAATTTAATATGGTCTCCTTGGGTAGCGATTTTCCGCAAGTAGCTAGGATAGTTCAGAACTTAAGGGCTACCGCGTATAATACTCCGTCTAATAACACCCAAGTTGCCGTTATTTTTAGGGTCGTTACTAACGATGCCTCCCCTACTAGCGTAGGTATAGGCTTCGGCTACGATAGAGCGGTTCAAGCAAACGGTAGCAATCGCGTGTTGATCGCCGTAGGTACTCCTAGTGCTGCGGGTAGCGGTAATATGGAAGGCGAAACTATCAGGATAAATCAGTATCCGCTCAATCCAAATAACGATAACTCACAGGAATTCTCCGAGCAGTATTATATAGCTCATAGTGCCTACGCGATCGTTCCAGATTTAGGGGGTAGGGATAGTATTGTATATATGAGAGATAATGCTGGTAATGTATTAAGTAAAAATTTTGATTTGGTTTTAAAATATAATTATCGTCCATGGAGCACTGTTGCAAACGATGCGAACTCATACAATGTTGCTAGCAGCGCGTTACTAGCCGAGGACGTGAGCTTGTTTAGGTTCAAGGACGATAACGGCGCTGTTGCGCTTAAACTATGTATGAGAGACGACGGCAGAAATTTCGATCCTGCAGAGCTGGATCTGAACGTTTGTAAAGCACAGGTGGTGTACTAATGAAAACTATGCGAAAAGGCTTTGCTCTAGTAGCGGCCATATTTTTTATCATCATTGTAGCGACTACCGCGATTACGGCGCTATCTATCGCGTCTATGACGGCTCGCGATGTCAATAATATCCAAGGCAGAGAGCAGGCGCTACTGCTAGCTCAAAGTGCTACGGAGCTGGCAGTCCTTGCTATGCAAAAGCATCAGTATCTAACTACTGAGCTTAAGAGTACCGGTGCCACGGCTGCAACCAATCCTACGTTAAATCAAATCACGCTAGAGTATCCGTCAAATGATCCAGCTCAAAAGATGTTTGATATCACCGTGACATTCGGATATTTCGATAGACAGCTGGGTGCGCCCGGCAATCATACCGTCGCTTATAGTAATTTTGGGCAAGGCTCGTCCGAAACACTTGCAAATGGTAGTGTAGGTAGAATTCTAAGCCATGCTGCGCTTGTAGACGTGGTAGTAAAATCCAACGTAGCGGTTATGGGGAGGCCGCAGATTACATATCATAGGCGCACTATTCAAAAACCATAAAGCAAAGGAGAGACGATGAATTTAAATATCGTAGGTAAGCAGTTTGAGCTAACGGAAGCTATTAAAAATTATGTCGAAAACGCATTTGAGACGCTAGAAAAATATAATCTCGACATCATCTCGGGGCGTTGTGTAATTTCTGCCGACGAGAAGCAAGGCAAAAAGGGCTTTGTGGTGGATTTCTCACTAAATTTAGCGCATCAAGACACTATCGTCGTACGCCAAAAAGATAAGGATCTCTATGCTGCCGTCGATCTCATCGTAGAGCGCGCCTCAAAAGTGCTTCGCAGATACCACGATAAGGTAAATTCTCACAAAAATCGCGACGAAATGAAACAAAACGCCGTAGATAATGCGGTCGGTGCCAATAAGCCAAATTTAAACGATGAAGTTGATGAGATCGTCCCTACCGAGCTGGATCTATATAAGCCGCTAGAGATCGATGAGGCGCTAAATAAGCTTAAAGAAAGTACCGATCAGTTCTTGGTCTTTAACGATATGGACGCTAAAATGCGTGTACTTTACAAGCGTAAAGACGGTAAATTCGGCCTGTTTTAGCTAAATTTCATATTCGGGTATTTGAAATTTCAAGCGCTCGAGTTCTGATGAAATTCGGATCGAGTGCTTTTTTAAATCGTCTCTGTTATAACATAGCGCCGATGAACTTTGGAAAAATAGCTGGTCATGTTTTTGCAAAGTCCAAATTGCGATGTTTTTAATTCGCTGCACTAGGAATTTTTACAGAGTAATACCGCCCGATTTTTAGTTGTGACAAGCCTTGTTGCGAGAATTATCTACGAGCAGTGAAGCCGTAAAGCGAATGTGGGTTGAAGTTGCGTGAGCAAAAAATCGCGCTCAACTCGCCGTAAGCGAGCCGGCTTTTCGTAGCGGATGTAAAATTTATTTCAACATCAAATCGTAACAGAGCTTTTGAATTTTAAAATTTGCTGAAATTTTTGATAAATTTCCGCATTTTTTATATTTTATGAAATTTTTTCATCGTTAAGTTTTCATCGCGTTGTCGTTATTTGCCGTCCCATTTGAAATAAATTAAATTTTAATTATAAATCTTTCAAATTGCACTGTAATTTAAGCAAAAAAAATGTAAAATAATAGTCAAAAATTATGTTATTGACCGGAGGGTAGTATCATGAAAGTTAAGAGTTTTAGCTTTGCGCCTCTTTTGGCGCTGTTCGTTTGTTGTTTGACAAACGCGTTTGCAGATGATAGCAGGTCGAACGTGAAGATAAATCCTGCTACCCCAATAAGCAACGAGTATCGTGACGATGGCGTGCTGGACGGAAAGATAGGCAGAAGTGGTTGGACTTGGAACGGAAATGAGGGTTTGTATAATTTCACCACTATAAAAAACTTTCCGTCTGACGAATTAAACCAAAAGCCGATAGTTAGATTCGGCGGTGCGGGCACATACGTCTTTGGAGACTACGCCGTGACTGGAAAGCCGGTGATTAAATTAAGCTGGCCTTCTGCTTTAGGCCGTGATTACATGTGGGGAGCAAAAGGCACATACATTAAAGATGACGGCGACGGACAGTTTTATTTGAATAGTTCAAAAGCTGTTTTGAGGCTTCCTAAGGGCGTGACTAAAGACGATATAGTCTATGCGAGACTTTATTGGCAGGGAAATATATTCAGCACGACTGATTTTGACAGCAAAGCAGAATACAACAGCAAAGACGGAAAAAAATTGACCGGTTTTGCTGAGGGGTATACACGGGTGAAATTTAAAATGAAAAGCTCGAAAGGTAAAGCTAGCATAATAAAAGATGTTTATAGAGATAGATGCGAAGGAACGGCTGCTTGGAACTTTTTGGCAGAATCTCGCAAGCCCTTACGTTTGCGTTTAAAATATGGCTGCACTAAAGATATTACCGATCTAGTCAAGCAATATTTTAAAGATTATTCCGACAGCATTGAATTTACTGTAGGAAACGTAAAAACGAGTGATGGTGAGGATCAAAGCGGTGCAGATTTTACCAATGGAGAGTTCAACAGCGTTCGTCTTGGGCCGTACGGCGGATGGGGAATAATCGTAGTATATGATAAAACCGCCCCGTCCAGAAGGGCTTTGCTAGATAATTTACAATCTAACGATAGCGTAACGGGTCAAAAAATGACTTATAAAGAGGCCGTAGAATATAAAAATAAATATTTTAAACCAAAAAACGTAACTATTTACGGCGATTATTTTGTCCTCACCCCTTGGGATAAGGGATATACGCCTATAAACATTAACGCTACCATCAATGGATTTTATACACCTAGAAGTGGGTCCGTAAGTGCAAAGCTAGGGTTTTTAGGGTTTGGTGGCGAGAGAAAAATGACCTCCGACGAGTATTTTAAAGTTCAACACAAAGGAACCGCACAAATGGATTCGCTATACGGATCCGGTGTGGTTAATCAACGGTTAGCTAACGATCGCGCTAATATATACGACGGCTCTGTCGCTTTACTTATAAATGATAACGGCACCTATAAGTATAGCTATCCATACGGCACTGGTTATTTAGGTGGATTTGATCTGGACGAATTCGATATCGGTTCAAAGATGAAGAATGCGCAATCTAGTCTAAACATCTCTTTGGGTGCGGCGTATGAAGATCTCAACGGAGGTCAAGCCGATCAAAACTTCATAAGTATGATTGCTATTTCCGCCGATTTGTATGTCCCTCAAATGTGCTATCAGTATGAAGTCTATAACGCCTCTAACTGGGTTAAATTCTTTGATAATGATGGTAACCGAAGAAGCGAAGAGGATGTAAAAAAACTACATGAACCTCCTGAGCAGATCAAAAACCCGGTAGTTGCGGGTGAAAATATCTATTATAGAATGAAATTTGAAAATAGATTGAATGGCGGCGATAGCGAAGATGCAGCAGGTGCGGTAGTATCGATCGACTTTGGTCAAGCCGGCGCTACCTATACCAAAGATAGCGCTACTATAAATAACGAGCTAGTCGTAAATGATCCTATCACTACCACTACAAATACCATACCTGCAGCGGCAGCCGATGAACTAGTCTATTTACGCGATGGTCAAAAGGGTGCATACGAGACTATGAAAGACGTCATAAAAGGTGGCACTCCAAACGTTACGAAGGCTATTTATAAAGATAGGCAGTTTACTGCGCTTGACGGTAATATATTGAAATTTTATATAGGTCAAGGCGCGGGAGACTTAACTCCTTCTTCAACACCGGGCGGTAGTCCTGTACTTGTAGGCGGATTAATGCAGCCAGGTAAAGCGGCATACGGTGAGTTTAATGCTACCGTAAATACGGGTGCAACCATATTGCAGGCTCCTGCCGTGACACTAAGTTATAAGATGAGCTTAGATATAGGCGGCGGTCAGCGAGTCTTCATAGAGATGGATAGCGCTTCCGAGCTTGAATTATGCGACGCGACAAAGGTTTCTAAAAGCGTTAATATTCTACCTTTAAGCGGTTTGCAGGTAGTCAATAAGAATTTTAGTAAAAATGACGACGATGATAGACTATATACTCAAGTCTCCGATAAGCCTTTCGATGCGAAACTCATCTTTAGACCGGATTATGAGAGCCAATTTTGTAAGAAGTATAAGGATGATACCGGTAAATGCGAGGAATACATCGACGCAGCCGCAAATTCTCCTTACTTCAAAAAAGATCCGAATACCGGCAAGCTAGTATATATCGGTAGTGAGGCTAGAAAGCTTGAGAAATTCGACTTGAGCGGTAAATTGTATTTATCCGTTGTCAGGGCGAGAAATGCCGCTACTACCTCGGATAAAGTTGCCGATAGCGATAAGGGGAATAGCGCAGTTTACTCATGTCTATCCGTAACCGATTCCTTAAAAATTCCGTTTAAGATGAAGGACAAAACCGATTACACTATCGATAAGGAAGTGGATTTTAAAGGAAAAAGTATTTTAGAGCTAAACGATATAGAGATAGGAGATGCGTATCAGGGTCTTACATTTATGCTTAGCTATCGTCCGGATAATCAAGTTGCCTCAGGATCCGATTTAGATCAGTATATAAAAAACAAAGATTTAAATAACAGCGATCCTAAGGCTTATTATTCGGAGCTCAAGAAATGGGAGCTTAAAAAGCGATATGGATATTGCGAGACAGGTGAGAATTTTAGCTGGTGCAACACAAAACTAACTGCGGAGCAAAAGAAGGACATTTGGGAGAATAAAATACAACCAGAGTTGCAGAAGCTTGAAGATAATATAAAGGCTGCTAAAGATGAGTTCGGAATTCAAATGTCAAAAGACGGCTCGTTCCACATATGCGGTAGCGATAACTTCGTGCTTCGCCCTGCATATTTTAATGTAGATACAGAAGCGCTGAAGAATTCGGGCAAGTATAGCAAGATCGTAGACACTACCGCTAGCGGTGATATAACTAAAAAGGGTGATGGCTCCAGCGTACTTAATCCTAGTAATCTGCGCGTAGGTGGTGATTATACACAAAATGCAGATATCTTGGCTCATGTAATATCGGCCAGAAGCTATAGCGGCAACTACGTACCTAACTACACAGCAGAAATCGGTGGCGATCTTGGCAATCAACGCTATCATCTACGTAAAAGCTATGGCGCGGATTCTGATGATACTCAAGATATATCAACCAAGATTCGCGGTATTCAAACCTACTTGCGTCCGTTTATATCTAATGAATGCGCGGCTAATGTCTCTACTCAATCCTATTATGTAGATAGAAAGAATGCTTCCACTACATTAAAACGTGGCGTTAAAGAAGATAGTTGTTATGGTGGTACCGCAGTGGAATATTCCGGTGCTAAATACAATGCCGAAACAGGCAAATATGAGATTGATCCGGAAGCTATCAAAAAAGGCTCTTTTGGCAAGAGTGATGATGTCTCGTGCGTATTAAATGGCACAAGCTCGAAATTCGACGCAGCATTTAGAAGAGTATGGGATAAAAACGCTATAAGCTTATGGGCAAATTTTAACGCTAGGAATATCGTAGAAGCAGGAGGCGTTGCGAAATTTGATAGCAAAGGTCATGTTCAAGGTGCATATCTGATGACCCAGTCTAGAAAAAATCCTGAGGCAAAAGATAAAAGCTATGCCGTCATCTATACCGAAACCATAGGCAAAGATGCCGATAAAATTTTTAATTACTATAATGTCGGCGATGTACTCGTAAATATCTATGATAATTCGTGGACGGATGCTTATTCCGATCAGACATACTCTAAGAAGTGGAAGAGCGCTAAATGTATTATCAATTCATCTAGCAATACTCCTAATGCTAAAGGTATGGTAGGCTGCGACGTAGGTATGAGGCTTGCTGCTAACAAAGATAAAGCGACAAATGATAATATCGTATTACGCTACCGACCGGATCGTATCAGAGTATCTCTCACAAGCCTTGATAACGGCGTAACAAGCGGCGTAGGTGATAATAATATCACGGGCGGGGTATCTGCGTATACATATTTCAATGCTCCGGATATTGAGAATAATGTAGTAATATATGGTAGTGATAACTCTACGCAAAATTTAGCGGTGACGCATCAGATAAGTCAGCTAGCCAAGCTTAAGGTCAATGCCGTAGCATATCTATCCGACAAGGTCTATAAAGATGTCATCGCTACGCTTTATGACGGGTATAAACAAGATGTTGGCGGCACTCCTCAAGCCGTGTGCGGATTTTCAAGCGATCTTGATTTTGCGCTAAATTTCGGATTTGATTGTGCTAACAATAATGCCGACGGACGTTGCTCCACAGCTACCGCTAGGAGAACTGGCGGAGATACAAATTATGTACCGTATCCCGATAGGGCTAATGTTATCTACAATATTCCTGGCGGTACGCAGTTTTTTGCTAGCAATTCTAACGAGTGTCTAGGCGCTACGGGATATGATAGTAGATGCTATAAATATAACGTAAGAACTCTAAGTACCACTATAACCGGTGGAAGAAGAGACTGGAATGAGGCCGCTTCCGCCGGTGATGCGGGCTACGGTATGCCTATACCTCTTAGTATCGCCCTTAATTACTATTCAGATGCTACCCTAAGAGGTGGACTTATCAATAGGCCGCAAGGCGGTACGGGAATCAGGTATGACTCGAAGTCGGATCAATTTAGAATTTTGGCGCAAGGATTTAGAGAGGGGCAAACTCCTGACTCGACTGTATATTTCAACTTCGATAGAATGCATAAAACCCCTAGCACGCCGGTGCTCATCTACGCTAGTGACTTTGATGTCAGAGATGCGAAGAAGGGCGATCTTAAAACCTATGGAAAGTTTTGGCCGTCTAAGTTCGATAGCTCATATAATGCTATCTCGGATACTAACTCCGAGGATTATAATGAAGACAATATAAAGATATCAAAGGAGGATTTTGATACATTTATCACTAGAAAAGTTGAAGATACGACGGGAGTTAAAAAAGCAAAAATGAGCGTTGCAAATAAAGCTGATTATATAGCCGCTGCTAATTCCAATAGTAAGACCTATGCAACAGGTACGACCGTTACGGATTTTAGTGACAATATAGGTACTTATGCACTATTCGTCTACGGTACGTCGTATGATAAGAGCCTAGGATCCAGAGTCTATCAGGCTACTACCAGAACCGGGGTAACCGTGCCTATTTATGCGCAGATTTATTGCGGTAGAACCGATAGGTGCGCGAATATGCCTGCTCCTAGCGCAGAACTTGCTTATGAAGCCCCTAACTCGAATATATTTACCGTGCTAGCGGCTCAGGATCCTAGCTTGACCGATTTTACGAAGTTCGTAGTAAATACTAGGGCTACTCTAAATAATATAGGCGCAGAGTTTGTGAGTGCCTATACCAGCTTTACGCCTGCTAGCGTGAGCGTTCGTAGAGGCAATGTAGTAAGTGACGGTAAAGAGGATATAGATATTAGTGCTACCGCACCGGGTCAAGCTACTATACGTATCGTCACTAATCCATGGCTTATCCATACGCCTGCCGGAAATCAGAGAACTATGTTTACGGTAGCGGGTGGAGCCTATTCTAGCCAGTACTCGGGCGTACCGCAGTACTTTAATCCTCTTATTGTAAACGTAAGGGCTGCTAACCCTACGGTTTGGGGCGGAGAAGGTCAAGTCAAGTCTGGTACGGAAGATGATGTAGGATCGTTTGCCGGTGGTAGCACGTCAGATAATAGTACTAGTGATACTTCTACGAAGAAGCTAGATACGGGAGATGTCCGCGATATCTACAACCAAAAGACCGATTGGTAGTATTTGCGTTAAGCTCGTAACATAAAGGCTAGCCTTCAGGCTAGCCTTTTTTTATGGGCCGAATTTCGGTTTTATTGGCGACAGATTTTTTAAAATTATGCTTTGCAAATTTTACTTGAAAATTCTATGAGATAGAATTTTGTGAAATTTTAAATTGCGAAATTTCACTGCGAAACTTGGCGGTAAATTTTACTTACTAAGATTTGCGCGTCGTAATGATATATAATTTTACGCACTAATTTCAATTGGTAGAATTCCAAAGCAAAATTTTGCAGTTAAATTTTACCGTACGAAATTCTCGATTGTTAGCATGGCAAGCTTTGCATGGCACGATCGCGTAAAATTTGCCGGAAAATTTCATCACTCAGAATTTTTCTACCCCCAAACATAGCTGCAGAATTCTGTTTCGTAAAATTCCGCATTCCAACCCTCATCCTAAAATTATATCGCGGCAAAACGCACCGCCGATAAAACTTAAAATTCTATTGCTCAAAGCCGCCCGCATTCCCCCTTATACTTCAAAATTTTATTTCGTAAAATTTCAATCCGCCTAGATCTGTCGTATAAAATCGCTTCATAAATTCCACTGCTCATTTACCCGTTTTTAAATGAAATTTCGGCACAATGCGGCTTAAAATTTCATTAGGAAAGCCATTTGAAAACAAAAAATATCAGAAATTTCAGCATCATCGCCCATATCGACCACGGCAAATCCACGCTCGCAGACCGCCTAATCAGCGAATGCAACGCCGTCGAGGCGCGCCAGATGAGCAGTCAGATCATGGATACGATGGATATCGAAAAGGAGCGCGGCATCACGATCAAGGCGCAGTCCGTGCGGCTCGAGTACGAGCTTGGCGGCGAGAAATACGTTTTAAATTTGATCGATACCCCGGGCCATGTGGATTTTAGCTACGAGGTATCGCGCTCACTGGCTAGCTGCGAGGGGGCGATCCTCGTCGTGGATGCGAGCCAGGGCGTACAGGCGCAGACCATCGCAAACGTCTATATCGCACTACAGCACAACCTCGAGATCATCCCCGTGCTCAATAAAATCGATCTGCCCGCCGCCGATCCGCAGCGCGTAAAAGAGGAGATCGAGCACGTCATCGGGCTTGATTGCAGCAGCGCGATCGAGGTCAGCGCCAAGACGGGCGCGGGCATCAAGGAGCTTTTAGAAGCGATAATTACTCGCATCCCCGCGCCCAAAACGGACGACGCCGCGCCGCTTAAGGCGCTCATCTACGACAGCTGGTTCGATAACTACCTAGGCGCGCTCGCGCTTGCGAGGCTCTACGACGGCGTGCTGAAAAAGGGCGACGAGGTTTATATCATGGGTAGCGATAACCGCCACGAGGTGCTCGATCTGATGTATCCCAACCCGCTCGCGCCCGCCAAAACCCGCGAGCTTAGCAGCGGCGAAGTGGGCATCGTAGTAATGGGTCTAAAAAACGTCGCCGACGTGCAGGTGGGTGATACGATCACGCTTTTTAAAAAACGCGCCGCCGAGCCCGTGGGCGGCTTTGAGAAGGCCAAGCCCTTCGTGTTTGCGGGCATCTATCCCGTGCAGACCGATAAATTTGAAGATCTGCGCGACGCTTTGGATAAGCTTAGCCTAAACGACAGCTCGCTTAGCTACGAGCCTGAAACGTCGCTCGCGCTAGGATTCGGCTTTCGCGTCGGGTTTTTGGGGCTACTGCATATGGAGGTCGTCAAGGAGCGGCTCGAGCGCGAGTTTGATCTCGATCTCATCGCCACGGCGCCGACCGTCACATACGCCGTGTATCTCACGGACGGCTCGTGCGTGCGGATACACAGCCCCAGCGAGCTTCCCGCGCCAAATTTCATCGAGCGCATCGAGGAGCCCTACGTCAGGGCGACCATCATCACCCCGAGTGAGTTTTTGGGCAATCTCATCAGCCTTTTAAATTTGCGCCGCGGCATCCAAACCAAGATGGACTACATCACGCCGGAGCGCGTCCTGCTCGAATACGACGTGCCCACAAACGAGATCATAATGGACTTTTACGACAAGCTCAAGTCCTGCACCAAGGGCTATGCGAGCTTTGATTACGAGCCGATAGATTACAGGCGCGGCGATCTCGTAAAGCTCGACATCCGCGTCGCGGGCGAAGCGGTCGATGCGCTCTCGATCATCGTACCCGCCTCAAAGGCCGAATCCAAGGGGCGAGACCTCGTCAAAGCGATGAAGGAGATCGTGCCGCGGCAGCTTTTTGAGGTCGCGATCCAAGCAAGCATCGGCAACAAGATCATCGCGCGCGAAAACGTCCGCGCCATGGGCAAAAACGTGACCGCCAAGTGCTACGGCGGCGACATCACGCGCAAGCGCAAGCTGCTCGAAAAGCAAAAAGAGGGCAAGAAGCGCATGAAGGCGATCGGCAGGGTAAATTTGCCGAGCGAGGCATTTTTGAGCGTGCTAAAGATTGATTAAATTTTATGTTTGAGCGGGTGATCTAAATTTCATCTTTTGCCGCGCTGTCGTAAAATTTGCTTTTAAATTTTAACGATCGCTCGGGCGTTTAAATTTAGCAGCTCGCCGTTAGGCTAAAATTTCGTCTTTCAATTTCACGATCTTAAGAGGCGATTTAAATTTTATGACTGCATGGCGTTTAAACTCTATCGCTCGTGCTCAAGCTGATACATTCGCTGTTGCGCGCCCATTTTGTGCCGCTTTAAGCTCTAACGCTCGCTGCTCGGTCGTAAAATTTCGCTTTTAAATTAGGCTAAAATTTCGCCTTTCAAATTTAACGATCCCCGAGCGGTTTAAATTTTATGTCCGCCAGCCGATCATTGCGGTCGCGCCCGCAGCTCGGCTACAAAATTTTATTCCAGCGACGCTCTGCTATAAATTTTACCAGCTGCGGTTTTGTAAATTTGATTAAATTTTACTGCGCGCCGCATGCAATTTCCATAGCGCGAGCTTTTATAGCAAAACGGCGTATAAGAGGGCGCGTCGATAAATTCAGCAAAAGTGCTAAATTTATCGGCGCGAGATCAAAGGAGTAAAAATGAAATTTTTAGACCGCTTGGGCGTGGATAGGAGCAGCTTTATTGATCTGTTTTCGGCGTGTTTGGGTTGCGGCGCAAGAGGCGGGTTCGAAGCTGATCGTAAAGGGCAGGCGCCGCTCTGTGGATTTTGAGCGCGGCGAGATCAGTTTCGGCGATGATGCGCCGCGCGCCATCTGGTATATCGGTAGCGAAGCGAGCAGCAGCCGCACGTGGCTGTGGGGATACGAAAACATAAACCGCCTTGATGAGTGGCTGCTCACCCTTGCGCGAGATGTGCGCGACTTCGGCTTGCGGCACGGGCTAGCCGCGCTTAGCACGCCTAAGCTCGCACTAAGCGCGGAGATAAACGGCCACGCTCTAAGCGCAATTGCGTGCGGATTATCGCAGGAACCGGTATGTTACTACCGCTGTCCGCACGCAGGCGGAGCGGTGTTTGTGGCGTTTGCGGCGGGCGAGTGCGTGAGCTCCGATGGCACGATCAAGCTCAGCATGGATGCAAACGAGCTTATCTCTTTAGCGCGCGATTACATAGGCGCATTTCAGTTAAATTACGCCGTTTTTATTAAGGCGCTTTTACTTAGAAACGGCACGAAATTTAGCGAAGCGGCGGACAAGATCGTAGCAAATTTTAAAAATGACGCAGTTTTTTCGTTTGATAATTTGGGGCGGCTAAGCGAGGTGAAGTTCGCCGTATAGAGCTGCAAATCTCGCGCCGTGCATTCTGGGGCTTTAAAATTTACGCCGTGAAATTCTGCTTCGTAAATTTTATATCTTAAAATTTTCAGCCTTAGAATTTTGCTCGGTAAAATTTAGACTGCGAAACTCCGTCGCGTGAAATTTTGTCTTAAATTTTTACGCCGTAAAATTCCGCTACAGGGTCTGCGTCTGAGCCTTTAAATTTTAAATCAAAATCAGCCGCCGTCGATGTCGAAGTCAAGATGCTCTTTGAAATAAGCGCGCAGTCTGCGGCGGTCGTTGCGGCCGGGCGTGATCGCAAACCACAGCACGCGGTCGTTTAGATCCTTGCCGCGGATCAGCACGGTGTCGCGCAGCAAGATGTCGTGAAAGTCGCCGTTTAGCCGCCACGACGAGAGCGCCTTGGCGAAGAAAAAGATCGCGACGCTCGCTATCAGCATCACGAATGCCATGCCTACGCGCTCGCTCATGGCGATACCGACTAGCCACAGCACGATTATAGACGCATACGCAAAGTTCAGAAACTTCTCGTATTTTACGTAGCGGGAGTGGCTAAGCGCCGTGTAGTTCGTGCAGGTGCGCAAAAAGCCCGGCGTGAGCCTAACGTAGTCGATATTAAAGAGCAGGATTTCGCTCTTGCCCGCACCCGAGACGAAGGTGATCGCGTGGTCGCTAAATTTAAACAGCCCGCCGCCGTCGCGCCCCTGATACCAAGCTACGCCCGCGATCAAAAGCCCCAAAATCCCGCCTCCGCCGCGACCGCGACCGTTTCCTAAAAAAATTTTATCTAAATCAAGCCGGGCCGACACGCCGTAAAAAAATATAAAGACCATCATCGCAATGACGAAGATCACGATGAAGGAGTTGTCGTTTTTGACGCTAAATCCGCCTGCACTCGCGGTTCGTGCGCCGCGGCTGCGAAGGGCGGCTTTGTAGTCTTTGGTGCTAAAAGTAGGCATCAGCTTCCTTTCTTTCGGGCTTGCGAAACTCTTTTGTGCTTTCAAAGCCCATTTAAAACGGTGAAATTTTATAAAATTTCAGATCAAATTCGGATTAAATTTCAAATTTGAAGAGGCTTTAAAATTTAAGCGGGTTCCAAATTTAAAGGATTTAAAATTTAGCCGCCGAACTTAATATCACAATAAAGCACTACAGAGGCTTTGCGGGTGAAGCTACTCCGTTAAGAGCGGCGAACGCTTTGGAAGTACGGCATTTTGAGTTTTGCAATGCTCTAAAATATAAAGGAATTTCAGTGCTAAATTTAAATGCACCGGCAGGCGAATGCTTGCCAGTGCGGGCTGCTGATTTTGCGGCGAAATTTAAAACACGGCTTTACAAGATTTAGCGGATGCGAGTTTCGCGGAAGCGCAGCCGCGCGGACAGATGGCGAATGTGTGGCAATTATCATAAATTTAAAATGCGGGGCGCTGCGCGATCTCACCAAATATATGGAAAATTTTACGGCAAATTTAAAACGCAGTCTCGCGTAATTTAATATGGCGGATTAAAATGCGGCTTGCAGCGGTTAGTGCGGTAAATTTACTCTGTGGTTGCAGTTAAAATTTCCGCCGCGCGGAGTAAATGTCGCGCAGAGCTAAATTCGCCGCGTAGAAGCTAAATTTCGCGTCGCAGTTAAATTCACAATAGTCAAATCGCAGCGAGCTAAAACGCTATAAATTTAGAGCTCGCCGCCGTAAACGCTTGACTTGCGGCTGAGCCGCGATCTTTTATTATAAGATGCCTATTGTTCGCATTCCTGCGGCTGGTTAAAACAAACCGCACAACGCTTTAAATTTTAAAATTTTATTTAAATAAGCTGTTTACGCTCTCGTCGTGATATACGCGCCTGATAACCTCGCCGAAAAGCGGAGCGACGCTGATTACCTTGATGCGGTCGCTCTCCTGCTTTAGCGGGATTGTGTCGGTCACGACGAGGCCGTCTAGCGCGCCGCTTTCGATGCGCTCGTATGCCGGGCCGCTCAGCACGGCGTGCGTACAAAACGCGCTGACGCTCTTCGCGCCCTGTTCCTTAAACGCGCCCGCGGCCTTGACGATGGTGCCCGCGGTGTCGATCATATCGTCGATTAGGATCACGTCCTTGCCCGCGACGTCGCCGATGATGTTCATCACCTCGCTTTTGTTCGCCTCCTCGCGGCGCTTATCGACGATCACCAGATCGAGCGAGAGCTTTTTAGCGAAGCTTCTGGCGCGCGCGACGCCGCCAACGTCGGGGCTGGCGATGATCGGATTTTTTAAATTTTTCTCTTTCAGATAATCCAAAAATATCAGCGAGCCGTAGAGGTTATCGACAGGCACGTCGAAAAAGCCCTGTATCTGCCCCGCGTGCAGATCCATCGTGACGACGCGGTCGATGCCTGCCGTCTGCATCATATTTGCCACGAGCTTCGCGCTGATCGGCACACGCGGGGCCGCCTTGCGGTCTTGGCGAGCGTAGCCGAAGTAGGGCACGACCGCCGTGATCGAGTTCGCGCTGGAGCGCTTCAGCGCGTCTGTTAGGATCAAAAGCTCCATCAGATTGGAGTTTGCGGGCGCGCATGTGGGCTGGATGACGAAGACGTCCTTACCGCGCACGCTCTCGCCGATCTGGACGCTGATTTCGCCGTCGCTGAAGGTTTTGATCGCGCATTCGCTAAGCGGTAGCGAGAGATATTTGGAGATTTTTTTGGCAAATTCGGGATTTGCGGTGCCGGAGAAAATTTTATATCCGCGCATTTTGATGACCTTTGGATTGAAATTTGCTCGAATTCTACACCAAAAGCGCTAAATTTTAGCTAATTCGCCCGCCGCGCTCGCGTAAAATTCATAAGCGTGCATCGCGAACCGCAGCCAGTTTGCGAGATAAATTTTTAAAATTTCAGGGCGCCTCGGTTCGCCGCGGTCTTACTAAGGTGAAATTTGGCTTTGGATTGTAGCCGATACGCGCGCAGGTCATCGTAGCCCGCTTTTGTGCCAGTAGCTGCGCGGATGTGGCTAAAACCGTATCGCAGAGGGCGGGGTGCCGGTTAGCGCGGAATTTTATATTTGCGATACAGACGAGCAGAATTTTATCTTTTAAAGCTGCGGAGATTATGCGTAAATTTAGATTTGAGCCTGTGCGGGACGACTGCGCGAATGCTTCGGCGCGCTAAGTTTAGACTGCCGCGGCGTATAAATTTTAGATTTCTTAAGCGGTTAAATTTAAAATGCGCTTTGCTTTGACGAAAATTTAAAGCTCGCTTTGACGATCAAATTTAAAAGTTCGCTATCTAGAGCTTGATTGTGCGCTGCGAAATTTTAAAATTTATCGTGCGAGCTCCATTCACCGTGTAAATTTAGATACTGCCTTTGCCGCTTCAATTTTAAAATCGTGCAGGTTTGCTTCGTAGCGTAAATTTCGGAATCGTTTTTTGAGCGCTTAAATTTTAAAATCGCACAGAGGTGAATTTAATCCGCAGCAAGCGTTATTCTGTGATTTTGGTGGGCTCGCCGAAGAGTCTATTCATCTCGGAGATCAAAATTTCCTTGCCGTCCTGCGCGCCGTTTGCGAGCTCGGCGAGGCCTGCTTTGGCGGCGCGCACGCTCTTGCTCGTATCGCGGGGCTTTGCGGCGTAGTTTTGCGGATCGGTGGATCTTAGCAGATCGTCTTTGGGCGGCTGTTTTTCGCCCTCGCCGCTAGCGCCGTTTTTTTGCGGTTTTGCCGCTTTTGGCGCGGAATTTTCTTCGGAATTTTCGCCGCCGCTTGAAATTTCATTTTGCTCGGAGTTTGCGGTCTTGCTTGCGCCCGAGTCGGAATTTTGCGCGCCGCTCGAGTTTTCAAGCGGTTTTGTCGCACTGCCTGTCCCGTCTTTTGCTTTATCATTCGCTGTGCTATCTACGTTACTAGAGGCGGAATTTTCTGCGCTGTTTTGTGCAGAATTTTCCTGCTTCTGCGGCGCGCCCTGCTCGATCTTGATGGCCGCGCTCTCGCCGAAAAGCGATTTTAGCACGCTATTTATCGCTCGCGAGCCCTTGCGCAGGTACTCTCTGTCCTGCCCCTGCGCGCGCGAGAGCAGATACAGCGTGCCGCGCTCAAATTTTAAAAATTCCACGCACTTGCTAAATTTCTCGCCCAGATCGTAATCGCGGTCGTAAATTTTGGCTAGAAAATTCTCGTAAATTTCATTTTGAGCGCCCGTTTTGGCGGATGGGCTAGAATTTTTAGTCTGCGCGTCGCTGCCTGCGTTTGGTTTTATTTCGTCGCTCGCGTCAGTGCTTTGTTTTGCCGCACCGAAGTTTTGCACAGGGCTTGCGGGACGTTTCGCGCTCGCAGTAAAGCTCGGCACTTCGCTTGTAGCGCTACCCTGGTCGCTCGGTGCAAAAGCCGCGCCGTCCGGCTCGCTGTTTGGCACAAAAGTCGCGCTTTGGTTGAAATTTGACCTAAAATTCGGCGCAGAGTTTTGCGCGTTTAAATTAGGCGCCGAAGCGGAAGGATAGCCCTCGCCTTGATCCAGGGATCTGCCGACCTCGATCAGCTCGTCGATCTCGCGCAGATTGACCGCCTCCATCATCATAAAAATCATCATAGAAATCGCGTAGGTGTTGTCGGGGCTGATGGCGAGCATGCTCTTAGCGCCCGCTAAAATGCGGAAAAACCGCTCATACATCAGCAGGCTAAATTTCGCGTCGCGGCGCAGGAATTTATCTTTTAAATTTGCGATCATCTCGTCGATTATCGTCTCGGCGTTGTAGTTTTCGACCTCTTTGATGATCTCGATCGCGCCCGCACGGTCTTGGCGCAGCACTACGTCTAAAATTTCGCCAATTTTGGCGGGATCGAGCAAGCCTAACATATCGGCGATCGCACGCTCGGTGATACCTTCGCGGCTAAAGATAATCGCCTGATCGAGGAGCGTGAGCGTGTCTCGTAGCGAGCCCGAGCCGCTGCGCGCTAGAATTTCGAGCGCGCCCTCTTCGTAAGCGATGTTTTCGGTTTTTAAAATTTGCTCTAGATGCGCTACGACGGCGCTTTTGGCGATCGGCTTAAAGCGAAAGTGCTGCGTGCGCGATAGCACCGTGACGGGAAGCTTGAGCGGATCGGTGGTCGCAAGGATAAATTTTACGTAGCTAGGCGGCTCCTCAAGCGTCTTTAAAAGCGCGTTGGAGGCCTCTTTGGTGAGCATATGCACCTCGTCGATGATGAAAATTTTAAAGCGCGCGCTTGCGGGATGATACTTCGTCTGCTCGATGAGCTCGCGGATATCGTCGATCTTGCGGTGGCTGGCGGCGTCCATCTCGATGATGTCGATGTGGCGCCCCTCGTTTGCCATTACGCAGTTATCGCAGATCTCGCACGGCTTGCCGGTAGGGCCTTCGTCGCATAAAAGCGCTTTGGCAAAAATCCTAGCCGTCGAGGTTTTGCCGCTGCCGCGAAGTCCGCTGAAAAGATATGCGTGGCTCAGCCTGCCCGAATCCAGCGCGTGCGCGAGGCTTTTGGCGACGGCGTCTTGACCGATGAGCTGCTCGAAGCTTTTGGGTCTGTATTTTAAAGCGAGTGCTTGCAAAATTTCTCCTTTGATCTTGCAATGATACAAAAAAATCTATAAATTTTAAATTTAGTGCTACAATGCGCCCGAATTTCAGAAAAAGGATCGAAATGAAAAAATTTTTACTCGGCGTCTTTGCGCTATTTTTTGTCGCCTGCTCGCAAACCAGCAGCGTCATCAGCCTAAATCCGTATCTTTCTAAGGCCGATCAGACCGTAAGCGGCAAGTCGGTAAATATCAACGCGATCAACGATCAGCGCGAAAATCAGATGGTAATCGCCGTTATAAACGACAACGACGGCAAACTCGTCGATGAAGTGCTTTTAAAAAACAATCTCTCGGCGTGGTTCGATAAGGCTTTGCGCGCGGAGCTTGAGGCTCGCGGCGTAAAGATCGATCCGGCAAGCCCGAATATCGTAACCGTAAATATTAGAAGCATCTCGGCAGCGATCAACGGCTACTCGAAAGAAAATATGAGCGCAAGAGGCGAGGTTGCGATCTCTATCGTACAGGGCAACAAAACTACGACCAAGCGCGTTTCGCAGGATCAGAGCCAATTTACCGCGCTTCGCACGGCTAGATCGCTTAATCCTTTTGTGCAAAGCTTGCTTGGCGACATCGTCAAAAAATCCGCCGATCAAATCATCTCTACGCTTTAGATGCGCTGCGTAAATTGCGGCGCGTTTAGCCTGCGCACGATCTGCGCCGCCTGCGCCGCAAATTTAGCCGAATGCCGCCTAAGTATGCGGCAGGTGGAGGGCTTTAGCGTGTTTTACTACTACGGCTACTCCGAAATTCGAGAGCTTATACTTTCTAAACACCACGAATACGGCGCTGCGGTGCTTGCGCGCATAGCCTCTTTAAGCTTAGCGAAATTCCCGCTTCATCTGCAGCGCGAAATTTCTGCAAATCCGCAAAATTACGAAGCGTTTAAAACGGGCGGGATTTTTAAATTTAACGCCGTGCCGCTGGATGATGACGCTCGCAGCGGCTATTCGCACACGGCGATCTTAGCTCGCGCGCTAAAAAGCGAGCTTGTGGGGCCAAAATTTCACTGCCTGCGTGCGCAAAACCGCGTCAAATACACCGGACAGAGTTTGGAATTTCGCCTAAAACACAAGCGAAATTTTAAAATTTTAACACCGCCGAAATTCCCCGTGATCCTAGTAGATGACATCATCACCTCGGGTCTTAGCATGCTGCAAGCGCGCGAGAGCTTGATCGATGGTGGCTTTATGCCCGTGTGCGGCTTGGTTTTAGCTAATGCAAAAGAATAATTCGCTATAATCGCGCTTTAAAATTTAAAAGGATATTTATGCAATCAAATATGTTTGAAAATCAGGAGATTATCGATATCGACGTCGAGGAATCGATCAAGACGAGTTATCTTGATTACTCGATGAGCGTTATCATCGGTCGTGCACTACCGGACGCTAGAGACGGCCTAAAGCCGGTGCATAGGCGAATTTTATATGCTATGAACGATCTTGGCGTGGGCTCTCGCCAGCCATATAAAAAATCTGCTCGTATCGTAGGCGACGTCATCGGTAAATACCATCCGCACGGCGATATCGCCGTTTACGATGCGCTCGTGCGAATGGCGCAGAGCTTTTCGATGAGAATCCCTTCCGTCGACGGTCAAGGTAACTTCGGATCGATCGACGGCGACGGAGCGGCGGCGATGAGGTACACCGAAGCGCGTATGACGCCGCTAGCCGAGGAGCTTTTAAAAGACCTGGATAAAGAGACGGTCGATTTTGTACCTAACTATGACGAGAGCCTAAACGAGCCCGATGTCTTGCCTGCGCGCGTGCCAAATTTGCTGCTTAACGGCTCGAGCGGAATCGCCGTTGGAATGGCGACGAATATCCCGCCGCACAGCCTAGATGAGCTTGTGGGCGGTCTTTTGATACTGCTTGAGAATAAAAACGCAAGCCTAGAGGAGATCATGGGCGAGATCAAGGGTCCCGATTTTCCGACCGGCGGCATCATCTACGGCAAAAAGGGGATCATCGAGGCGTATAAAACGGGCAGAGGGCGCGTTAAAATTCGCGCTAAAACCCATATCGAAAAAAAGGCTAGTAAAGACGTCATCGTAATCG
>NZ_CALJPC010000017.1 GCF_937981295.1 uncultured Campylobacter sp.
AGCTTTTAGGCTTGGATGAAATTTCTATCATTCCCGATCGCATCGAGGCAGGCACCTATCTATGCGCGGGCGCGATCACGGGCTCCCGCATCACGATCACGCACGCCTGCGCGGCTCATCTTGGCGCCGTACTTGCAAAATTTGAAGATATGGGCTTTAAATTTGAAATTTCAAGCGGCGGCGACGAGATAACGATCTTGCCCGCTTCAAGGATCAAACCAGTTGAGATTATCACGAGCGAATATCCGGGCTTTCCTACCGATATGCAGGCGCAGTTTATGGCGCTTGCGTGCATCTCCTCGGGCGTCAGCACCATCGACGAGAGGCTTTTTGAAAATCGCTTCATGCACGTTAGCGAACTCTCAAGAATGGGCGCAGATATCCGCCTAAACGGCCACATCGCGACGATCAGCGGCGGCAAGCTAAACGGCGCGGACGTTATGGCGACCGATCTGCGAGCTAGTTCGGCACTCGTTTTAACCGCCCTTGCGGCGCGCGGCGAGAGCAAAATACATAGAATTTACCATCTAGATCGTGGCTATGAGAGGCTGGAAGCTAAGCTTGGTGCGCTTGGTGCGGACATACAGAGACTGGAGGAATGAGGACTTCGAAATAAAAAAACTTGCGCAAGCAAGCAAAGCGGAATTTTACGAGTGATATGTTTTGAAATTTTAAGTAACGCTAGCAGCAAAATAAGGCAATTAAGCCTATGAAATTTCGCGCATTTATTTGGGTAAAATTTTGCTTTGCAAGCTTTGGCGCAACATAAAATTTAAGGCTACACGAGGTCTTAACTATGCGAATTTTAAATGTAAAAATGATAAAAAGGACTTAAAATGATAGGAATAAATGAGGCTATAGATTTGGCTACGGCTAGAATCACATCAAGCAAGCAAAGCGAGAAGGTGCCTCTTCCCAGCGCTCTAGACCGCATCCTTTATAGCGATATTTCTGCGATTAAAAACCTACCCTGCTTCGATAATTCGGCGCTTGACGGCTATGCCTACGCGGCAGAATTCAAAGACGAAGAGCTAGAGATCGTAGAGCCTACGATTTTTGCAGGAGACGAAAAATTCTACGAAATCAAGGCCGGACAGGCGCAAAAGATAATGACCGGCGCGCCAATGCCTGCGGGCGCGGACTCTGTCGCGAGGCTAGAGGATGTAGACGCGCAAGGCGGAACTCTAAAAATCCCTGCTTCCGTTCATGCCCACGACGGCTTTCGTAAAAAAGGCGAGGAGGTGTGCGCGGGCGAGCTTTTATTGCGCCGTGGCGAAATTTTAAACCCTGCTAAAATCATGCTTCTTGCCGCGCAAGGAATTTACGAAGCAAGCGTTTACGCGCGTCCTAAAATCGCCCTATTTTCCAGCGGAAACGAGCTAAAAGAGCCGTGGCAGAGTGCGAGCGAGCGCGAAATTTATAACGCCAACTCTAGTGGTATTGCTGCATTGTTGCAAAAATACGGCTTTAAAAATGAGTATTTGGGGATTTTAAAGGATGATTTTAGCGCGGTGTGCGAGGCGCTAGACGCTGCTACGCGTAAATTTGACGTGCTAATTACCAGCGGTGGAGCAAGTGCTGGGGAGGCGGATTTTATGCAAAGCGCTATGAGCGAACTTGGATTTTTGCAGGTTTTCGATCACATTGATATCAAGCCCGGCCGCCCCAGCAAGTGCTTCGCAAAAGACGGCAAATTCGTCTTTGCGATGGCTGGCAATCCGATGGCCGCTTTCGTGCTTACGCGCGCAGTCATACTGCCGATCTTATTTAAGCTTAGCGGCGCAGGTGGGGCTTTTAGCGCAGAAGCAGCGATCTATGCCAAGCTCGCAAGCGATCTGAAGCTAAAAAGCGGCAGAGCAAATTTAACCGTAGGCGCATATGAAGGCGGAGTTTTTACGCCTATGCCGTCGCCTTCTGGGCGCATCAGGCCGCTGGCTGCGGCATCGCATTTTTTCTTGGCTGATCCCGAATGCGACAAAGTTCGCTCTGGAGAAATCGTAAAAATTTATGAAATTTAAGCGAGAAATTATTGACAAATGAAAATTTATAGGCTACAATCGCGCTTTATTTTTACCGCATGCGGGAATAGCTCAGTGGTAGAGCGCAACCTTGCCATGGTTGATGTCGCGAGTTCGACTCTCGTTTCCCGCTCCATTTTAACTTCAAATTTTAAAATTCCTTCCGTTCCACTCGCTTTTAAACCGCAAAATTTCGATATGAAAGCCTTGAAATGAAAATTTTAGTTTGCGTAAGCGGCGCGAGTTTTTGCGAGATCGGGCTTGATCTGCTTAAATTTCTTGCTAGCTCGCCGCATGAAATCCACGCCGTGCTTACGCAGGGTGCGCGCCGCGTCCTGCGCGCCGAAAGCGGCATAGATGCGGACGAGGTCTTAAAATCCGCGGAATTTAAGAACGTAAAATTTTATCCCGACGACGATCTTAGTGCGCCGCCCGCTTCGGGCTCATTCGGCATTGACGCCACAATCTTTGCGCCTTGCTCTATTGGCTCTTTGGCTAAAATTTATGGCGGGCTTTGCGACAGCTTAAGCACCCGCGCCGCTGCAGTCGCGTTAAAAGAGCACAAGCGGCTGGTTCTTGGCGTGCGTGAGATGCCGCTTTCTGCGATCAGCCTGCGACAAATGAGCGAGCTAGCCGCGCTCGGCGTCATCATCGCTCCGCCCGTGATCGCAGGCTACTGCGGCGTGCAAAATTTAAAAAATTTCATAATCGGCAAGTGGTGCGACGTGCTGGGCGTGCAAAACGAGCTATTTAAAAGGTGGCAATAATGCAAAACTCAAGAAAATGTATCTATCCGGGCACTTTCGATCCTATTACGAACGGCCATTTGGACGTCATCAAGCGCGCGCTAGGGCTTTTTGATGAAGTCATCGTCGCAGTCGCGCTCAACGAGAGCAAGAAGCCCTACTTCAGCCTACAATCCAGGCTGGAGATGGCGCGTGTCGCGACACGCGGGCTTCGTGGCGTGAGCGTGCAAAGCTTTGATAATTTGCTCGTGGATTTTGCTAAATCTTGCGGCGTGCGCTTCGTAATCCGCGGGCTTCGCGCGGTTAGTGACTTTGAGTACGAGCTGCAGATCGGCTACGCAAACGCCTCGTTATGGGAGGAATTTGAGAGCGTGTATTTGATGCCGACGCTCAAAAACGCCTTCATCTCAAGCTCGATCGTCCGCTCCGTTTTAAGCCACGGCGGCGATGTTTCGCACCTAGTGCCAAGCGAAATTTTAAAATTTTTAAAAAAATGAGCTTGCAAGCGACTGAAATTTAGCCCGCAGGCGCGGCTAAATTTAAAATTTGCAAGCTGCACGGGAGATAAAAATGAGCGAAGCAATGGATGAGATAGAAAGACTGCGAACGTTTTTAAAAAGCGTGAGAGATGAATACAAAGCCTTACATAAAATAGCCGAAGCGCAGGTCGTAAGTAGGCGCTGGGCGTCTGGTAGCTATATCAATTTAGAGCCCTTTTATTTCGAATATAACCGCTTCTTTAAGGGCAAAATTTTAAAAGCTAAACCAAAAAAGATCGCAAACGCCTACGAATACGGCTTTGACGCGCAAGATCGCGTCGTTTTTGAAAGACAACATGACGGCAAAAAACATTTCTTTGAAAGCCTTTATTTTTGGGGGCGGGACGAAGTTTTAAAATATCATTTCGGTTGCTATAACAAAAGATGCGTAGGATGCTTCAATATAAAAAGATTTATCTATGAAAATGGCGAGCTAAAGTCCATCTACTCGGCCTTTGACAACAACGCCTATGGGATAGAAAATTTTACTTACGAAGGCGGCAAGCTCGCACAAAGACGGGAGTATGTAGAGCACCCTCGCGCAGGCAGAAGGAATGACGTAACAAACTATGAATTTGACGCAATGGGCGAGCTAAGCTTAATAACCGAAAATGGTTATGTGCGCTATCAAAAGCCCGATAAGGATATGAGCTACAAAAAGCTCTATGAGCTCGCCGCGCAAAGACTACTGCCAGCGATTAAAGAGACGATCAAAAAGCACGCGCCCGGCTGCAAGCTCTACTGCATAAATTTAGCTTGCGACAATAGGAGTTTGCCGCCGATCATCGGATTCGGTTCGCAAGAACAGCGCGCGCAGTGGCTTGCGCGAAAAGATGGCTGGCTTCTTTGGCTCGTTCCTGATTACGAGTTTCGAGCTGAGGTCGAAGTAGACTACGAAACGGTGAAAATTTTTGATCTTTTCAATCAAGAAACGCAGCTAAATGATAAATATGCGCAGGCTAAAAAGCTCATTTGGGAGTGCGTGAAGCAGCTCAAAGCAGGTCTTGGCGAATTTGCGCTCGATATGACGGATGATTTTACGATCACGGCTACCGATTGCGATCTTAGCGATCTGAGGAAAGATTTCATAGCGATAAATCCCGAACCGTCAGGCAAATAAGGGCAAAATTTAAAATTTCATCGTCGCGGTTTTATCATCGCGCGCAGCACTCGCCCGCCCGCGCCGCCCAGTAACACACCCTACTCCGAATGGTGCCGCCGCCCTGCTCCGCCCGAAGTGCCGCCCATTCCATCTAACGCCATCCGCTTCGCAAAGCACATATCCTACCATGTATATAATGGCGCCCTACCTCGCCCGACGTGCCATTCTATCCGCACGGCGCGCCGTCTTTATCGGCTGGCGCCCTACTCCGCTCGGTACATATCCGCAAGCGCAAATTTATTCGCTCGCTGTGTTATGCAACGCATCCGTCCGAGCGCTAAATTTAACCGCGAGCCGTGCCGCAAAGAATAAGTGTTTAGCAACAAAGCGCCCGATAAAATTTGCGTCAAAAGATCAAAAGCGGCTCGTACAAGCTCGCGCAAAAGCCCGATTTAAAGTCGAAATTTAGCGCCCGTCTGTTTAAAAAAGCCGCTATTTAGCTATAAGCTTGTAAAATAGCGCACAAATTTAAAGGCGAAAAATGTATGTAATATTCGAAGGTATCGACGGCGTGGGCAAAAGCACGCAGATAGCGCGGCTGGCGGCGGCTTTTCCGCAAGCGATCGTGACTAAGGAGCCTGGCGGCACGAAGCTCGGCGAGGCGGTGCGAAGCCTCGTTTTGGGCGAGGATTTTAAGTGGCGGCGCGGCAGCGTAAATCTGCGCGAGGTCTGCGGCGAAATTTCAAAGCGCGCCGAGCTGCTTTTGTTCCTCGCAGACCGCGCCGAGCACTACGAGCGCGTGATAAAGGGCGGCGCGGGCAGGCTCGTGCTAAGCGATCGCGGCTTCATCTCGGGGCTTGCCTATGCGCTGGCAAACGACGAAAACGCGGATCTTAGCGAGCTTATCGCGCTTAATAAATTTGCGCTCGGGGGCAAATTCGCAGATAAAATCGTGCTGTTTTCGGCGGACGAACAGCTCATCGGGCGGCGGCTTAAAACGCGCGCTAGCAGCGATATAATCGAAGCTCGCGGGCTAAAATATCTAATGCGCGTGCAAGATCTTATGGCGCAAGCATGTGCGGCGTGCGGCGTTGAGACCCTGAAAATCGACGCCGCACAGTCCGAAAAAGCGATCTGCGATCAGATAAGAAATTTCATACTTTCTTAAAATTTTAAGGCGCGGAATTTTGCCGCGGGAAAGAATTTATGGGCCCTGTCGTAAAATTTTAGCTATGAAATTTCGCCCATAAAATTTCAGCTCCAAATTTCGTTATGGAATTTTATAGGAGAGGTTCTAGGTAAAATTTCATGGGTGGAATTTGTTTTATAATTTCGCAGCAAAATTTCGCCACAGAATTCTGTCTTAAAATTCCGCCGCAGACCAAAAAGGCGCAGGATTTCATAAGCGAAATCTTGTACGGAATTTTAATCCGCGGATTTGCGGGTAGAATTCCGCTTAAGCTTTAGATTGAAAGGATAATGATGAAGACATTAAAGTTCGTTTTACGTAAGATTTTTAAATTTATATTTCTGTTTTGGGTAGTCATAAGCTCGCTTTTGGGTAGCTATATTATCGCGGATAATTTTTTCGGCCGCACCTTCGTAGCCTGGACGCTCATCCGTGATTTTAGCAGCGCTTCGCTGGATCTGAAGGATTTTAGCATCAGCGCCAGCTTAAGAGCCACCGCTATCGGCGGACGATCATGGCGCGACGAGCGCGAGCCGAAGCCCGACTTCTCGGACGACAACTCCACCGGCGCCCCGTATGAACTAAATATAAAATTTGACCACGTGAGCGCGCCCGGGATAGTGCTAAAAAATATCAAACTCGAGCAGGTGCAAAGCGGGCGCGTCGTTTTTGAAAAAGATGAGCTAGAGGTGCCGATAGAGATGGGCTATAGCGGTTACAAAAGCGGCGGATTGGAGATACCTGATCTTGATTCTGCGCATGTCGAACACAAACTGAGCGCCGAAATATGCGTGCCTGACGGCACTTGCACGAAGTTTGTGCATTATTTCTTGCCGTACAGGCATGTAGAGGGCACGGCGGCTCTGCGAGGTATCTTTTAGCCGCGAAAGATTCGGCGCGAAATTTTAAAACATAAAATTTATGGCGGCATGAGTTAATTTGGCGGAATAAACGAGTAAATTATCAATGCCCGTAACGTGATAGTATGCTTTATTCGCGTGGCGGAATTTTGTAGCTTGCCGTATTTGTACGAAACGAAATTTCAAAATTTTGTGGCGCATAAAATTTATAGCACGGTGTGAAATTCTAATATGTAAAATTTAAGGCAGCGGAATGACAAAAATTACGCGCTGTGTATTTTTGCGGTGGAGTAGCGCTATTTCTTACGACGCTTGCGCCACGATGAGAGTTTTTGCATGTAAGTAGAGCAAACCAGATACGAACACACGAATGCGAGCACTAAACAAGAAAAGAAATAATCCCTAAAGCCTAAAATATCGCAAATATAAAGCAATGCTGCAAGCGCGATGATAAAAACGGCGGTAAAAAACATAAGGAATATAGCAAAGTAGGTGCACGTCAAAAATATCCGTGTCAAACGAGGTGCACGACTCTCAATCGCGCGGACGATCGCATAAACGTATGCCAGAATTATCATCGCAACGAGCGCAAGCCCCGCGCAAGTGTAGAAAAAATCGCTCAGGTTTGGGAATGCGTCTTTTGCGAACGCAAAATATATCGCATAAAATACCGTCGTGGCGAAAAAGATCAGACCGAATGTAATCAAAATGTCCCAAGCTAAAGATAGCGTGCGTTTTGCGGCATCCAGCGAGCTCAACGCAAAATCGCGGGCATATTCCAAAGGCGTTCTGCGGCGCTCGACTTCCAAGGCGACGAGGCTGCCTAGATATCCTTGGTTGCAGTATTTTACGCGCACCAAATCGCCCTGCTTAAACGAGAATGACCTGCAACGCATACGAAAGCGAATGCCGCCTATCTCAAAAAGCACGAGCGTCTCGATCTCCTGCCTAAGGACGCGGACGTGCAAGTTTTCTATCCTGCCTTCGATACAGGGCTGCTTATTTCGCATAATCCTCCAAAATTAAGTTTAAATTTCGCGCCGCTTACTAGGCGCTTGTTTGCTCGGCGCTAGAAAAACCCGCTCATCTTGCTTGCAAGGCTCTGCGGCGCGACGGAATTCTACGCGACAAAATTCCGCGGCTCCTAATTCCGCGCGGAAACCGCTACGCTTGCCGCCTAAATAAAACCGCGAAATTTTAAGCGGGTTTGGTTTTGGGTTTTCATTAAATTCCGCCGCGCTTATCGGCGGCAAATTTAATACGGTTGGCTTTACGAGCGCGGTTCACACCGCGCACTAAACAAACATGTTCAATTAAGATCATAAAATTTAAAAAATCACCGGATATGAAATTTATAAGCCGTAAATTTAAATATAGAACTCAAATACTATCGCGCGCAGATACGAGCTATTGCGATTTTTAGTTAAAATTTTCCCTTTAAATTTACGCGCAGTTTTCGCCGCGTATAAATTTTGGCGCGATTTTGGAAGTATTTTTCTTAGACGTATTTTATTAGGCAAATTTTAAGCATATCTAGTGCAAGGCGACTTTGTTTACTTAAAAATTTTTAATGCGAGCCAAGCCGATTAAATTTGACCTCGAAATTTTAACGAGACTTTAGTGTTCAAGCCCCATTGTAGCTCTAGTGATTCAAATTTCAGCCAAAAGCCGCTATGTGCAAAAATCAAAATTTCGCTAAGCTCGCGTTTGAGCTAAAATTTATCAAATTTTAAAGCTAGCACAGATCGAATTTCGACGACCTAAAAAACAAATTTAAACATTAAATCTAAAGTGCATCACATCGCCGTCTTGCACGACGTAGTCCTTGCCCTCAAGGCGCATTTTGCCCGCTTCTTTCGCCCTGCCCTCGCCGCCGCACGCGATAAAATCATCAAATCCGATCACCTCGGCTCTGATAAATCCGCGCTCAAAGTCGTTGTGAATCACGCTCGCGGCCTTCGGAGCCTTCCAGCCCTTCGTGATCGTCCATGCGCGCACCTCCATCTCGCCTGCGGTAAAGTAGCTGATGAGGCTGAGCTTCGCAAAGGAGCGCTTGATGATGAGCTCCAGCCCGCTTTGCTGTGCGCCCAGGCTTTGCAGCATCTCGTGCGTCTCCTCGTCGCTTAGTCCTATCAGCTCCTCTTCGATCTTGGCGCAGAGCTTGATCACCTCGGCGCCGCGGGCATTTGCGTATTCTCTTACGCGCGCGACATATTCGTTATCCTGCGCGATGCCGTCTTCGTCCACATTTGCGCCGTAGATTACATCTTTGGCGCTAAGCAGGCGCAGCTCGCGATTTAAAGCGATGTAGCTTTCGTCCTCCTTGAGCGCAAAATTTGAAGCGGGCTTGCCGTCGTTTAGATGCGCTAAAAGCTCGTTTGCCACGGCTAGCGCCTCTTTAGCGCCCTTTTGATTTGCTTTGGCTTCCTTACCGAGGCGCTCGATCTTGCGGCCAAGCTGCTCGATGTCTGCCAAAATCAGCTCGGTTTCGATGATCTCGATATCGCGGATGGGATCGACGCAGCCTTCGACGTGGGTTATGTCGCCGCTTTCGAAGCAGCGCACGATATGAAGGATGATCTCGCACTCGCGAATATTTGAAAGAAATTTATTCCCCAGTCCCTCGCCTTTGCTAGCTCCGCGCACGAGACCCGCGATATCGACGAACTCGATGGTCGAATGCACGATGCGACCGGGCTTAACGATCTGTGCTAGCTTGCCGAGCCTGGCATCGGGCACGGGCACGACCGCTTTATTGGGCTCGATCGTGCAGAACGGATAGTTCTGTGCCTGTGCGTTTTGCGCGCCGCTAAGCGCGTTAAAGGTAGTGGATTTACCGACATTCGGAAGCCCTACGATCCCTACTGAAAGCCCCATCTACGCGTCCTTCAACTCTTTGGCTAGAGCCTGCAAGAAATATAAGTTTGCTCTCACGCCCGCGCCAGTCGCGCCCGCTGCGTAATAGCCCCACGCCTTTTCCAGATACGCAGGCCCTGCGATATCAAGGTGCAGCCACTTGTCTTTATACTCGTCTTTGATAAATTTATCCAAAAATAGTCCCGCGGTTATCGCGCCGCCGTATCTGCTGGAAGCGCAGTTGGAGACGTCTGCGATACTGCTTTTAATTAGCTCGCGCAGATAATCGTTAAATTCCAAAATGCTAAATAGCTCGCCGCTGCAGCTGCTAAGATCTTTAAATTTACGCTTTAGCTCCTCGCTGTTTCCCATAATGCCGCTCGTATATTCGCCTAACCCCACGACGCAAGCGCCGGTTAGCGTCGCCATATCGATTAGCAGATCAGGCTCAAGATCCTGCGCGTAGCTTAGGCAGTCGGCAAGCACGAGCCGCCCCTCTGCGTCGGTGTTTCGCACCTCGATACTCACGCCGCTGCGGCTAAGTAGCACGTCGTCGGGTTTATATGAATCGCCGCCGATCATATTTTCGGTAGCGCCGATGACCGCATGTATCTCAAACGGCAGCTCGAGCTCAGCGGCGCCCTTGATGATGCCCATCGCAGCGAGCGCGCCGCTTTTGTCGCTTTTCATCGTAAGCATATAATCGCTCGGCTTCAGACTTAGCCCACCGCTGTCGTAAGTAAGCCCTTTGCCCACAAAAACGACGCGCTTTAGGCAGCGCTGCGGCTTATAGATCAGATGGATGAGGCGCGGTGGATGAGCGCTGGAGCGATTGACCGCCAAGAACGCATTCATATTCTGCTCGCGCAAAAAATCCTCGTCGTAAATTTTAACGCTCACGTCGTCGTAGTTCGAGGCTAAAATTTCAGCCTCGCTCGCCATCTTTTCGGGCGTGTAAATTTCGGGGATCTCATTTACGCCGTCGCGCGCGAAATTTGCGGCGTTTGCCATCACGGTGCCCTGCTGCACGCCGTAGTTCATCTTTTGCACATCGGGGCTACTGCCGCCGTACTCCTGCGTCGATATTAAAATTTCATTCAAGCTGGAGCTTTTCTTGTCGCTTTTGTATTTATTAAACTCATAGCCGCCCAAAAGCACGCCCTCGACCATCGCCATCGTGCTTCTGCGGTCGCAGCCGCATTTATAAAAGGCGATTTTAAAATTTTTGATCGCGTAGCCCTTAAGAGCGTTGTATGCGCTCGCAAGCGCTGTGCGAACGTGGTCATATTCTAGCGCCTTGACGCCGATGTACAGCCGTCCGCTCTCGGCAAGCAGCAGATTGCCCTCGCCTTTGTAATTAAAAAGCGCAAACTTATCCGTGTCTTTAATAAATTCGTGATTTAAATTTTTATCCATGACTAAAATAACTTCAAAATCCGCCTCTATCTCGTTAATTTTACGATCTAGCAGTTTTACTTTCATCTCGTTCCTTTCGTGAGTTCATAAAGTGATTTTCCATACGTTTAAATAGCCTAAAAAATAGATATAAAATTCCGCCTATGATAGGTATCGCAAAATACCAGTGTTGCTCAATTAGCCGCAGCCCGCTCCAGATCTCCTCGCCAAAATACCACGCCAAAACCATCGTCGCACCCGACCAGCACCAAGCACTAAAAAGATTGATAATCGCAAATTTCTTTGCGCTGTAGCGAGTGATACCGATACTCATCGGGATGATGACGCGAAAGCCATACATATAGCGCTGCATTAAAATTATCGGCCAGCCGTAGCGTTGCAAAAGCAGGTGCGCGATCGCAAATTTTCGGCGCTGCGCCGCGAGCTTTTTACTGATATATTTTTTATTGTAGCGACCAATATAAAAATAAAACTGATCGCCGCAAAATGCCCCAAGCCCCGCGACAAAGATACCTAGCGGCAAATTTATATGTCCCTCGTGTGCCATGATACCGCCCAAAATCAGTGCGATTTCGCCTTCTAAAATACACCAAACGAAAAGCACGATATAGGCGTATTGGTGGTATTCTTGCAGTAAATTTTTAAGTAGCTCTTCCAAAATCACGCCTCTAAAACGCAATAAACATTTGTGCGTCGCGAAAACTCGCCTAGATCGTTTAACTCACGTAAATTTAGCAAAAAGCAGGCTTCAACGCACTTAGCCTGCGTCTGCGCGATGAGATCTAATGCCGCTCGTGCGGTGCCTCCAGTGGCGATAAGATCGTCGATTAGCAGCACCTTGGCATCTTGCACGCCGGAGAATGCATCCACATGCATCTCGACCTGATCGAAGCCGTATTCAAGGCTGTATTTTTGCGAAATCGTGATATAAGGAAGCTTCTTTGGCTTTCTAATTGGCACAAAAGCAACCCTCAACCTCGCAGCAAGTGCCGCTGCAAAAATAAATCCACGACTTTCTATGCCTACTATGTAATCAAGTCCGTAATCGGCGTAGCGCTCGGCTAGATGATCAAGCAGGAAATTAAACGCCTCGCGATCGCCTACGAGCGTCGTGATATCGTAAAACAAAATACCGGGCTTTGGGAAGTCGCGCACGGTGCGGATCGAGCGAAATAAATAGCTTTTTTGCTCGTTGCTTAGACTTTTCATAGCTTACCTCTTTTCAATCTTGCGTTTTGGATTTTTAAGCTGCAGTTTTCGCTCTCCTCATTTTGCAGGGCCTCAATGCCGAAGCGAAGGGCAGTTTTGAGCTTTTCGTTATCGCTTTTAAGCTTTGAAATTCTTTCTTCGCTCTTGCGAAGTAAGGCGTAAATTTTAGAATTTTTTCGGATCGATAGAATAAGTAGTGCTGCAAAAAATAGCGCTAAAACGCCTAATACTACGCTCATTGCTCGTCTCCTTCATTTGGATTTACAAAGCGCATAGTAGCGGGAGTCGCGCTAAAATAGACAGAATTTATGCTCCTAAAATACGCACTAGAAAGATTTGCTCCCTTTAAATTTATGCTCGTAATAGCAGAATTCTCATCTGTTAAACCCGCACTAGCGCAATTTACGTTTTCTGGCTTAACGCTCATGCAAACAGAATTTTTAGCCTTGAAATTTATAATTGCTGGGTTCAAACTGACAAAATATTTGTGGCTAGCTTTTTGAGCGAAATTTTTCTTGCAAACGCTCGCGCGCGTAAAATTTAACGTAGAATTTGTGCTAGTGGAATTTTTATCTAGCGGATTTTTCTCATTAAAGATTATCTTTGCGTGCGTCGAATCTAAATTTATATGACGTGCACCGCAAAAGCCTATCAAGGAATTCTCGCCGGTAAATAAGGAATTTTTATCGTTAAAGCTCCGTGCAAAATTTGACGCAGAATCCATGCCGATGGGATTTTTGCAAGAAGGATTTTTACCGCTGAAGTTTGATTTGGAATTTCGTCCGTTTAAATTAGCGCTACAGTTTTGTTCCGCAAAATTTTGAGCGGAATTCTGCATGAAATTCTCCCCGTCAAATCCAAGCATGCAATTCGCACTACCGCAAGCGCCTAGCTTTGCGACGCGCTTAATGTGCCTACCGCCCGCAAAATCGGTACTAAAAAATGCCTTAATCATATCTTCAATCACCAGCGCGCCCATTAATCGCTCGCCGAAGGCTAGAACGTTGGCGTCGTTGTGCTCTCTAGCTAGTCTAGCGCTCGTTGCGTCATGACACAGCGCGCAGCGGATGTGAGCGTGGCGGTTTGCGGCGATGCTGATACCGATGCCCGTACCGCAAATCAAAACGCCGTAAATGCCGTAACTGGTAGAATTTAAAATTTTATCTTTGCTCGCGTTTGCGGCAGCTATGCTTGCGCAGGCAGTCGTGTTTGCGTCCGCATCGAAATTCTTGCCGTCGCCGCTCTTGACGGCGTTAAAATTTTTATCTTTCTCGCCGTGCTGCGCGGTAGCGCTAAAATTCCCGCTACCGTTTATACTTGCGCCGAAATTTTCACTGCCGCCCGCTTCAGAATTTTCCGTGGCTGCAGCGGAATTTATGCCGTCGTTTTCTTTAAAATTTTCACTTCGCGCGCAAGCTTCGCACTCGGCTAAAATTTTATCCGCCAACGTGTCCGCAAAATCGGGATAGTCCACGCTCGCTTCGGCACTATGCGTGCCAAGGTCGACCGCTTCGTAACCTAAAGCGGCGAGCGCTTTTTTGGCTTGCTCTCTGGCATGAAAGCCCGCATGATCGCTCGCTATGAAAATTTTATTTATTTGCATTGCCGCTCCTTATTTTTGCTCATAGATTAGACTCTCGTCGTTTTGCAAGGTATCGACGAAGCGCCCGATACGCTCCCAGCGGATCTTGCGATCGGCGTCAATACTAAAATAGGTAAACCATGGCTTGCCGACGATCAGACGATAAGGTACCGGACCCCAGAAGCGGCTATCGGCGGAATTATTTCGATTATCACCTATCATAAAATACTCATCCTGCGGCACTTTGATGTAAAAGGCATTGAAGTTTATCCCCGCAGCTTCGAAGCTATGAGGAATTTCACTTAAACTAATGGGCTTCATAGAAAATTCACCCTTCTCAAGTGCGATTTTGACATTTGTTAGCATTGAGTTTCTAGCATTAGGGTCGTAGTGAATGCCCTTAAATTTATACGGCTCTTTGACATATTTTTCGCCACCTAAAATCACAATGTCGCGAGCATCGTAGTTTGCGGCAATGAACTCGTCGCCTTCATGCGGACGAAGGTAGAAATTATTCAGATCAAATATCACCTCGTCGCCACCTACGGCAAAATTTCGCTTTACAAAGTGCATTTTTTCATTAAGCGGGTAGCGGAAAACCACGATATCACCGCGCTTAGGACCCTCGCCGCGGATGATATGCCCATCTCCGTCGCTATCAGGAGCAACCTGCCACTCTACAAACGGAATATGCGGAGTCGGGATACCGTAGCTAAATTTTTTAACGAATAAAAAATCGCCCTCTAAAAGCGTAGTGCGCATCGATCCGCTGGGGATCACGAAGGCTTGCGCCACAAAAAGGATGACAAATAAAACGACGATTACCGTCCCCGTCCAACTCGATAAAAATTTGTAAATTTTACTTAGTATTTTCATTTAAGCTCTTTGTCTTAAGCGATTTTTCGCAGATTTTATCGTATTGCTAAGAAGCATCGCGATCGTCATCGGTCCCACGCCTCCGGGCACGGGCGTGATGAGCGAGCACTTAGGCGCGACCGCGTCAAAATCGACGTCGCCTCTTAGCTTGCCGTCCTCGCCGCGATTGATCCCCACGTCGATTACCACCGCACCCTCTTTTACCATATCTGCGCTCACAAAGTGCACCCTACCGACCGCCGCGACCAAAATATCGGCATCTGCGCAAAGTTGCTTTAAATTTTTTGTTTTGCTATGAGCGATAGTGACGGTAGCGTCGGCATTTAGAAGCAGGCTAGCCATCGGCTTTCCTACGATATTGCTGCGGCCTAGTACGACGGCGTTTTTACCCGCTATCTGCACGCCGTATTCCTCAAGCAGACGCATCACGCCAAGCGGAGTACAAGGCACAAAACCGTCCGCAAGCCCGCTAGTAAGCTTGCCTACGTTTATCGCGCTAAATCCGTCCACGTCCTTTTGCGGGCTTATTTTTTCTAAAATTTTATTCGTATCAATGTGTTTTGGAAGCGGCAGCTGCACCAGGATGCCGTCGATACTTTCGTCCTCGTTTAAATTTTCTATCAGTTCTAAAAGCGCCGCCTCGCTCACGTCGGAGCTCAAGCGGTGCGCTACGGAGCGGATCCCGCAGGCGGCGCAGGCTTTCTCCTTGCTCGCGACATAGGTCTTGCTCGCCGCGTCCTCGCCTACCAAAATCACCGCCAGCGCGGGCTCTACGCCCTTTGCGGCAAGATCCGAAGCGGCCGATTTGATCTCATCTTTTACCTTCGCGCTTATGCTTTTGCCGTCGATTAAAGTCATTTAAAGCCTTTTTGAGAAATAGGGAATGTTACCCTAAAATTTATAAAATTTAGATTTATTCAGCGGGATTTTATGGGAATTTGAAAGAATTTTAAAAAGAATTTCGTCCTAAATTTAATCCTGTTTAAGCAAGCCGAAATTTTATCGTCGCATCATAAGCAGATGGGCGTCTTGGCGTCGCCACGCTCAGGTTTTGGCGTTCGCACAGCCAGTATTGCGGGATTGAGGCCTTTTTCATCCACGGGCGAGTAAGAACTGCGATGTTGTTATTTACCCGCCATTATAGCGCCCGTTTTATGCGTAATAGTAGCCCGTATAATGGCGGCTTGGTGCCGTATCTTGCTCGGGGGCGTTTTGCGGTCCGCTTCTAGAGCAGCCGCATAGAAACAGCGTCGCACACAGCGATAAAACGATCTTTTTCACCATAAATCCTTTCAAAATTTTTATGATTTCATCTTTGAGTGGTTTCAAAATTTTAAAAAATTTAGAAAAGCGCTCATAAAAATTTTATCCCCTTTGAAATTTAAAATTTTGAATAAATTTAAACGACCAAATTTATCAAATTTAGGCTTTGCGCGGGTTGCGATCTCGCGCAAAGAGCGTAGCTCTAAGGGCGCTAATAGTATTTGTGCGACATTTAATACAGCGCAAACTCGCGACGTGCAAGATCGCGCAGCCTCTGTCCCGCTCGCCGAAATAGCGCGCTAATACACTGCTAAATACAACCACGCCGCTTTGGAATTTTAAAATTTCGCCGAATTTTTAAAGCGCCGCGCTTAAATTTACTCGTTGCGCAGTGTTTGCAGCACGTCAATCTGCGTGGCTTTTTTGGCCGGGTACCATGACGAAAGCGCCACGATAAGCACCGCGCCGATTAAAATCATCGCCAAATCGCCTAGCGAAAGCTCCATCGGCAGCTTTGAGCTTCCGTAAACGTCGGCGGGTAGATTTACGATGTCGAAGCTTCCGAGCAGCCACACGCCGAATAAACCCAAAATGAGCCCGAATATGATGCCGCCGCCGCCGATCGTGGCTCCGAGCGCAAAAAAGGTCCTCTTAACCTCCTTTTTGCTGGCACCCAGGCTAAGTAAAAGCGCGATCTCTTGGCGGCGGTTCATCACAGTCATCAGAAGCGAGCTTACGATATTTAGGCTCGCGACCAGGATTATTAGCATCAGCACGATGAAAAGCGCGCGTTTTTCAAGCGCAAGGGCGCTGAAAAAATTGCCGTTTTGCTGCCACCAGCCCACGGCGTTAGCGCCGCTAGAAAGACTTTTTTTGATGCGCTCCAGGTCTTTAAACGGATCGTTTGAAAAAACATGCACTCCGTCGAATGTCCCCTCGTCGTAGCCCAAAATTTTGGCTAGATCGCTCGCATCCGCGTAGGAATACGCCTTATCGTAGGCGATCAGCCCCGAGCTAAAATCCGCGCGCACGTCAAAGCGTTTCATCTTAGGGATCAGCGCAAAGCCGCCCGGATCGCTTTTCGTAAAGATCATCGTGATCTTACTGCCCTCATCTAGCATAAACTCGTCCTTGATCCCGCGCCCTATCATGATGCCGTAGTCCGTTAGATTGGCGTCTTTGGCACCTGCCGCGACGACGGAGTTGATGCGCTTTTCGTCGTTTAAATTTACGCCGAAAATCAGCCCGCCCTCGAGCTTATCGCCGCTTTTGGCGATAACTTGCGAGCTGATGTAGGGGCTAAAGATCAGATCGGGGAAGTCCGCCCGCAGCCCCTCCACGTCGTCTTTTGAAATGCCGCCGCGAAAGTGGCTGTGAATCGTGATCGGGTAGTTCATCGTAAAGAGCTTGCGCTCGAATTCCTTATCGAAACCGTTCATTATCGCCATCGCGACGATGAGCACCGTAAGCCCCACGCCGACGCCCAAGAACGCAAGCAGCGCCGAAAGCGTAATGAAGGGCTGAGAGCGGTCGAATCTGAGATATTTGAATAATAAATACTTTACCAAAAAGCCGTCCTTGTAAAATTTCACATAAAATTTAGTGTTAAATTTTATGTGAAATTTTAGGTATTTTGGAATTTTAAAATTCCAAAAACAGGTTTTGTGCCTTCAAATATAAAAGCTCCGGCGGGTTTTGAAAATTTAAAATCGCGCCGAAATCTATTTACACGCAATTAAATTCGCCCCCAAGAGATATCGGATACGACAAACCAAACAGACCTCTTTACCAAAACTTCGAAATTTTAAACCCAAATTCTAAATTTTAAAATTTCAAACGCCTCGAAATTTTAAAATTTTTAGGAATTCCGAATCTTTTAGAATTTTGAAATTCTTAAAATTTAAAGGCGGAGTCTGCTTGCAAGCTCGCCCGTAATCGCATAAATTTAAAATTTTAACTGCGCGCAGTATCCTAGTCGCGCATTAAATTTAAGCACCGTGCGCCGTTCGCGTTTTGCAGCACGGCGCGCCGAAACTGCGCTGCGAAAACAAGTAGCCAAAGGCACCAAGTGCGCTTTGAAATTTTAAAATTTCAAAACTAAAATTCTGCCCCATCGCGCAGCTTTGCGCGCCGTCCACGCCGCCTCGCGATCAAACTCCCCTTTAAAATTTTATGGCGCCTTTCGCCTTCGACCGATCCGCTAAATACAAAAGCAAGGTCGAAAAGCGCCGATCGCGTAATACTCGCAATCGAAATCACCGATCGCGCGATATTTACGACCGATCGTCGCGCTTACCTTGCAAAGCCGCCTTTTTTCGGACCGCCCTTGCCGTGGCAGTCTTTGTATTTTTTGCCGCTGCCGCAAGGGCAAGGATCGTTGCGCTTAGGCTTTTTATCGCCGAACTCATCAGGGCCCTTTAGCTGCGCCTCATTCGTGCTTGCAGCGGCGAGCTCTTTGGCGTTTGAGCTCTCCATACGCTCCTGCATCGCGCGCTGCTCGGCTTCGATCTCCTCCCTAGATTTAAACTGGATCGAATGCAGCAAGCGGATGCTATCGGATTTGAGGCGCATTACAAGCTCCATAAAGAGATTGTAGCTCTCCTTTTTATACTCGGTAAGCGGATCTTTGTGGTTGTAGCCGCGAAGTCCGATGCCCGCCTTTAGGATATCCATCTGATACAGATGCTCCCGCCAGTCGCGATCGACGATCTGCAAATAAAGCATCTTTTCGATACTTTTGCGCTGCTGCGGATCGATCGGCGCCATCTTGTTTTCATACGAAACGGCAAGCGCGCCGATGATCTTTTCTTTCAGCTCTTTGAAATCATCGACCTTCTCAAGCTCGCTATTTTCGAGCACCTCGCCCGTTTCTTGAGCGATTTTAGCGACGATCGGGAATTTATCGACCTCTTTGATATTTGCGCCGTCGAAAATTTCAAGCTCCTCAAGCACACTAGAGATGTACTCCTCGCGGTTTTGGATGATTTTATCTTTCAGATCGTAGTCGGGGTCCAAAAGCTCGTTGCGATATTTATAGATCGTCTTGCGTTGCTCGTTTGCGACGTCGTCGTATTCTAGGATATTTTTACGCGCTTCAAAATGTAGGCTCTCGACCTTTTTCTGTGCATTTTCTACGGCACGCGAAACCATGCCTGATTCGATATGCTCGCCATCTTTTAGCCCCAAGCGATCCATGATATTTTTGATCTTGTCGCTACCAAAAATTCTAAGTAGATTATCCTCCAAGCTTAAGAAAAATCTACTCTCGCCCGGATCACCTTGGCGCCCGCTTCGTCCGCGTAGCTGGTTATCAATGCGGCGGCTTTCGTGGCGCTCGGTACCTAAAATATATAGCCCGCCCAAAGCGCGCACTTCGTCGTCTATGCGGATATCCACGCCGCGTCCCGCCATATTCGTAGCGATCGTAACTGCGCCCTTTACGCCCGCGTCTTTGAT
>NZ_CALJPC010000018.1 GCF_937981295.1 uncultured Campylobacter sp.
TCTTATCAACAATAAAGCCTTCCGAATATTCTTTAACTACATCTTGCTGGTGTGCAACTATATTTCCTATCCGTTGCAATATCATAATTTCATTTCTAGTTGAAGATTGAGTACGGTCCTCTTCATCGTAAAACAATACCTCTTCTAGTTTCTGCTTTATTTCTGATGTATCTAACTCTCCGTATTTATCAAGCAAGGGTCTTATTGCTCTCCTTATCTCAGCTTCTGAATGCATTTTGCTACTCCTTCCAATCATAATTTGTTACAAGCAAATGTTCTGCTTCTTTATCATTTCTATTTTGAAAACTTACAACATATTTTTTATCAAATGTCGTGATGTTAAAATCTTTATAAAGCTCATAGATAAAATCAGTATTTTTTATAACAAGCATAAAATTGGCCTTGGTGTGTTTACAAAAATCTGCCAATCTAATATGGTCTTCAATCAAAAATTCATTATTTGCATATGCTGAAAAAGATGAAATATATGGCGGGTCTAAAAAAATAAAATCCCCCTTTTTTATACGCATATCTTTAAGAAAATCTTCAAAATCCATTGAAAATATTTCCGTGTGAATAAATTTATCATGGATTTCGTTACCAGTAATATATTCGATTTTTTTAGTCAAATATTTACCATTATAACTACTTCCACCATAAGGAACATTAAACCCGCCGTTTTTATTATATCTAAACATTGATGAATAGCAATATTCTCTTATAAAATAAAATATAGCACTTCGAAAATTTATATCCAATGATAAGCTTAGTGAGTTGTTATATAAAAATCTAAAATGCATATATAGCCCACTTTTAAATCCTGTTTCTATATTTACTTTTATATCTTCAATAGACAAATCCCCTTTTTCCATTTCAATTTTTTTCATTCTTTTAAGTTTTCTATAAATATTGTTTGCTAGCTCTATTACAATTCTTTCTTCATCAACTATAAATTTTTCGTTAAGTATGCCATTAAACTCGTCCACTCTTGATAAAATAAATTTTTCAATATATGTTTTCAAGGTAACTTCTTGAATTTTGTTTAGTTTATAACTTTTGTATATTTTAGATAACTCTTCTATATATATTTTGCATATTTTTTCTAGTATTTTCCAACATTTATCTATTTCTTTTATCGCAAAGATAAATATCTCGTTCTTATCTTTTATAGATTTATATAAATTTATCAATTCATCTGACTTATCGTTTATAAAATATCTATCAGCATTTTTAATATCAAAATATACTGCTCCACCACCTATAAAAGGTTCGTAATAATTTTTTATATTCTTAGGAATATATCTTAGTATGATTCCTAGTTCTTCTGTTTTGCCGCCAGGCCATTTAATAAAAGGTTTCATGCCATCTCTTCCTCATTATTTATTAATTCAACCAATTTTAATTTTATAACTCATCGCTGAACACATTTTCAATTAAGTCAAATTTTAACATAAGTATTTTTGCTTATTCTTTAACACTATATTGCTTATTATACTAGCGGATCTTTTTAAGCGCTCTTTATTTTTATTTATTAACCTGCAAATCCACAATTATCTGTAATTAATAGCCTTTTCACTATAAACCTTGTCCTATTAACATCGATTCATAAGCTTGCCCCAATCTTTTGCCGTGTTTAGCGAGGTTTTAAGCGGGACGAAGGCTTGTAAAATTTCTTGCGTCATTTCGTGCCATCTTTAGTTTTTTGCTCGCTCTATTTTTTCTCCGCAAATTTCACGCTTGCATAGAGGTAGCTTGCAAGCCCTAGCGCGCCCAGTATAGCGCCTGCCTCGCCTATGTGTTCAAGCCCGAATCTCGTTGCGACTTGGTGCCCTAAAAGCGCTCCGCCGCCGATGCCTACGTTATAAATCGCCGAGTAGATCGATATCGCGACGTCGGTAGCATCGGGAGCCAGCGCCAAAACCCTAATCTGCAAACAAAGCCCAAAGCCGAAAATCCCCACTCCCCAGACGAAAGCTGCAAGCAGCAGCGCTACGTCATTTGCGACAAAAGCTTTTAACGTCAGCACCGAGGCTAGGATAAAAAGGATCGAGCAGATCAAAAAGGCGTTTGGAAAAGAGCGGTAAAGCTTTGAAAAAAGCACGCTTGCGGCGATTCCCGAAGCGCCGAATGCAAGCAGGACGCAGGTCACGAAGTGATCGCCTGCGGGGTTAAATTTCGCCACGAAGGGCTCGACGTAGCTGTAGGTCGTAAAATGCGCGCCTACGATCAAAAGCGTCAGCAGATACAAAGCAAGCAGCATCGGGCGCCTTGCAAGCATCGGCAAGCTCGCAAGAGAGCCCGCGCGGCGACTCGGTAAAAACGGTAAAATTTTCCAAAGAAATAGCGCCTCCGCCGCCGCAAGCGCGCCGATTGCGAAAAACGTGATGCGCCAACCGAAAAGCTCGCCGACCACGCGCCCCAAAGGAAGCCCCAAAACCATGGCTAGCGATGTCCCAAGAGCCAGCATGCCGATAGCCTGCGAGCCTTTATTTATCGGCGCTAGGCGCACGACGAGCGATGAGGTGATCGACCAAAAGATCGCATGCGAAATCGCGATGCCAAGGCGCGCGATTACCAAAACGGCAAAATTCCACGCAATGGCAGCCAGGGCATGGCTTAGCGTAAATAGCACGAAAAGCCGCAAAAGCAGCCTCTTGCGTTCAAGCTTCGAGGTTAGCAGCATCAGCGGCAGCGAAAGGATGCTCACCGCCCACGCGTAGATCGTGATGATTAGCCCCGTGCTCGTAACGTCCATCTCAAAATCTGCCGCGATGTCGCTTAGCAGAGCCACAGGGATAAATTCCGTCGTGTTAAAAATAAAGGCGGCAAACGCCAGCGCGATAACTCTCGTGTAAGCGATTTTATGGACGTTCATCGGTTTTCTCTTTCCAGCTTTTAAATTTAGACTTTAAATTTAGCGCATTTAGCGGTTTTTAGCTTTTCGAGTTCTGCTCGGAATTTTAAAATTTTAAATTCCGTGCCGTATATATGTGCCACGCCTTGGGCTAAATTTCAAGCGGGAATTATAGCCAAATTTATCCTCCGCGCAGCTTGCGGAAATAGAATTTACGCTCAAAACGCAAAGTCGCGTGTGGTAAAATTCACGTAGCGATCAATCAATGAAAATTTAAAATGAAATTTGCGCTGCGCTCGGTAGGTGGCAATAAAATTTCTTATATTTGGCGGAATGCGCTGAAATTTTATATGCTGCGATGTTATAAGCCATAAATAAAATTTCGCTACGTCGAGCTTGGATGCGTATAGCGGTTGAGGTTTTGTAGTGGCTAAATTTTAACGATATGAGACTCCCCCCATTTTGTGGTATGTGCATTTTTAAATTTCTTAATTTTCGCGCATTCCCGTCATTTGATATTTAGGTTAGAATTTCAAGTTAGACGGCTAAATTTGCATTAATCTCTACCGCTGCTCGCGATCTGTGCTTAAAGTGCGCAAAATTTATTTTCAAGGCGGCGAAAGACCCCGTCTCAAATCGCCCGCAATGCCCGTCTAAAACTGCCAGCAGATCGCGCTTGTAGCCCGCCTGCTGTGATAAAGCTTTAGAATTTTATTCGGTTTGCGAAGCATTTAAATTTTTAAGCAATAAATATGTAAAATTAGTGAAATTTGATAATTCCAAAGGAACGAAAAATGGTAAAAGTTATGAAAACTATGGACGGAAACGAGGCGGCGGCTTACGTCTCATACGCCTTCACCGAGGTCGCGGGCATCTATCCGATCACGCCTAGCTCGCCGATGGCGGATTACACCGATATTTGGGCGTCGCAGGGCAAGAAAAACCTCTTCGGCATGCCCGTTAAAGTAGTCGAGATGCAAAGCGAAGGCGGCGCGGCGGGCACCGTGCACGGCTCACTCCAAGCGGGCGCGCTTACGACGACTTACACCGCATCGCAGGGGCTTTTGCTAAAAATTCCAAATATGTATAAGATCGCAGGCCAGATGCTTCCGGGCGTCATTCACGTCGCGGCGCGCGCGCTTGCGGCGCAAGCGCTCTCCATCTTCGGCGATCATCAAGACGTCTATGCCTGTCGCCAAAGCGGCTTTGCGATGCTTGCAAGCGACAGCGTGCAGGAGGTGATGGATCTGGGCGGTATCGCGCATCTTGCGGCGATTAAGGGGCGCGTGCCGTTTTTGCACTTTTTCGACGGATTTCGCACGAGCCATGAAATTCAAAAGATCGAGGTGATGGACTATGCCGAGTTTGATCGCTTGCTCGATCGCGAGGCCGTGCGTAAATTTAGAGCTGACGCGCTAAACTCCGAACATCCTAAAACTCGCGGCACGGCGCAAAACGACGACGTGTATTTTCAGACACGCGAGCTAACCAATAAATTTTACGACGCGCTTCCGGATATCGTCGCGGAGTATATGAGCGAAATTTCAAAGATCACGGGGCGGTCGTACGCGCCTTTCGTCTATTACGGCGCAAGCGAGCCGCAGCGGGTGATCGTCGCGATGGGCTCGGTCAACCAAGCCCTTGAAGAGGTGGTCGATCATCTAAATGCTAAGGGCGAGAAGGTAGGCGTGCTAAAAGTGCATCTCTACAGGCCTTTTAGCCTCAAATATCTCTTCGCTGCGATGCCTAAAAGCGTTCGTAAAATCGCCGTGCTCGATCGCACGAAGGAGCCCGGCAGCCTCGGCGAGCCGCTGTATTTGGATATAAAGGCCGCATTTTACGGGCGCGAGGATGCTCCGCTCATCGTGGGCGGCAGGTATGGGCTAAGCTCTAAGGACGTTGATCCAGCGCAGCTAATCGCCGTGTATGAAAATTTAAAGGCGGACGAGCCTAAAAACGGCTTTACGATCGGCATCGACGACGACGTGACTCATCTATCTCTACCCGTGGGAGATAAAATTTCGCTCGGCTACGAGGATGAGACCGAGTGCCTGTTTTACGGCCTGGGCGCAGACGGCACCGTGGGCGCGAATAAAAATTCCGTCAAAATTATCGGCGACAAAACCGATCTTTATGCGCAGGCGTATTTCGCCTACGACAGCAAAAAATCGGGCGGCTACACGCGCTCGCACCTGCGCTTCGGCAAAAGACCGATCCGATCGACCTATCTCGTCTCAAATCCGCATTTCGTCGCTTGCTCAGTCGCTGCGTATCTGGACATCTACGACGTCATCGGGGGCATCCGTGAGGGCGGCACCTTCCTTTTAAATTCCATCTGGGATGCCGAGCAGACGGCAGCGAAGCTTCCAAACAAGGTCAAAAAAATTCTAGCTGCCAGACGGGTGAAATTTTACATCCTAAACGCCACCAAGCTAGCACGCGATATAGGGCTCGGAGGCCGCACCAATACGATCATGCAATCGGCGTTTTTCAAGCTTAGCGGCATCATTCCGTTCGAGCAGGCGCAGAGCTATATGAAGGAATACGCCAAGAAAACCTACGCCAAAAAGGGCGAAGCGGTCGTGGCGATGAACTGCGACGCGATCGATAGGGGCGCGGACGCTTTGGTGCAGGTGGCGGTCGATCCTGCGTGGGCAAATTTAAAGGACGACGCAGCGGGCGCGGACGACAAATACAAGGGCGACGATTTTATAGAAAAGATCGTAAAACCGATGAACGCAGCGCGAGGCGATAGCTTACCGGTGTCGGCGTTTTTGGGGCACGAGGACGGCGGGTTTGATGCGGGCACGACGCGATTTGAAAAGCGCGGCGTGGGCGTCACGGTGCCTAAATGGATCGAGCAAAACTGCATCCAGTGCAACCAATGCGCCTTCGTCTGCCCACACGCCGTAATCAGAGCGTTTTTGCTAGACGAAAAGGACGAGGCCGCCGCGCCTTTAAATTTAAAAGATCACCTGCTAGAAGCCAAGGGCAAGGAGCTAAAGGGGCTAAAATATAAGATCCAAGTAAGCCCGCTAGATTGCACGGGCTGTGCGCTTTGCGCCGAAAACTGCCCGAGCAAGGAAAAATCGCTCGTCATGGTGCCGCTTGAAGAAGAACTCGCTAAGGGTGAGCAGGAGAGTGCGGACTTTTTATTCGAGCACGTAAGATACAAAGACGATTTGATGGATAGATCAAGCGTCAAGGGTGTGGGATTTGCGCGCCCGTATTTTGAATTTCACGGCGCATGTCCGGGATGCGGCGAGACGCCGTATATCACGCTGATCACGCGACTTTTCGGCGATCATATGATCGTAGCCAACGCCACGGGCTGTAGCTCGATCTACGGCGGATCGGCGCCTTCGATGCCGTACCGCAAGGACGAGAACGGCCGCGGCGTCGCGTGGGCGAACTCGCTTTTTGAGGACAATGCCGAGTTCGGGCTGGGAATGAAGATCGCAAGCGAGACGCTGCGCCATAAGATCGAGGATCTGATGCTAGGCTCGCTCTCAAGCGTGCCAAACGCGCTAAAGGCGCTTTATAACGACTGGATCGAAAGCAGAGACGATACGCTAAAATCCGCTCAGATCAGAGATAGGCTAGTGCCGCTACTAGAACAAAATTTGGACGCACCGGGGGTTCGTGAAATTTTAGAACTGAAGCAGTATCTAAACAAAAAATCGCAATGGATCATCGGCGGCGACGGCTGGGCTTACGACATCGGCTACGGCGGACTTGATCACGTGCTGGCTACCGGCGAGGACGTAAACGTGTTGGTGCTGGATACGGAGGTTTACTCAAACACGGGCGGACAGAGCTCCAAGGCTAGCCGCCGCGGCTCTATCGCGCAGTTTACCGCAGGCGGCAAGGCGGTGCAGAAAAAGGACCTCGGTCAGATCGCGATGACCTACGGCAATATCTTCGTCGCGCAGGTAAATTCCAACGCAAACCAAGCTGCGACGCTAAAGGCGATCATGGCAGCGGAGGCCTACCCGGGACCTAGCCTTATCATCGCGTATTCGCCGTGTATCGCGCACGGCATCAAAGGCGGCATGGGCAGCTCCGGCGATCAAGCCGAGCTTGCGAGCAAATGCGGCTATTGGCCGACCTACACCTTCGATCCGCGGCTCGCGGCTGAGGGCAAAAATCCGCTTAAAATTTCATCTAAAGAGCCGGACTGGAGCCTTTATGAGGAATTTTTGCTAAACGAAGTGCGCTATAACGCGCTTAAAAAGATCGATCCTGAGCACGCGGGCAAGCTTTATGAAGCCAACAAAGCCGATGCGATGAGGCGCTACCGCCAGCTCAAGCGGCTTGCCAATGCCGATTTCGGCGATGAGGTTGCCTCTACGGACGCCGCGAGCGAGAATGCTTAAGCGTTGTAGTTAGTTTTTAGAATTCCGGGTCGCAGAATTTGTGACCCAGGAATTTCGTTAAATTCCAAAAGGAAAATCCATGAAAAAAATCGGACTAATCGGCGGCATGAGTTACGAATCTACGATTACCTATTATGATGGGATCAATCGCAAAATTAACGAGCGTCTAGGTGGGCTAAGTAGCGGCGAAATCCTGCTAAGCAGTCTAAATTTCGACGAGATCGAGCGGTGTCAAAGAGATAATGAGTGGGGCAAGGCGGGCGAAATTCTAGCTAGCCACGCGCGGGTTTTGCAAAGCGGCGGAGCGGATTATATTTTTCTTTGCACTAACACGATGCATAAGTGCTACGAGGCAATAAATGCCGCTATCTCCGTGCCTTTCGTGCATATCGCAGACGCTACGCTAAATGAGCTGCGAAAACGTGGCGTGCAAAAAGTAGGGCTGCTCGGCACGATCTACACGATGACGCAGGATTTTTACAAACAGCGCTTGATAGATGGCGGCGTAGAGGTACTCGTGCCAAATGCGGACGAAATGGAAGCGGTAAACGAAGTAATTTTTGATGAGCTTTGCTTCGGTAAAATCTTACCGCACTCCAAAGAGAAATTTTTACGGATTATTGAAGGACTTAGGGCTCGCGGCGCGCAGGGAGTGATACTGGGCTGCACGGAGATTGGGCTGCTCGTATCGCAAGTAGATACCGCCGCGTGGCTATTCGATACTACGCAGATCCACATCGATGCGGCAGTAAGTCTAGCTTTAGGCGAGTAAATATCAAATATAAGCCGGTAAAATTCCGGCTTATAATTTTAAATTTTTATATACATTATCAGTTAAATTTAATCTTTCTCTGTTATAATAACGAATATCAATCATAAAAGGGGATGAAATGAATGTTTTAGTTATAGGAGCAGATGAGATTACACCCATTAAGGCGGTTTTAAAAGACCTTGGCGCGAGCAACATCGAGCACTGGGACGCACGAAACGAAAATCGTGTAAATCGTAAGCCGATCCCGCAAGATACCGAGTGCGTCGTTATGCTTACGAGCTTTTTAAACCACAACACGATGAAAAAAATCAAAGGCGAAGTAAAAAAGCGTAAAATCCCGCTCGTATGCGCTAAAAGAAGCGTTAGCTGCGTATTTTGCGAATACTGTAAGGTCTTCAATTTAAATCAAGAATTCGGTTGCAAGCCTTGCGAAAATGATTAAAATTCCAAGGAATTTAAATAATGCCGGCAAGTCCAGGCAAGCGGTTAAAAGGTCGCGCACTACGCCGCAATCAAATGCTTACAAAGATGAAGCTGGCGAGCTAAATTTCAAGGATTTTTTAAATTCTAGCAAATTTAACGCTACTTGCTTTGCGTACACCGAAAGCAAGAAATTTAGCGGCAAATCTAAAAAGTTTTCAAGCGGTAAATCGAGCGTGCTTAATCATAATGTCTCTAAGTCGTGCGCTGCAAAGAGCGCGCAAAAGGGCGGCGCGAATAGGAATTTAACGGCAAAGGCTTTTTACGACACTAGCTCCGCGCAAAAGAATTTTTTCTGCGCTAAGCGTTCGGACGAGAAATCAGCTTTGTTACGAGATATTGCCGCGCCAAAACGAGGTATCGCAGCATGCGAAAAATGCCAAAAAGCGGATCTGTGGCGCGATAAAGAGCTTATTGATGATGAAATTTTAAATGTCGAAGCTTTTAATAAAAAATTATTTGGTGGCGAGATTTTTGGCTTTGATGCGAACGGGCGCGAGATTGTGCCAGAGGCGCTGCGGGATTATAATGCGGCTTCGCGAGCGCGGGCGATGCTAGCTCTATATAATTTTAACGTTAATGCGGATTATAGAATTTCGCCCAAGTATTTGCAGGGCGAGATGCAATTTCGAGCGGCATTTTTAAATTTTATCGCTTCCGAACTTAGGCGCGGGGCTCGTAAAATTTACCGTTTCAAGCCCGCCGTGAAATTTTGCGCAGCGGATAACGCGATAATCTTTGCTTATCTGCGCGGCATGCCGCTGCCAGTATTTGCCGCTAAGCCCGCTTATAAGCTAACTCGCGCAATCGTGAGTCTGCGTAGCGGATTGCTGCTAAACGGAGACGATGCGTTTCGCAACTTCGTATTTTGCAAAATCGCGCTTCGCAATGCAGGCGCACAGCTGCAGCTTGTGGGCAAATCAGGCGAGCTCATCGTAGTTCGCAAGAGCGGCTTTAGCCTAGGCGTGGTTACGAGCTTTAAAAAAATTCTACCTCAAAATCCAGCCATTTATGATAATGATATAAAAAAAGCGCTAGAGCTTTGCTGCGGAGCAAACCTCGATGCTTTGTATCTCGTATATCCTAAAAACGAGAATTTCACACGTCATATCGAGATAAAAAGCGAATGCTTTAAGGGAAATTTCATTATGAAATTAGTACCATACAAGCTTACCGACAAAATTTATTAAAAGGATACCAAATGGTTGGAATTATTTTTGGAAGCTCGATGGGCAATACTGAGGACGCCGCGAAGCTGATCTCAGAAAAGCTAGGCATAGAAAACGAGCTTAAAAATGTTGCGGACATCACGCCTGTAGATCTAAATAAATACACCGCGCTCATCATCGGCAGCTCTACATGGAACGACGGCGAGCTACAAGACGACTGGGCGGGCTTTGATTTCTCAGCCCTTGATGTCGCGGGCAAGACCGTCGCGATTTTTGGCATGGGCGATAGCTCAAGCTACAGCGACGCCTACTGCAACGCAATGCGCGAGCTATACGATAACTTCAAAAAAGCGGGTGCAAATATCGTAGGTGCAGTGCCTACCGACGGATATGAATTCGACGAGAGCAAGGCTGTAGTGGATGGCAAATTCGTTGGCCTTGCGCTAGACAATGACAATCAAAGCGATCTCACCGAGAGCCGCATCGAGGCGTGGGTAGCGCAGATTGCTCCATCTTTTAAATAGTCCTCCTTTAAATTTGCCGCGGAGCGTGCGCTTCGCAGCACTGTTCTTACAGATTTAGTTATAACTTCTTAAATTTAGCACTAATTAAAATACAGAAATTTTAGAATTTTCGTAGTTACATAAAATTAAGCAATATATAAGAAGTGCTGAGTAAAATATTTCTTTTAAAATTTTAAAAAAGATTTGCAATGGCTAGTTTTCTCTCTAAATCACCTAAAAGCACGTATTTCAATAAAGACTTTTCTAAAACGGAAAAAGAGCTTAACGAACTTTTTGATCATAAAAGCTTAAAGATAGAACTTGCAGATGGCTTGCAAAATGCTCTAGACGAACTTTCAAATTTGCACTCCAAGCTTCCGGAAAATCAAACCAGCACGCTTTTACATCTTTGTGAAGCTAGTGCAATTAGCGCTATTACGTCACAATTTGGGCTGGCTAGCCTAATTATAGATGCAAGAGACGGAGGTAGCGTAACGACCGTGCATAATTTTGAAAAAGGTATAACGGCAAATGAAGCAGACGCTGCAAGATATAGCGATATGATAGCAAATCGTAATGGCAAATACTTAGAAGTAAGAAATAAAGTAGGATACGATAAGCCACTAGTAAAAAGACGAAACGAAGCCCTTCAGAATGAAGCCATCATAATAGATGAATACACTGGCAGAAATTTACCAAAATATGGCAGGGTGCACTTAGATCATATTGTGTCGGTAAAAGAGATAGAAAGCTCTGTGTCTGCAAATTTGGCTCTAAGCCCCGAGGAACGCGCCAAAATTGCGGCAGATAAAGAAAATCTAGCTCTTATCGATGGCAGCATAAATCAGTCGAAAGGTAGCGATGAGATGAAAGTTTTTCTGAATAAGGAAGATAAAAAGACGGGGCAAAGAAAGGCTGAAAAATTTGGCATTGATGAGCAGAAAGCTATGCAAAAAGATAAGAAGGCTAGAAAATTTGTCTATGGTGAAATAGATAAGGCAAAGGTTAAAAAATACTCAAAAGAACTCTTGACTACAGGTTGTAAAGATATCACCAAGATAATGGCATACACAGTTATAGGCGTTGCTATGAGAGAAATTGCACAAGGAGCTATAACCGAAATTAAGCTTGCTTTTAAACAAAGAGGGAAGGAGAGCTTCGGTGAAATTTGGGTGAGATTTAAGACTAGAATGAGTGAAATTTTAGATAGTCTGAAATCGAAATGGAAAGATTTGGTGGCAGGCAGTATAGAGGAAGGATTAACATCTTTTATATCAAATTTGGGCGTATTTTTAATCAACGTTTTTGCTACCACGTTAAAACGCTTCGTGGCGATGATAAGAGCAGGATTCGTCTCGTTAAAAGAGGCAGTTAAGATTTTAGTTAATCCACCTAGGGGTTTAGATAAAGATGAGGTTGGCTATCAAGCCGTTAAAGTATTAACTGCTGGATTAATTGGCGCTCTATCGCTAGGGCTGAGCGAAGCTATAGATAAATTTTTGCTAAGCATTCCTGTTTTGACGCCTATTTTTTCCTTTATAGTACCGGTAATAGGCAAAAGTGTGGGAGATATCGTAAGCGCGTGCTTATCTGCAATTCTGGGTGGGGTACTAACGACTATAGTAATTTATTTTATGGATAAGCTTCATTCTCAAAGTAAGGCTGATAAAATCCAAATTCAACTCGTAACAAAAAGTGGGGAGATATCGGCATATCAAGTGGCTCTGAGCTGGGTGGCTTTGAGTGAGGCATACGACGAGTTCTTCGTAGATGTGAAACAAAGTATAACAAAGCTAGCGAATACGATACGCATAGTGCGTGATAGTTCGCAAGAAACAAGCATGGCGGTATCGAATTTTATCGATAAGATGCAGAATTTAAGAATTAAACTAAATAAAACAATCGAGAAGTAAAAATGGAAAATTTAGTAAGGGACGAGACTATATCGGTCGAAGTTCTAGAAAAAATGTCGCAAGACGAGCTAGATGAATTAGCAAGAAAAAAAGCTCAAGAGATATTTTTAAATATCCAAGGAGCTAAAGAAAAAATAGAAAAGGCAAAACGTCTGTCATCGGATGCCGAGGGCTTGGACATAGGTGGATCTGATATAAAAAATTTAATAACGCTCGGTATTTGCGGCAAGAGTAGAGAAGATAAACTAGCCGATGCACTAAGGCTTACAAACAAAGCTCAAATTAGCCAGAATGATGCGATTGACGAGCTTTCTGAAATTATACGAGAATCTATAAAATTTACGCAAATGACAAGCAAATTCTCGTTATCGCTACACCGTGCTATGGCATTTCTATTTGAAAACGGGATAAAAGATGCAAATGGAAATATTATCAAATTAAGTGATGAGAGTGCAAAAGCGTTTCGTAGTCTTGTAGACGCTGCAGAAAAATTTGCAGTAGACCAGGCAAGGCTTGACGATAAACATGAGCAAATGTCTCAACAAATTAATCAAATTTACACTACGCTAAATAGTAAAGCTCAAATCGATGACGCTCAAGAAGCAGCAATTACTAGTAATGCAAAAAATATTGAGAAGATTATTTTAAATCTAGATGATAAAAATAATCTAGACACCAAGCAAGACGAGCTTATAGCAAAGAATGCAGCTTTGATAGCACAAAATTCTGAAATCTTGCGCAAACTTCAAACTAAAAGTAGCATTAAAATTTATATGATTTGCACTCTATCTTTGGTAATTTCGCTAATTAGTCTAGCATTGCACTTTATAAAAATTTAGTCTTTTTGCCCCAAAGCCCCAGCTCTATCGCCAGATCCTTTACCGCTTTGAGATTTACCTTGCCGCTGCCGAGCACCGGGATTTGCTCCACTTTTTTTACGACGCTTGGCTGCATTATCGGCGCCAGCGCGGAGTCCTTCAGGCGGCGCGAAATTTCATCCTCGCTCGCCTCGCCCACGTAAAGCAGAGCGATCTTCTCGCCCTTTTTCTCGTCTTTTAGGTTTACGCACGAATAGATCGCGCTTTCGCCTAAAATTTCGCCCACGGCGCTCTCTACCGCGCCCAGGCTGATCATCTCGCCGCCGATTTTGGCAAAGCGCGAAAGGCGGTCGGTGATAAATAAAAACCCGTCGTCGTCGATATAGCCGATGTCGCCGCTCTTGTAGTAGCGCACACCGTCCATTTGCGCGATCGCCTCAGCGGTTTTGGCCGGCTCATCGTAGTATTCCTTCATAACCTGATGTCCGCCGATTAAGATAAGCCCCTCTTGCCCGTTTGGCAGCGGCTGCAGCGAAGCTGGATCGGTGATCTTTATGACCGTGCCCGCAAGCGGCAAGCCGACGCTCTTTTCGCGGTTGAAGTAAAGCTCTTTGAAAAAATCGGGCTCAAGGACGTTCGGTGTATTTACGCTCACCACCGGCGCAGTCTCGGTCGTGCCGTAGCCCTCGTAAATTTCGATGCCGAATTTTATCTTAAATTCCTTGCGGACGTTTTCGTTTAGCTTCTCCGCGCCCGCAATCGCTAGGCGAATGCTTGCCAGCATAAGCGGATTGAGCCTTTTATTTTTGGTGTAGAGTCTAAAAAACGTCGACGTGCCGAACATTATCGTAGCACCGTATTTTGCGCTCATCTTGCCGACGCTAAAGGCGTCCGTAGGATCGGGCACGTGGATGCTTAAAATTCCGTCGTTTAGCGGAAATAGCGTCGTTACGGTAAGCCCGAAGCAGTGAAAGATCGGCAGCGACGCTAAAATCGCGTCGTGCTCGGTGGCGTTTATGAGCTCTGAAATTTGACGGACGTTTGCCATTATATTTTTATGCGTCAGAACCACGCCTTTGGGCTTTCCCTCGCTGCCGCTGCTAAATAAAATGGTCGCTACGTCATCTATCGCGTGCGGCTTAAAATACAGCGCGCGAAATAAAATTTTAGGCATCAGCAGCGATTTTAGCGCGCAGGCTATGCGCTCATTTTTAGAGGTGCCCTCGCTTAGATCTTCAAGATACACGAGCCGATCGCCGATCGAACCCTCCAGCTCAAAGCCCTTTGATTTGAGCTTTTCTACGAATTTGCGCGAGCTGATGATCGTGCGGATATTTGCTTTATCCGCGCAATATATTAAATTTTCCTCGCTTAGCGTGTAGTTTAAATTTACGCTCGTTTTGCCCATCGCAAAAAGCGTTAAATTTACGGCGCTTGCGATGACCGAGCTAGGCAAAATGATACCGACGTTTTCCTCGCTGCTTATGCGGCTCTTTAGCCTTTTGCGAAGTATCAAAACGGCGCTCATCATCGCTAAATTTGTGAAGCTCACTCCAGTGCTATCGACCGCCACGCGCTTAAAAGGCGATCGTTTGGCCTGATTTAGCCAGTTGTAAGCAAGCGGCTTTAGGCTTGCGAGGTATTTGCCCCAGCTGAAAAACGACAGCTCCGTTACCGCGCGCTTTACTTCGTGCGCCTTGGAATTTGCCTCGATCGGCGCGCCGAAGCTTACGCGAAGTGCGTTTTTGCCGCTTTGCGAAATCGTTCTTTTATAATGCTCGCTGGCGCGCGAAAACGTCGATCCCCAAAGCCCTCTGATATAAAAAGGCACGATGACGGAGTTCGTATCGTGCGCGGCGAGCTCAAATCCGCCCTGAAACTCGTCTATGCGGCCGTTGTAGCTGATGTGACCCTCGGGGAAGAGTCCGACCACTTCACCAGCATTCAGCGCCTCGCGGATGCTTTCGATCGCGCTTTTGCTCACACCCGCTCCGATCGGAATGACGCGGAAAATTTTAAAAAACCACTTCAAATACCACAGATCGTAGTAGCTACGATGCATCACAAAGCGCACCCCGCGCGGGCAGGCAAGCTGTACCACCGCCCAATCGATCCAGCTGATATGGTTTCCTAAAAGCAGCACTCCGCCTTTTTGCGGGATGTTTTCGATGCCGTCTACGTGGACTTGATAGCCAAATTTCATAAACGGAATGAGTAAAATTCTAACGAAAAGCTGCGGCAGATATTTTGCGCCGAAGATCCCGCAGATAAGTACGCACAGCGCCGCCATAACGAAAATTTCGCCGCTGGCGACCGCAAAATGCACCAAGATGATGGCGATGAGCAAAAACAGCACCATAAAGATATTTTGGATGAAATTTGAGCCTGCGAGCACCCGTCCCATGCGCTCATCGGCGGTGAAAAACTGAATGACGGCGTTGAGCGGCACGATGAAAATTCCGCCGCTAAATCCGAAGAAAAACGACGCCGTGCCGAGCCAAAATACCGAGTGCGCGTTGGCTAGCACCATTAGCGCGAGCGCCAGACCGAATGCGCCGAACGGCACGATACCGAGCTCGATATGCTTTTTGCAGTAGCTGCCCGCAAAGATCGAGCCTAGCGCGATTCCGATCGCACTAAGAGCTAAGATCACCTGGATCACCATTACGTTATCGCTGCCGCTAAGAGCTTTGTAGTGAGCCGGGAAGGTCGCGATCACGAGCTGTGAGACTGCCCAAAACATCGAAAGTCCCAGCGTGCAGAGCAGGACGTTTTTGTCTTTTAGTACAAAATTTAAATTTTGTCTTAGATAGCGAAGCTTAAGATAGTCGTCTTTATTAAATTCCGCCTGTGGTTGCGCGGCGTCGAAGAATGGAATTTTATACGAGTAGTATGTTTCAAGCGCGGAGCCCGCGACCAAAAGCACGCCGATGAACCAAACCGAGCTCATCAGCTCGCCCGCATCGCTGCTGCGGGCTGCAAATAGCTCGAAAATCACCGAAAAAACAAGCGATGAAAGCAGAATCGCGATGATGGTAAGAGCCTGCACGAGGCCGTTTGCAGCGCCTAAATTTTTCGCGCCGACGATCTTTTTAATCAGACCGTATTTGGCGGGCGAGTAGATCGCGCTTTGCGCCGCAAGCAGGATCGTCATAAAAAATGCGAAATAAAACCATCCGCACAGATATCCGAGCGTAATAAGCGCGGTAAGCGCGACGCCGAGTTTCGCGCAGATCCGCGTAATGCGGGTGCGCGAGAATTTGTCGTTGAGATAGCCGCTGGCGCTAAAAAGAAATACGTAAGGCAGTAAAATCAGCAAATTTACAAGCGAGGTAAGGGCGATGAGGGCGCCCGAATCGGCGCTTTTAACAAGGACGTTTTGAATCGTGATCTTATGGCCCAGATCGACGCTTGCATTGATAAACATAATCGCCAAAAACGGCAAAAATCCGTTGATTTTTAGTAAAGATTTCACGGGCGCTCCTTTAAAAACGGGATTTTATCTCACGGAAGTTAACGGACGCAAATTTAAGGCGGCTTCGCTACAATTACGCAAAAATTAAAGGAAAAATATGAAAGTACGTATCACCAATCGCGACGTCGATAACCTCAATAAATTTATGCTTCTTTACAGCAAAAAGGCGCGCAAGCAGCGTCTAGTCAGCACTTACGCCATACCATTTGAGTTCTTGCTCATGGGCATCATCATCGACGGGCTTTTAAAAACGGCGCCGATTGCGAGTGTGGCGTCGGTTATTTTGGGTGCGGCGTGGCTTATTTTTTATCCGAAATTTTACCGCCGCATGCTAAGAAAGCATCTGACTGCCGCCAAACTCGCGCAAGACTCGAGCGTAGAGATGGAATTTATCGCGGGCGAAGATGAAATTTCATTTTCAAAGGGCGAGCCGCGCGCAAGCGAGAAATTTGTCGCACGTTCGTTAAATCGAATCGCCGCGGGCGGGGAGAATTTTTTCTTGGCGTTTGATCGCGGCTTTCACATCGTCCTTCCCAAAAATGCCGAGACGGACGCCGCGGTGCGGCATCTCGCAGATCTGCGCGGGCTGCAGATCGAGCCCGTGGATATGGACGTTGAAATTTAAAGCTTTGCTTTTAAATTTACGGCTCGTAAAATTCGCGATATAAATTTAAAATTCTAGAATTTCGCTATGTAAAATTCTATCTTTGGAATTTACTCGCGGCAATGTTTTCTCTTAAGGGGGATGGGCTCTACTTACTCTGTGCTTCGCTTGCGCTCGCAAGAAACGCTGCCAGGCTAAGAGCCTTGCGTCGCTACGCTCGTTTTATAAGAGCGCCCCCTCTTTTTTTAAAAAAATCCCCCAACCCCCAGCGCGCTCAAGGGGCGAGCCTTGCGGTTCGCGTTAAATTTTTATATCGCAAGAATCACAGTTTTGTATTCATCTACTTAGTAAATTTAACATAGGCGTAGCCTGCACCGCTTAAAGCGTCGTCGGGGGTTGGGTGGGGTTTTGGGGCGAGCAGAGCAATGCGGTGCTGTGGAGGCGGCGTCCTGCAAGAAGTGTGACCTCGCAATGGGACCCCTTCCCGCCCCAAGAGAAACATATCGCGGGCTAAAATTTAAACGGAATTTCATTTTGTAATAAATTTAAAATTTCTCTATGTAGAATTTGCCTCTAGAATTTGGGGCGTGGCAGCGTTTTCTCTTAAGAGGGAAGGGGCGCTACTTGCGAGGCGCTCCCCTTCCCCCTTAAAATCCCCCAACCCCTGGCACGCTCAAAGGGCGAGCTACGCTCGCGCTAATTTTAAACTGCGGTTGGCGGCAAAATTTTTGCTAAAATTCTGCGCTCAGCTTGTCGTTACGCCTCGCGCATCTCCTCTGCTAGGCGCTTTTTGTAGGCGCGTTTGAAATGAAACGCCCAAATTAGCGGAAATATTATCTCCAGCCCTTTCCAAAATGCAAACCCGCCATATCCCCCAGGAATGGCAAAAAAACATCTGCAAACCACATAGCAAGCGACTACATAGCTTGTTCCAAAGACAGCGCCCCAAGCTATTATTTCAGAGTCGGTCGTAACAACCCAGATCGCAACCAAATATATGAAAGCGCTTGCTAGCGCGGTCGGAAAAAACCAATTTAGAACGCCTAATTTTTGGTGATTTACATCCGCGGTAAGATAGCCCACCACGCAAGCGATGATACATAGGGCACATAAGATAGCGCGTAGCACGACTAAATAGCGCAGCCCACGGGGTTGCATCGCGCCTTCGTAGTCGCTGTTTTCGCAGCTACTACTTTGGCTGTTTTTGCTGCCGCGCCCCGCCACATAGACAAGATGTGCGCCCAGCGCTATGAAACACGCGCATGCTGCAAGGTCCCAAAATATGAAGTTACCGAAGATTGTCCCGCCCGAGCCATCATCGCCCGTAGGTCCTATTAAATAAGGCCACGAAATTTTCACTATGCAAAACGTCGCCGCAAGCAAAATCGGGTGCAGCGCGAGCCTGCCGTTTCGCAAATCAGAGAGTAAATTTTTAAAATAGCTCATATTTTCCCCTTAAAATTCCGCGGAATTCTAAAATCCCGAAAGAACTCCGCGCGCATAGTCTGCGAATAGAAATTTATAACTCCCCAGTGCGGAATTCTACTACTAAATTTAGAATTTTGCAGCGAGGAATTTTAAAATCAAAGTATGTAACGCAAGCCGTTAAATAAAAATGCTCGGACGCAGTCCGTACCTCTGGCATCGTCGGGGGATGGGTGGGGTTTGTGGACGAGCAGAGCAATGCGGTGCTGCGGAGGCGGCGTTCTGCGAGAAGTGTGACCTCGTAATTGGGCCCCCTTCCCGCCCTAAAAGAAATAGAAAACACAGTATAAATTTAGAGATAAAATTTTATTTTGTAAGTTTCTATAAAATTTCATGGATATAACTTAGCGCTTGGGTGCATTATGCGCGATATTCGTAAGGGGGCGGCGCTTCAGAGTTAGCGGGGCGCCCCATTACCAACTCCCACCCGCGCGACGCTAGCGGTGCAGGCTACGCCTGGGTTAAATTTAAATTACGGCTTTCGCCACATAAATTTGAGTTAAATTTCTACGCTTTATTTTAACGTCGTATTTTGAAGCTCCGATAAAATTTTAAAACAGAATTTTAAGAAAATTTAACGGCAAAATTTTACTCGCTTCTCATGTTTTAAGGCGCGGTTTGGGTTCGAAATTTTAAAGCCACTTTGCTCGTTCATTGCTAGAATCCGTTTCGTTGCCGATCGCTTCGTAGCGCGAGTAGTAAAACTCCACAAACTCCCGCA
>NZ_CALJPC010000019.1 GCF_937981295.1 uncultured Campylobacter sp.
TAGGCGAAGATCATTTTCTCCCTTTGAAATGATGACATTTGGGGCTTTGAATAAAAATACCGCCTCTTTGCCTGCTTTTAAATCCAAAGTTTTTTCAGAATCGACCGTAACGGTCGCTTTTAGCACGTCGCCGCCTCTGGTTTTAGCTGTGATTAGCGAATTTACCGCACCTGTTTTTACATCGCTTATCACGACATGAAGCTGATTTCTAGCACTGATTGCCATTGTTTCTCCTTGTGAAAAATTACGAGCAATGTTAGCGGTAAATCCTTAAATGAAATTTAAAAGTGCTGCGTGTAAGAAATTAATTTGATTTGTTGCGAATTTATATTAAGCTCACTTTTTAAATTCCTAGCTTGCATTATGAAAAATAGCGTTAAAAAATAGATGAAATTCTAAATTTGCATATATTAAATCGAGTTATTTTCCTTGAAATTTTATTCGCTTTTTATAAAATTCTGCGTTTTTTAGAGCTCTGACGCAAAATTTAGCGTTTGTTTTATGCTCATTTGCAAAGTGTACATCCGGATGAAAATTTATCTCAAATCGCGCCTGATAAGGCTTTAAGACCGCTCCGCTTAAGCCTTGTTCGCTGAATTCTATGCCTCGCACATTGGTTTTACTAGTGGATTGGCGAGTGAGTCGGTTTTACATTTGCTTTAAAATTATGGCGAGCGGTGCGCTTTGAGCGCAAAATTTCAGCGCACCTTGTTTTGCAGAAAATCACGCAGAATCATCGCGTGGTTGCAGTGCTCGTCCTTTGCGGCATATAGCAGCGTGACGACCGGCTCGTTTTTAACCTTTTTCAAAAATTCAGCTACGGCGAGATTTTGCTCAAGTTCAGCCAGGTAAAGCTCCTTAAAATGGGCGAAATTCTCAGGCTTATGCGCGAAAAGCTTGCGTATTTCGGTGCTAGGCGTTATGTCCTTTGCCCACATATCAAGCTCCAGCGCATCTTTTTTTATGCCGCGCGGCCAAAGTCTGTCGCAAAGCACGCGAAATCCATCCTCTTCCTCCGCGCTCTCATAGACGCGCTTAATTTTAAATTTTGTCATAGTTTGCTCCTTTAAATTCGCTAATCTTTGATGAAATAATCGCCGTCGAAGCTTACGAGCGAGTACTTGCGCTCGCC
>NZ_CALJPC010000020.1 GCF_937981295.1 uncultured Campylobacter sp.
TATAGCAGTAGGTTACTACGCCGGCCTCACAAGCTTTTTTATAAGCGGAGGCAGCATCCTCATATCTATTGGAGTCTAAAAGCGCTATACCGAGCGATCCGCAGCTTTCGTAATCTCCGCTGTCACACTTCTTGGATAAAATTTCGACTAACCTCGTGCATGCGCTGTATTTTCCGTTGCCGCTATCGCAAGCAATCGCTAAATCTTTTTCCTCTTTGGTTTTTAATAAATAATCCAAGCCTTCCGCCGCCGCAGCGGGGATCGCCGCAAATGCTGCTATAAACGCAAGTAGCCAAATTTTAAGATAGAATTTTTTCATCGCGCCCTCCGTTTTTAGGCGGCGATTATATATTAAAATATTTTAGCGGGCTCTTAAAATTTTGCAGAGTTAAAATTTTGATCGCCTGCTAAATTTAGCGGCGCCGTTTTCAAAAGTCGCGCCGCTTCGGGATTTAAAACGCCACTTTTAAATTTTTAAACATCGCGGTGAAATTTTAAAATTTCACCGCAAGCTTTGGGCGGCTTTAAATTTAACATACCGAGTTCTGTTAACATCCCGAGTTTGGCTGCACCCGCGTTTCGCTGCCCGTATGGATCAGCAGAGCCTTACCGCGTCTAAATCTGCACGGCGGATCGGCTTGCACGGATGAGTATTCCTTGCCGTTTAGCTTGTAGATGATGTTGGAGCCTTGCACCGTCTTTTGGGAGTTTTGGATCGCATCTCCGGCGACCGCGCCCACTACCGCGCCGCCTACTAGCCCCACGGTCTCAGCTAAGCGCCTGCTGCTGCTATGTTTGCCGAGCTTATGCCCGATGACCGCACCCGTAGTTCCGCCCGCGACGCCGCCTAAAATTTTACCCGTATTGCCCTCGGAGCGCTCTACGTTGATTTTGGCGGGCAGGACATCGACGATCTCGATCCGATCGCTTTGCCTCATGCGGTTCGTCTCGCTCGTGTCATAAACATCTCCGCCGTATCGATCCTGCGGGGTCGCGCAGCCGCAAAGTGCGATCGCTGCGATCAAACATAATGTAAAATTCTTCATGTTTTCTCCTTTATAATGAGCTACGGGCGGCATTATACTATGGATTTTTATACGAGCGGTTAAGCGGCGGCGTTAAAATTTACCGGCTCGCTGCCGCTTAAAATTAGCTGGATACGAGGCATTGTGCCGTATCTGGACGCCTTATAAAATTTTTATTTCACTCAAAATTTATCTTATTTTGTTAGAATCATTCTTATTTTTAAGGAGAGAAAATGAAAAAACTATTAGTTTACGCCACCAAAGGTGGCAATACGAAGGTCGTGAGCGAATACATCGCTTCAAAGCTCGGCTTTGAGATCAAGGAGGCCAAAGAGCTAAATGAGAAGGATTTGGCGGGCGCTAGCGCGTTTATTTTTGCGGCTTCGACGCACGGCGACGGACAGATCCAGGCTAAATTTGACGACAAATTGGAGCTTTTGAATAAAACTGATTTTGACGGACGCAAGGTCGCGCTCATAGGCGTCGGTAACGTCGAGCGCCACGGCAGCGATTTTTGCAGCGGTATGAGCGCGTTTTTGCCGGTGCTTAAAAAGGCTGATCTCATCGGCGCTTGGGGTGCAGAGGGATATAAATTTAAACATTCGCGCGCCTTCATAAACGGCAAATTCGTAGGTCTTACGATCGATTTTAAGGGCGACGAGCACTGGCAGGCAAGGGCCGATAAGTGGATCGTCGCGGTTAAAGGTGAGTTTTAAATATTTCAGCTTTTGCGCGACCGAGCGAGCATTGGGCCCATAAAGCCCAATGCTCGTTAAATTTCGCCATTAAATTCCGCGCTCCGCTTGAAAGCGAAGCCCTCTTAAATTTTACTCGCCACAGCGTTAGAATTTCCGCCACATTCAAGCGCCGCCTGCTCATGCCGCGTAAAATTTATCGCTAGCGGGAGCCGTAAATTCCAACTTGCCGCGTAGATTACTATAAACATCGCAAAAATTTAATTTGCGATGTTTTGTTTATGCACTATAATTTCCGCCCACAGCGCCAGTGTAGCACCTGCGCATTAAAATTCTAATCTCATATTAAAATTTTACTTACGCGTCAAAATTACGCTCGCGGCACCTATGTATCGCCCGCACGTTAAAATTTCACGCTCCGCTTGAAAGCGGAGCCTCCTCATTAAAATTTTAAAATTTTTAATTCAAAAAGTAGCGATATTTTACAAGCCGTACCGCTTGAAATCGCGCAGATAGGATGAAATTTTAATCCGCCCAAGCTTCAATTCTGCTCGCGCGGCGACCAATTCAATACGGCAAATTTAATTCGATCGATTTATAAAATCATCGCCCGAACTTCAAATATCAGCGCCGCATTAGAAAAGTTATTTTATAATAATCGCATATCAAAATTTAAGGCGATCTATGAAAAGGCTTCTATTTTTCGTCGTTTTTGCGCTGGCCGCCCTCGCCGCGGCGATCTACTTCAATCTCGATAGGCGCGAGGAGGTCGCGCACAAGGCCTACGGCATCATCGATATCAGGCAGAGTTCGCTTAGCTTCGAGCGTAGCGGCCGCATTAGCGCACTTTATCGCGACGAGGGCGATTTCGTGCAGGCTGACGACGTCTTGGCGGCTCTGGATACGGCGGATTTGAGCTTTCAAAGGCAGGTTCAGATCGCGAGGTGCGACGGGCTTAAATTTAGCTTGCAAAAGTTGCAAAGCGGCTTTCGTAGCGAGGAGATCGAGATGGCAGCGGCGAACGTAAGCGCGCTGCAAAACGCCCTACAGCTCGCCACTTTGACGAACGAACGCCTAAAGAGCCTAGGCAAAAGCAACTCCGCGTCCAAGCAGCAGATCGACGAGGCGTTTTACTCGATGAAGCGCACGCAGGCTCAGCTGCAAAGCGCGCAGGCTAATCTACGCCAGCTTCAAAGCGGCTACCGCGGCGAGGATGTCGGCGCCGCCCGCGCAAATTTGGCAAGCTGCGAGGAAAATCTAAAATATCTGAATTACCAAATCGAGACGCAAAGCGTGCTAAAAGCGCCCTTTAGCGGGCAGATCAGAGCGCGCCTTAAGGAGCTCGGCGACATCAGTATACCCAGCGTGGGCATTTTTGAGCTTAGCGAAGTAAAAAACAAACGAGCGAAATTTTATCTAAGCGAAAATCAGCTCCGCTTCCTGCGTGCCGGACAGAGCGTGCGGATCATCGCCGCGGACGGCTCTAGCGCAAGCGCAAAGGTCGCCTACGTGAGCCAAACCGCGATGTACACGCCTCGCACGGTTCAGACCGAGGAGCTGCGCGCAGATCTCGTGTGGGAGGCGCGCGCCGATTTCAGCGACGAGGACGGCAGATTTCGCCTAGGCCAGCCGATCAGCGTGGAATTTTGACGGGCGAGCACTGCGCGCGAAATTTTAATGCACGAGTGAAATTTTAGCGCGTGGGCGGCACTTTGGAGACTGCGGGCAAAATTGGATAGCAAAGCTGCCCGCTCGGCAAATTTTACGCGGCACCCGGCGAGCGAGACATACGGCGTGAGTTTGATAAAATTTTAAAAGCGCGCTTCGAGGTAAAATTTTAACGGTGCCTGTTCGGCAGAGTAGGGCGATGAATTTTTATCGCACCTAAAATATATCGTCTAGGCGCAGACGGTGATAAAATGCTGCATGTTTAGAAATTGGACCGTACAAAGGCGAAAGGTGACGCAAAATTTATCGCATGAGTTTTGCGCGAGCCAGTACAGCTTTAAATAAAAGATCGGAATTCTGCAACGTAGCGAGTAAAATTTTGCCGAAAGATTTGGCGCAAAACAGTGCGGATTAAATTTTAAAATTTGCTGCTCAGCGGCGAGGTAAAAGCAGGGCAGTAGAGCGGCAACGGACTTTATTTCTAGCGGGCGTTTTGCGATAAACGAACGGCGATTGAGTACCGAGCATGGACGGCAGTAAAATTTTGCTACGAAACAAGCGGCGCGATTAAATACAGGTTGCGGACGGCGGTGAAATTTTACCTCAAAGGCGCGGTAGCTGAGTCGGCACTATGTAAAGAAAGCCGAAACTAGGTATAAAATTTCGCCAAAAGGCGCGGCGGCGGTAAAATTTCATCGCGAGAGGCGCGACGCAGATAGAGCTCGGCGCTCACAGCTCGCCAGGTGTTTGAAAATTCGCTTTCGTTTTGAAGCGAGTTTATCGCGGATATTCACGGAGCGCTCGATGTTTAGGATCGCGACGTTTTATGCGCGGATGGTTTTCGGCGTGCGTCGCAAAATTTAAAGCGTGCGTCGTGCGACGCGAAATTTAAAGCGCGCGGCGGTTGTAGAACCGAGATGCCGCGGCTGTCACAAAACTAAGACGCCGTAGCTGCCGCAAAACCACGATGTCTCGGCGGCTACAGAAGCAAGGCGTCGCGACAAAGAGCGCCTTTTAGGCGTGCGTAGGTCTCGTTCGTCGCGCCAAGCGACGGAGCGAGTAAATAAAATTTGGAGCTAGGCTTGGATCTACTAAATATCGTAAATTTAAAGAAATTTTACCTGCGAGAGGATCGCAGCAAAAACGTCGTTTTTGAAAATTTCGATCTGCGAATTGGCGATGCGCCGCGGCTCATCAGCCTCACGGGCCCCGACGGCGCGGGCAAATCCACGCTTTTAAAGCTCATCTGCGGCATCATCGCGCCCGATTGCGGCGAGATAAAATTTGCTGGCTTCACCCCTAGCGGCGAAAATAAAGAATTCGTCCGCGCAAACGGCTACATGTCGCAGAGCCTGGGGCTTTACGAGGAGCTTAGCGTCTGGCAAAATTTAAACATTTTCGCGGGCCTAAAAGGGCTCGATCTAAAAGACGGCGAGGAGTATCTGCGCGGGCTTTTGCGCCGCGTGGGGCTTTTGAAATTTAAAGATTACGCCGTGGATTCGCTCTCCGGCGGGATGAAGCAAAAGCTCGGCGTTGCGTGCGCGATTGCGGCTCGTCCGCGGCTTTTGGTGCTCGATGAGCCCACCGTCGGCGTCGATCCGCTCTCGCGCAGGGAGCTGTGGGCGATCGTGCGCGAGTATCTGGATCAAAGCGGCGCGAAATGCATATTTTCGACGGCGTATTTCGACGAGGCGGCGGATGCCGATCTGACGCTGATTTTGCTCGGCGGCAAGATCATAGCGCAGGAGTGCGCTGCGAAGATCACCGCGGCGCTGCGGGACCGCACCTTTCGCATCGACGGCGAGGATTATCAGAGCCTGGCGCGCCGCTTGATGTTTAAGACGCAAAGATTTTTAAAAAACTCCCCGCTCATCGACATCTGCCCCAGAGACGGCAGCGTCGATCTGCTAAGCGAGGAGCCGATAAGCCTGCGCGATCTGCAGAGGTTTTTAAACGCAAGCCTAGAGGGTGATGATGAAAATACAGAGCGCGAAAACGGGCGCGACAAAGGCACGGATCCCGAAAACGGGCGCGGCGAAAATTTTAAAATTTCAAACGAAAACGAGGACGTTAAATTTAACGAAAACGGAAGCGCTAAATTTAAACTGAGCCCGCGCGAGGCGAGCCTGGAGGATGCGTATATTTTTTTAAATAAAGCAGAGATCGGCGCGGCAAACTTCGGCTACGAAAAAAAGAGCTTCGATGCGACTCAAACCGTCATCAAAGTGCGCGACGTGAGTAAAAAATTCGGCTCATTCACCGCCGTGGAAAATACGAGTTTCGAGGTCAAAAAGGGCGAGATTTTCGGTCTTCTGGGTCCAAACGGCGCGGGCAAAACGACGACCTTTCGTATGATCTGCGCGCTTTTGGGGATGAGCGGAGGCGAGATCTCGGTCATGGGTGAGGATCTGCGCCACGCTAAATCATCGATCAGATCGCGCATCGGCTATGTCTCACAGAAATTTTCGCTTTATAAAAAGCTAAGCTGCTATCAAAATTTAGAGTATTTCGGCCGCAGCTACGGTATCGGCGGCGTGGCACTGAAACGGCGCATAGAGGAGCTTTTGAGCGAGTTTGGCTTGCAGCGGCTGCGAAACGAGACGTGGCAGAACCTGCCCTTTGGCGCGGGGCGCAACCTCAGCATGGCGTGCGCGCTCATCCATCGCCCCGAGATTTTGTTTCTCGACGAGGCCACCAGTGGCGCCGATCCGCTCTCGCGCAGGCTCTTTTGGAACCGCATAAATGCGCTGGCGCGCACCAGCGTGAGCGTGGTCGTGACGACGCATTTTATGGAGGAGGCGGAGTATTGCGATCGGTTTTTGATCCAAGATCGCGGCAAAATCCTGGCGCTAGGCAGTCCCGACGAGGTCTGCGTGCAGGACGGGCGGCGGCTTAGCGTGCAGCAGGCCTTCATAAACGAGGTGCAAAAATTTAGAAGCGAGGCGGGCGATGAGGGCTTTTGATCTGAATTTTGCGCGAGCGGCGAGGATTTTTGATCCGAATTTTATGCGAGCCGGGCGAAAACCAGCGTGCCCGCGCGATAAAATTCCAAGTAGCGCAAGGGCCTTGCGGGGCGATGAAATTTTAAACGGCGGCGGGATTTTGAGCGACCGGGCTTTGAATGTCGGTGAAATTCTAAGCGGCGGAATCTTAAACGGCGGCAAATTTTGGATCGATAATAAAATTTTGAAAGGTTGCGAAATTTTAAAGGGTGTAGGAATTTTAAACGATCGTAAAATTTTGCGCGGTGCCAAGGTTTTGAACCGAATGTCGCGCGGCGGTACACGGCGCGAATTTTGTAGACGGGTACTGCGCGAGCTCTGCGTCAAAGCGAGCCCGCTTCATCTGCGCCATAAATTTCAAAGCGCGATGAGCGAAATGGGCGCGGGCAGTCCGTCTGCGCCGTTAAAATTTCAAATCTCGGTTGCCGCACTTTTGCGATTAAAATTTGGGGGCGTGCCGAATGCGATCCTACGGCTAAAATTTCAAAATGCGGCAGCCGAATTTGCGCGATCAAAATTTAAGGGCTCGTCGCGCGCAGTGCAGTGCCGCAAAATCCGAGCACAGGGGCAGGGCGAATGAACTTTACCTTTTTAAAAATCCTCGTAAAAAAGGAGTTTGCGCAGATCGCAAAAGACCGATCGGCGCTCGTGATCGCGTTTTTGATGCCGCTAATTTTGGTCGTGATCTACGGATACGCGATGCGGATGGACATAAAGCCCGTCAAGGTGGGCTTCGTAAGCGATCTGGGCTCCAAAATCGAGCGCGATCTGCTCGGTGGATTTTTGGGCTCAAAATACCTGCAAACCCGCGTTTACACGGACTTAGAGAGCGCGAGGAGAGATTTTAAGGCGCACGAGATCGAGAGTATTTTGTATTTTGATCCGTGCTTTGCGGCGAAATTTCAAAGCACTTTGGGCGGACTCGGCGGCGCGGGCGGCGGCGTAAATTTAAATATCTTTAGCGACGAAAGCCTCTCCATGGACGGCGCAAGCGATATCCAAAACGTGAGCAGCGCCGAAAATTTCCGTCCGCTTGAGGACGACAGCGCGGGCGCTAGCACGGAGAGTGGCATAAACATCTCCACGGGCGGTTCTAGTGCAAGCGGCGAGGGTTCATACGGCAACGGCTCGGAAGCGGGCGGCAGCGGAGTAAATTCAAGCGGCGCGACCGCAAATTCTAGCGGCGGTAGTATAGGCGCGACTGCAAATTCTAGTAGCAGCGCAGGCGACATAGGCGCAAATCAAGGCAGCGTAAATTTAATCGGCGGCGCAGGCGATACGAATACAGGTCTCATCGGCGGTGTGGACGATCTCCAAAATACGAGCGGCAGCGTCAATGCAAGCCATTCCGCTAGCGGCGCGGGCGGTAGTACAAATAACGGCGGCGGCGCGTATGGTGCAGGCGGTGGCTCGAGCAACTCAGACAAAAACGGCGCCGAAATTTTTCTTATCCAAAACGCCACCCAGTCGCAGCTCGCGCTTCTTAGCTACGTTTACGTTGCAGGCGTGATCGAGCAGGTTTTGGCGCAAGATTACGGCTTTTTAAACGCAAATTTAAACGCTGCGGCAAGGCCCGTCAGCGTGAATTATCGCAGCTGGTTCAACGAAGCCAACGAATCGACGTGGTATCTCGTATCTGCCGAGTACGTGGGGATTTTGGGGCTCATCTGCCTATTTATGGTCGCAGTCGTGATCTCGCGCGAATGGGACCGCGGCACGATCGCCTCGCTTTACAACTCCAACGCAAGCGCGCTTGAGATCGTCACTGCCAAGGTCGGCGCGTATTATTTCCTAGCGCTTTTGGGCGGCGCGATGACGCTCGTTTACGGGCAGGTGCTTTTGGGCATCCCGATCCGCGGCAGCGTGGCGATGCTGCTGGCGACGCTTTGCGTCTTCGTGCTGGAGATGACCTGCCTAGGCATGCTGATCTCGGCGATCTGCAAAAATCAATTCCTAGCGCAGGAATACGCCATCGTCATCGGCTATCTACCCGTGACGCTACTTAGCGGTATGATATTCGATCTGCGCGGACTGCCCGCGGCGGTCAACTTCATCGGGCACCTGCTGCCGCCCACATACGCGGTCGAGTCCTTTCGCATCTGCTTCCTCTCGGGCGGACAGAGCGCGACGCTGTGGGTAAACCTCGCCATTCAGGCGCTCGGAGCGGTTTTGTTTTTCAGCTTGTGCGTGCTTAGCGTAAAAAGGGGCGCACGATGAAATTTTTAGAATTTCTAGACGCGAGGAGCTTTGGCTTGCAGGCAGTGGAGCGTAGATTTGAAATTTTAAAATTTCTTGGCGCGCGACGCTTTGGCTTGCGGACGGCGGCGGAGTTTTTAAATTTTATGCCAGCGCCGTCGCGCAATGGATTTAGAAATTTAAAATTTACGTCCGTGCCACGCAATCGGTTTGGAATTTTAAAATTTACGCGCGCTTCAGCGCTTTTTGCGGACACAGCGCAAAATTTTATATCGCAACGTGAGTTTGAAATTTTAAAGCTTATTTGCGAGCCGCCGCGTGCTTCGCGTCGTACTTTGCCGCGCACAGATAAAGCCGAAGCAGGGCGTGCGGCGCGGCTTACTTCGCAGCATACGCACGACGCGACAGAAAAACGGCGCGCGGTTAAGTTTAATCATGCGGGCGGATATTCGAATTTTGTGCGCCGCCGCATAGCGCGACTTCGTAGCGCAGCTGCACGGCACGGCTACGAAGTAGGGCGCGCAGAAAAGCTTAGCAAATTTGACCTCATGGGCGCGCTTTTAAATTTCATCTACTTGCCGCCGCGTAAATTTAAACTTGCGCTTTTGAAATTTGCGTCAGAGGTGCCGCGCAATAGATCTGAAATTTTAAAATTTACGCTCGCGCGGCGCAAATTCAAACTCGCGCCGCGCAAATCTAAATCCACACTGCGTAAATTTAAATCGGCGTCCGCGGTGCGTTTAAATTTCGCTTTAAATTCCGTTCCGCCCGCCCGCGCCGTTAAATTTGAAAATGGCGTTAAATTTAGAGCTGCCGCTAAATTTAAAAGGAGCGCGCGATGAACGCTCTGCGAAAATCACTGCTTCGAATTCGCGCGCTGATAAAAAAGGAATTTTTGGCGATGTTTCGCGACAAGGGCACGCGCATGGTGCTGATCGTGCCGGTGCTGGTGCAGGCGATCATATTCGGCTACGGCGCGAATTTCACCCCTGAGCAGGTGCGCTACGCGATTTTGGACGATGCTCGCGATGCGACGTCCACCGCGCTGGTACAGCAGATCGCCGCTACGCCGATGTTTAAGACCGAACTTGGCTGCAAAGACCTAGCCTGCCTGCGCCGCGCGGTAAGCGAGGGCGAGGCGATCATCGGGATCTATTTCGGCAGCGATTTTGCAAGCACGCACGAGCTTTTGATCATCGCGGATTCGCGCAATACGACCTCCGCAAACACCGTAATCGGCTTCGTGCAGGCTATCGCAGGGGAATATAACGCGCAGCATTTTATTAATTTAATCAGCATAAATCCTCGCTATGTTTTTAACGAAAACACGATCACGCGCTACACGATCATGACGGGTATGATTTTGGGGCTTTCGATGATTCAGGTGCTGATGCTATCGGCGTTTAGCGTCTCTCGCGAGCGCGAGGAGGGGAGCTTTGATATGATGCTGATGACGCCCGCGAACCCGCTTGAGATGCTGATCGGCAAGGCCGTGCCGCCCGTGCTGATCGCGATCGCGCAGGGGCTCGCGCTGTTTTTGATCTGCGTATTTTACTTCGAAATTCCGTTTCGAGGGCGCTTTGCGCACCTTTTTGCGATCATCGCGATCTTTAGCGCATGCAACGTAGGCATCGGCCTCGTGATCTCGACCGTCTGCAAAACCTCGCTACAATCGGTCGTGAGCTCGTTTTTGTTCCTGCTGCCGTGCATTATGATAAGCGGGCTGATAACGCCTGCGGACGCGATGCCACGGTGGTTTTACTACATCGCGCACCTAGATCCGATGTATTATGCCAACAACTGCATGTGGCGGATCTATCTGGAGGGGGCGAGTCTCGGCGAGCTGTGGCATCTCATCGTGCCGCTGCTGCTGATCGGGCTTGGTACGTTGAGCTTTGCGGCGTCGCTTTTTAGAAATAAGCTGGATTAGGGATTTAGATCGGAATTTTAGTTTAGAATTTCGGCTGGAATTTCGGCTTGGATTCTACTTCGTCGGAATTTTTGGATTGAACCTCTGCTTAAAATTTTAAATTGATCGCGGAATTTAGGCTTGGAATTTTGCCCTAAATTTTGCGCGTTCGTAGCGGATAAAAAATAAATCAAAATTCCGTGTTTCCGCTCGATGCGCCGCGCGTCGCGATAAAATTCCGCGCCTTAAATTTTAAAAATTTTGCGAAATTCCATCTTGCGAGTAGAGTTAGAATTTAAATCCGGGGTTGCCCGGGCGTCTTGCGGCGGTCGTATCATCTGCGCTCGCCTTGGAAGCAGGCTTTTTCGCATCGTCCGCGTCCGATTTCTTAAAAGCGGCGAGTTTACTGTAAATGCTCGGTTTTTCGCCGTCCGCGCCTAGCTTGGCGCCGTCAAGCTCGCTAGAATTTTCCGCGCCGCATAACCTTGCGGGGTTGAATTTTATCCACGCTATGATTAGCAAAATCCCAGAAAACGCTGTTACCAGCGACGCTGCGATTAGATACGGCAGCGCGAGGATTACGCCTATTTTAGCTAGCGCGCCCGATACCGCTTCGCAGGGCCACGTCACGGACACCACTATGCCGTAGATTCTAAATAAATCCACGCCGCTAAGTGTGGCTAGGCGGCAGTTTAATACGCCCCAGATTATCACCGCTGCGCACGTCGAAAGGACGTAGAGCAGGGTGTAGAGTAGACCTAGCATCGCGCCCTCTTTTAGCGCTACTACCATGGCGCAGTAGCACAAAATCGCGACGATCGGGATACTTTCTATCAGCCTATAGGTCTTAACGAAGCGCACGCCTAGTGCCTTTTCTAGGCAAACGAAGCAGTCGTAAAATATCGCTAGCGCCGCTAGCAGCGCTAAAACTCCAAAAATCGCGACCGCGTCCTCGTCTATGCTGCTTACGCCCACCGTGCCGCTTATGCCGATGCCTAGCAAAATCACGGCACCTAAAACTCCGCGGAATTTCGCCTTGCGAAGCAGATCTTGCTTTGAAATTTCTTTCATTTTTATCCTTTGAATTTTCTAAATTTACGCGCTATCTTGCGGCTTTGCTGCGTGCGGCGATGCTGCGCCGGATAGCGCGGCTTGGACGTTGCGGTTTAGACTTGCAAAAGCGCGCGGTTGCTGCAAAACGAAAGCGCTTCGGCTTAGGCGAGCTTTTCTATCTTGCTCCAGGCTAGCAGATGCACGATGCTAGTTATCACAAGAGCGACAAACGGCAAAAATTCCTTCAATGACGCGATAATTAAAACTGCATCGGAATCGCCAATTTGCGGCTTGGAGGTAGCCAAACCGAAGGGCCCTGCGCCACATAGCCAATTTAGCGCAAAAAAGAAGGCGCAGAGCCACACGTAGATCCGAAAGATCATCACGCCGCTTACGCGCGCCAAAGAGAAATTTATGCGAAGCCACGCTACGATTATGTAGATTGCGGCTGCGGGCACCGCTAAATTCCATATAGTCTCTTCTATCATCTCTTTTATCGTTACTTCTCTGTAACAACCTGCCGGATAAAATAATAAAAGCGCCACGAAGCATATGCAGAGAATTACGCAGTTGCGGTAAAGCGCCGCCGCTTTTATGCCGCTAAGCATTGAAATTTTGCGGAGCGCTCTTAGCCTATAAATTACCGAAAAGCAAATAAGAGCGATAAAAATTCCGCTGATGATCACGAACATACCGCCCGGGGCAAGGCCTATCACCTTAAAAACCACGAGCACCGCGGCTAAAAATAGATCGATTCCGGTGCTGATCAACCCCTCTTTTCTTACCTGAGATACGAGATCTTGCATACATAAGCCTTTTTAAAATTTATCTCAAAGTGTAAAACGCTAATCAAACCGGAAAGAGCGAAATTTCATCGTGACGAGAGGTTCGCGAAATTTCAAACCTCTGCGCTTATCTTTTCTATCTTGCTCCAGGCTAGTAGGTGCACGATGCCGGTTATTATGAGAGCGGCAAACGGCAGGAGCAGTTTAAGCATTACGACAGCAATAGCTAAAGCCGAGACCTGCTCGGTCCGCGGCTCGGAGGAAATAGCTATAGCAATAATCGCTGCATTGCATAGTATATTTAGCACAAAAAGTCCCACACAAAGCCACACATAAGTCCGAAAGGTACTCACGCCGCTTACGCGCGCCAAAGAGAAATTTATGCGAAACCATGCGACGATTATGTAAATAACGCCTACGAAAAGCGCTAGTCCAAATATTGCCGCAAATGGATTATCACTCTGCCCGCCGTCTGCGTCAGGCTCCCTCGGATAAAGGTGATTAAGCACGAGTGCTAGCGTGAAAAAGCAGACGCAGATTATTATGCAGTTACGATAAAGCGTCGCTGCTTTTATGCCGCTAAGCGCTGAAATTTTTCGGAGCGCCTGCAATCTGAAAAATGCCGAAACACAAATAAAAGCGATCAAAATTCCGCTAGCGATATAATTTATCATCTCGTCGTCAAGGTGCCATGGCTCGCTGAAAGAGACATAGCCTACTACGATAAAAACCGCGGGTAGCGCCGCCAAAAACAGATCAATGCCGGTGCTGATCATCCCCTCTTTTCTTGCCTGAGATACAATGAATTGCATATATAAACCCTTTTTAAAAATTTGACCCGAAGTATATATAAACAAGCATAAAATATAAATTAAACCGACAAGATCGGAATTCTATCGCGACAAGATATTTGCGAAATTTTAAACGTTTACGCTTATCTTTTCTATCTTGCTCCAGGCTAGCAGATGCACGATGCTAGTTATTGTGAGGGTCATGGGGAATATCAAATGGTATAGTGCATTTAACGAAAAAAGGATGACACAGAACCACACATACGTCTCAAAGATCCCCACGCCGCTTATGCGCGCTAGAGCAAAATTTATGCAAAACCACGCTACGATTATATAGATTGCGCCCGCAAACGTTATCAAAATGTACAATATCATTGCCAAATGCTTGTGTGAGATCGATAAAGGAATCGATAAAAAGATGCTTGTTATGGCAATGACACAGATGCAGACAATTATGCAGTTGCGGTAAAGTGCTGCCGCTTTTATGCCGCTAAGCATTGAAATTTTGCGGAGCGCTCTTAGCCTGAAAAATACCGAAACACACAAAAGAGCAAAAATAATTCCGCCAGTGATATAGGTAGCCGTCTTGTTGGTGCTAAGCCCTAGCATATCGTTCTTAGCAATATCTAGCGCAACTAAAGTCGCAGGCACCGCCGCTAAAAATAGATCAATGCCGGTGCTGATCATCCCCTCTTTTCTTGCCTGAGATACGAGATCTTGCATAATAAGCCTTTTAAAATTTATCCCGAAGTATACATAAATCGATGTAAAGCAGGAATTAAATAGCTAAATTTAAAATTTTTAAATTTCGTTGCGGCAAGCTTGCATACTGCGGAATTTCG
>NZ_CALJPC010000021.1 GCF_937981295.1 uncultured Campylobacter sp.
CATAAAATCAAAAAATTATGTGAGTAGTTTAATAAGATATTTCGACCAATTCATAGCTAGTAGCAGTTTTAGGATTTGTACTTTCATTTTTGCTCCTTTTGGTAATAACATTATAACAAAATAGACTTTAAGCAACTTGGTAAAAATTATTTGGCAGATATCAATTCGACAATGAGCGAGGGCTAAATACTATGTTTTAGATTATTTTTAAAATAAGCCGCCCAAAAGACGGCTTAAATTTCACCTCTCAAAAACGAAAATTTTATTCGTTCCATTTTCTCTAGACGCGACGTAAAATTTTCCATCCTTGATAGCTAGCGCATGCGCGTCGTTTGCGCCTTCAAGCTATAAATCTCCACGATCTTTCTGCTGCGCGGATCAAGCTTTAGGATGCTTGAGTATTGCTTCGAGAGTAGATAAACAAACTCGCCGCTCGCATCCATACCCGTGATATAGTAGTCGTTTATGTCCCTGCCGTCTTTTACGCCGAGAGCCTCATCGAAGCTCGGCACGAATTCGCTCGAGAGTAGATTATCGGCGTCGCTAAAGCTCGCCACACTCCAGCTTTGCTTGATATCATCAGGCACGCTCGCGATGAAAAACTCGCCGTAAAAGTCCGAGTGATCCCAGCTTAGGATATACTGCTGTTTGGCGCGCACAGTGGAGTAGCGGTCCTTGAAATCGAGCGTGAAATTTTCGTATCCATCGTGCAGATAACGCCACGCCTTGTTTGCTTCCTCTTTGCTTTGGTTCGGTGCGGGCTTGAAAAACTCATAGGGTTTATTATAGCTCATGAGCCCTACCGAGCCTTTAAAAAAGCTCGCCGCGACGGTCTCTTCCATCTGCATTATCCAATCGGGCGTGCTTCGTAGATAGTTTTTTACGGTTTTTAGCTCGCCGTCCATTTCGTAGAGCTCGAATTTTAGCGTACCGAGCAAGAAGCTTCCGCTTGCCGCGTCGTAGTCAAGCCCCGTGACGGGATTATTGTTTTTTAAATTTAGCGTTATCTCGCCGCTTTTGCGTAGCGGCGTTAAATTTGCCACTGCGCCGTCCGCAGGATTTAGATTAAATTCGCTGCCCAGCGCCAGTGCGGCGCACAATAGGGTTAAATTTAGAAATCTTTTCATCTTCAGCCTCACTTCGGTAAATTCGGTAGTTTTGGATTCCAGCTTTCGCGGAAGTCAATTTCGGTCTCCTCCCAGTGATCAAGCTCCCAAAACCACTTTGACGGATCGATGCTCATGCGCGAAGGCGTCGCGGAGGCTAGATAGGGCGGCGGGCCTGCGGTGATAAAGGCCTGCACGCAGTTAAAAGCCATGATGATCGCAAAGGCTGCCACGGCTATCTTGCCTAGCGCAAATTTGGGTAAAACCGCGCCGTATGCGCCCTCTTCGCTTTTTTGCATTATTTTACCTACGTTTTTGCCTAGCAGCAAAATCACGCCCAAAAATATAATGACGCAAAAATGCACCACTACGACCCAAAACTGCGTGTGCGCGCCTAAAATTTCAAGCCCGAAGCCCTGCTTGATGTCGAGGTAGCCGCCGCCGGTACCGTCGAGGCTGTAGTGCAAAAAGCCGTCGTATAGCCCGAGGCATGCTAAAAAGAGGATTGCGGCTAGGTATTTGACCGTAAAGCCGTATCTAACGATCAATAGGGCCATAAATGAGATCGCGACCATGCAAAATCTCTCGTGCCAGCACATGATGCAGGGACTATCGCCCATACCAAAGCCCAAAACAAGGCATGCGATACCTACGGGCAAAGCGATGAGAGCG
>NZ_CALJPC010000022.1 GCF_937981295.1 uncultured Campylobacter sp.
GCGCCAAGCGCGAGCGGAAAAGATGGAGTCCGATAAATTTGATTGGCTTAAAAATATGGATACCAAAAATTATGGGCTGAAAGAAAAGGAGCTTAATTACGACATACTCAAAGGCGACAGGAGTTACGAGCTTGACAGAAAAAAGCTCGATCATACGATCTTTAAAGACGATAGGGATTACAGGCTGGGAGTTGCCAAGCTTAATGCCGAATACACCGAGCAAGGACGGAAGCGCATCAAAGAGGAGGCAGAAGCCGCAGCCAAGGCGCAGCAGACTGCGGACAATGTCGCGTATCTCCGTAAACTCTATCCAAAAGAAAGCGCGGGCTATACCGATGAGGAGCTCGCAAAATGGGGAAATAATCTCGAGAAAAACTTTAAAGAGAACAAGGTCGATATTTTCAAGAAAAATATCCCGGTGGATTCCAAATTTGTCGAGCAATACGGCGACAGCGGACACGTAAGCTGGGACGACAAAGGAAACTATTATACCGATCCTTGGCTTATGGAAAAGGTAAATATCGATAAGCAGCGCGAGGCTCGCCAGATGGATGAGCTCGGTGATCCTCAAAATCGCCGCGAAAATATTAAAGCGCTGATGAATCAGGGGGTAAACCTTACCGACGCAAAGGCGAAAGTGGATCAAGCGATCGAGTGGAAAAAGAAAAATCCGAACGCTAAATTTAGCTCCGTGCTTGATAGCGATATGGACGATGGAGCAAACTGATGACTGCAAGAGATTTTTTGGGCAACGAGCGGATCGCCGAGCTTGAAAGCAAGGGCTACAGCCCCGAATATATCAAAGCTATTGCAAAGGAACAATACGAGGCGAAAAAGAAAGAGCTTGCGGACAGCGGAGTGCGAGAGGACATCGCAAAGATGGCGATAGCCCAGAAGCTCGACGCAGATAATGCCAAAAAGCTCAATGACGAGGCTACGGCAAGCGCATCGGATAGGTTTCTTAGAAACGTTTTTGATACCAGCGCCGACGAAAAAGCGGTAGATGATGCGGATCAGAGGTGGCGAGAACTCAACCCCGATAAGATCGACATCGCAAGCCGCGCCGGACGGCTGGTAAACAGGCTCAACCCCCTAACCCTAGGCCCTAAGATCACGGGTAAGGCGGCGGACATAAAACAAAACGGACTCACCGCCGATAGCCTTGACAAGGACTTTGCGTTTTTCGCGGGAGCCGGCAAGCTCCCAAATCAATTTGGCCGCGCCGTAAACTACGCGGGCGAAAAGATCGCGGGCGCCGTGGGATCCGAGGACGCGAAGCAGTTTTTTGGGGAAAACCGCAAATTTTTCGACGATAACGTAAAGGAGCTTGATAAGATCATCGCCGAAAACAACAAAGAGTGGGGAATGCTCGGCGAAGCGCTGATTGATCCTTTAAACGTCGCGCCGGCGGGGATATTCACCAAGGGCGCCAAGGTCGCAAATATCGCAAAAAGCGCGGGCACGGGCTTCGCCCTGGGCGTAGGAATGAACGAGCTAAGAAACGCGGGGGATGATAAAATTTCCACCGGGCAGCGACTCGGAGACGATCTTTTAAGCGGCCTGGTGATGGGCGGAGCCAATGCGCTTTTTAGCGCCCTTTCGCGCGGCAAAGTAAGCAACGTCTCAAACCTTGCGGAGGATCTGCGCGGCACGTCAAAAGCCGCAGACGGCGCAGAGGGGGCGGCACGTGCGGCGGATGATGCGGCGGCGCTCGATGACGCTCTGGACGGGCTGGGAGGCGCGCAAAAAGAGGGCGCAGGCTCCGCCCCGCAGGGTGCGCAAGAGATCAAAGCCGCGTACGGAGCGCAGGAGATCAAATCGCCCCCGTCCCCTGCGGCGCAGGGCGCACAGAATGCCGAAGTCGCGAGCGGGGCGCAATCAAATTTTGAGCCTCGCGAACAGGTAAGGCAGTATCTCAAAACCCAAAACGTCGCGGATGATGCCGCAGATGAAATTTTGGGCGAGCTTGACCGCGGTGCGAGCCGCTCGGCGCATTTGAGCGAGAGCGCGTTTAAAAAAGCGGACGAGCTTTATGAGCGCGCAAACCGCCTTGAGTGGGCTAGAGAGTATCAAAGACACGTCGCCGATCGCGCGGAGGAGCTAGCCCAGATGAGGACGGACGGCATAGAGCGCTTTGCTGCTATTCAAAGAGAGGCTGAAAAAATCGCAAAGGAAAATCCTACCCTCTCCGCGCGAGCGCAAAGAGAGCTTCTAAACTCCCGCATAAAGCCCAGCGAAGCGGAGCTTCGATATACCCGCGCCTACAACGACGGCGCGGACGTCGATCCTATGTATGCCGGGCAAAATTTCATCTGGCGGGTGGAAAACGACATCAAAGCTCACCCCTACACCACCGAGCAATACGGCGCGCGCTTGGCGAGCAAAGGCTTTGCTCCAGACGTGCAGGCTGCGGCGATGCAGGCATACGACGACGGAAATATAAAATTTCTAAAAAATTATATCGACGCCAAAGTCGCAAAAGCCGAATACGACGACATCGTAAACAATCAAATGAAAGATTGGATCATCAAAGACGGAAAGATAAGGAGAGCACGAAATGGCAAAGCAAACGCAAGCGACGCAGCGGAGCGTGGAGTCCACACAAACGGCGCAGGCGCTGGCAGAAAAGATGAGCGAATATCAAAGGGCGTTTCTGATCTCGGCGATACTCCAAGCCGAGCGGAGCGGGGACCGGGAGGCGATGCGCAGGTATCATCGCAGCGCGGATCTACTGCTATACTCGGCGGCGAGGATGCAAAAAATGCCGCGGGCGATGAGCTCGTGGGACGATACGGGGCCGCTTCAGGCGATAGCGCAGCTGATGCCGCAGCTTCAAAACAGCGAGTGGTTTCAGCACAAGATGCGGCAGATCAAGGCGGCGCAGCGCTAAAGAGCGAGGCGCGCAGCGGCGATCTTGCGGCAAAAGAGGGCGCGGGCTCCGCCCCGCAAGGCGCAAAGCTTGACGAGGATATGAAAAAGGGCTTCGTAAACGTTAATCTTACCTCTCATCTTGCGGGAGGGCTTAGCGGCGGCGCGCTCAACGCTACCGACGAGGAGGGTAAATTTAGCCCCGAGAGATTTGCGGTGGGCTTCATCGGCGGGCTCGGCGGCGTCGCGGTGATCCGAAAGGGTTTCCGCGCAAGTATGAAAGCATACGCCGCAAAGCAGGCGAAAACCTATCCTACAATGGCGGCAGATCGCCCCGATCTTTTCGCGCAGGCTCTAGGCGATGAGATCAAATCTCGCGCCAAAACGACGCTTTTTAATGCCGCAGAATTTGCCAAGACCAAAGTCGCAAACAAGACGGGGCTTGATTTTGAGCCTCAAATTTTCGCAGGAGAGAAAGCCTACGCCGAGCTGAAATATACCCCCGTGCGGGCGGATAAGTTAAGCAAAGCGCAGGCTATGGCGAAAGAGGGAAAAAATGAGCTAGAAATTTGGCGAGATACGGGCTGGTTTCGGGACAAAGACGGCGCTTGGAAATTTGAGATCGGCGACGGCGACGCCAAATTAAACCCTAAATTTCAAAGCGGCGGCAAGCTAGGTGATCTGCTAAAGCACGATGAGCTATTTAAGGCTTATCCCGAGTTAAAGGACGTAAAGGTCGTAAAGATGCAAAGCGACGCTCCGTCCGGGGCGATACTTGCAAAGGATGCGGGGCAAAAAGAAAAGCGCGGCATCTACAATGTGACCTATAATAATAAAATAGCAACCTACGTAAGGCAAGACCTAGATCAAATAGAGGGAGCTTTAAGATATGCGAGGGGCGATAGAAGCGAGGGGGCAAAGCATATAAAAATAAGACACCTTAACGATGAGGGCAGCGAAGGATATGTAAGTAAAAAAGAGCTTTTAGATTTAGGCGAGAGCATGCGTAAATATTTAGAAAGGTATAAAGAGCCTTTTATAAATAAACGCAATGCTAGAGTTTATGAATGGCAAGATGACAAGGGGGTGAGATTTAGGCTCGTAGCAAGTAACAAGTCCGCAGGGACGCCTTACACGGCCGAATTACCTCGACCTGCGGACTTTGAGGACATTATAACCTTTTACTCTGACAGAAATCTTAAAAAGCCCATGGAATTTGAAAACCCAAAGGTCAGATATGACGCAAATTTGCAAAATTGGCACGAGCACAGCGCGCCTATTACCAAGAACGCGGACGGAAGCCCGAAAGTGTTTTATCACGGCAGCTCCGCAAAAGACATCACGGAGTTTAAAGGCGAGTTTGATAAGAGCGGATATGGGTTTTGGTTTTCGCAGGAAAAAGAGATCGCGAATGAATTTAGAGAACACGGTAAAATTTATAAAGTCTATCTAAAATCAAGCAATCCTATCGATCTATCTTTTCCATACAGCGCAAAAGCGCAAAAGCTTCTGGACGAAGCCGAAGCCAAAGGGATAAATACCGAGCTCTACCCCGACAAACAAAGCGACTGCTTTAAAAAATTTTTGAAGTCGAAAGGC
>NZ_CALJPC010000023.1 GCF_937981295.1 uncultured Campylobacter sp.
AACCCCTGTTTCCAGAGTGAAAATCTGATGTCCTAACCACTGAACGAACGGGGCAAACTTTTGGTGCGTCATACAGGGGTCGAACCTGTGACCTCCTGATTAAGAGTCAGATGCTCTACCAACTGAGCTAACGAGACAAGAAACATAATTGTAGTGATAAAAATATAAAAAACTGATTAAATTTTATAAAAATTTCGTTAAATTTCATAAAATTTTATTCGGTCCTTATATATCTAATAACTCATAAAAATTAAATAAAATATTTTAGTAAAGAACCAATAAATCTTTTTAAAATAACCTATGCGCTTCAATTTCACGCTTGCGCGCTCTGCACAAACTCAACGCAAAGCCAAAGCAAGAAGCCCCATAAGCGGGGCTTGGCTCGATAATTTATTTTGCTTTTTTAGCCTTTTTGCTTCGCGTAGCCTTAGCATGAGTTCTAGGAGAGTGGTTTGAGATGATCGGCTTACCGTCAGGATATTTTTTCTGCACGTGATTTACAGGTATCGCCGCACTGCTGCTAGCACCGTATTTCTCGCCGTTTGTGAAATACTTCCTCATTACTTCCTTCCATCTTTTCGCGTATTTATTTGCGCGCGGAGAATCGTTTAAAATATCCTCGTAGTCGTAAATTCTCTCATAGAAGTCGTTAGTTAGTTGGTCGTCGATGGTGATTCTGCCGTTGTCGATCGAGACGCCTAGGTAGACGCCTGTTTGCTCGCCAGGGCTTACCATCCATGCAGAAATATCAGGCAGATCAGTTGCGCGACCAGTTCTTCTACCTACGCCGCCTGCTGCAGCACCTACATTGATCTCAAGGGTGTCTGTGCCGGTAAAAATGTCTTGATATGACTTCGTAGTATGAAAGATCATCACGATGTCGCTCGTCTCGTAGCCTGCCTGTAAGCCCACGCCGTAGCCTTTATATTTGATAAAAATCGGCGAACTCCACTCGCCGTTCTCGCCTTTGACGCTAAAAATTCCATCGCCGTATTGTAGTGATGCGCCCGCAGCTAGGCGTTTTACGTCGGTTAGGATTGCGACGGCTTTGGCGCTAGTCAGATAGCGTTCATCAGTACCGAAGTTATTAGCCGCTACGAAAGATCTAACGACGTTAGTCGCCGCTATAACCTCTTGATTTGCCACGACGTCCGCGTGCAAAAGACCGCAAAGTGCAACAGATGCTAGAAGCAAAAACTTTTTCATCATTTAATCCTTTTAAAATTGAATTTTCGTTATTATAACAGCAATTTCATTTGTTTTAGCTAATTTTTAACAAAAAATTGATGAAAAATAACGAATTTTGGAAAATTTATGAAATTTCTAGCTATTTTTGCACTTTTGGCGATCAAAATTTTCGCTTTAGACATAGTAAACGGCGATGTTGTTATCTTAAAATTAGATAAAAGCACAACCGAGTTGAGCTTTGGTTCAAAGAAAATCCCCCTCATCAAGGCACCAAATTCTAGCGATAAAATCGCCATTTTGGCGGCGAATTACCGCGCTAATGGAGATTTCGCGCTGCGGATAGTAGATCAAAGCGGCAGTCACGAGCAGATCGTCGCTTTGAAAAAGGGCGAGTATAAAAAAGAGGCTCTAAGTGTCGCTCCTGGTAAAGTTAAACCACCCAAAGAAGCCGCCGCGCGTATCAAAAAAGAGCTCGACGAAGCCAACGCGATCTATGCGATTACCACGCCGCGCTATCTTTTTTCCACGCCGTTTGAGCTGCCTTTAAACTCCAAAATAACCTCTGCGTTCGGCAATGCCCGCACCTTTAATGGCGAGCTTAAAAGCTATCACAGCGGCACCGATTATCGCGCCGCAGTAGGCACTGTGGTGCGCGCTGCCAACGACGGCGTCGTAGTCATCGCCAAAGACCGCTACTACGCGGGCGGCTCAGTCGTGATCGATCACGGCGGCGGCATCTATTCGCAGTACTATCATCTAAGCGAGATCAAAGTGACGCTTGGCGATCACGTTCGCAAAGGCGATGAAATCGCGCTTTCGGGCGAGAGCGGTAGAGTTAGCGGCCCACATCTGCACTTTGGCATCGCGATCAACGGCGTGAGTGTCAATCCGCTAAGCTTCGTCGCTAAATTTAATAAAGTGGTTTTTGGCGAGCGCTAAAATGCCCTACAATCCGAAGGAATTAATGAAAAAAATTCTCGCAGGCAGCGATTTTAAGCTAAAAGGCTCGGTCAAGGGTCGCGTGCGCGTCGCGAGTAGGGATGGAGCGATCGTAAATTTTACCGCCGCAGACTTCGGCGTGCAGAGCCTAAACGACAAAATTTCGCTCAGTGGCGAGCAGTTCGAGCGTTTTAGAGCTAGAATTTTTGGGATTTTAAACTCTGGCGGACGCGAGCTTGCAGGCAGGCTCACGCTCTCTTCTACACCCAAAAAGAAAGCCCGCGCAGATCGTCTCCGCGCGGCAGATGGCTATGCAGAGTTTGGCGACGCCTTCGATTTTGGTAGCTTTTACGGCGGAGATTTAAGCGCGGTTTCGCCCGAGGCTGGCGGCAGCTTGGCAAAGACTTCGTATGCCACAAACGCAAGGTGTGGCGATTTTTCTGCGCGCAGCGCTCAGAGTGCGCAAGACTTTACTTCGCAGGCAAAATTTCAAGATGTTTCGCAAGCAGAATTTTATGGTGCGGCTCGGGCGGAATTTTGCGTAGATACCGCGTGGAATACGGCGTGCGAGAATTTAATTTCGCAAAATGATGCTACGCAGGATGACGTGAGCGTGGGGCTTGCTGCTAATTTCGAAGAGAGCGCAAATGCGAGGAGTAAAAATTTTATGCCGCAAAGCTCTGCGCCTGCGAATTCTGCCAAAGGGCAAAGCTTCATTCCTACATCGCGAAATTTTGTTTCTGCGCAAAGCTCTGCGCTCGTGAAAGATTCCGCATTTGAGTCGCAAAATTCTAATTTTATGGCGCAAACGGAGAATTTTGCAGCTGAAAATTCGTTTGTAGCAGAGCAGGGCGCGGACTTACAAAGTAAAAATTCTACGGCGCAAGGCTCTGCATCAAAAAATTCCACTTTTGCAAATTCTGCGCTTGATATAAAGTGCGCAAATGATTGTGGGCCTCAAGGCTCCGAGTTTTCTAAGGGGCAAATCGCGAATTCCGCTAGCTGCCGTGCCGCAAATTTTGCCTTAGAAAATGCCTTGGAATTCGCGCCTCAAGATGAGAATTTAGTCGGTGAGGATTCAATGTGCTTGGCAAAAGGGCAAAATTACGCGCTAAAAAATTCCGACGAGCAAAATTTAGAGCAGAAAATCTCCGCACAAGAGCGGCACCCTTCAAATTTGCCGCCGCAAGCGGGAAATAAATTTGCGCCCGAATTTGAGCAACCCACGCAGCCTGCGTTAACGGGTGAGAATTCTACGGTTGCTTCTTCTATGGCGGAGGGGGCGCTTGGTGATGAGCCCGCGTCTGCTGCTTTTGGGAGCGAATCAACTTTTGCGACTAAGCCCGTAAATTTCTATGGCAAGCCTGCGCGCAAAGCGCCTACGAAAGATCGCGCGAGCCTGTCTGGGCGTCTGCAGGCTCTGCCTATTGCGAGCTCTTCGCGTCCTATCTCGCTATCGCAAGCGCCTAGAGCTAGGCTCATCGAGCTTAAGCCGCGCTTCATAGGCATCACGCATAGGATTAAAATTTCGTTTTTGAAAAAGAGCGCGAGCGAGCCTGGCGAAGGGGTTTTGGCGCGCGTTCGTATTCCACTTTTGATGGAGAATTTCGGTCTTAATGATATTTTGTCATCCACGGCGAACTACCAAACGGCGAAAAAGATGGTGCGCACGATCGCCGATCTTTACATCGCTAAGGATCTGCGCGGCGTGCACATAGGCGTGCCGGTGCGCCTTGAAATGGGCTTTAAAAGCGGTATCTCTGACGTCAGCAACCACGCCTTTATCTTTAAGCTCATCGAGGACAGCCTCGTCAAAAACGGCGTCATCGACGACGACAACGCAGACATCGTGCGCGAGATCAAGCTTTTTAAGCAAGACGTTTTCGACGGGGTTTTAGTAAACATCATGCGGTTTGAGTAGAGGCTTTGCGGCGCCTCTCGTGTAAATTTTAAAAAATTCGCGTTACCGCATGAAATTCCATCGTTTTCGAGCTTTAGTTTGCCCTGCAGCAAGCGCTTTTTAAAATTTTTTTGATCAAACCAGTAAAAATTTGAAAGGATTGAGATGCAAAAAGCCTTTTTTAATTCGCCCATTGGAATGCTTGAAATTTGGGATGATGAGATCGGGATCTGCAGTATCGACTGGGTCAAAAGCTCTGTCTGCGGGCCCAATGATGAGATCTTTAAAAAGCACGACGCAGAGCTTAAATTTGGCTTTGTGCGTGCAGCGGATGATAAAGGACGCGATTTAAGGCTTAGCGATTTAAGAAAGAATTTAGCTCTTTGCACCGACGAGCTTGGCGCATATTTCAGGGGCGAGCTTGAAAGCTTTAGCGTTAAACTGAGCCAAAATGGCACGCAGTTTCAAAAGTCCGTGTGGAGCGCGCTTTTAGAGATCCCTTATGGTGAGGTCGTAACATACGGCGAGCTAGCCCGGGCTATCGGCAGACCGCACGCAAGCCGCGCAGTAGGCGGCGCAAACGGCAAAAACAAAATCCCCATCATCGTGCCGTGCCACCGCGTCGTAGCTGCGGTCGGGCTCGGAGGATACAGCGGCGCGGGCGGCGTAGCGACCAAAGCGTGGCTGCTAAACTTCGAAAGAGAAAATTTAGCCAAATTGGGCAAGTAAAATTCCGTTAAATTATGCCTTGCAGGCACGGCGCTGATTTTAAAATTTTACCGCGAGACGCTGCGAAATTTCATAAAGCGATTTTGTAAATTTCTAGTTTTGCGGCGACCAAGGCAGTTAAAATTTTGCAAGAAGCGAAACTTGCTATGCTGACTTAAAGCCCTAATTTTAAATTTATCGCGCCTTAGACGCTTGCTATGAGTGGTTGAAATTTTTCGCAGTGATAAAATTTAGCCTCGCGAAATTCCGCTCTGAAATCCTTCGATAAATTTTCGTCTTGCGTGTATTTAGTGTAGCAGCACGCGAGGCAGCAAAATTTTGCAGCCATTCGTGCGAATAAGGCAGGATAGTAAGGTTTTGTTGTGGAGTTTTGCAGAGGCTAAAAATTCTATGCTGCCGCGCCGTACGGGCAAAATTTCACATCGTCGTATCAAAGCAAAGTAAAAATTTTAATTGCGCTTGTCAGGCATGGTTAAAATCCGCGCAGAAGCGGTAAGCGGGGCAGAATTTATCTCAGCGGCAACGTGACTAAATAAAATTCTATAAATCCACGAAGCGGGCGGTATCCCAGCAGAAACGGCATTGTCCTAGCCAAGCTTCTTGCGTAAGCGGCGGGCGCGCCAAAGATAAAATTTTTCACTAAGACGGCGAAGTGCAGCAGTATGCTGCTAGAGTCACCTGACGAAGATGAAATTTTGCGCGAAGAGAGCGAGAAGAATTCTGCATAAATATCGCGCTATTACGCTAAAATTTATGCAAGGAGAAGCATTTTTATAAAGAATTTCTAGCAGCGGTAGCGTTCGCCGGCGAAGCTCGCCTTTGAGGTGGTGGCGTTTTGCTAAAGCTTCTTGCGAAATCGACGTTGCATAGCAAAGTAATTGTAAAAGCGGCAAGCGTGCTGTAGATAAAATTCTTGGCAAAAGCGGCGTAGCAGGGCAAAATTTCTACGCAATACGCACGGCAAAGATAAAATTTGCCAAGCAACTACGAGCGAAAACCCTGGCAAATTTGGCGAGGCTTGGCAGAACGCAGAACATCTACGCATCTTTACCAAATTCTTAAATTAGCCGAAATTTTCTATCAGATCGCTAAAAATTTTAGCTAAATTTTCGACGTCGCTAATCTCTACTCGTTCGTTGATCTGATGGATCGTATCGTTTCGCACGCCAAACTCCGCCGTCTCCACGCCAAACTCCGCGAAGTATCTCGCATCGCTCGTGCCGCCTGCGGTGTTTAGCTCGGCTGCTGCGCCGCAGATCTTCTGCACGCTAGCGCTTAGTTTTTGCACGATTTTGTAGCTTCGCTGAGTTAAAAAAGGCTTTGAGGAGCTTTTTAGCGCGAGGTGTAGCGACGCGCCTGCTCGCAGCTGCGCGGTGCAGCTCATTTCTAGCTTGCCGCAGGATTCGCTTTCGTTGCATAGCGCGTCTTTAGCGTCCAGTTCAAATAACCCCAGTACATAGTCTCGCACGTCTTCTAGCCCCAGCCCTACGCCGCCGCGTACGTTAAACATCACGCGTACGTCCTTAGGTGTTACGTTTACTACCTGTGAACCGCCGCGAATGTCGGTGATGACTATCTTGGCTGGAGCGAAATCCTCGCTACCCGCGTCCAGATCATGCCCTGCGAGGCTTGCAAGCACCGGCGCTAAAATGTGGACAGGATTGATGCATTTATCTGGGTAGGCTGCGTGCCCGCCGATACCCGTGAGTGTGAGGACGCCGTTAATCGAGCCGCGACGGCCGATCTTAATGGTATCACCGAAGCGCACTTCGCATGTAGGCTCTGCAACGATTGCGAAGTCGGGTAGGGCACCTTGCTCGCGTAATTTAGAGAGCATTTCGCGCGTGCCGTAGATGCCGTCACCCTCCTCATCGCTGGTTAGCAGCAGGCTCAGCGTGCCCTTAAAATCGCGTGCCGCCGCTAGCGCACAGATTGCCGCTGCGATGCCGCTTTTCATATCCTGCGCGCCGCGCCCGTATAAAAAGCCATCCGCTTCCACCGGCTTAAACGGATCGCTTGCCCAGCCCTCGCCTGGCGGCACGACGTCGATGTGCCCGGCAAAGCATAGATGCGGACCCTGTCCGAAGCGCTTGGTAAAAATCGCGTTAGTTACGCCGTTTAGCTCGAATCTATCCTCGCTAAAGTCTGCCAGCAGCATCGAGACGTAGTTGAAAGCTCCGTCGTCGCTAGGTGTGAGCGAGCGGAATTTGATGAGCTCTTTTAGAATTTCAGTCGGTTTCATAAGCCTTCCTTTGGTTTAAATTTTACCGAAAATTATAGCGTATAAAAGCTTTAGTGCGAAAAATACCAAAATAAACGCCGAGATATATGCAAATGCCCGCACTACAATGTTTGGAAGCTTGCTGCGGGCTAGATATATCGCAAGCGGAAAAAGCGTGATCCAAGCTAAGATTCCGCTTACAAGCCCCGCAAGAGCAAGCACAAAATCTGCTCGCGCAGTGCCGGCAGAGACGCTGAGCCAAAACATAATGACGTATGGATTTAGTAAATTTATCAAAAAGCCTTTGCCGTAAAGCGCCGCACCCGAGCAAGCCTCGACGCTTGCGGGTTGCACCGAGCGAGTCGCGCCATGCCAGGTCGCGTACGCCGTGTAGAGCAAAAAGCACGCGCCAAATACCGATATGCAGGCAAAAACGATCGGGATTTTGGCTAACTGCGATATACCAAACGCCGATAGCACCAGATAGAGCATATCCGCGCTCATGGCGCCGATGCCCAGGCACAGCGCCTTGGTGTAGCTTCGCAGCGCGTAGGACATTATCAGCACGTTTACCGGGCCGATCGGCACGCTAACGCCCAGCCCCATCAAAACCCCTTGTATGAACGACTGCATCCTCTGCTTATACTCCTCAGATCTGCTCTAAAATTTCGGCATGCGATGCTGCGAAAAAACCTATGGACGCGGCTTTGCGAATAGACCAATCTGAAATCTCGCGCGACCTGCGATCGGTTTTAAATTTAACGCAAACGCCGCCATACGCGTCTTAGCTTTAAAATTTTAACACGAGCGGTCGCATACGCTTCGGCTCTAAAATTTTTAACGTGTGCACTTGCATGCGCCTCGACTTTGAAATTTAACGAGCGCTTCACATACACGCTCAGTCGCAAAATTTCAATATGAGCATTATGTGCTTGAAATTTATACGAGCATTCGTGCGGCGGACCCGCTCACTAGACTTCAAATTTAGTTTTTAAATTTTAACGCACGGATCGCGGTTTAAATTTGTGGCTCGAATTTTGTGAGGCAAAATTTGCCGTTTTGCTGCGCCGCTAAGTTTGCTAGTTTAAATTTTGCCTTGTAAAATTTAAACTAGCAAAAGATTGGCGACAAACGGCGGCTCGCGCAAGTCGGCAAGTTTTAGTCGCGTAAATTTAAAGATCGCGACGATAAAATTTAACCCGCCAAAATTTTACTTTGCGTAATTTTGCATATTTGCGCTCATAAACGGCTCACGATCTCAGATAAAATTTTGCGAAGCGAAATTTCGCGTCTTAAAATTTTATCCGCAAATTTTAAAATCCAGCCGCAGCGTCTGAAATTTAATCAGTCGCTTGCTTGAAATTTAGCCGCACGCCTGCAATTTAGCTACGCCCTCATTTTAAATTTTATCGGCTGCCGCAAAACCTGGCCCGCAAAGCAGATGCGCCGCAAAGCAGACCCTGCCGCGAGGTTAAACACGCCGTAAATTTTATCGTTTCGCAGTGGGACAAATTCTGTGCCGCAGAGCAAAATTTGCACGCTATCGGATTAAATCCACATCGCAGAGCAAATTCCACGCCGCAGCCATCTTCGTGAAAATCCGCGCCGCAAGAGCTTCAAGTAGCCTGCTTCGTAAAATTCCGCGATCGCAATAGCTAAATTTAAAACGAAAAATCCCCCGTCGCGCCGTGTGACATGCTCTCATAGACCGCCTTGACGTATTTGTCGCGCACCGCGCAATCTAGCAGCTTCTCGCACTCCAGGCAGCTGGTGAGGTTGTGCTCCGCCTGGCACGCTTGTAGCGCGGCTAAGCTTTTATCCAAAATTTCGTCGTAAACGTCGCGCAGCGCGGCGACCTTGGTATCAGCCATCAGTTTTTCCCGCCGTAAATTTCATGCATCTTCGCGATCTCGTACTTCGAGCCGAAAAAGCAAGGGCTGCTTTGGTGGATTTTTTCGATTTTAAGCTGCAAAAGCGAGCCGTTTTCGCCGTCGCTGGTGGCGCCTCCAGCGCGCTCGAAGATAAACGCAAACGGCAGCACTTCGAAGGTTACGCGAAGCTTGCCTTGCGGATGATCGCTGGTAGCGGGGTAGCTGAAAAGTCCGCCGCCTTTTAATAAAATTTGATGCAGATCGCTTACCATCGCGCCGCTGTATCGTAGGCGGTAGCCCTCATCAAACAGCGCCCGCACGAGCTTTCGGTGCGGCTCGCTCCAGCCCTTTTGCGTCGCACCCGTGGCGTTTAGTTTGCCTTTTTGCTGTAGGCGCAGCTCTTTTACGAAGCTAAATTTGCCCTCGCGATTTAGGCGGTAGAGCTTCGGCGCGTCCTCGCAAACGACCATCTCAAGGCGCGGTCCGTAGATGCAATAGATCGCCGCTTTTAAGTTTGCGGGCGAAATTTCATCCTCGTAGATGCCAAATATCGAGCCCACGGCGAAATTTACGTCCACTAAGCTTGAGCCGTCGAGCGGATCGTAGGCGATGATTAGGCGCGCGTCCTCTCGCAGCGTTAAAATTTCATCTTTCTCCTCGCTGATTAGAGCGCGTACGAGCGGATTCTTGCGAAATTCCGCTTCGATTATGGCGTCGCTTTTTACGTCGAGCTTAAGCTGCGTATCGCCCGTGCTGTTGTGATGATCTGTGTAGCCGAAGTCCGCGTATTTCAGCTCCTCGGCGATTTGTAGCGCGATATTTTGGATTGATTTTACGATCTCTTGCATTTTATTCCTTTACATTTTTTTGGCGTTTTTTAAGATCCATTCGCTAATGCCCGCAGCGTCGTTGATGTCGAAATTTACGCGGCAAAACTTATCCATCTGCTCGCCGCTTAAATTTGAAGCGATCGCGTCCGAAAAGGGCAGATACGCCGGATCGATCCTGTCGCGAAATAGGCTTATGCGCGGCAGCGGCAGCGTCTTTAGCCCCTCTACGAGCAGGATATCGAAATCTCCGAGCATCCGCACGACCTCGTCGATTTGCATGCAGCGCTGCGAAAAATAGCTCGTCCGCGCAGGACTCATCACGACGGTCTCGGCGCCTAGCTCGCTAAATTTGGCGCTGTCCTTGCCCTCTACGTCAAAGCGCGCCTTATCGCCGGGATCGTGCTTTACGATCGCAGTCCGTAGCCCGCTAGCGATAAAAATTTTAGCGATCTTGCAAATTAGCGTCGTTTTGCCGCTGTTGGAAGGGCCTGAAAATGCGATAACAAGTCTTTTCATTTTTAAAATCCGGCTTTTTAAGATGAGCGATTGTAGCGAATTTAGCCTTTTAAAAAGCAAAATTCGTTAAAATGCGCCTAAAATTTCAAAGGAAGATCGATGAAGAAATTTAATTTTAGCGGCGCGCTAAGCGGCCTGCTGAAGGGCTCGCTCCTAGCCGCGCTAGCGCTATTTTTAAACTCCTGCTCCGCAAACGATCCCCGTCACGATCCGCTTAAAAACGAGTTTTTGGCCTACACGCAAAAATTTGAATCGGTGCGCGCGGGCGATCGCTATTTAAGCGTCGCTACATATCTAAATCCCGTCGCGCCCGAGCTTAGAAACGCCGCGGAGGACGAGGTGTTTTTGCTCACCTCCTATCCTAAAGAGATTCAGATCCGCGCGGTGCAGATCAACGGCGCAAACGCAAACGTAGTGCCGCTGCACGACGGAGATCCGCTTTTGCAAAAGGAGCTTTTTAAGATCGCGTGGGCGAGCCGCTACAAGATCACCGCGCCTAAGAGCGATAAGGACGAGCTGGTGCTTAGCTACCGCACCTCAAATGGTCTGGGCGCCACGATGAAATTTCGTAAAGTTTCAAAGTCGCTGTATTGGCAGCCGCAGATCGATCTGAAAGATTAAAAGGGGAGCAAATGGGTTACGACATAAGCTACCACGCGATTGGCAAAGATGAAATTTCGCAGTGGTATTTTGAGCCGCTAAAACTCGCACAGAAGGGCGATTTTGAGGCTATCGCCCAAATCGCGCGCGAAGCGGGGGTGGATGAATTTTATGTAGAAAAATACGCGGATGGCTTCCGCTCGGCGCTGCAGTACGGCACGCAGGGGATTTTTAATAAAACGCACGGATTTCATATAGCCGTGGCGCAGGGCTATTTTAGAGAGTATTTTTACACGCGCGGCACGGCGTTTAGCTTTTTGGCGGAGCAAAGCTTTAAATTTAAACCCTACATGAGCGATTGGCGCGAGGTTCTGCCGGCGGAATTTCTAGCGGAGTTTAGCGGCGAAATTCACAACGAGATCGTCGAAAACTATTGCTGCGGCGCGTATCTTAGCGCTGCTAGCGTGCAGAAACTGCTGCGCGATTATGAAGCGGACGGTGAGGTTAAATCCGCCGTAGATGAGTTTTATGCGCAGAATTTGCCCGTGTTTTTAAACGCGCTAAATTTGGCTGCTGAGCTTGAAGTAGGGCTGCTTGAGGCTACCGAGGTGGTTGAGCCCAATCCGATCGATCTGAATAGGTCCGAGTCGTTTTCAAATCTTTTTAATTGCGATACTCAGGGCGCGCTGATCTATGCGGAAATCGCCGCGCAGCAGATCGGCGAAGCGATAGAGCGAGATAAGGCAGGCGGAGGCGGTACGACAGGTGGCGGGAATTCCGCCTCGCGCGGCATCGATGTAACGGGCGGCGGCAGTGCAATGGAAGCGGATGGCGGCGCAATTAAGGCAGGCGGCGAGAATTCCGTCCCGTACAGCGGCGATACGATAGAAGACGGCGGCGAGAATTCCGCCGCAGAAGATCATGAAGACGAAACCTGCGCAGGCGGCGAAAAGTCGCTTTTCGGCAAGATCAAAGGGCTTTTTAAATAGCAATTTGATCGCTAAATTTTATTCCGCCGAAGTTTGCGCAGAGTTAAGGTCGTAAAATTAAATCATCTCACGTCCGCAGACCCTGCGCGGTTAAATTTAGCTAAAACGGAGCAGGGGAGGCAAGCGTAAATTTAAAATTTAAGCTTGCCGAAATTTAAACGGCGACCCGCATATCTGAAGTTACGAAATTTTAAATCGCCGCAAACAAGCTGTAAAGAGGCTAAATTTAAACCCGCTACAGCCTTTGCGGCGGATATCGACGAAAAGGCTATTTGTTTAAATTCTATAGCCGAAAACGCCCGATTTTGATTTCATGCTACTTAAAATTTTACGCTCGGGCGTTAATTTAATCACTCACAAAACGCCGCGATAAAATTTCAATGAATTTTGAATTTTAAAGCTCGTCGCCCCATAAATAAAGCTCGAAAAAAGCAATCGCAAAGATAAAAAAGACTATCAGCGCCGCGCCGTCCACTCGGACGTAGCTATCGTCCCCTACGCCGAATTGCACGCAATACGCAAACGCCATAAAAAACAGGCAAGCCGCTAAATTTGCGGAGCGTTTCTTTTCGTCTTTCAATGACGATACGCACAAAACGGCGGCTACTATGAGAATTGCGGTCGCGATAATTAGCATGGCGCGCCGCCTTTCGTGTAGGGCAGAAATAACCTTTGGCTAGCATCAAGAGATAAAATTTAACCACTGAAGTCAAAATAAATTCGCGCGATTTTATAGCGACTTGCCTATTCGCGCGGTAAAATTTCGCCGTTTTGATCTGCCAGTCTAAGCCTTTGGCGGGCAAATTTTACGCTTTTATTAAAGCGACGGCTTTTAAAATTCCTTGCTCGTCGCATTTGAAAATTATCTTTTGCTCGCCACCTCTTAAAATCATCCTCCAAGCTCGCCGCCGGCTTAGCGGAAGCTGTCGCTTCTGCTCGGTACCAGCAGATCTTGCAGCTCCTGTTGCACCGAGATTTTTGCGCGCGGATCGAGGATCTGCGAGTAGATGATGAAGTTTGCGAGCACCTTTTTGCCGTAGTCTCTGCTCTCGGCATATGGCACGAGCTCCATGCTAAGCCACGGCTCAAATTTGCCCTTATTAAACATATCGCCGCGCTGAAGCATCTTTTTGACGAGCCCGAGCCCGCCGTTGTAAGCGTATGCGATGAAAACCGGGCTGTAAATTTTACGCTCCAGCCAGTCGATATGGATGTTGGCGAAGCGGTAAGCGATCTCGGGGCGAAACATATCGTCTTGATCAAAGCCGTCGATTTTGAGTTGTTTTTTTCCAATCTCGTTAGCCAAAAACGGCATAAATTGCATCATTCCGAGTGCGTACGAGGTAGAAACCGATGCGGGCACGAAGCGGCTCTCTTGACGCGCAAGCGCCAAAATTAGCGCCTTGCGGCGGTTATCGCCGTCGCCGATATACTCCATAAACGGCGTCGGATAGAAGTTGTCCTTGCTGCCGCTTGCTTTATTCATGATGTATGAGTACTCGCCGATGCTTTGCTTGGTGTCGAATTTTTTAGCAAATTCCAAAAGTTGTGGGCGCGACATCTGATCAGCGCTATTTTTCGTGCGAACCCAAGCGAAAGGATCGGTAATATCGTAGCCTTCGATGGAATTTTTAGCAGGATTTGGGATGATTATGTTTAAATTCCTATCCCCTAAGACCTCCTTGGCATAAAGCGCATAGAGGCTGTAATAATCGCTGCTAGCAAGCTGGCGCAAGACATTTTGATCTCCATTTAGCAGGTAGATCCAAAATTTCGCATTGTGTACATCGTGAGGCTTCTCAAAGCTCGCGGCCGCGCGGCTAAAAAATGCAAGCGCAGCCCCTTCGTCGCCCTGCATGACGGCGTTTACGCCGAGCATAAACGCTACGTCCTTCTCCACGGTTAGCGGATCGACGCCCGTGAGCGAGCGGCGCAAGTGCGGGTATTTGCGGTTGATTAGCGCATCGTTAAGAACCGCTTTGAAACCTTTTTGCGAAGCTAGTTCGCTTACGAAGGCTGCGTTGGCGTCGATGTCGATCAGAGCGTCTTTGCCCGCACCTTTTAAGTAGTCGTAATATAAAAAGTAGTTTTGCGCGTTGCGGCTCTGCATAAAATACTCGCTCGGATTTTCGTCGTTAAATCCGCGCAGTAAATTTACGGCGTTTCTACTTGCCGCGTCTTGGTGCTTTTCAAGCTGCGAAGCGAGCGTCTCGCGCACCGACGGGCTTAGCTTGGCGATAAAATTTGGATATGAGCGCGCCTTTTTGCAGGTTAAATTTGCATCTAAAATATTAGCGGAGGTAACGCCCGCGCAGCGATCCGGACGCTTAGGAGCTTTGGCGACGCCGAAAATTCTATCGAGCTTATCTTTTAGCTTGCCTTTGTAGCGAAAGATACTTTGTTTTAAAATTTTAATCTCCGCTTTGTTGTATTTCGTCTCATCTATTAGGCGATAGATGTAATAGTCCTTGGCTAGGGATTTTGGCTCGTCTTTGATCTGTTCGTAGCTTAAAATTTTACCGCTACTTGCGGCGCACAGCAGTCCCAAAACAAGGCTAAATTTCAGAAATATTTTCAAATGACCGTCCTATTGATGATATAGATTATCGCGCTGTCAAAGAAATTAAGCACGAGTAGGATAAGAAGCGGCGAAAGATCAAAGCCGCCGAAAGTCGTAGGCAGATAACGGCGCACCAACGCAAACGCAGGCTCCGTAAGCGCAGAGATGACGCGGACGATTTTATAAAATTTACCGAACGGATTTGGGCGGATGAAACTCAAAACGCAGGCGACGAAAATTAGCATCATATAAGCTTGAATCACGTAGTGAATACTCACTAAAATGCCGTAAAATACGCTATTTAGTAGCATCGAGTATCTCCTTTAAATCGGCGCGGATCAGCGGATACAGCTCGCTAAGCTCCGGTCCGTGAGGCGCGCCGGTTAGTAAAAATCTAAGCGGCATAAACAAGCTCTTGCCCTTCAAATTTGTAGCCTGAGAAAGCGCCGCTTTGAAATCATTAAATTCCGCGCTTGCGCCGCTTGAGCTTAATAAATTTAAGATCGCCTCTCGCAGCGCCTGCGCCTGCGCCGCCCACTCCTGCGGGATATCTTTCGCGCCGTAGATCGCTGCGATCTTCTCTTTGATCTGCGGAATAAGGCTTGCTTCTTGAGTGTAAAATTTTATCAAAGGCGCAAATTTCGGCTCAAGCTCAAAAAGCTCCGCCAGGCGCTGCTCGCTCGCTCTTTTGATATGCTCGCGGTTTATAAAGGCTAGTTTATCTTCGTCAAATTTCGCTGGGCTTTTTGAAATTTTAGTGATGTCGAAAAACTCCACCGCCTCATCCATGCTAAAGACCTCGCGCGGCGTTTTGTTGCCCAGTAGGATCAGATAATTCGCGATCGCTTCGGGCAGGTAACCGCTTTGAAGTAGCCATTTTACCGAGGAGCTATCCTCGCGCTTGCTCATCTTTCTGCCTTCGGAATTTAATATGATCGGCAGGTGCGCGTATTTGATCTCGCCGTCGTAGCCGAGGCTCTCGCGGATCCAGTTTTGCTTCGGGGTGTTTGAGACGTGATCCTCGCCGCGGATTACGAAGCTCACGCCCTGTATCATATCGTCGCAGGCGCAGGCGAAGTTATAAGTCGGCGTCTTGTCCGCGCGCATGATGACGAAACTGTCGATGTTCTGCGGCTCAAATGCGATACGGCCCTTGATCGCGTCGGTAAATTCCAGCGCGTGATCGGGCTTTTTAAGGCGGATAGTAAAGGGCCTATCGCAGTTTAGAACCTTTTCGTCGCTTAGATGCTCGCAGTGCCCGTCGTAGCGGTACGCCTCTCCCGCGTCCTTGGCGGCTTGCTTTTTCGCCTCAAGCTCCTCCTCGCTACAAAAACAGCAAAACGCCTTTTTCTCGGTGAGTAGCTTAGCGGCGAATTGCTGATGAAATTTTAAATTTTTGCTTTGATAATACAGGCTTTGCCATTTAATGCCAAAGCGCTTTAAAATTTCGATGATCTCTTGATCTTTGCCTTCGATATTGCGCGCAGTGTCGGTATCCTCAATGCGTAAAATAAAGCCGCTTTGATCCTGCAGCGAGCAGATGTAGTTAAAAATAGCCGCGCGTAAATTTCCGATATGCATATCGCCGGTGGGCGACGGAGCGAAGCGATACAATTTAGGTCCTTTGGGTTTAAATTTAAGCTGGGATTATACTTTTTACTTCCTAATAAAAAGCAAAAACAAAGCAAAAATAGGCTAATATCGGCGCATTTTATTTAAGGAGACAATATGAGTTTCATTCAGGAATTCAAAGAATTTGCAATGAAAGGCAACGTCATTGATATGGCGGTGGGTGTCGTCATCGGCGGGGCTTTCGGCAAGATCGTAACCTCGCTCGTAAGCGACATCATGATGCCGGTTTTAGGACTTCTTACGGGAGGCATGAATTTTACCGATCTTAAGATCGTGCTAAAAGAAGCGGTGGGGCAGACCCCGGCCGTTACGATAAACTACGGCTCGTTTATCCAGGTAACGGTCGATTTTATCATCATCGCGTTTTGTATATTCTGCGCGATCAAGGCGATCAATAAGCTTAAAAAGCCTGCTCCTGCGCCGGAACCTGCCGCACCTGCCGAGCCTAGCGAAGAGATTAAACTTCTTACCGAGATAAGAGACCTGCTTAAAAAATAGGTCGCGGCGATGCTTGAGAGAATTCCTTATTTCAAAGCTCTAAGCGCAGCGCAAATCGATCGTTTAGAGCAGATTAGCATCCATAAAAGCTACAAAAAGGGCGAAATTTTATTTTTCGAGGGCGAGCGCTCGCAGTATCTCTTGGTCCTGCTAAAAGGAATTTTAAAAATCTATAAAACCTCTGCAAAGGGGCGAGAGATCCATATGCGCGAGATCCGCCCCATTTCGCTCGTAGCCGAGATGGTAAATTTCGAAGAGACGAGCTATCCCGCCAGCGGCGTGTTTTCGACAAACGGAGAGGTGCTAAAGATTGATTATGAAAAATTTAAAAACGAGTTTATGAGCGATCCTAAAATTTGCCTGGAGCTTTTAAAATCGATGTCTGAGAAGATCCGCGCGCTAAATGCGGTCTTTGATAATCAAGTCGTGCTTAGCTGCGACGGCAAGATCGCTAAGTTTATCAACGAGAATTTTGATATTTTTATGAGCACGAAATACACTAGAATAGCCAGAATTCTAAACGTGACTCCCGAAACATTTTCGCGCACCATCACTAAATTTAAAAAGAGTGGCGCGCTAATTTTAGACGATAAGCAAGAAATCACGGGCTTTGATAAAGATAAGCTGGACGAGTATATCCAAGGCTAGAGTTTGAAAAGCGCCTATATTTTCCCGATCGTCGGCACGGTTTTATTTCTGTTTTTTAATCTTTACGTCTACAGATCGATCAGCGCGCGCTTTACGCCATATAAAGGCTTCGCTACGTTTCGCCCCGCCCTGATTTTGCTTTGCGTAGCTTTAGCGATTTTAGATGCAATATTTTTTGTGGGTTTTGGGCTTAATGGAAGCTTTAAAAACGAGCTACTCTATAAGCTATGCGTATTTTGCATGGCGGCGTCTTTTTCGCTCTTTTTTATCTGCCTTGCTTACGACGTGCTAAGCGCCGCTGCGCATTTAGTTAAATTTAGCCAAAACAGGCGAAAATTTTTAAAAACCTTTATAGACGTAACATTCGTAATAATGGCGTTTAGCTATATTTTTAAGGGGCTTTATAATGCACTAAAAATTCCAAAAATCACCGAGCGCGAAATAAAAATCAAAAACTTAGCTCGCGAGCTAAACTTTGCCGTCATCTCAGACGTGCATCTGGGCGAGTTTTTGAAAAAGGAATTTTTGCAAGGCGTCGTAGCGCAGATAAACTCGCTAAATTACGATGCGCTGCTGATCGTGGGCGATATGTTTGATCTGCGCTCGGATGAGCTCGGGGATATTTTGCAGCCTCTTGAGGCGATTAAAAAACCTATATTTTTCGTCACGGGCAACCACGAGTATTACCGCGGCGACGCAAGCGGGCTTATCGCGGCGATGCAAAAAGCGGGCGTGCGCGTGCTGCAAAACGAAAGCGTGGAATTTGAAGGGCTAAATTTAATGGGCGTGCACGATCTTAGCGGCTTTCGCTTCGGATATATGCAGCCCGATCTCGGCGCTGCGCTAGCGCAGACAGATCCCGATAAACCAAAAATTTTACTCGCGCATCAGCCCAAATACGTCGTGGATTTCGTGCGCTACGAGGTCGATCTGTGTATCTGCGGACACACTCACGCGGGGCAAATTTTTCCGTGGACGCTTTTGGTACTGCTTAGCCAGAAGTATCTTTACGGGCTGTATAACGACGGGCTGAAGCAAATTTACGTAAGCAGCGGCGTAGGGTTTTGGGGCCCGCCGATAAGGGTCTTTGCGGATGCCGAGATCGCGCTGCTTAAGCTTAGAAAGGCATAGATGAGAAGTTTTATTTCGAGGATTTTTGGGGTTATCGCCGCGGTGAAATTCCCTAAATTTATACAAAATTTTATCAACCGTAAATATGTGGAATTTTTCAAAATCGATATGAGCGAATTTGATCCGCCGCAGAGCTACGCGAGCCTAAACGCGCTTTTTACCCGCCGCTTGCTGCGTCCGCGCGAGATAGCGGCAGACGAGACGGCTTTTATAAGCCCTAGCGACGGCGTGATCTTTGAGAGCGGAAGCTGCGCCGATCTGCGGGCTTTTAGCGTAAAAGGCTGCGAATACAGCCTTAGCGAGCTGCTGGGGCGGACGCTTACGGCAAGCGAAAGCGGCGGAGCGGTTAAAAATTTAGATGGCGGGGCGGTTACTACGAACGGGAGCGGCGAGGTTGGAACCGGATGCGCAAAAGATGCCGGCGCAGGGATGAAATTTCGCGCCGCGCAAGCGAAAATCATAAGCGACGAAAGCGGCGCAAATTATGTCGCGAGTGGCGTGCAGGCCGAAATTTATAGCGATGAAAATAGCGCGAGCCGCGAAACGAGCGCAGAGGATGCCCAAGGCAGCAAAAATACAAGCGGCGTAAATTTAAGCTACGCAAATATCTATCTAAGCCCGCGCGATTATCATCATTATCACGCGCCGTGCGACCTGAGCGTGCTGCAGGCGCTTTACATACCTGCTGACCTTTACAGCGTGGCGAAGAAATTCTTACTTAAAATTCCAAACCTCTACGCTAAAAACGAGCGCGTTATTTTGAAGTGCAAAATGCGAAACGGCGGGATTTTGTGGATGGTTTTCGTGGGCGCTTTAAACGTCGGCAAGATGAGATTTGATTTCGATACGCGAATACAAACGAATGCGTGCGCGAATAGGGAAGTGGCGCTTTACGAATATGAAAATTTAAACTTTAAAAAGGGCGATCATTTGGGAAATTTCGAGCTGGGCTCGACGATCGTGCTCGTAGCGCAAAGCGAGTTTTTGAAATTTGAAACCCCGACTGATACGTCCGTAAAATTCGGACAAAAAATCGCAGAATTTAATGAAATTTCATAAAATTCCATTTAAAATGCAGGATTTTTTCTTTAACTAAAATTAATTTTATTTAAATTTGGCTATAATCATCTCACTTTAAATCAAAGGATTTAACATGAAAAATTTAAAAGCTTTTACGATGATCGAGCTTGTTTTCGTCATCGTTGTTTTAGGCATTTTGGCGGGCATCGCAGTGCCTAGATTGGCCGCTACGCGCGATGATGCTACGATCGCTAAGATGCGTGGGGATATCGCCGCCATTAGAAGCGGACTTTCGCTAGTTAGAAGCGAGAATATGATGAGGGGCGTGACTACGTGGCCCGCTTTGGAGGGTTCGGACAATGCCACTCTTTTTGAAGGCGTTTTGCAGCAACCTATCTATCCTATGAGAGATGGCGGTAGGAACGGCTGGGCTTTGGTTACGAACGGCAATGCTAATGCAACATCTACATATAGGGCTAGCGTAGCAGGCAAGAGTACTACTTTTGATTACTATCCGACATCGGCTTTGGCTACGGCAGCGGGTAGAAACGTAGGTTCATTCGACTGCGATCACAAAGACGAGCTTTGCCAATCCTTAGCTCAATAGCTAAATGCTCTATTATGAAGTTGCGGTTTTGGGCGCCAGCCTAAAGCCGCTTACTTATAGTTCAAATTTTAAAATCCTAGCCTATCAAATCGTATCAGTCCCCGTAAAATCGAGCGTCAAATCCGCCGTGATCCTGCGTGAGGTTGCAAAGCCGAGTTTCAAAACCAAGGAAATTTCTGAAATTTCGCAGCTTAAATTTAGCTTGTTTCAAAGTACGCTTGCAAATTTTATCGCGCATTACTATGTTTGCGAAAAGGGCGTTGCATTCGGAATTTTCGAGCCTGCGAGCGAGACGACGCAGGACTTGCAGAATTTGCAGGAGGATCCCTCTACCGAGCGGAATTGCGCTTGCGAAAAAATTTCCGTTAGTAAGCCAATTTCCGCTTGCAAGCAAACTTCTACCCGCGAACAAAATTTTATTTCAGAGCAGAATTCCATCACCGCACAAAATTCTGCGCTCGACGATGACTTTAGTGCCATACAAAATTTCGCCTCAATCCAGAATTTTGCATTGACGAGAAATTCTACTATCTCAAAAAATTCTGTTACCGTCATAAATCCCGCCACTGCACCGAATTCCACGCAAAAGCAAAATTTGAAGCAGGCTCCAAATTCTACCTCGCAAAATTTAGCGTCAAATTCTACCTCCGCTCAGAATTCTATCCAAGAGAGGGACTTTGTCGATGAGCAAAATTCCGCCTCAATTCAAAATTTCGCATTGATTCAAAATTCTGCCGCCATGAAGACCGCCATAAATTTTGCTGCCGAACCCGATCCTGCACACAAACAAAATTCCGCCATCGCGCAAAATTCTATCCAAGAGCGGGATTTTACCGAGGGAGAGAATTTCGTTTCGATTCAAAATTCTACTTCAGCGCAAAATTCCATTTCAATTCAAAATTTCGACGCTGCGACACAAACTCCCGCTTCGTCGCTATCTCCACTTCAAATAGGTAAAATTCCAAACCTCACCCCCGCGCAGGAGCAAGCGCGTAAATTTGCTGAAGCCAACGAGACGTCGCTGATCTTCGGCGATACGGGCAGCGGCAAGAGCGAAATTTATATCGCGCTGATCGCACAGGCGCTTGCTGCTGGCAAGCAGGCGCTGTTTTTGATGCCCGAGATTTCGCTAACGCCGCAGATGACGAAGCGGCTACAGAGCTATTTCGGCGAGCGGCTCGGCGTCTGGCACTCCAAAATTTCGCCCAAAAACAAGCGTGAAATTCTAGCGAAATTTAACGCAGGCGAGATCCGGCTCATCGCGGGTGCCCGCTCGGCGCTGTTTTTGCCCTTTAGCGATCTGGGTCTCATCGTCGTGGACGAGGAGCACGACGACAGCTACAAATCCGCCGCCGCGCCGCGCCTAAATGCCCGCGACGCCGCGATTTTCGTCGGCAAAAAGCTTGGCATCCGCGTGGTTTTGGGCTCCGCGACGCCCGCGCTTAGCACCTACGCGAAGCAGCCGCACTTCCGCCTGCGCGGCACTTACTTTAGCAGCGCCAAGCGCTTCATTTTCGATGAGAGCGAGACGGGGCTGAGTCCCAAAATTTTAACCGAGATCGGGCGCAGCCTCGAAGCCGGCAAGCAGGCGGTCGTGTTTTTGCCGACGCGCGCGAACTACAAATATATGGTCTGCGAAAACTGCGGGCAGATCGTGCGCTGCCCGTTTTGCGCCGTCGGGATGAGCTATCACGCGGACGCTGCGGCGCTGAAGTGCCATTACTGCGGCTTTAGCACGTTTTACAGGGCGTCTTGCGAAAACTGCGGCGGCGAGGTGATGCAGGCGCGCAAGATCGGCACCGGCGAGCTTGCGGCACAGCTTGCGGCGCGTTTCCCAAGCGCCCGCATCGCAAAATTTGATCGCGACGAGATCACCACGCAGCGCAAGCTAGAGGCGCTGCTCAATAACTTCAACGCCCATAAAATCGACATTTTGGTAGGCACGCAGATGCTTAGCAAGGGGCACGATTACCACGGCGTGGATCTTGCGGTGATAATGGGGATCGACGAGCATCTGAGCTATCCCGATTTTAGGGCGCGCGAAAAGACGCTAGCGCTTGCGATGCAAGTGGCTGGCCGCGCGGGCCGCTCGGGGCAGGGCAGGGTCGTCATACAGACGCGCCAGAGCGGCTTTTTTAGGGATTATATCGAAAACTACGATGATTTTTTGCGCGACGAGGCGGAGTTTCGCGAGGGGCTCTATCCGCCGTATATGCGGCTTTTGCGCGTGCTGATCTCGCATAAAAATGAAAAGGCGGCGAGCGAGATAATGAACGCCGCGCTTGAGCTTTTGCGTCGCAAACAGGCGAGAGGTAGCGCGTTTGCATCGCATGACGGGCTGGACGCGAGGAGAGCAAATTTAAGCGCTTTAAATTTAGGAAATTCTGCGCAGCAGGGCGATAAGCAAATATCAAATTTTAAATTTCAAAGCTCGGATCTGCGCGCGAGCGATGTAAATTTAAACCGCCAAAACGCTTCAAATTTAAAAAATGCTGCGCAAATTTCAGCTTGTGACGCAGGCGCAGACAGCGTAAATTTAAAGCTCGAAAGAAACGGCGCCGCGCAAAATTTTATAAATTTAGCGGCCGAAAATACTGCCGAAAATTCCGCGCAGCATTTGAAAGAGAAGGCGAGCGAGAGCTTTGAGATCATCGGCTACGGCAAGGCGGGCATCGCCTATATCGCGTCGAAATTTCGCTTTGAAATTCTGCTGCGCGCTAGCTCGCACGTGCCGCTGATTAACGCTGCGCGCACGCTTGAGCATCTGCCCGTCGAGATCGATATGGATCCCGTAAGCTTCGGCTAAGCGCGATTTGGTAAATTTTATTCTATAAATTTGACCCGCAGAATTTTACGCGATACGCCGATGAATTGAGGTAAGAAAATAGATTTTGGCGGCGGTAGGTCTTGCCGTCTTATAATTTATAAAGGCAACGATTTGAAAAAACTACTTAGAAATTTTATGATTTTTGCGGGTTTTATCTTTATGTTATACACCTCCTATTTTCTATATTTTTATTCCAAAAGAGCCGAATATGCGGCTATTTTATTGCAAAAGGCGCTTAGGTATGAAGAGGAATTTTTTACTGAGAAAACACAAAATTTAGACCCGCTAGAGCAAACCAAGCTACGGCATGAGTTTGAAAAAGAGAAATTAAAATTAGAAAAATATTGCAGCGATGCCATAATAAACGGCGAAAATGGTCATTGCAAGGTTTATTACAACCTCGATTTCGATTATATCCATTTTTACGACGGGCGAAATCAAGATATCGCGCTGGGCTATAATTTTGATAACGAAAGCATCGAGTTTTATAAAAAGCTCGCAGATCATTATGATTACAAAGGCAAAAAATGCAGATCGCGCAGAGTGTATAGCGAGCACCATGCGACATTTGCGATTGATAATTTTGAGCATGCGACGTTTTGGTTGGGAGATCATGGCGAATTTACCCTAAAAGATCCATACATTCATGAGTGTGAATAAACTTGATCGGTAATTTTAAACACTGAAAGCCTGCCGTATAGATCGGCGGTATATGCATAAATTCATATTTGTGCGGATATGATAATATATTTTATACTTTGATTAAGTAATTATGTTGTATAAGCGTATAATGTTAGTAATGAAAAACGCTTTTAAGGCTTCAAAAGCTCATTTTAAGGAGTGAGGGATGCAAGTTCGTTTTATTTTAGCGATCTTGTTTGCCGTATCGTTCGCAAAAACGGATGATATAAAGCATCCATCGATGCCATGGCAACTGGAACCTATTTTATGGAAAATTCAAGATAAAAAAGTTGTAAGAAAAGCTCTTCACGAACCTATGATCCGGGGTGCAACTACCTTTAACGGCAAGAGTTTTTATTTTTTTACGATAGAAGATAATGCAACGCTCAAAAAAGAATATGAAGAGCATTTATCAAAAGAAAGAGACTTCTGCAACGACTTTTACGATGATCTGTTCGAGTGGAAAAATATAAATATAATAAACCCACTGGTTTTTGATACGACGGATTACAACAACCCAGTTTTAAAGAAAAATATGGGCGATTGCTGGTATATGGATATGAATAAAACGATTAAAGACGGCTTTAGCGGGCGCGGATTTACATTATATAAATTTGATAATAAGCTTTTGTATATTATGATTTATAAAACCACTCCTTATATATATCAGACGGATGATTTCGCAAATCTTGCTTACATTTTAGATCCCAAAGAGTGTAGTAAAATCACAAAAGATCCTCGTAGCAGGGTAAATTTGGAGATTCCAGGCAATATCATATATAAACGGCGTCTGTTTTATGCCGAACCGATACGTTATAAAGATATAGACTATCTACTTTTCATAGATTTTGACAATACGGATAGCGGACAACTATTCAACGTCACAATCAGGAAATTTAAAGACGGTATTTTACAAATGCCTGTTTGTAGCAATTCATACGTAAATACGAAGCTTTATCGATAGGGGCGGTTATGTGGGTTCATATTTTCATCTTAATGATCGCATTCGTACTATTTGCGAATGCAAACGATGTAAGCGATACGGAAATTCCTTTTGATTTAAAAATAGCTTTATGGAAAGCTAATGATAGGAAAGTAGTAAGAAACAATCCTTCCGGTATGGTAGAAGGAGAAACCACTTTCAACGGAAAAACCGTTAGCTTTTGGCAAATAGATAGAAATGCAACGCTCAAAAAAGAGTATGAAGAGCATTTATCAAAAGAAAGAGACTTCTGCAACGACTTTTACGATGATCTATTCGAATGGAAAAATATAAATATAATCAAACCTCTGGTTTTTGATACGACGGATTACAATAACCCCGTTTTAAAGAAAAATATGGGCGATTGCTGGTATATGGATATGAATACAACGATTAGAGACGGCTTTAGCGGGAGAGGATTTACGTTATATAAATTTGATAATAAGCTTTTGTATATTATGACGTATAGAGAAGATTTTCGGCAATACGAGATGTCTTTTGCAAATTTTATGTATATTCTAGATCCGCAAGAGTGCAGTAAAATTATAAAAGACCCCTCATACGATTCATATTATAGCAGGGCAGATTTTGAGGATTATCGAAACAAGATCGCAGGAGATACCCTGATTTATTTCGGACCGATAAAATATAAGAGCGAAGATTATCTACTTTTTATCGATTCCGTAAATTTAATAAACGGTCTTAAAGCGGTTTTTATTAAAATTAGCAAATTTAAAGACAAAGTTTCGCAAACATCCGTTTGTAGAAATTTGTATTTAAATACGAAAATTTACCATTAACGAGTAAAACATGCAATGCATTCAGTTGCCGTTGATAACTTTAAGTATGCAAAATTTTGGTTGGGAGATCATGGCGAATTTACCCTAAAAGATCCATATATTCATGAATGTGAATAAAATCTATTATGCTTAAAGCGAAAGGATAAATCCGCTAAAATGCCTATAAATGGAGCAATATGAGAGTATTAAAATTTATTTTTATAATAGCGACGTCTATTTTGTTTTGTTATGTGGCGGAGGAGCTTATAAATTATTTGATAATTAAGCCGCGCATTCCTATGGAATTTACCGATATAAATTTAACTAAAGCCGGCAATAAAGCGGAATTATATATAAATAACAAAGATGATAAAATTTGTAGATATTTTACTTTGGATTTTGTCTCATACGATTACGATAGAGATATGAAGCTCTTGGATGATGAGTTCGCAAATACGTATATAGGAGGGGAATACGACGTGAACGAAACGCTGCTGCGCGGTACCAAAATACCGCTAAGTCTAAAGATATACAAAATAGATAATGAGCCGAATAAATTTGGACGCGGAAAGGAGTATTTTTATTATAAGTTAAAACCCGTGTTTGCAGAGGTGAGGAATTTACGCCCCGCGTATATGCAAACGAGTATTTATAGGGGCGAGAAACACTATGACGCATATAGTGCGACGATCGCCTGCACGCCCTTACAAAAAGGTATGTATAAGGTAGAACTAGAGAATTTACAAGATTTGCCTATTTTTTCGAATGTAAAAATTTATTTTACTACGAAAGATAGCGGCCTTAAATATTAAGAGGGCTGCAAGAAAAGGTATTTGATAATTGCGATGTAGAAGCTAGTTCGTACAAACCTTTGTTTCTAGGCTTTTTATTTTGCGTTTGTAATAAAAATATTAAGCAGCATTTAATCCGCTGCACAATACAATATATCGTAAATATAATTTGAAATTTAATGAAAATGCAGTTAGATTTTGTGCGCCCATTCGCACTTTGCTGATATCGAGGGTAGCCGCTAAGTCTAATTACCGAACTTGCGATAGCATGCGCTTTTTGGGCTACCATCTATGTTTATTTAAAGGAACACAATGAAAAATCCGCTTCGTTACGTGGATTATTGTAATGATCTAATCAAATTCGGCTTTGCTAAAAAGCATAATTTTTTAGCTATGATTGCCGTATTTTCTATGGTTCTTATGCCTATATGTTTTTTAGCTGCTTATGCAGTTGCACCTAGTGAGAAGTCCTTACAAAATCCATATATTTTCTCCGGAACAGTAGAGAAATTTTTTAGATTTCATAGTTATAAAAGCGGTAATGGTTGCAAGATATCCGTAGCGGGAAATGGCAAAATCTTTTCTTGGGAATTTATCGACTTTCATATTGATACAAACAAATACGACTATGAAGAAAAATACTTTTGTGATTTTATATTTAGTAGATACATTAATAATAAATGCGTAATCTTAAAAATGATCAATCTTCATATCGTAGAATTTGGAGATTGTGATAATAAAGTAATCATCGAAGTTGATCTTAGGCAAAATTTCTTTGAACAAAAACTCTTTTTATTCAGCGGAATTATCTTGGCGCTAGTTTTATTTTTTACATTTTTTCAACTAAATAAAGCATATAAAAATTCATTAAAAGGGGCATAAATATGTCGTATAACGTTTCCGCAATATCTGATGCGATAAGAATTCTACTTAAAAATACGCGCAGGAATTCATTCTGCTAACGTCAAATAAACTTTTTTAATATATATCGCAAAATTTTTCTCACTCATGCCTCGACACTTCAAATTTATTGCTCGAATATAAACTTTACTTCGTGATCCATATAGAGCTTACCGCGCAGCTTGCTATCCGCAGCGCTTACTCCTCGTTTCCCTCCGTTCGCACGATCAGGCTTTTTGGAAGGCGAAATTTCTCGATGATCTCGCACTCTTTGGCGCGCATCTGCCCGTCGTCGCTTTCGTGATCGTAACCTAGCACGTGCAGCAAGCCGTGCGTAAAAAGCAGCGCCGTCTCGTCATCCCTGCCGTGCCCAAGTTGCGCGGCTTTCAGCTCTACGAGGTCTAAATTTATCACGACCGAGCCGAGCAGCGCGGGGGCGAAATTCCCGACGCCAAAATTCTCATTCTTTAAATTTTCATCGCCAGAACTTTCGCCCTCGGAATTTTCAGAATTTATGGTATTGGAATTTTCACTCGCAGAATTTGCGGCGCTTGTATTTTCACTAGCGGAATTCGCGACGCCTGTATTTTCGCCAGCGGAATTCACAGCGTCTAAATTTTTATCGCCGCTGTTTTCATTCGCGGAATTCTCTTCGCTAAAATCCTCGCCGAAGCCTGCAAACGCCGCAGGATCGAGTGGGAAGCTCAGCACGTCGGTCGCCTTATCGATGCCGCGCGTTTGCGCATTTAGCTGCCGCATCTCCTCGCCGCGCACGAAAATTAGCTCGACGCTCCCGCCGCCCAGCTCCGCCGCGATAGCGTCCAAAATTTCGGGATAGGGCTGCTCGCAAAGTATCATTTTTACCCCTCTTTTATAAAATTTTCGTATAATTTTAGCAAAAAAAGGATGAAAATGAGAGCTTTATGCGTGATCAGCGGCGGCATGGACAGCGCGACCTGCGCCTATATCGCAAAGCGCGAAGGTTATGAGATCGTGGCGCTGCATTTTGACTACGATCAGCGCACGATGGGCAAGGAGCGCGAGTGCTTCGGTAAAATTTGCGACGATTTAGGGGTCGCAAAGAGGTTCGTTTTAGACGCTTGCTTAATCGCGCAGATCGGCGGTAACGCCCTTACGGACGGCGCTTTGCCGATCAGAAAGGGCGCGGCGGAGCTTCGCGGCGCGGCAAATTTTACCGGCACCGAGATTGATAGCGCGACAAATTCCAAGAGCACCCGCCTAGAAGGGCAAAATTCTATCGAGGCAAATTCCGTCGCCGAACTAGACAGGCAAAATTCTATTGCAGCAAATTCTATTAATGCCGAGATTAGCGGGCAAAATTTTACCGCGTCAAATTTCTCGGCGAGCCCTGCGGACGCTATGCTTGATGCAGATTTGGCGCGAAATAGCGGCTGCGTGCAGAGCGGTGAAATTTTAACCCAAGGCGGTGAAACTTCACTCGGGGACAATGAAATTTCACCGCAAGGCAGTAAAATTTCGACTCAAGGCGGCAAAATTTTAGCCCGCGACGACAAAATTTCACCGCAAGACGGCGAAATTTTACCTCAAAGCGGGGCTGAGCCGCAGCAGGGCGATAAAATTCCACCCAAGCACACAGAGGGTGAAATTTTACCACAAAGCCAAAACAATCAAATTTTACCGCCAAGTCAAAGCGATAAAATTTCACTGCCAAGCGGCGAGAGTGTGTTTTCGGATCTGCCGAGCACCTACGTGCCGTTTCGCAACGGCGTGTTTTTGAGCGTCGCCGCCGCCCTTGCCGAGAAGGAGCGCTGCGACGCGATCTTCATCGGCGTGGTGCAGGAGGATAGTAGCGGCTACCCAGACTGCAGCGCGGGCTTCATCGGCGCGTTTGAGCGAGCGCTCGATCTGGGTACGAGCCGCGACTTCCATCCGCGTATCAAAACCCCGCTCGTGCACCTTAGCAAGGCGCAGATCGTTTCGCTGGCGCTTGAAATCGGCGTGCCGTTAGAGCTTACGTGGAGCTGCTACGAGCGCGAGGACGCTGCGTGCGGGCTTTGCGACAGCTGCCTGCTGCGGCTTAAAGGCTTTGCAGGCGCCGGCGCGAAAGATAAAATCCCCTACGCGATAAAAATTTAGACGTGCCGCGGCGAAATTTACCGAGCCCGCGTAGCTCGACGTGTCATCGCAGCGCCTGATATGCGCGGGTTTTGAATACGTAGCGCCGCACGATTTGTGGCGGGATTTCAAACATACGGCGGCGGCTTGTGCTTTGGCGCGCGCCGAGCCGCGGCTGTAAATTTAAACTACGCTTTGAAATTTTAAAAATTTTAACGAGAGCGTTGCGCACGGTTCAAAGCAAAAGTTAATTATAAATTTAACTCCTATGCTTATATTTAGTAGCGCGCAGGCGGATATAAACATATCGCGGTATAATCCGAGAATTAAATTTTAAGGAGTGGAGAATGGCGTTTGAAAATGCAATCATCACCAAAGAGGATGATGAGAAGTACGGGTTGAGCAAAATTTTTTATCAATATAGTCCGTATCATGAAGAACTACCTAGAAATTTTGTTGTTGATAGACAAAAAGATATTTGGTTTCTTTTAATTAAAAGACTACCAAATGAAGGGTATGATTATGGTTATGGGAGCAAAAAGCTATGGAGGCTTTATATTCAAGGAAATAATTTAGATATTCTTTTGGACTACGAATATGATCAAGAAGTGGATGGACGCAAATTTCAAAGGGTGTGGAAAATTATCAAGGTAAATGTTATAAATTCTATTATTCCAGATAATGAAGTTATTAAAATATTGAGAGATATTTTGATTGATTTTAAATTTAGACCAGGCTGGGAGGATAAGGATGATTTTAGTGTAGCGTTAATAGATGTAAGAAAGGAAAAATAAAATGGCATTCGTAGCAGAATATATCTCTAAAGAGGATATTGAGAAATATGATATTATAAATCGTGTAGATCAGTGCTTGGCAAAATATCATTATAATCCACAAAAACCCTATCAAATGAAGTGGTTAGACTGGGTCATCGACAGGCAAAGAGATATTTGGCTTATCTTTGTTTGTAGCCCGCATCTGCCTGATCCAAGAGACGGATATACCGGAGAGGAGATTTGGCTGCTTTATTATAAAGGTAGAGAAATCGAGCTTGATATAAGGCGAATTTATGATGAGACAACGAGTAAATATTTCACGGAAAATCCATTTAAGGTCAAATATAAATTCCAAAGCGTAAATTCTGATGTTGGGGATATTTCGATAGACGAGCTTTATAAAATTTTAAATGAAGCCTTGTCTGAGTATGGTAGCGGCGGTATTGAAAATAGGGAATATGTTCCAAAAGATCATGAAGTCGTAACTTTTTTGCACGATTAAATATAAAGGATAAAAAATGACAAATGAACAAGCAAAGAAGATTTTGGCAGATATAGCGAATGACAAGGATGTGCGCACCAGTAGCGGCGCCAAGGTAACCGCTGAAAATTTTGAGAAATTTTTTCTAAACGATATGGTTGGGAGACTAGGCATTAAAAGCGAAGGCGATATCTACGAGCATATAAGCGAATATAAATATGTCGTAGATATAATTAAATATTAAATTTAAGGAGTAGAAAATGGCGTTTGTTGCGGAATATATTTCTAAAGAGGATATTAAGAAATATGGAGTTATTGACATAGTAAATAGCTCCAGAGCAAATTTTGGTGAACTTCCATTGGGCGATCAACGTATAGAGCAGCTTGATTGGGTCATCGATAGGCAGAGGGATATTTGGTTTATCTTTGTGTGTGATCCGCACTTGCCGGATCCACGAGATGGATTTACGGGCGAGGAGATTTATATTTTATGTTATAAGGGTAATGTTATCGAGCTTAATATAAGGCGAATTTATGACGAAACTACGAGTAAAATGCTCGTGGACAACCCGTTTTTTATCAAATATAAGCTGGAAAATATCAATTCTAGTCTTGACGGAATTTCGTTAGATGAGCTCTATAAAGTGCTTAATGAAGCTTTGATAGAATATGGCGAAAGTGGCATACACGGTAGAAAGTTCCTGCCAAAAAAACATGAAGTCGTAACTTTTCTGCATGATTAAGAAAGGATAAAAACGACAAGCTAACAAAGCCGATCAAATTTTAGCAGATATTGCAAGCGACAAGGACGTGCAACGTTAGCGGTACCGATGGCGGTGCGAGCACGAAAGGAGTTTAGCAAAACGTGGCGCGAGCTTCAAGCGCGATATGTAAATTTAAAGCGAATTTAATCCAAAATCCAACCGTGAGCGAGCGCGAGATAAAATTTTATTCAAACGCCCAGCGCGTAAGAAACCGCTAGCGGACGCAGACTATTTGTAAATTTTAAAATTTCACTCAAACGCCGAGCGTAGATTTAGATGCGGGATGATCTCAAGCTCTGCGGGTGCCGTAAATTCCTTTTTACGCAGCTTTTCTATCGCCGCGCGCGCGATCATAGCGGCGTTGTCGGAGCAAAATTTCATCGGCGCGAAAAGTATCTCGCAGCCCGCCCGCTCGCACAAATCCGTCAAAAGCCCGCGCAGATGCAGGTTTGCGCTTGCTCCGCCCACGACGCCGAAGCGCGCAAATCGGCGCAGCTCAAAGACCCGCTGCAATTTATCCAGTATGTGCGCGCACGCCGCGTCCTCAAAGCAGCGCGCCAGATCGCGCATCGCCCGCTCATCTAGCTCGCCCGCCTCTTTTAGCTTTTCGATCTGCACGCGCACGGCGTTTTTAAGCCCCGAAAAGCTATACTCTAGCCGCCTATCGCCCTTCAGCGGCACGGGCAGCTCAAACCGCGGCTCGCCCCCTTTTGCGAGCTCCTCGATGAGTGCGCCGCCCGGATAACCAAGACCTAGCATTTTGGCGACCTTATCGAAGCTCTCGCCGAAGCTGTCGTCGCCGGTGGTCGCTAAAATTTCGATACCCCCCGCAGTGTCGATATCCAAAACCATCGTATGCCCGCCGCTAACGAGCAAAACGCCCATCGGAAATCGCGCCTCGCCGCCTAAAAACAGCGAGTAAACGTGGCCTATGAGATGATTTACGCCGATGAGTGGCAAATTTAGCGCGAGCGCGAGCGCTTTTGCCATATTCACGCCGCCGATCAGGCTCACGCTGAGCCCCGGGGTATTGGTCGCTGCGACGGCGCTAAGCTCGCTAAAATAGGGCTTTGCGCGCTGCAAAATCCGCGGCAGCGCCTCCGTATGCAGCCTCGCGGCAAGCTCGGGCACGACGCCGCCGTATTTGGCGTGATCGGCCTCCTGGCTTATTTTTTCGTAAAATTTCAGCTCGAAACTGCGCTCATCCATCACCGCGACCGAGCTGTCGTCGCAGCTGCTCTCAATAGCAAGTATCACACAAAATCCTTAAAATTTTTCGCTCATTATACTCAAAAATCGGCTCTGCGGCGCGGATGAAATTTTAAAATTTAAAACGGCGCGCTTTAAATTTTGTCTTTATCGCGACATACTTCCGCTCGCGGGGCTAAATTTTAAAATTCGCCGTTCGGCTCGGTCGCGGTACGCTAGCGGAATTAAATTTAAAACGCGCCGCCACCACACCATGTTTGCCGCTACGATGCGCTCCGTATCTGCCGCGGCGGATAAATTTTAAATAGATGAAATTTTGGCAGTTGAAATTTAGCGGGCAAATTTAAAAAGGCCTTTGGATTTAAAGCTCCAAAGGCCGTTACGATTAAATTTAGCGGTAAATTTAAAGGCTAAATTTCGGGCTCTTGCTCCTGTTTTTTCTCGCCGCTTGGGATCGCCGTATCGTACCAATCGAGCTTGCGCGTAAAATACATAACGAGCGAAATCACCGCAAAGATCATCAGACTTCCCATTAATAGGGCGTAGTCTTCGGAATTTAAGATGACATAGAGGATCGCATATGAAACGAGCTGAACGCAAGTGATGAAAATGCCCCAGCGCGCGCCTTTAAAAATCGCGCTCGCGTAGAAAAATACTATCGCGCTGACCGCGATCGCCGAGATGGCGTAGCTGATCGCAAAGCCGATGTGTTCGGAGAGCGAAAGCACCAGCAGGTAAAAAACGACGTCCTCAAGCCCGATGAGTAGATACTGGATCGGGTGGATGCGCTCGTGAGTGTAAACCTCGCACAAAAAGATCGCTAAAAACGGCACCGCTAAAAATAACAGAGCGTAATCCGTGCAGCGCTTAATCAGCGAGTAGTTATTCACAGGCTCGATGAAGCCGATGCTTACGGCGTCATTTCTATCGTCGTTGCTGCGCCAGTTCGTCATAGCGACGCGGTCATCTTGATCTGCAAGCCACGCAGGAGCAATGCCTGCGGCTAAGCCTGTAACTTCCCACGAAGCTTTAAAACCGCTAGCGCTTACCTCGCGCGATTTGGCGATAAAGCCGCCGCCAAAGCTAGGCGATGCCCAAGTAGAGCTAATTTCAAAACGGCTATTTTGCGCGATCGGAGCTAGATGAAGTGCCTCGCCGCCTTGGATTTTAAGCGTACCGCTGATGCTAAAATCAGACGACAGCGCGGAAGCGGGGAGCTTGTAGATTAAACTCCGATCGAAAATTTTAGCTTCAGTGTTTCCGTGATATTGCTTAAGCTCCTTGCCGTTTAAGCTTAAAGCGGGGGAGGCGGTGAAGGATTTTTGATTGCCTACGCCGAGCACTAGCACGGCTTCGTCGAAATTTAGCCGCGCAGGATCGACGCCGAGCTCGGTATAGTTTATCGCCTCAAAGTCCGCCTTAAGCGCAAAGTCGCCGTTATATATCGGAACGCGAAAAATCCCGCGCTTTAGATAGGTGGGGTCGATCTCCGCCGCAAGGGAGTAGTTTTTAGGCACGATGATGAAATTTTTCTCTACGCGCCTTTTTACGAGCTCGTTGTTGCTTTTGTCTATCGCTTCGATTATCTCTGCGTAGGGCACTACGATCGCAAGGCCCTGGATTTGCAGCTCACCACCCACCGGCGTGAGGATTGAATCCTGCGCGAGCTGCTTGGTTTCGGAGCGCGAGTAGGTGAGGTTATCGATAAAGCTTAGCGGGATTAGCAGCAGCAAAAGCAGCACTAAAACGATGAAGGGTTTCGTCCAAAACGCCCCTCGGATGGCGTTTTTAGTATAATTTAACAAAGGCTCTCCTTTTAAGTAGAATTTAAAACAGAATTTTAACGATGAAGAGTAAACGGACGGCGCTTGAAGCGGGAGGAATTTTATAAATTCTAAACGAGTTTCGGATGTGAAGCGCTGCGGATATCGCTTTGAATTTTGGGAATTTCGCCGCAAGCTAGAATTCTATTTTGAATGAGAATTTTGCTATTCGCAAGAATTTTACGAGAAAAATTTTTGTTAGTAGAATTTAAAAGCTTGAAATTCAAAGCCCTTGGAATTTCAAATTTATAAAGCCCTTGGAATTTTGAAATTCCAAGGGCTTTGAATTTTTAAAATTTCGCCGCTTTAGCGTGCAAAATTTCGTGCCGTCATCTCGCGTAAGCTTTAAAATTTATACGCCACGCTTAGCTTGAAATTTCGTCCCGGCTCCCAGTCGATAGCGTTTGAATCACCGGTGAAATCGGCGCTGCGCTGCGAGTGCGACGCGTAGGCTTTATCAAAGAGATTGTAAACGCCCGCGTTGATCTCAAGCCCTTTAAATTGCCCGCTATCCGGAGCGTAGGTCACATATAGATCGTGAACCGCGTAGCTAGGCACTTTTGTTTTTTTGTCGCTATTTGCGGAGGCTACGTTTTTGGAGTTGAAAAAGAGCAAGTTATAGCCCAGCAGTAGATCCGCCACAGAGATTGCGTATTCGGCATTGAAGGTGTATTTATCGCCATAGTCGCGGTAGCCGATGATGTTTGAGCTTAGATAGCCCGAGCCGCTGCGCACGCGGTCTTTATATTCTACGTGCTGGTGGGTGTAACCCGCAGCAAGGCTCAAATCATCTAATATTAATCTTGCGAAAAGCTCGACGCCGTCAATATCCGCACCGCCTGCATTAGCCCTGCATAAGGTGCCCTGCGCGCCTCCCGGGCAGCCGACGATTCCGCCCGCCGCATTGTTATCTACGATGAGATTTTTATACTCCGTCCTGAAGTACTTAGCGGTTAGGCTTACCGAGGAATTCTCTCCTAGCTCGCTTTTGTAGCGACCGCCTATTTCGTAGGCGTTACCCGTAGTGGCTTTTAAATTTTCATTGGCCATCCAGCTTAGCGGTCTGCCGCGACTAGTACCCGCAGCCATCATGCTCTCCATTACGTCAGGTCCTCTAAATACTCGCGCATAGCTCGCAAACGCCCCAAATCCTGCGCCGATCTCGTAATCAAGCGCCAAGGCGGGGCTTACTTCGTCAAATTTATATTTGTAGCTAGAGATATTAGCGCCTCTACCGTTGTAAGTCTTTAGCTCGTGCCTTTCGTAGCGCACGCCAGGAGTTACCGTAAGCCCGCCGTAGCGCATAGCATCCTCGATATAAAAGCTATAATTATCGACCTTCTCGGGGCGTAGATTGCCGGGCTTAACGTAGTTTTCGGAGCGGTAGTAATCAAAGCCGTAGCGTAGCGTATGAGCCAGATCGCCCGTTTCAAATTTACTCTTAGCGCCGATTTTGCCGCCCTTGGTCTCGACGCCCCATTTTACATTTGTCGAGGTTGATCCGATGCGCTGATGCTTGGTGTAGTATCCCGTGATGTCGAGTTCTAGCAGGTCGCTTGGATTATACGTGTATTTGATCGTGTGTGTATCGCGCTCGTATTTGCGGTTATCCAGCTGCCCGTTTAGCCATGAGCCGAATTCCGGGCGCAAAGGATACAAGCCTTTATACTGCATATGTTCGGTAGATAGCGAAATTTTATGAAAATCCAAAAAGCTATAGCCCGCTTTTAATAAATAATTTATATCGTTGCCATCGCCGCCCGTAGGTTTGCCGTTGCCCGATTCGTCGAAGCCGTATCCGTAGTGCTTAAACGCAGCAAGCATATCTAGGCTATCAAACGCTTTGCCGTAGAGCATCGCACTTTGCGAATAGCCTTCGTTATTGCTCGTATAGCCCACTTTGAGCTTGGCGCCGATATCCTGACCGTCCTCAAGCATGTCAGAAGCGTCTACCGTCCTGAAGGCAACTGAGCCGCCCAAAGCGCCCGAGCCGTTCACGACTGAGCGCGCGCCTACATCGACCTCTACGGCTTTGAAAGATCAGGATCGATTAGTAAATCGGCGTTGTGATGAAAGGTATTGCCGTTTTGCTTCGCGCCGTCAATCGTGATATTTAGACCGCGATCGCTCACGCCGCGCATATAAATTTTTTGATTCATGCCGTTGGTGCCGCCCACATAAACGCCTGGGATGTCGCGAAATACATCTTTGATGAGCGTAGCGTTGCGAGTATTGATTTTGACATCATCCACGGTGCTAGGCGTGCTAGAATCGCTAGTAACTTCGATTACGCCTAGGCTTTGCGTATTTGAATCCTTGCTTTTGGACGCGTCCGTAGCGCTTGATTTCTCGTCTGCTTGTGCGCTTAAGCAAAGAACCGCGCACAAGGACAAAGCCAGATAAAATTTTTTCATACGAAACTCCTAAATGATAATGAGATTAAAAAATGGCGAATAATATAAAATTAATCCTTTATTTTATATTAATTATCAAGACATTTTAAAATCATTAAAATTCTATCACCGAATGCTTTATTATCATTAAATAAAGCTAAATGATAAAATATAATTTAAATATCGATCATCAAAATTTTAGTAAAAATTAAATCTACTTTTGATAAAATCGCTCATTTTTTGGCAAGGCACTTTGCTGAATTTATAAAAATTTTTAAAATTTTTAAGGAGAGCTTATGGGCATTATGGAATTTTTGGCGCATTACGTGGATTACATTATCTTTGCGATCCTCGGATTTATGAGCTTTTTAGTCGTGTGGTTTACTATCGAAAGGCTGCTTTTTTATTCGAAGGTTAAGGCGAGCGATTACAAAAGCAAGGCGCTATATGAAGAGGCTCTGACAAAAAATTTAACGACACTTTATATTGTTTATTCAAATGCTCCGTACATCGGTCTTTTAGGTACTGTCATCGGCATTATGATCACATTTTTTGATATGAGTACTGCAAGCGGTATCGATACCAAGGCTATCATGCAAGGTCTCTCGCTTGCCCTTAAAGCTACGGCTACCGGTCTAGTCGTCGCCGTACCTACGCTCATCATCTACAATGGCTTTGTTCGCAAGGTAGATGTGCTTCTAAACCGCTACGATGAGGTTAAATAAATGAGCATTCCTAGACGAGACGGGCTAAATATCGTCCCGTTCATTGACATTATGCTGGTGCTGTTAGCGATCGTGCTTAGTGTCTCGACTTTCATTGCGCAGGGGCATATCAAGGTAAATCTTCCATCTTCTTCAAGCTCGCAAAACCCGCAAGAGGATAAAAAAGTTACCATCAAAGTGGATAGCGAATCTAAAATTTATCTAGACGATGTCGCAATAAGCGAGGATGAGCTTGAGAAAAAAATTGCCGCTCTCGATAAAAACGATCTTGTCGTGCTAAAAAACGATAAAGACTCGAAATTTGCCTCTTTCATTTCTATCATGGATGTCCTAAAAAAGGCGGGCCATGAAAAATTTGCGATCGTGACCGAAAAAGAGCAATGAATAAAGATAGCGCAATAGGCTTCATCGTATCTTTGGTGCTGCATTGCATCATCGCTGTGGGTGTTTTTGCTCTTTTATCGTCGGCACCGAAGCCGCCTAGCATGCCCGATATGATAGCTTTTTCCATCGATAGCATAATGGATGATGCCAAGCAGGGCGATATCTCCGATGAGCCCAATATCCCGCCTCCTTCCGATCAGTCCGAACCGGATCCTGAGCCAGAGCCCACTCCGCCGGAGCCCGAGCCCGAACCGGAACCAACTCCGCCTGAGCCGGAGCCAATACCGGAGCCAGAGCCGATTCCTGAACCGGAGCCTATACCAGAGCCTGTAGTCGAAAAACCAAAACCGGTCGAAAAGCCTAAGCCAAAGCCGGTAGAAAAACCAAAACCGATCGAAAAACCTAAGCCGAAAAAAGAGCATAAAGTTCAAAGCAGCGATAAGAATTTAACGGCGAAATTTGATCCGACAAAGCCTATCTCTCTGGGTAGCGG
>NZ_CALJPC010000024.1 GCF_937981295.1 uncultured Campylobacter sp.
ATTATCTTCTCGCGATTTAAAAAATTTAGGAAGGTCTGCTTCGAGAAGGTATTCATATCCTCCAAATCGCCCTTGTTTTCGAGCGCGGCGGCGTTTTTGCTGCGCTCGCTTCTAGCCGGGCTTAAGAAAAAGGTCTCCACTCCGCTCATTCTGGATGCCGCGCTTGCGTTAGGAGCGGCGTTTGCGTGGATCGAGATAAACATATCGGCGTTCTTTTTGCCGGCAAATATCGTGCGCGACCGCAGATTTATAAAAACGTCGGTGCTGCGCGTGTAAAGAACCCTGTAGCCGCGCTTTTGAAGCAGCGCGCCAAGCTTTTTGGATGTGGCCAGCACGACGTTTTTTTCCTTCAGCCCGTTTCCTACCGCGCCCGAATCGCTGCCGCCGTGACCTGGATCGATTACGATGAGCTTGCCCTTGGTGGATTTGTAAATTTTACCGGCGGCTACGGACGCGGTTTTGGCACCTTGCGCATTTGGCGCCTCCTGATTCCTCTATCGTGCTGATTTGCGGCTCGCTATCTTGCTCGCGTCCGCGCTTGCGCCCCGATTTTTGATCTCTGTTTTTTTCTGCGCGCGCGGCTTTTGCGGACTTGGAGCTTTCGACGGCGCTTAAAATCATTAAATTTTCGTCGATCTGCACGCTAGCGTTAAATTTTTTCTCGTCGCTAAGCACGACGCGCACGGTTTTGTCGTTGTATTGCGAGATGCGTACCTCGCCTACGAAGCTATCTTGTAGCCGCGTATTGTGCGACTTTTGGCGTGCGCTAAAATCAATCACGAAGCGAAAGTGATCGTTGCTCGCGATGGTGAAATCCTTGTAGTCGCTCTGCTGCAGATCGCGGTTAAACTCAAGCACGATCTCGTTCGCATCGCAGCGTAAGGAATTTAACGCTAGCTTCGCGCTTTTATCCTCCTTTTTAACGCTGCTTTTTCTAAGCTCACTATTTTCCGTGCTAGGCTCATCCTCTTCGTTTTTTGCGGAGGCATCCTCGCTGCTTTGCCGATCGGATGAAATTTCATCCACGTCTTGTGCGGTATCCGCACCGCTAGGTCTAGTGGAGCGCAAAAATTCCAGATCCTCTTTGGATAGCGAGCTTAGATCCGCGTTTTTTGCAGATTGCGTTTTTTTGGCGGAGGAGTTTTTAGAGCTTTTAGAATTTTCCGAGGCGGAAGCTTTTGGGGTTTTATCCGCTAAATTTGAAGAGTTTTTGGAATTTTCCGCTTTGGAGCTTTTCTCGCTCTTT
>NZ_CALJPC010000025.1 GCF_937981295.1 uncultured Campylobacter sp.
CCTACTGCGCGAGCAAGTTTTTCGTAAGCGTCTTTACCGAGGGCTTGCACCGCGAGCTGGCGCAGGATAAAGAGGCTAAAATGCAGGCTAAAGTTCTAGCGCCCGCCGCGACTAAAACGGAATTTGGCCCCGTGGCGACGGATGATACGGGCTACGACTACGATCTTGCTTTTAAGCGCTATCATTCAAGCGAGGAGATGGCGGAATTTTTGCTTGCACTTTACGATAGCGATGCATGCGTGGGTGCGGTGGATCGAAACAGCTTCGAGTTTAGCCTGCAAGCTGCGCGATTTGACTACGCGGGAGAACGCTGATTTTTACGCTTTTAGCGCGTCGCGATGAAACGGCAGCTTCTAGACTGCGTATAGCCTTATAAAATTTAAGCTGATTTGATGTACATTTCGCGCCGAACGTGGCTTTGAAATTTAACGCGTGAGCTATGTATTTGACTTGCGATGCGAGCTCAAGCGCGCAATTTTCGGGCTCGACTTGCAAACTAGACGAAATTTTTGGCACGGTAAAAGTAAAATTTAACCGCACAACGCGGTAAAATTTAAAGAAATTTAAGGAACGAAAATGGGAAAATCCGCCTTGGTGCTGGGCGCTACGGGCGTCGTGGGCAGGGAGCTGGTGCGCGAGCTTTGCGAGAGCCCGGGTTACGATGAGGTAGAGGCGTGGGTGCGCCGCGAGATAGGCTTTTGCCGTCCTAAGCTCCGCGCGCGGATCGTTGATTTTGAGGGTATCTCGGATATCGCGCCGCATAAATTTGACGAATTTTTTTGCGCGCTGGGCACGACGATGAAGCAAGCGGGTTCGCGCGAGGCGTTTTTACGCGTGGACGTGGACTACGTCTATGGGGCGGCGAAGTGGGGTAAAGCAGCGGGCGTGCGGCGCTTCGTGCTCGTATCATCTCCGGGTGCGAGCGAAGGTTCGCCAAGCTTTTATCTGCGCGCCAAAGGGCAGATCGAGCGGCGCGTGAGCGAGCTCGGCTTTGACAGCCTTCAGATCGTCCGTCCGCCGATAATCTTGGGCGAGAGATCGGATTCTCGCCCGCTAGAACGGCTTGCGGCGGCGGTTTTTAAACTGCTGCCCGCCTGCGTGCTCGGTAAATTTAGACCGCTTAGCGGCGCAAGTATCGCCCGCTGCGAGCGTGATTTTTAGCTCAAAATCCTATAAAAATTCGCTCATTTTTTCTCTTTATTTTGTTTGATCTCCTCAAGACTTAGACCGCTTTTACCGATGCTGTCCATACTGAGCGTTTCGATCATCACGAGTATTGCGGCTGGGTCTTTGTCTAATACGCGCGCTAGCGTGTCCGTAATCTCGGCGATGATTTGCTTTTTTTGTTCTTTTGTAGGCTCTGGAGCGGCTACTTTTATATTTACGAATGGCATTTTCTCTCCTTAAATTTGATAAAGCAGGGCTAATTATATCAAATTTTAGCCTGTTACCCGTCTCGCTTGCGTTCTAAAATTTAAGTAGATATATTAGAATTTAACTTTAAATTTGATTTAAAGCTAGTATGATTATTGTGTGACTTGGTAATAGTAAAATTCAATAAATTTACCCAAAAGGAGCAAATATGCGTAAGAATTTTTTCGGTTCTATCGTTTTGGCTGCGGCCTTGGCGGGCGGCGCTTTTATAGCGGTGCTGCAGACGGCGAGCGCGGGCGTTTTAGCCCACCAGGTGAAAGTGCAGGGCGAGCTTGGCTCGGTGTTTATCAACCCCTACGACGTGGCGCCTCTAACGGCCGTCATCGATAGGGCGGGCAAGGACATCAAGGATATCCGCGTGCGGGTGCTCGGTAAACCGGGCGGCGGTATCGACATCGCCTATAACGTCTCCGAGCATGCGCTGCTGACGCACGACGGCGTGCCGATCTGGGGGCTGTATCCCGACTATCTAAACGAAGTTGAGGTGAGCTACGTTTTTAACGGCGAAAAGAAGGTCGAAAAGTATAAAATTTACGCTCAGCCGATCGTGACGTATAGCCGAGATTATAGATTTAGCCACATGCAAAAGATGAAGGTCAAAAAGGTCGATCCTGCGTTTAAAAACAGGCTCTATCTCATCAACAACACTATCACGAGCGTCCATAAGCCGCTTGATTGGAAAAACGGCGGTGCCGCTAGCTGGAATGATTTCACCGAAAATTTCGTCGTCGATACGCAGGGCGAGGTCAGATGGTATCTGGATTATCAGAAATTTTACGACCGCAGCGAGCGCAGAGTGATGGACGGCGGTATGATGATGGGCTTTCATCAGCTGCCAAACGGCGATCTGAGCTGGGGCATGGCGCAGCGATATATGCGCTACGACATGATGGGCAAGGAGGTGTATAATCGCGAGCTGCCGCGCGGCTACATCGACCTTAGCCACGAAGTGATGCCGCTTAAGGGCGATCATTTGCTGCTTCGCGTCGGTAAATACAACTACCACCACGCAGACGGCAGGCTCTCGCACACGATCAGAGATCACATCATCGAAGTGGACGGCAGCGGCAAGGTTGTGGACGAGTGGGATCTGAATGAAATTTTCGGCAAAAACGTCTACCGCAGCAACCTAATCAAGGCTCTTGACGCTCGCGCAGTGTGCCTAAATATCGACATGGACGCCAAAGAGATCAAAATCAGCGACGATCTGCCTTTTGGCGACGTGACCTCGACCGGCACGGGACGCAACTGGGCGCACGTAAACTCGATCTCGCACGATCCTAGCGACGACGGCATCATCCTCTCGCTTCGCCACCAAGGCATAGTTAAGATCGGTCGCGACAAAAAAGTAAAATGGATCCTAGCGTCTCCTGAGGGCTGGAGTGCGGACTTTAAAGAAAAAGTGCTAGTGCCCGTGGACAAAAACGGCAACAAGATCAAATGCGAAAACTCAAGATGCGAGGGCGATTTTGACTGGTCGTGGACGCAGCACACTGCGTGGCTCACTCCGCGCTATGATAACAGGGGCAGCATAAAGCACATCAGCGTATTTGACAACGGCGACGGTCGCGGCATGGAGCAGCCTGCGCTAAAAGAGCAAAAATACTCTCGCGCGGTCGAGTACAAGATCGACGAGAAAAAGGGCACCGTCGAGCAGACGTGGGAGTTTGGCAAGGAGCGCGGATTTGACTTCTATAGCGCGGTTACGAGCAACGTGGAGTGGCAAAAGGATAAAAGCACGTACTTCATCTCAAGCTCGAACGTCTATCTGCTAAAGCCCGATAAGACGATCAAAATGGTACTCGTGGAGATCGATCCGAAAACAAACGACATTAAATTTGAAATGGACGTGGAGTCGGCGTCTAGAGACGACGTAGCCTACCGCGCGCTGGTGATTGATCCGAATATTTTTGATTATTAAAATTTCGCGGCGAGATTAAATTTGCTGGGATTGCCGCAGTAAATTTAGAATTTACTGCGGCGGGTTAAATTCGGTTTGGAATTTAACCCGCTTGCTTAAATTTTACCCACCGCGTCGTCGAAATTCGGCTTATCAAATTTGCCGAATTTTATCTTTTAAGACTTAAATTCTACTCGCTTATAAAATATTTCTGAGCGTATGCGGCGTCGTTGTAAAGCCCTTCTCCGTATCTGTCTTTACCGTAATTTTTAATTATCTCTTGCCCTGCGCTTGAAGCTACGAAATCTATAAAATCTTTCGATTTCTTGCTTTCGGCAGTATCGCTATCGTTTTGTCTTAGGGCGCAATACGTATTTATTAGATATTTATCGCCACGAAATAGAATTTCGCTGGATTTTATATCTTTTTTCGCCACGACCCAAGTACTGCTATCGCTCATAAAATATGCTCCGTTTTTATCAGCTTTTAAAAGAGTCGCTAACATAAAATCTTTATTTGCCTCATACCACTGGCCTTGTGGAACGATATTTGCCATTTTCCAGATACTAAGCTCTTTTTTATGAGTTCCGGAGTTGTCCGCTCTGGTGTAAAAAAGGCTTTGGGACTTGGCTATATCAGTATAGGCTTCTGTTACGTTTTGGGCGGTTTTTATCTTTGCGGGATCGTTTTTAGGCCCTACGATAAAAAACTCGTTTGATCCGATCAACGTCCTTTGCGTAGCCCAGCCCTCTTTTACGGCGCTTATTTCCGCCTTTGGAGCGTGAACCATAGCGATATCTATCTTTTTATTTTTCAAAAGTTCGAGAGTCTGACCGCTTCCTGCTTTTATCCAGCAAATTTTGGTGTCGTTTGCCTTGCTAAATTCATTAGATAAAACTTCGAGTAGCCCAAGCTCTCCCGGGCTTCCCGTAGCAAGCTTTAGCTCCGTTTTTCCATCTCCATACACTGCGGTGCACTCACTCGCCATCAAACTGGCGCATAGCAAAATCGCGATACAAATAGACTTTTTCATAGCTACTCCTTGTTTTGAAATGTAAAATTTCAGGCATTATACAACCAAGGAACTTAAACTCGAAATGGTTAAAGAATTAAAAAAGAAGCTCGTTGCTTAGATTTTATTTCAAATTTACCCTTTATTTTATACAATCTTTAAAATTTACCGCAAAGGAATTTTATGAAAATCGCTAAATTTTTAAGAATTTTAGCTGCCGTTTGCTTACTTGGCTCGGGCGCAAACGCGCTAGAGGAGGGCGTTAATTATCAAGTGTTGCAAAAGCCGCTAAACGTGCCGAAAAACAGCGTCGTCAAAATTTTTAACTACGAGTGCCCGCACTGCTATGCGTTTGATAGGACGGTCACGCCGCAGCTGATGAAAAAGCTCGAAGGGGCGGAGTTTTTGCCGTGGCATCTAAAGACCAAGGGTGTGTTCGGACAGACGGCGAGCGGTATATTTGCAGCCCTTATCGTGCTTGATGAAAAGGACGATGTGAGCCTACTAAGCGACGAGTCGAAATTTAAAAAGGCGAAATTCGCGATTTACAAAGCGGTCCACGACAAAAAGGATGATTTTGGCGGCGGCAGTGATAAACAAAGGTTCATCAAAACCGCGCTGGATGCCGCGGGCGTGAGCATGAGCGAATACGAAGCTGCGCTTGCTAGCAAAAAGGCGCAGGCTCTGCTCGCGCAGTGGGACGCGGGCTACGAAGTCGCGGTGATTTCAGGCGTGCCGGCATTTGTCGTCAGCGGCAAGTATCTCTTAAACACGGCTTCGTTCGGCTCCGTCGATGAAATGGCCGCCGCGGTAAAGGAGCTGCTGGCGAAATAGGTTTCGCCGCGTCAAAGCAAGCTTTGTTTTACGCGCTGCATTAAATTTAGCCGCAGCGGCAGGGTTCTAGCAAATTTTATCGCTAAGCCGCGCGGAACGATAATGTCTAAATTTTATATTTTCAAGGTGCGAGTCTAGGCGGGTAAAATTTGAGCTAAAATTTAAAAATTTGACTTTAAATTTAAATGTAAAATTTCAAGGTGAAGTATTTTTACGTCAGACGAGGCAGCGGCAAACGAGGCGAGGGAGCGGACTCGCTCGCCCGTGATCGAAGCCGAGCGAGCCGCTTTCTGCTTGCAGTTGAGACCGCAAGGGAAGCGAAGCGAAGTATGACGGAAAAAGACGAGCCGCAAAATAAAATTTAACGCCAAATTTGAACATAAAACGTCAAAGCGAAGTATCGTGAGATGATTTTTAATGTTGTTGCAGTTTTTGCGACAAGGGCTAACCAAATAGGTTGCCGCAGGAGCAAAAACAAAACTCATTAAAAAGCGCTCGCGAGACGAGCCGCTAAATTTACCCTACTCGCCGCTTAGCAGTATATATCCACTCTCGCTAATGTTTTTAAATTTAACCTCCAGCTCCCGCTTTAGCCTTAGCACGACGTTTTGTATCGCGCCCTTACTCGTTTGCTCGCCCTCGTAGACGAACTCCTCGATCATCTCGTAGCTCACGAGCTTGTTTAGATTGTACGCAAAGAGCCAAAAGAGCTTGTTTTGCAAAAATGAGAGATAAATTTCCTCGCCGTTTTTGTAGATCTTTTCTTTGGCGAGATTTATACTGGTTTGCGGGCCCAGACGCACGAGCTTTTCGTCCTTTTCGTAGGTTAGAGCCACTAGCAGACGGCAAAGCGCCGCGATATCGACGGGTTTTTTTAGAAACGATGCCGCGCCGTGCTCGATGCTTTTGATGAGGTTGTCGTCGGTGTCGTAGGAGGTAAAGACGATAAATTTTTGCGCGGGTTTGATGCGCATCATCTCCTTCATCATCTCAAAGCCGTTCATCGCGGGCATGTGGATGTCGGTGATGACGATGGCGGGAGCTAGCTTTTTAAAGCGCTCCAGCCCCTCTAGCCCGTCGCCCGCGCCCCAGACGCTAAGGCAGTAGGGCTTTAGCCCGCCTATTAGCAGCTCCCTTGCGATCTCGTCGTCCTCGACGATGAGGACGGTTAGGTCTTTAAGCAGCTTTAAATGCTCTTGCATCTCACTCCTTTAAATTTATCTCAAAGCTCAGCTCAAACGTCGTCGGATCGCCCGCGCTTAGTAGCTTGATATCGCCTGCGAGCTTCTCGTTTGCGAGCTTTTTGCCGAAATACAGCCCGATGCCGCTTCCTTGCTTTTTGGTGGTTTTTGGCTGGGTTAAAATTTTATCCCGAAGCTCCCTGCTCACACCGCTACCGTAGTCCGTGACGGATATTTTGCACATGCCGTTTTCAAATTTGACGTCCAAAAAAACCTGCCGTTTGGCAATCTCGTCTTTGTAGCGCTCCACGACCGCGTCTTTTGCGTTGTGAATGAGGATGAGTAAAATTTGCTGCACGATGCCCATGCGCTGCGTGGCCTCTTCGTCTTGAAACTCGCGCAAGCTCACCGAGACGTTTGCTTTGCTAAGCTCGGTGTGCATGAGCTTTAGCAGGTCTTTTATGCAGCGCTGCACGCTAAATTTTTGCGGGCTGTCGCTCGTTTTATAAAAATTTCTAAAAATCTCGATCGTATCGCTTAAAAGCACGGTCGCCGCCTGGCCCTTTTGCAGCATACTCTCTAGCGTCGCGGCGTCTAACTTGCCGTCTTTTTGCAGCATGAGCAGGCTTGAGATCATCAAATTTAGCGAATTAACCGGCTGGATAAACTGATGATTTATACCGCTGATTAGCTCGCCCGCCTCGTTCATACGGGCTTTGTGCTTGAGCAGGGCCTCGTAGTCGTCTTGCAGGTTTTTGATTTTTGAATACATAAAGTTATGGAGGAAATTTGCCACTAGCGCCAGCGCCGCGAACGCAAAAAGCAGGATGAGAGCGTTTTTTAGCACGGAGTTAAGCAGCGCTGCAAGCTCCTTTTCGTTATCCGTTCCTGCGCCGATGAACCAGTTTAGCGTGGGGATCTCGGCGACGGAGATGAAATTTGATCCGATATTTAGGCTCGTGATATCTTCGCCCCGCAGGAAAAGCTCTTTAAATTTATCCTCGATCTGCTTTTTTAGCGCCGCATCCTTCATCGGCGTTAAAATTTCGCCGCCGTGGGTGACGATAAAGGCGTATGAATCGGGCGCTAGCTTAAATTTTTCCATATTTTTTAGTATGTTTTGCAGCTTCACCACGCCGCAAAACACCCCCGCAAACGAGCCGCCGTCCAGCACGGGCACGCATAAATTTAGCGTCGGCTCGCCTAAAATTTTATGGCGCTGCATAAAATTTACCGTGGGTGCTAGCGTGCTTTTAGTCTCCTCAAACCAAACAAGCCCCGTGCGAAGGCTCTTTGGCATCGCTTCGTTCTCGCCTAGCTCCTTGCCGTCTACGAAAATTTCTCCGTCCTCGCGCAAAAACTGCAAAGCGTCGAATTCCGCGGAGTTTTCTTTAAAAAGACGTATGAAGCCGCCGAGCTTTTCGTCGTCTCGTATCGCGCCTGCGTTTTGCATAAATTTAGCCGCGCGCACCAGCGAACGCAGCCGCTCGTCTAGCCAAAACGAGAAATTCCCGACCATATTTTCGCTAGCGGCGATCTTGTTTTTATCCGCGAGCGCCGTGATCTGCGCCTTGGCGTCCTCGTAGTTTTTTACGCCCAAAAGCACCACGAAAAGGCTTGCGAAAATGATGATGAAGTAAATTTTAAAATTATGTTCGCGTAAGGCTTTCATACGGCGAGTATAGCAAAATCGGTCTAAATTTAGACCGATTTAAGCTTTTGCGAGGGTTAAAATTTTGCAAACGAACATCGCGGCGAGCACGACGAAGCAGACACCAAAGCCGATGAGCGTGCAGTCTGCCATCGACATAAATTTGCTTGATGGGATCAGATACCAGCCGTCTCCATAAAGATCCACCAGATACTTTTGAAAGCCGCTTAGCGTGACGCCCTCGGGCACTAGCGGATTATCGTAGCCGCAGTCGCCCGTAGGCAAGAACCAATCGGGCGCCCACCGCTCAAGCGGCAGGCCGAACGGATAGTGCGGCTCGGTCGAGCAGCCCTGCACGCCGAACGGATCGTCTCCGTGCACGGCGTCGTGGATCTTGGCGAGCTTGACGCTATACATTATGCCCTGGATCGCGCCCCAAAAGGCTAATAGGTAGCCCGCGAGCGCGAGGAGCAAATTTTTAGGATTTATGATCGCAACCAGGCCTCCTAGCGCCATGCACAAAAATGCAAAGCGGATATAGACGCACTGCTCGCAAGGCGGCATATAGACGTAGTTTTGAAACAGCGAGTGCGCGAGGATAACAAGCCCTACGCTCACTGCTACGAGGATCGCCCACGGCAGACGGCTGTCTGCGAATTTTGCTATTTTTTCCGCAAATTTCATGCCCGCGCCCTATTTTTTGAGTAGCTCTTCAATTAGCTGCGCCATGCCGTCGATGGAGCTGATCGACTTCGTCATGATGAGGTATTTGCCGTTTACGACAAAGGCCGGCACGCCTTGGATCTTTGCTACGTCGTAACTCTCGTCCCATTTTTTAAGCAGTTCGGCGACTTTTGGATCCCCTAGCTTTTTTTGATAGTCCGCTTCGCTAATGCCGGCCGCATCAAGCCCCGTCTTTAAAAACGCAGCCTCGTCCTTGCCGTCGCTCCAGCGCTGCTTTTGATCGTGATAGGCTTTGTAGTAGGCAAATTTAGCCTTTTTAAACAGCGAGTTTTCATCTAGCAGGCTCACGCCCTTTTCCTCGTCCATCACGGCTAAAACGGCAAAAATTTTACTCGCCGCCTCGCCGTATTCGCCCTTGGTTTTTAGATGAAACGGCACGTATTTTAGCCCCGCGACCTTTTCGACGACCTTCGGAGTGACGGTTTTGTCGTATTTATAGCAAAACGGGCATGCGTAGCTAAAGACCTTAACCAGTGTGTTTTGCTCTACGGGTAGCGGTTTTTCTAGCTTGACGTAGTCCTCGCCCTCGGTAAACGCGGCAGCGCTTATGGCGCCAAACATCGCGACTGTTAGAAAGCCTTTGCTAAATTTAGAAAGTAGGTTCATGGAGTGCTCCTTAAAATGATTTTGTTTGAGTTAATTTTATATCCTCTCGCCGCCGCAGAACTCACGCTAAGATAAATTTTAGATTAAATTTATAGAATTTCGGCTAAATTTTGGCGCAAAAGCTAAAATTTGAAATTATTTTTTACAATTAAGCAAGTTTTAATAAACGCGTGATTTCTACGTTAGCGAGGTTGATTAAAATTACGATATCAAACCAATTCAAAGGAGAATAAGATGAAGCGAACTCTTTCCTCATTTGCGCTAGCCGCGGCGTTGCTCGGCGGTCTAAGCACGGCAGCGCTAGCTATCGGCGGACCTAGCGGCGCGCACATAGACTACGCCGTCCCGGGCAAGATCGGCGAAGTAGTCGTAAACCCATACGACATCGCGCCTCTAACGGCGGTCATCAAAAACGGCGGATACACGCTAGCAAACGCGAAAGTCACTATCGTACCAAAGCCTGGCGGTCAGGTTATCAGCTATAAAGTCGCCGATAAACACCTGCGCACGCATGGCGGAATCCCGGTTTTTGGGCTCTATCCCGACTATCAAAATACCGTCGAGGTCGAGTATGATAAAATTTACAAGGGTCAAACCGAGCACGTAAAAGAAAGCTATAAAATTTACGCTCCGGCGATCTATTTGGAGAGCTCCGGCATGCCGTCTCAAAAAGGCGCGCTGTTTGATAAAATCGAGGTCGTAAAGGCTCCGAGCGCGAAATTTGCTAACCGCCTTTACTACGTAAATAACTTCGTAAATAAAACCGGCAAAGGCACCAAAGTCGTGTGGAACAACCCTGCAGGCGGCGCGATCGAGTGGAACTACAGCCCGAATAACTTCATCCTAGACACCAAAGGCGAAGTGCGCTGGTACCTGGAGCCGAGTAAAATTTACGACCTCAAGCAGCCTTTTTCTGCGGGCGTCATGATGGGCTTTAAGCAAAACGACGACGGCGCGATGACGTGGGGATATGGCCAAAGATACGCCAAATACGACATAATGGGCCGCGAAATTTTTAACCGCGAGCTGCCTGCGGGCTACAACGACTTCTCGCACTCCATGGACGTTGCGCAAAATGGCCACTACTTCCTCCGCGCGGCAAACGCCAACTATAAGCGCGCCGACGGCAAAAATGTCCGCACCGTGCGCGACGTCATCGTCGAGGTCGATCGCGACGGCAACGTCGTGGATGATTTTAGGCTGTATGAAATTTTAGATCCGTATCGTGACATCGTGTTAAAAACGCTCGATCAGGGCGCGGTGTGCCTAAATATCGACGCTAGCAAGGCGGGCCACACCGCGAGCACGGACGAGCTAGCCGCTATGGATACGAACGAAAAATGGGGCGACATCGTGGGCTCGGGCCCTGGACGCAACTGGGCGCACGTAAATAGCGTGGACTACGACCCAAGCGACGATAGTATCATCATTTCCAGCCGCCACCAAGACGCCGTCATCAAGATCGGCCGCGACAAAAAAGTCAAGTGGATAATGGGCGCGCACAAAGGCTGGAAGGATCAGTTTAAGGGCTACTTGCTCCAGCCTGTAGATAAAGACGGCAAAAAGATCGTCTGCGAGGACGAATACTCAAAATGCCCGGGCTACGAGAGCGAGAAGGGTGGATTTGACTGGCAGTGGACGCAACACACAGCATTTAGAATCGACAGCAAGTCTAAAAAGGGCGTAGTGTATCTAACCGTCTTTGACAACGGCGACACCCGCGGCATGGAGCAGCCTGCGATGGCGGGTATGAAATACTCCCGCGCGGTCGTCTATAAAATCGACGAAAAAGCTAAAACCGTCGAGCAAGTCTGGGAGTACGGCAAACAGCGCGGCAGCGAGTGGTACAGCTCGGTTACCTCGCTCGCGCAGTATCAAGACGATCTAGATAGCGTGATGGTTTACTCTGCGGTCGCGGGCATGCAGTTTGACATCGCCAAAGGTCGCCCGGTCGGCGTACCTAGCCCTCACATCAACGAGTTTGAGTGGGGCGCAAAAGAGCCGTCAATCGAAATCAAAATGACCAACGCGATGGGCTATCAGGCGTTTCCGTTTAGCGTAGAAAAGGCGTTTGAGAAGTAAAATTTTAAAATTTAGCGGCCGTATTTCGAGCGCGGCCGCTTTTGTTTTAGATTATGGTCAAATTCTACACATCTACTCGATAGAATTTCATCCGAATTTGCTAAATTTTATCCCTCGGTACGGCAAAATTTAGCCGAAAACATAGCTCTTTATTCTAGATAAAATTTAATCATCGGATTTGCGATTTCGCGCTCTGCTTTTGCTATAATTTCGCTCTGCTAAAATTAATAAGCGTTATTTCGGTATAGACGAGGTAGCGCACGGTTTGGATGAAATTTGCATCCCGCTTGAGGGCGGGGGACGACGGGTATGAGGTTAATGCGCCCAAAGGATATTCGTGCGGCAAGGCGGCGCAGCAAAGGAGAAAGAGTGGAAAAATCTAGAAAAAGGAACTCAAAAAGCTCGCGGCGTAGCGGCAGCGAGATCTGTTTGAAAAGAGCCTGTCTATGAATAGGGCGGAGTTTGAGGGGCTATTTAAGTTCTTGGGCTAGAGCTTGGCGCATCGCGACTGCGACGGCACGCATAGGCTCATACTGGATTTTGCGAGCTCGCCGCGTGCCGAATGAGGTGGCGGTTTTGGACTTTTGCGAGCAAAACGGCGGATATTGCGACCGCGAAGTTCTAAACAATGTGCAAAATTGCTTCGAATTTTAAGGGGCTATGTGCAGAAAGACATGGTTTTGCAAGCATCGTTTCAAAAAGGCGGTGCGTAAAATTTAGTAAAATTTTAGCGGCGCGAGGGCTCAAAAGTAGGGCTAAAGCAACGTTTGCGGTGCGAACTGCCGCCGTGCAATAAGCACAAAGCCCACCGCGCCAAACACGCGGGCCTTTTGTAGAATTAATGCTCTAGTTTTTAAATTTGACGCAAAAGGCGGGCAACTCGCCGTCAAAACGGCAATTAAAGCGTGGTGTGACGGGGCTTGTATGGACTTAAGAGCGGTATTGCTCGCTTAATTTAACGATACAAGACGGCGCGGAGACCTGGAGTTTGCCCCCTTAAATTTTATTGCGGTAGCCATCAGGCGGACAGAGATATGCTATGGACGTTTTCATTGAGCGAGCTTGCCGCAGACGCTTTGCTGTGCGACAAGCAGGTTGATTGCAAGATTAGGAGAACTCGCACAAAGCGCTTTTGCGCGAGAGGACTTTGCTGCGGTGCCGACGTAAATTTTATCTGCGCGGCATTTAAATTTAGCCTAAAATTTCCCCGACGAAAAACAGCGCCGACATCGCAAACGTGCACAGCGCGACGACCTTGAGTTGTCCGTCGAAGTGGCAGCACTCCCACACGCGCGAGACGAAAAAGAGATGCCGAAGTAGCGGCGCGAAGCTCAGCGCGTAGAGCAATCTCACGCCCGAGCCGCCGCGCAAAAGCGAGTAGCAAAGCATCAATCCCGCTCCGCCCGCGATCAGCGCGTAGTGGTAACGTTTGGCTGCGCGCAGTCCGATACGAACGGGGATCGTGCGCTTGCCCTTGAGCGCGTCGTTTTGGATGTCGCGCATGTTGTTTAGATTTAGCACGGCGGTGCTTAGCATCCCGCACGCGCACGCAGGCAGCAGTAGCGCCGCATCAAGCGAGCGGGCATATAAAAAATACGAGCCCAGTACGCTCAAAAGCCCAAAAAACAAAAACACGAAAACGTCGCCAAGCCCCTTATAGCCGTATGCGCCGGCGCCCACGGTGTAGCGGATCGCGGCGTATATCGACGCGCCGCCAAGCGTCAAAAATAGAGCCACGAGATAAAACCGCTCGCCGAATGCCAAAACGCTTAGCGCGAGGCTAGAAAATGCCGCAAGTAGCGCCGTAGCGACGATGACGCGCTTCATCTGCTCCGCGCTCATCTGTCCCGTTTGTATCGCGCGACGTGGTCCCAGCCTGCCCTCGTCGTCGGTGCCCTTTACCGCGTCGCCGTAGTCGTTAGCGTAGTCGCTTAGCACCTGAAACAGCAGCGTCGTAAGCAGCGCCAGCGCGAAAATATCCGCTCTAAATACGCCCGCACCGTATGCCGCGCCGCTGCCGAGCAGTACGCCCGAGACGCTAAGCGGCAGCGATCTAAGGCGCGCGGATGCATAGAGAGCTTTTGCGGTTATCATTTTTTGCCTTTTTAAATTTATACGCCGAATTTGCGGCGAACTCAACTTAAAATTTAGCGGAAAAACGCCAAAAATATCATAAATTTAGACTATTCGTAGAGTAAATTTTATTTAAATTCGCCTTTTTAATATAAATAGCGGTAAAATAGAGCCAAAAATTTTAGGAATTGTGATGAAAAAAGTTCTTACCGTTCAAGATATATCCTGCGTGGGCAAGGTTTCGCTGACCGTCGCCTTGCCGATACTAAGCGCGATGGGGATCAGTACGAGCGTGATCCCTACGGCGGTTTTATCAATGCATACGGGCTTTTCGGGCTACACCTTTTGCGATCTAAGCTCTCAAATACGCGCGATCATGGCGCATTGGAAAGACCGCGGAGTGGTATTTGACGGCATCTACACGGGCTTTTTGGGCTCGGCGGCACAGATCGAGATTATGAGCGAGCTATTTGCGAGCTTCGGCGGCGCGGGCAAAACTATTTTGGTAGATCCTTGTATGGGCGATAACGGCGTATTTTATCCTGGCTTTAACGAGGATTTTGCTCGTATGATGGCGCTTCTGTGCGCTCAAGCCGACATCATCACGCCCAATATCACCGAGGCCTGCGCGATTACAGGCGTGCCGTACCGCGAGGATGCGGATAGGGATTTCATAATGGATCTGCTTGCAAGGCTTCGAGAGCTGGGCGCCAGACAGGTTATTTTAAAGGGTATCGGCTACATCGCCGATCAGTGCGGGGTTTTCAGCTACGATGCGCGCACGGGCAGGACGAACGAGTATTTTCACGAGCTGCTGCCGGTTAAATTTAACGGCACCGGCGATATTTTCGCCGCCGTAGCCTTTGGCGCAATAATGCGCGGCAAGTCCCTGGAAACTGCGGTCCGTATCGCTGCGGACTTCGTCGTCAGCACGATAAAAGAGACGATGAGCGACGAGGAGCGCAAGGACTACGAAGGGGTCGATTTCGAAGCGATAATTCCTGAGCTGGTGAGGAAAATCTAAGTTCTAGACGGATTTGGAACTCGCCGCGCGGACAGAGGATTTGTGGCAGAGCTTTAAAATTTTACCATAAAAAAATTTCTAAATTTTATCTACGATGTGGGATTTTAAAATTTTCAAAACTTATGTGTCGTGTGAGGCGTGGAATTCTATAGGCGATGTGGAATTTTAGAATTCATGCATTGCGCGGGCTTATAATTTTATCTCCTATATAGAATTTTAAAATTTGCACCGAAGTAAAGATGCGAAATTTATCACTAGCGCTGAATTCTAAACGCAAGGCTGCAGTGAATTTATCTGTTTGCGAGCTTGAGCTACATTTTGAAATTTTGCACAAAATCTGTTTAAAATTTTATTCCCACAAGCCGTGCGCCATGCACTTATAAAATAATCTCAAAATTTATGAGTAAAATTTAGATTAAAATCC
>NZ_CALJPC010000026.1 GCF_937981295.1 uncultured Campylobacter sp.
CGCTAAGGGCACGCAGGTTGCAGACGGCGCCGTTTAGACTGACGCTTTTTAGCGCGGAAAACTGCAACAAACTCTCGCAATCAAATGGCTCGCCCGCAAACGGGCGCGTCTATTTCTATGCGCTCTATGCCCGCTAGCGCCGCAAACACCGGTAGTTTAAACGGCTCCGCGCCCTTGGCATCATCCTCGCGAAAGCAAAAAGAAACGCCTTTAAGCCCACCCGCATTCTCGATCGTAAAATTTTCCGCCTTGCGCGTATCTACGCCGAGTCGAACGCAAATTTTAAAGCGATCGCAGTCTAGGCTTAGGCGGCGAATATGAGCCTTGCTAAGATCTAACGAGACGTCTTTTTGCGGCGCCCAGAAAAAGCTCTCTATCTCACGCCCCTGCGACCACTGCGCAAAACCCGCGTCGTTGCCCGCATAGTAGAAAAACCTAGGCCAATGCCCGCCGGCCGGTATTTGCATTCCATCAAACGCGCTCCACGAAATAGGCGTATCCGCATTCACATAGGCATCAGCATCGCCGTAACCCTTAGGCGCGATACTTATAGAGCTGCCTTGCCCCGCGGGGATATCCACCTCATGGCTATTTTCGCCCGTTAGCGAAATATAAAATTTACCTTCGTTTTTTCTCATGATCTATCCTTATTATCTGCCTTTTGCAAGCGGTGCGCCGCGTCTGCAAAGCAAAACCCCTAGCCTACAAGCGGGCATTGCGCCGAATAGCCCTCTCGCACCCGTCATCTCCGCTTTCTTGCCAAAAGATAAAACAAAATGATCGCCGTCAAAACCGCCGCGATTGCGGCGTAAATTTTACCCATGCCGCCGTAGCTCTTGGAATCGTCGCTTAAATATAGATTTATTATCGCGCCGTTGTCCGTTGAAATTTCAAGCTTCGCGCCCTTTGCGCCGTTTAGCTTTACGCGCAGCATATTTGCCGCGGGGCTTGAAATTTCGGGCTTATCCATAAAGGAGTAGCTGGTTTTGTAGCTTTTCATCAAATCGTTGCAGTCCTTGGGGGCTACGAATATATCGTAAAACGCGCCGTTTTTCACGCTCAGATTTTCTCCGCCTTGCACGACGAAGTATCTAAATTTAGGCGCCTGCGTGATAAACTCCCACCGTAGCGTTTTTTGCTTACCGCCCTGCTCGTAATTAAACTCCGCGCCGTATTTGGTGTCAAATTTAAAAACCTCTCTGCTGAAAAGCACGAACTGCCTATCGCTTAAAATGGCGTTAGGATCGGAGTTTTTGTCTAAAATTTTAACGTTTTGAAGCTCCCTGCCGCCTTCGTAAATTTTAAAACTTTTCATCGCTACGGGCGGCCCCTCGGCATTAAATTCCACGCTTACGGGGTTTGCGGTGATTTTGCACTCGGGCATGGGATCTGGAATTTCATTGCTGAAAAACGCAAGCGCGGGCTCGTCGTTCGGGTAGTAAACGTAAGGGTGCGAGTTTAGCGCGGTGGCGCTTTTGAACTTATCCTCCCTCATCCGTAGCGTTTCGTTTTTACACATCCCAAGTAGAAATTTGCCGCTTCCTTCGTCGTTTAAATTCCGCGAGCAAAAGGCGTTGAGGCGCGAATTTCCCATCTCAAAAACGTAGCTACTTTTTTTGCCGTGCTCAAAATAGCCGATGCCGATCTCATCCGAGGCAAAATCCAAAAATGCAAATCTATGGTAAATCGCGCTTAAAAGCCCGTCGATCGCGCTTTTTAGATCGCTTGAATTATAGGATAAATTTTCCCTCACGACGGCACTATAGCCTGCGTAAAAAGCACGCTTTGACGGATTTTCACCCGTAAAATTCGGTCTGCCCGGAGTCTCGTCGTGCGACATCGCCTCGTTTGCGACGACATATTTTGCGTGATTAAGCGCGGAGGTGTTTAAAATTTCATTCTGCGAAAGCTGATTTAGCCCCGATTTTGCGCGCACATTGTTGATGTAGCTTAGCGGATCGTCGTAAAAGGAAAAGCCGCTCATCGCAACGAGCGGCTGTTTTAAATTTGAGGGGGCGTTTTCGCATGCGGCAAAAAGCGCGCAGATCGCCCCAAGACCCAGGAGCCTAAGCCGTAGGGCCCGCTTTGGCAAACTCGACCCCCTCTTTTACGTCCTCGTAGCGTTTGAAATTCTCTTCAAACATCTTTGCAAGCTTATCGCGCGTGATCTTATATTCCGCCGGGTGCGTCCATGTATTGATCGGATTTAGCAGCTTCGTCTCGACGCCTGCGAGCTCTTTTGGGATCGCTAGATTAAATTTCTCGAAATTTTCAAATTCGCACTTTTTGATACTGCCGTCTAGGATCGCGTTTATGCACGCGCGCGTGGCTTTTATGCTCATTCGCTTGCCCACGCCGTACGCGCCGCCGCTCCAGCCGGTGTTTACCAGATAGACGCTAACATTGTGCTTGTCGATCTTTTCGCCCAGAAGCTTAGCATAAACGGTCGGATGCAGCGGCATAAACGGCTCGCCAAAGCATGCGCTAAATGTCGCCACCGGCTCGGTGATACCGCGCTCGGTGCCTGCGACTTTTGCCGTATATCCGCTTAGGAAATAATAGATCGCCTGCTCTTTAGTTAGCTTTGCGACCGGCGGCAAAACGCCGAATGCGTCGGCCGTTAAGAAGATGATGTTTTTCGGATGGCCGCCCGCAGAGCTTGGCTCGTAGTTATCGATATGATAGATCGGGTAGCTGACGCGAGTGTTTTCAGTCTTGCTGCCGTCTTTGTAATCCACGACGCCCGCCTCATCCGCGACCACGTTTTCAAGCAGCGCATTGCGTTTGATCGCGGCGTAAATTTCAGGCTCGCTGCTCGGGTCTAAATTTATGCACTTCGCGTAGCAGCCGCCCTCGAAGTTAAATATCCCCTCATCGTCCCAGCCGTGCTCATCATCGCCTATTAGCTTGCGGTTTGGATCGGTCGATAGCGTCGTTTTGCCCGTACCGCTTAAGCCGAAAAATAGCGCCGTGTCGCCCTGCTTGCCCACGTTTGCCGAGCAGTGCATCGACATCTTGCCCGCAAGCGGCAGCCAGTAGTTCATCATCGAAAAAATTCCCTTTTTCATCTCGCCACCGTACCACGTGCCGCCGATAACGGCGACATTTTCCTCGACATTAAAGATAACGAAAACGTCGGAGTGCAGCCCGTCGCTCGCGTAATCTTCGTTTTTGCATTTGCACGCGTTGTAAACGACGAAATCAGGATGAAATTCCGCTAGCTCGCTCTCGCTTGGGCGGATGAACATATTTTTAACAAAATGCGCCTGCCACGCGACCTCGGTTACGAAACGCACGTTTTTACGGCTGGATTTGCTGGCGCCGCAATAGGCGTCTTGGATAAAGATTTCCTTGCCGCTTAGCTGGGCTTTAGCTTTGGCTAAAAGTTTATCGAAAAGCTCTTTTGAGATGGGCTGATTTACCTTGCCCCAGGCGATGTATTTTTGGCTCGGATCTTGTTTTACGAAGTACTTATCCTTCGGGCTGCGACCCGTAAAGATGCCGGTATCGACCATAAAGGTGCCGTTGCTTGATACGCGCCCCTCGCCTCTTGCCTTTTCAAGCTCGAAAAGCTCGTCGTAGCTTAGGTTGTGGTTGATTTTTTTGATATCTTTAAGACCTAGTTTATCCAGATCGTTCGGAGTTGTCATTTTGCGTCCTTTTTAAATTAAATTTTGATAAAAGATTGCGCTATTATAGCTTAAAATTTAGGTGAGCTCGCTTAAGCACCGAGGATGATCGCCATGAAATTTAGGCGGGAGCGCCGCCTAAATTTTAGAGCTTATCTTAAAATCGCGAGCACTTGATCGGCATCGACCGTATCGCCCTGGGCGACTAAAATTTTATCGATTATACCTTTGCGCGGGCTTTCGATATTTATCTCCATCTTCATCGCTTCAAGTACGATTATCGTCTGCCCCGCCTCGACGATATCGTCTTGCTTGACTAAAATTTTAAATACGTTGCTAGGAAGCGTCGCTTTTACTTCGTTGCCGTCCGCGCCGCTTGCCTTGCTTTCGGGAGCGGCTTGCACTTGCGGCTTTGCGGGCGCTGAGGTATCGAAGCTAACGTCGTATCGATCGCCGTTTACGAGCACATTTTGCCCTGCGAATTCTACGCTGTAAATTTTGCCGTTAATTTTAACGTCAAATTTGCCGTTTTTAGAAATACCGCTTTGATGGCTTGCGGCGGGTGTTACGTCCTCTTTTTTACGACTCATCACCTTGCCCTCGCCCTTTAAAAACGCGATGCCCTTTTCTTTGCACGCAAGCGCGATAAATATGTTCTCCTCACTAGGCTCGATGCCCTGCTCGCGTAGAATCTTCTGCGCATACGCGACGCTCTTACTCTCGTCGGCATCGGCGATATCTACAGCGTGTTTGGTTGTAGGCTGTAGTCCCAGCTGCTCCGCCGCCATCTTAATCACGCCTTCATCCGGCTTAACAGGCGTTTTGCCGAAATAACCTAACACCATCTTGCCGTAGCCTTCGGCGATCTTTTTCCACGGGCCGAACATTACGTTGTTAAACGCCTGCTGGAAATAAAACTGACTAACCGGCGTCACGCTCGTGCCGAAGCCGCCCTTTTCGACGACCTCGCGCATAGCCTTGATGACGGCGGGGAATTTGTCTAAAATTTTATTATCGCGCATCATCTGAGTGTTTGCGGTAAGCGCTCCTCCCGGCATAGGCGAAAACGGAATGAGTGGGCTTACCTGCGTAGCTTCTGGCGGCATGAAGTAATCCTTCAAGCACTCGCCCAAAACCTCTTCGTATTTTAAAATTTTCTCTGCATCCAGGCCCAGGTCGAAATTTTGCCCCTTCGTCGCGTGCAGCAGCGTGAGAATGTCGGGCTGGCTAGTGCCGCCGCTTACGGGATGCGCGGCAAGGTCGATGCCGTCTACGCCCGCAACGAGCGCAGCCTGGTAGCATGCGACGCTAACGCCCGCCGTCTCGTGAGTGTGCAAGCGGATATGCACCCCGTCGCCTAAAATTTTACGCGCGCGCTTGATCGTCTCATAGACCTTCTGCGGGCTGCTGGTGCCGCTTGCGTCTTTGAAGCAGACGCTGTCAAACGGAATCTGCGCGTCTAAAATTTGACGCAAAATCCTCTCGTAAAACGCCGCATCGTGAGCGCCGCTGCATCCCGGCGGCAGATCCATCATCGTAACCACGACTTCGTGTTTGAGTCCGTGGCGATGTATGCACTCGCCGCTAAATTTTAAATTTTCCACGTCGTTTAGCGCGTCGAAATTTCTAATCGTCGTCGTGCCGTGCTTAGCAAAAAGCTTGGCGTGCAGATCGATGATCTCGCGGCTGCCGGTATCGAGCGTGACGGTATTTACGCCGCGGCTAAGGGTTTGCAGGTTCGCCTCAGGCCCCACGATGCTTCTAAATTTATCCATCATCTCAAACGCGTCTTCGTTTAGGTAAAAATACAGGCTCTGAAACCGCGCGCCGCCGCCGAACTCGAAGTGCGTGATGCCCGCGTCTTTGGCCGCGCTAACGGCAGGCAAAAAGTCCGCCATCGCCACGCGCGCGCCAAAAACTGACTGAAATCCGTCGCGAAAGGTCGTATCCATAACGTCGATAAGCTTTTTAGCCATTTTTAGCTCCTAGGTTAAATTTAGCGTGAATTTTAATATTTCTAGCCTAAAAAAGCTTTTAAACCGAAAACCCCCGGAAAGATTGCGAGCGTTAATAGCACTAGAATTTGCAATAAAATAAAAGGTAGCACGCCCTTATAAATGTCCGTGGTATGGATTTGCGGCGGCGTCACGCCCTTTAAAAAAAATATCGAAAATCCAAACGGCGGCGTCATAAACGACGTTTGCAAATTTACAGCGATTAAGATCGCAAACCACACGGGATTGATATGTAAAGACTCTACTATCGGCAAAAGTATCGGTAAAATGATATATGAAATTTCGACATAATCTAGAAAAAATCCAAGCACTATGATAACTACCATCGTAAGCGCGATAAATCCCCATGCTTGACCGGGCAGATTCTCCATAAAATTTTTTACGACCTCATCTCCGCCCGTGTAAGAAAAAATCATCGAAAATGCCGTGGCGCCCATCAAAATCATAAAAACCATGCCCGAAATTTTAGCGGTATTTTTTAGTGCGTCATAGATCAGTCTAAACGAAAACGTGCGGTATAAAACAGCTAGCGCTATCGCACCCAAGCAGCCTACCGACGAGCTCTCCGTAGGCGTAGCGATGCCCGCAAAAATAGATCCCAAGACGAGCAAAATCAGCACGAGCACCGGCACGACGTTTTTAAGCGCGATAAAAATTTGCTTTGATTTGCTAAGCCCCTCTATCGGCGGAACAGGCGGCGCATAATCTTTGCAAATATATGAAATAATCGCAATATAAATCACGTAAAAACCCACTAGCACGAGTCCAGGAATAACTGCTGCGGAGAAAAGATCACCCACCGAAACCGAAAGTATATCGCCTAAAATAATCAGCACGATAGAAGGCGGGATAATCTGCCCAAGCGTGCCCGCAGCAGCGATAGTGCCGGTAGCTAGGGGTTTATCGTAGCCGTATTTCATCATCACGGGCAGACTAATGACGCCCATAGCGATGACAGTCGCGCCCACGATGCCCGTCGTAGCCGCAAGTAATGCGCCCACCAAAACGGTGCTGATCGCCACGCCGCCTCGTACGCCGCCGAATAAAAATGCCATCGACTCTAATAAGCGCTCCGCAAGGCGAGTCTTTTGCAAAATCATACCCATCAAAATAAAAAGCGGCACCGAAATTAGCAGCTGATTTTCCATAATCGAGTAAATTCTATTAGGCATCAGTGAGAAAAACTGCCTGCTCATATCCTCGAAAGCTTCGGTTAAAATTTCAAAGCCCTGCGCGTAATCCCACGCCTCACTAAGTCCGTAGATAAAGCCGAAAATCACAGCCACGGCGCCAAATGTAAACGCAACGGGAAATCCCATTAGCAGCATAAAAAGCGCTGCCGCAAACATCACTATGCCTATCATAACTCGCCACCTTTTATCTTGCCATGGCAAAATTCCGCCCAAGAGCGAAAAGTGTAAAATTTATAGAATTTTAAATTTAAGCTCATTTTGCCCTCACACACTCTGTGCGCCCGAAGAATTCCCACTAAGAAATTCCGAGCCTTTGTTTTCCCTAACATCAAGCAGGGCGTTAATATTTTTAATCAAAAATCCAAATGCGTAGATAAATAAAAACGCATAGCTAAGCGTGATTGCGGACTTGATGATCCAAAGATGCTGCATACCGCCGGGATTGGCGCTGGCCTCATGGCTCGCATAAGCCTCGCTTACATAATCGATCGAAAAAAACGCCACGAGCGCCACGAATGGCAAAATGAAAAATATCGTACCTAAGATATTTATGAGCGCTTTTGCAGTGGGACTAAATTTTTCGTAAAAAATATCCACGCGAACGTGTGCGTTTTCTTTGAGTGCGTAGGTCACACCGAATAAAAACATCGCCGAATATAGCCACCACGTAAGTTCTTGCATAGCGACGGAATTTGCGGCAGGAAAAAGATAACGCGCCACAACATTGTAAAAAACGACTATAACTAAAAGCGCCAAAAATACGATACTCAATACGCCTAAGATATTTGCGAACGCATCAAAAGCTCTTTCTAATCTGCGTAAAAAACCCTTCAAAATTTTACCCTTTGCTTGAAATTTTTGCTATGAAAGCTGGGATTTTAGCAAAAATATCTGCAATTTATTATAAAATTATGCGCGGAAAGGATTTTTATGATTTTAAAATTTCAAAACAGATACTCTAAAAGATTTCTCGCCTTTTGCGCTATTTGGGCGCTTTTTTGGCTAGCATTTTCATATTTTTTCTTGCAAAAATTCCTTTTTATCTATCCGGAAAGCTTTAGCATTCACGTGAGATTCGCACTTTGCGCCATAGCGCTAGGAGCGGTGATTTTAGCAGTTTGCGGCAAGGGCGTTTACGGCGCAATCTGCGGATATGCGGTATGGTTTTACGGCGCGGCGTTAGGATTTGTCTCATCGCTAAATTTAGCTAAAATTCACACGGTACTGCGAGGGAGCGGAGATATGAGCGGGATGAGCGGCTGTGGTGGAGCGGTGAGATTTTTAAATTTTGATCTAAGCATAGTGCCAATTTTTAAGACATTTAACAGCTGCGCATTCGACATACCGGCAGTACCAACTGATGTAACGCTAGAGGGGCTGCAAGCTAAGCTAACGGCGCTTTATAGCGGAGGCTGGTATCTGTTTCCAGCAAGTAAAAGCGTGGATCTGGCGCAATTTTGGAGTTTTATCTTTATATTTTTCGCAATTGTTTGGATGATTGGAATTTTTCTTGGGTTTTTGAATAAGAAGGCGCAGAGGTAGCCTCTGCGCCAAAGAAGTTACTGTGTAATAATTAGCAAAGCATCAGACGAATATACAGTATTTATATTCTTTAGCCCCGGCATCTCCCATACGTGAGCACATAGGCCATCTGTACTCTTTTTAAGAGTAACCTTATTTTTGCTATCGACAGTGTATGTGGCACAAACCTTATTCTTTGCGGTAATAGGATTTTTAACATTCGTCATGTTATTAAAACCTGTCGTGCTATTATCATACTCGCCTTGCGAAGTATAATAAGCCATTAGATCAGTCAGTGATGTAGATACGTTCTGCGCTGCTCTAACGACTTCCGCATCATCACGCGTAGCTGCTAGTTTTGGAATGGCAATTGCCGCCAAAACACCTAAAATCACGATCACGAAAATTAATTCGATCATAGTAAAGCCCTTCATGTTTTTATCCTTTGATAAAAAATTTTTGGACTTATATTATAGAGTGTTTACTATAAATTTAACTTAAAAGTTCTTTGCGAATTCTAACATTTCAGATAAATTTTTTATCGCATTCGCGCCGACCGCCACATAATGGTTATTTATCAGGCTTTTTCCGTTATAAAGCGGCGCCTTCATCGTCTTTAGATCCACTACCGCTCCGCCGCTTTGATGCAGCAAAAAATCTCCCGCGGCGATGTCCCAAAGCGAGCAATCACTAAATCTCGCATATGCACTGGCGCCCCCCTCGACTAAGATGCAAAATTTTATCGCAGAGCCTTTGCGCACGAGCTGCATTTTAAATTTTTGCGCAAATTGCGGATATTTCTCGGATTTGCTATGGCGGCCGTGCATGAAGATTTGCGGCGCGCTAGTGGGACGAGCGAGCAGTACGCCGTTTTTATAAACTCCGCCGCCATTTGAGCTATATATGTCGCCGCTTACGGGCACGCCGATTACCGCTAAAATCGGGCGCCCATACTCGATCAGCGCGATGCAGACGCAAAACTCGCCGTTGCGCGCGATAAACTCCTTCGTGCCGTCCAGCGGATCTATCAGCCAAAATCTCTCCTCGCTCATGCGCCGCTTGCTATCCAGCACGCGCTCTTCCGAGCAGATCGCGATGCCGCTAGGCTCTAGAGTGCGCATTATCGCATCATTTGCCGCGATATCCGCATTCGTAAGCGGCGATCTGTCCGCTTTGACGAAAACATCGAATTTGTCGTAATTTTGCATTATTGCGGCGTTTGCCTTTTTTGCAGCATCCTCGGCAAGCGCCAAAAGCTCATCCAAACCCACTTTCGCTCCTTAAATTTAACGGTGATTCTATCAAATTTAAAATTCCAAACGTCTAAATTTACGCAAGCAAAAACAGCCGAAATTTCAAAACCCTTTAGAATTTTAATATTCTTTTTTATATAATTGCTAAAATTTTTTAAAGGATAAACATGACCCCAGTCGTATTAGATAGCGTTAAACACGCGGATTTGAAATATCACGCAGACGCATTTCCTACCGCGCCTTTCGTGCCGGTGATCGCGCCGGAGATCCCGTTTTGCGCGGACAACCTCGTTATCGTATTTACCATCGAAAAAGAACCCAAAATGGTGGCGCTGCTAGGGCGCACCAAAAACGTCCTAATTGATAAGGATTATAAAGGAACGGTGCCTTCTTCGGTGCAGAATTATCCGTTTTTCCTAGCTCAGATCGGCGAGCAGACGGCGATCTGCTTCGATGGGGACGCGCAACAGATCAAAGGCGACGGCGAGGCGCTTTTTAAAGACGGTAAGCCGACGCCGTTTTTACAAAATTTAAAAGAGGTGATGAAAAATTACGCCGATTTAGATATGCGCACGCGCGTTGCCGCGGCGGAATTTCAAAAGGCGGGGATTTTAGAAGCCAAGGAGCTCGGTATCAACTCTAGCGGCAAGGAATCATCTCTACTAAACGGCTTTTCGGTCGTAAATCGCGAAAAGCTTTTGAAGTTAAGCGATAAAAAGCTTGCGGATTTCGCGCGCCGCGGATATCTGGAGCTAGCGTATTTCCATCTAAAAAGCCTTGCAAATTTTCAGCGCCTAGGCGATAAGATCATGCAGCTCGATCCGCCGATTACGCCGAAAGAAGCGAAAAAATAGGCGTTTTGCTTCTTGAATAGCTCGAAATCCTTAAAATTTTTATGATTTGACGTCGCGGAATTTAATTCCTAAAAGCAATATTGTGCAAAATTGTCGCAAGTATTTTACGGCGCAAGTTGTTTTTATAAATACCCAATTAAGCCTATCTAGTAGAATAAGCCTTAGAGCCTAAATGATTTTATTTGTAGCTAAGATTAAACGTACTGCGAGTCTGATCGTATAATTTTGCCATAAAAATTTTATGGCAAAATTTATCACCCTGCGCACGCAGGATTTTACACATAAAATTTCAAGCCCAAATTTTTGCATAAAATTCTATTAAATTCTTAATTTCTTTCAAGTAGATAAATTTATAAAATTTAAAATATCGTATGGAGTATAGACTCATCAAAAAAAAATGTCAACATAATATTACATAAACAATGTTATTTTTTGCAATTTAATTTATGGTAACCTCTAA
>NZ_CALJPC010000027.1 GCF_937981295.1 uncultured Campylobacter sp.
CGTCAATGTTTTGCATACTGGATGTTATTATGGATAGATTGTCGAATGCGTTACTTCCTCGTCTGCTTCTTTGACCGGTAGCCGTGGTAAGCGTAAATGCAAATCGCGCGATTTTTTCGTCCGGATCGCGCACATATATTATTAGTGTGTCGCGCCCTCTAAAATCAGCGTATAAATAGGCGCTAAAGCACGTGAGCTTGCGATAATATCCACTTCGTAATATCCAGTCTCTTTGTGCAAAATACGCTTCTAGTGAATTCATTCTTAAGCCTTTTATGTTAAAATATCTCTGCCTCTTCACAAGCCCCGCAAGGGGCTTTAATCTTTATCTTTTATCTCTAAGCGTAAAAACCGCTCTAGCCTCTCGAGTTTCTCAAAGCTCACGTAAAAAAGCAACGGTACTATTCGCCCGATCGCTTCTACGCTTTTAGTTTCGATAAACTTTCCTTTAAATCTTGTGGCAATCTAAATCCGAGCGCATAAAGAGGTATAGCCGTTTCTCTTTCATTGGGACCGAGCACTTCTTTGTTAAGGTCGCTTTTTGTGTATCTAGCGTTTGTCATTTCCCACTCGCCATATACGTTTTGGTATTCCCAAAACCAAAGGACGTCGTTGGTATTGATGAAATCATCTGGGTCTATTCCCTCTATCATAGACGATCCGACGCACCAAACCTCGGGATTGGCGATATCTCGTGAGCTTTTACACACTATCTTATCGCCTATTTTAAATTTAGGCTCTTTGGGTTTGATGCGGTATTCGAATTTCTCCCAATTCCAAACCGGCAATCCTGCTGCCCATTCATCTTCTTCGCAATTAGCCGAACGCCTCTCTATCTCCTCGCCCCTCGTATAGGCTTGCATAACCTCTATCTTTTCTCTTGTCGTCATTTTGTATCCTTTAATAGCTCCGGGTTCTCGTAGATGTTGCCGATGACTTCCCGGTTGAGCGCATCGTGAAGCAAAAAGAATATCTCTCTTTCACACTCGATCAGAAACGCAGCGTCACCTGCCCAGTATCTGACCGTGCCCATTCTTTTGCTATCGTCAAGTCTTGAAATGAATTTGACGACGTCGCCCTCATAAATTTCGCGCCCGTTTTTATCTTCCATTCCTGTATATTGCATAATATTAAAGGGTCTTTGTTCCGGAGTTCCAGGAAAAATTTCCCAAGCCGGTAGGTGAAAAATATCGCCCCAATTAAGCATTTTCTTATCTAGAACGTTCCACGCCCTAAATTTAATCTCTCTCATCGCCTATCCTCTAAATTTTACAGAAGCAATCTTTCAGAGGCTCATCATCAAACGCCAAAGAGCCTTGCTTATCTAGGCGAGCAAATTCCGCTTCCATATTCGCGCAGGTTAAATTCCCCGCAAACCACGATGTATTAAGCACGTGCTCGCCGCTATCTCGCATAGTCAAAAACTCAGCTTCGATCCGCTTCATATACTCCCATTCAGGCTTGAAATTTTTCCATACCTGATAGAAAGCGCGCTTTGACTGCGCAGGACAAAAATAGCAGCCCGTGCGGCTGAAGTATCGATAGAGTGGATTTTCCATCTCACGCTCTTTCAGATACGCCGTGCAGTCTGCTTCGCTCATATTGTAGTCGTCGATGAGCGGATACAAAAACTCATTGCCGTCCATTCTGCGGCGGG
>NZ_CALJPC010000028.1 GCF_937981295.1 uncultured Campylobacter sp.
TGGCGATCAAACGCCAGATCGGTGATCGGGATAAATTTCGTGCGGATCTGCGCGGCTGTTTTGTCATAAAATAGATTGACGATACCCAGCGGCAGATACAGCGCGCTAAGCACGGCTTTGGACAGCCCCACGCGATGCTCTTTCTTTTTCCAATAGTTTTTCAGCACCGCCGTAAGCGCGTTTTGCAGGATTAGATCGTGATCGCTTCGCAGTCCTACCCTCTTTACTTCGATCGGGCAGCGGTCGCTCATAAAGCTAGTTTTGAATACGCTATGGATGATATTTACGGTGGTTTTTACGAGCGGGACGTAAAGCTTTGAGCGGCTTCGCTCCGCGCTCTTGCGCTTGCTCGTGCGGTTGTCTTCTTTATAAACTGCACGATATGCTCGTTCGCAGCGCAGAAATCTCTCTTCCTGCTCCTCAAGATCCCTAAAAGCGCGCTCGATCAGCGAATAATCTTCGTCGTTTGGCATTTTCTACTCCGCAAAAGGGCGTATCCTGCCCGGATTTGACCCTATTTTTTGGATAGCTTATTCCCCCGCGTCCTAATTTTTCTATACTGCGATTTGCTTTTTTGTATCTTTTTTGATACAATTACTGCCATGAAAAGAGTTAAGGCTGTTTTTTATGAAAGCGGAAGCGGCAATGAGCCTGTGCGGGAGTGGTTGTTGGGTTTGGATAGAGAGGATCGCAGGATCATAGGAGAGGATATTGCGACGGTGGAGTTCGGCTACCCGATCGGGATGCCCGTGTGTAGAAGTTTAGGAAATGGACTTTATGAGGTGCGTAGCGATATTTCGGACGGAAAGATTGCAAGAGTGATTTTTATCGTGAAGCGCGGGTATATGGTGCTGCTTCACGGATTTATAAAGAAAACGCAAAAGACGCCGAAACAGGATGTCGATCTGGCGAGCAAGCGCGCAAGGGAATTAGAGTAAAAGTAAGGCTAGCAACAAAAGAAGGAAGAGTGAATATGAAAGTGGAAAATTTAAGTTCGTTTGATGATTTTTTGAAAGAGGATGGGTTTTACGAACAGACGAAAGCCGTGGCGATAAAGCGCGTTATAGCTTATCAGATTGAAGAAGAGATGAGGGCTCAAAACATTACGCAGACCGAGCTCGCGCAGCGTATGAATACCAGCAGAGCCGTCGTATCTAGGCTTTTAAATCCAAAAAATAGCTCTCTTACCCTAAGCACCTTAAGCTCTGCGGTAAGCGCGCTAGGCAAGAAGCTCGACGTCTCGATTATTTAACTATCCGCCGCCGCAGCCATTTAAACTTCGGCGGCGCCGATGAAATGCGGACAAAGCGAGGGCGCGCGTTTTAAGGGCGAATTTATAAAAAATTCGGTTTTAGCCCCTTTGCCGCGCATTCGCTTAAAAACATATTGATAAGCGTTTGATACTTCGCGCCGCTCTGATCGGCAAGGGCTTTAAAATATTCGATCGTCTCGGCGTCTAAATTTATGCTGATCTGCTTTTTGAGCTTTTTTACATACGGATTTTTAACCGATTTGCTAAAATCATACTCTTTTTTCATCGTAACTCCTCGTACTGCTTGGTTTCGCGAGCGGTGGCCTTGCGCGCCGATATGATTCTGATGACCTCGTCCTTTTCACGGTAGCAATGCGCCACGACGAGAATTCTCGCTCGCGCGCTCATACCTAAAATGATAAATCGCTCCTCGTCTTCCGAATGCTCATCGTCGAATATCACGCGCGCAAACTCGTCGGCGAAGACGCTTTTTGCTTCGCCAAAGCTTACGCCGTGTTTGGCTAAATTGATCTCGGCCTTGCGCTTATCGAAGGTAAATTTTATATATTTCATAATTATATTATATAGATTTTTACTTATAGGAAGCTTATGTAATCGCTTCGGATTAGCTAGCGCAAAATTTTAAAATGGATTTTTATTTGTAAATTTCATATGCAAATAAATTTAATTATTTTCGGTCGGTTTCGTTTGGATCTGCTTTTTTTCTGTCTTTATTAAACCATTGAGGCAAAATAGCGATTATCGTCACGATGATACTCCCGCCGGCTATCCAATAATAATCTTTGTAAATGCTATAAAATAAAGAGCCGACCAGGGACAAAATAATAATTGTGGCAAAAATTTGTCCCCTTAGATTAAACTTTACAATCTGCGGCGCCTCCTGCGCTCTTAAGCTCTGTTCCTTCTCTTCGACGGCTAAAATTCTATCCTCGATTTCATGCCTATGCTTCTGATCGTTTTCTAGGTATTGCATAGCCCTTTCCGCGTAATTGGGATCCTTTTGCAAAATCTGGTTGAGTTCCGAAGGGATAACGTTTATATTTAAATTTTGCTGAACTGCCTTATCTATATAGTTTTGAATCGGCTGGCTATTTATTGCCTGCGGATGATTGCTTCTTGGATTTTTTCTCTTTGATCTGCTCTTCGCCATATCTTTTCTCTAGCTCTTTTATTCTCTTTTTGTATATTCTCCTTGATAGGTCGCCCGCCCTATAGATCATATCGCTTTCAAGCGGGAAGGTGGTAAAAGCATTTCTAAATCCTGAAGCAATATATCTTAATGTCTCGCCCATCTTTCATCCTTTCTTGAAATTTTATTATGGAAAGTAATTTTACCAAAAAATCCTTAACCTTCGGTCGTTTTTGTAAATTTCCTCTTGTCGCTAAACATCAGCCCCTTTTGGTTCTATAGCTCTTTGTTTTATAGGGGCTTTTGCTTCCCCTTTTTCCGGTGTAGGGATTGCGGTTTCCCTTCGTAGAGTAGTTATTGAACCTACTGCTATCTTTGTAGCTTCTGTGATGCGACATCACATAAGTGCCGTTCCGCTTTGTATAGCCGCCCACCCGCTGCGCTGCACCCGCGTTCGTTGCGGCAAATATGCAAAAAATAAAAAGTAAAAATAGCTTTTTCATATTCCATCCTTTGTAAAAATTTTTATTGATTTTTTTCTTTCATAAATAGAGCCAAAATAGATATACCAAAAATAAAAAGCCATACACTTATAGCGATCTCTCCGTGAATAGTGAGCTTATCAAGTTTATAATATTCAAGCCCCGCAAACCATAAATGCTGAATAGGCCATATAAACGGGATACCGCTAACAAGACCACCTATAACTGCGGCAATAATGCTATCGTAGATTTTATACATTCCGATTATAGTATTTATGGCGCCTATTAGATGTGCAATAACTATGCCGATGCCGTTTAAAGCCAGAATAACCTGTTTCATTTTTTATCCTCTTGTTTTGGGGTTTTTATAGTTGAAATATCTATGCTCTCGGTGCTCACCCCGTTTTGTCCCGTAATATATCGAACTAATATTTTTTTGCCCTCCATTAGTTGCTTTTGTTGATCTGGGCTTATAAAAAAAGACGCCCTCGTGTTTTTCCCGTAATATCCGGACATTATCTCTGCATCTACATCAAAGAATTGATTTTTATCGATCCTTATCCTTATTATTTGATGGCCAAAGTTTCCTCTTGTGTATTCGACAAGAAATCCGTCTATGTTATCGGATATTATGATATACATATTGGTTTTTTGCGGACGTATCTCTTTTTTCATATGAAAAACGTTTATATTAAAAGTCTCGTCTCCACAACTCGTCCAATGAAATTTTTCATCGGTCATTTTATCTGCGCTCTCGTATAACTTACATTCTGCAAAGACAAAATTTAGCATCACGCATAAAATTAAAGCGATCTTTTTCATTTTAAAACACCTTCATATCTATAGAAAACCTACAAATAACCTTTCCGATCAGCTTCAAATTTTCAACTTCGTCATCTTTTAGCACTATATCTTGATAGAAAGCGTTAAGCGATGTTAGTTTAACGCTGTTGTGCAATTTGTCGCGCAAAAATTTTTTAACATACACGTCCCCAAATAAATTCGCTATTACTATATCGCCGTTCTTTATGTCTGCATTTGCATCTATCAGTATTATGTCGCCGTCCTTCACAAAAGGCTCCATGCTGTCCCCGCTAACCTTTATCATATCATAGGTGCGTTTAGCCGTATCTATACCAAAAACAGATTTTAAAAATGCCCGCCCCACATTTAATACCTCAAAATTTTCGTCATCATTGCCGCTGCCGTAGCCTGCGCTGGCGGTAACGTTTTCAAAATATCTTAGTAGCGTTTGTCCGTGTTGTGCCCTAAGCACATCTATATCTAATTTATATTCCCTACCCTCTTGTTTCGCCTTGTTGTATTTTAACAGCTCTGCATCAAATATTTTCTCACTAGACCCTGCTATTATTAATTCATATTTTTTAGGCAGACTGTTTCTCTGCTTCCAATTTCTTACGGCAAAAACCGAAATCCCCAATTTATTTGCCAGCTCCTCATCAGTAGATACCTCGTAGAGTTCCTTTAAAATCATAACTTTTTCTGTTCCGGTCATCTCTTGCTCCTTTTTTATTATTCAAAATGAATTAAAACTCTTGACAAGTAACTCAAAATGAGTTATAATTGAATTAAAACGAACGAAATTTTTTACCCTTTTTGGGACAAAAATCGCTTAATTATATCAAATCTTTGCGTAAAAGGAGTTAAAAAATGCGCAAGAGTATCGATTTCTACTCTATCGGGGATCGATTAGATCTGATGAGGAGGCTTACCAATCAGAGCCTAAACGACGTGATGTCTTTTCTAAACACGTCTAAATTTATCTATAAAAAGGTTCGCTTTGGCGAGAAGCTTATCCCTTTTGAGTGGGTTATGCGATTTGCCGAAAGATACGGCTTCAGTAGGGATTGGATATACACCGGCGACGGCGAAATTTTTGAGCCGGGCCGCAGGTAGTTCACAAGAGAAGAGGGTTTGTCGTGAATAAAGTAAGCGAAATTTTAACAAGAGCTCGCTTCTTTGCCGGCGTTAAGACCGATGCAGAGCTTAGCGCCCTTTTAAAAATTCCATACGGAACGCTAATCGGCTGGAAGACTAGGAAGAGTATCCCGGAAAGCAGGATCGCGCAGATGGCGCTAATCCTCGGTATACGTCGAGATACGCTCATTCCTGCGAATAAAGAGATAGAAGTCCCACATTCGTGTGAAGGCTGCTGCGGCAGCTGCAATAACAAACCTTCAAACAAAACAAAAGCGCCCAAAGAGCCTGAGTTAAAAGTGTCGAAACATTACGTCCTGCTTAGCACCCTTAGCACCCCGGCG
>NZ_CALJPC010000029.1 GCF_937981295.1 uncultured Campylobacter sp.
GCCAAGTGTTATAAAAACTATGATTGGCAATGCTGGACTTGATGAGACAGAAACGCAAACTTTGACTAGATTTTTACAAAGCAAAGCCCCAATAGAATAACTTTATTTGTGCTTTATTTCTATAAACTAGAAAATTTCGGCCTTTGATGGACTATATCCCCAGGCTTAGGTCGAAATTTTTCAGCAATTTTTAAATCAAATCACGGAATTGCTTTTAGACTTAAATTTACTATCAAGCCTCATCATCGATCGAGAGCTTGTAACCAAGTCCTTGAACGTTTTTGATAAGCTGCGCATAGGTTTTATTACGCAGTTTATTTATGTAGTTTCGCATAGTATCAAATGACGCTACTTTGCCACTCCACGTGAAATTTTCTATCATCTCAAATGATACGACTCGCTCTTTATTTATCGCTAGGATATGCAAAAGTCGCTGCTCAGTTCTAGTCAAAGCAATATTTCCACTCTCGCTATAAAGCAATCTATCTTGCATATCATAGCTAAATCCACGACCTAGATTTAAACGTTTAATAGTCTTTACGCCGTTTTTTGTGGCCATTAATATCATGATTAAAAGCTGCTGTTTATCAAATGGCTTTTTAAGCAGATTTGAATTTTGTATGCTTATCGAGTTTTGTAAATTTTCATCGGTATCATAGGCTGTAATAAAAATGATAGGCATGCGTGCATCAAGCTCTCTAACCCGTTTTGCCATCGATGTTCCGCTCATATGGGTCATATTTATATCAGTGATGATAATATCAATGTCGTTTTTGCTAAAGCACTCTAAGCCTTCTTGCCCGTTTTGTGCCTTATAGATTTGGCTTACATATGGCGCAAGAAGTCCAGCCAAAACTCCTTGCAACTGTGTGTCGTCCTCAACCAAAAGCACATTTAAGTGTGCTAACTCTTTAAAAATTTCATTCATTTTAATAGCTCTATTTCAAATTTTGTCGGATTTTTAGCATTTGCAAGCCTTATGTCACCACGTAGTTTTTTCTCAAAAATAAGCTTACAAAGATAAAGTCCCATGCCGGTGCCGTCGTCGCCTTTTGTGGTAAAAAACGGCTCGAAAATTTTATCTAAAAGCTCACTATCTACACCATTTGCATTATCTTCGATAGTAATAATAAATTTGCTCTCATCTTGGCTCAAATTTATAGCCACATAAGGGGAGAAATTTTCTCTATTTTTTGCCTTTTTTGCCAGCTCATCTTTTGCATTTGTGATAAGGTTCATAAGCACATGTTTTATGTAGTTTGCATAGCTTTTGATCTTATAAGAGCCTTCCTCGTATGTAAAACGTAACTCGATATTTTTTACTTGAAGTTGCGGTCGGCAAATGTATAAAACATCATCTAGCACGTTGATTAGGTCAAATTCTTTCTCACAAAAATCCTCTTTGTAAAAATCCCTAAAAACATCGATAGTCTCATTCATAAGCTCAACGTTCATACGTATATTTTCAATATTTTTTAGTGCCATTTTATCGCCATTTTTGCCGCTTAACAGCTCATACGTATCGCTTGCAAGAAGCAAAAGCGTATTTAGAGGCTGCTTGTATTGATGTGAGATCACGCTTATCATCTCGCCAAGTGCTGCCATTTTGGAATTTTGCAGTAAAATTTGTTCCTGTTTTTGCTTGTTTTGCTCCAAGTTTACCTCATGCGTAATATCATGCGACATGATAAAAACGCCCTCAAACAAGCCTTGTTTATCGAGCAGCGGCAAAAACTCTGTTTTATAAAACAGCTCACCCTTTTTTGAAGTCAAGCTAAAGCTCTTGGTTGGGTTGCTGCTGATTTGGGTAAATATACTCTGTGTGGTTTTATTCGAGCAAAAAATACTATAGAGTTCTTTTAAATTTTTACCGATATTTGCCTTAAATTTTAGGCCAAAAATTTTCTCAAATTCTTTGTTGATAAAGGCGATATTGCCAGCTTTATCTGCGATGACAAGCCCACCTATTGGGTTTTTGGCAAAAAGATTTAAAAGATGCTTGTTTTTATAAAATTTTCGCTGCGCCACATAAAGAGCAGCAAAGGCGCAAACACCAAAAAATGCCAATGCCAAAAAAATACCAAGATCTTTTAGCACTTTTTTGTCGATTTGCCTGTAAATCATACCCTCATCAAGCACGCTAACTAGCATCCATTTGCTATTTTCGAGCGTATCATATACAAAAATATAAGGCTTATTTTTGATAAGAATTTGCTCATTTCCTTGTTTTTTAACTGAAATTTTTTGCAATATCTCTTTGGTTTGAGTGCCTGAAAAGTCTAAAATTTGCTCTGTTTGATCGAGGATATTTTTGCCATCTACCATTAAAAACGCTGAGCCATTTGCAAGCGGAAAGAGTGTGGCAAGCTCTTTTTGAAAAATTTCAAAGTCAAGGTCAGCCGTCAAAACACCTATAAATTTACCATTTTTTAAAAGTGGCGTTGAGACAGAGATGACGTAGATACCAAGCTGATGGTCTATATATGGCTCGGTAAAGCTTGTTGTCATACTCTCTTTTGCAGCCACAAACCAAGGGCGGTCTGAGAAATTATATTGCGGCTCGATTTCGTTACTTGCGACAAATCTGTAGCTATCCGGATATCCGGCATAGACTGCTAAAAAGCTACCCGTTCTAGCAACAATGCTAAGCACGCCTTTTATCGTAGTATAATCTTGTGTATAATCTTTTGTCGCAACAAATTTTGCTGTCTCCTCAAGCAGTCGCTTTTGCTGCTCGATACGCTCATTTATGATTGCCTTGTATTTTTGTACCGTTTTTATCTGGCTTGAGACGGCAGAGTCGTATGTTTGTTGTTTGTTTTCATCATAGTTTGTAAAAACTAGATAAAAATATCCCACAGCAACGGCGACTAATAAAATGTAAAAATAATTTTGCTTGAATTTCATTTCGATATTATAGAATTTTTAAGATAAAAGTGTGCAATGGCGACCAAAAATTTGCTAAATTCAACCTATACTATACCGCATAATATTACTGAGATACTTATTTTGAATTTAATGTCTAAGCAAAACATCAGACTAGTTAAATCAAATATCAAAATTGCATTAATGCCATTTTCCAATCCAAACCAAGATAAACTAGATTTTTAGATATGAGTCCAAAGTAATTTCATGGAATCTTTTTTTATAAAGCAAAATATTTCTTGAAAACTGCACCGCTTTTACCAAAAACATTTCTTTGTTTGATAAACAATTCAAAAAAACAAAAACTGTAAAAGATGCGGTTGAAATACCGATAAATATAGGCTTTACGCTGGCAAGATGGGCGTAGGTGCTAGCTTAGTCGTCATGGGCGGCTTCACCGTAGAGCCAAGCACTGCAAACGTGCTAGATACCGACTATAACGAAATTTCGGGACTTTATGCCTGCGGTAACGTTATGGGCGGACGTTTTTTGGGCGACTATCCGGTAGTTTTAGCCGGCACTAGCCACGGAACATGCCTATGCTACGGACGCTTAGCAGGCTATCAGGCTGTGGCAAACGCAAAAGGAGTACAAGCATGAGCAAGAAAAGAAAATATACGATAATAGGACTAATAGTAGCCGCTATCGTCGGTTTTATAGCGTTTCATCAGATAGAGGCCGCTAGCCACAAGGCTGAATTTTGTATCATGTGTCACAACATGCAGCCAGAGTACGATTCTTTTACAAAAGGAGATATGCTAGCTAAAAAGCATAACGACGCAAATGTAACATGTCACGACTGCCACACGCCAACCATAGGCGAGCAGCTAAACGAGGTCAGGATGTATGTAACAGGCGACTTTGAGATGCCGGCGAAACAAAGGGGCTTTAAAAACGAGCAGTGCACTAGCTGTCATAAGATAGCCGACATAAGAAAAAAGACCGCGCACTATGGCCTATCTAACCCGCAAGAAGGCACTCACAATAAAGCCAATGAGATGCTACAGTGTCAGTCATGCCACGCCGTGCATCATCCGCAAAAGCTAAATACTTGTATGTCTTGTCACCCGATAGACTGGAAGGTAGATAGTAGCTGGAAGATGTATCCGCCTAGCGAAAAATAATCTTTAATCCGCCTCGCTCGGGGCGGATTTATCTCCTCTGTAAATATAAACGGCTCAAGATAAGTTAAGCGGATTTTCCCTTATTAATTTTAGCAAAATGCAATGGATCTCTTTTATATATGTAGTTTAGTAGCTCAAATTTAAAACAATTTATATATTTAATGCCATCTATATATCGTTCGACTATTTCTCCAAAAATAGTAGGTATTTCTTCTTCTTCTTGTATAACGTCTTTTAATATGAATATGTTGTTTATTCCTGAGGTGTCAATACTAAAACCTAACTCTTGAATGTTGTTGTCGACCGCGTCCTTTAATTTATGCTGTTCGAGAAATAATTTTGAACCGGGAAGTGAATAAAAAAGAATTTCGGCGACATACTGTATGTAAAAAAAGTATTTTTTGAGCAATTCATGACAATGAATCTAAATTTACTATTGGCATAATTATCAAAACATAGTTTTAGTTCAAACTGAAACATATTTTAAAATATCGTCCAGATTTTTCACTATAAATTTTAAAATTACTTTATTGAGCCTTTTATGCTTTAGCATGCTATTCTCGCTTTATCCCAAGCTTATCGCCGAAATTTTGTTTTATGTAAATGTGCAAAATATCGATCGCGGCGGGCGTTACGCCGCTGATCTCGCTCGCGGCAAAAAGCGTCGGCGGCGCAAAGCGGTTTAGCTTCTGCACGATCTCGTTGCTAAGCCCTCCGATCTTGCTAAAATCGATCTGCGGCGGGATCGCGACGCCAAGCAACCCCTTCATCCTCTCGACCTCGGCGCGCTGCATCGCGATGTAGAAATGATACTTGCACTGCGTTAAAATTTCATCCAAAACCTCATCGCTAAAGCCCTCAAAATGCGGCGCCAGAGCAAGCAGACCCGCCTTTGAAAAGCCGCTTTGAGAGGCGATTTTTTGCAAGCTACAGCTTTGCGAAATTGGCTCTGCGCCGATACTTTGCAGCAGGCTAAGCGTCTGTTTCGAAGGGGTAATCTGCTTTTTTAGCAAAAATTCCATTCCACTCTCTACGTCTAGCTTAAACTTGCGCGCCCGCTCGTAGCTTGCCTCGTCTAAAAGCCCGATCTCGCGGCCGTATTCGCTTAGGCGCAGCACGGCGTTGCCCTCGCGCAGCAGCAGACGAAATTCCGCGCGCGAAGTAAACATTCGGTAGGGCTCGTTCGTGCCTTTGGTAACCAGATCATCGATCAAAACGCCGATATACGCCTCATCCCTGCGCAAGATCAGAGGCTGCCGCCCGCGCAAATCAAGCACGGCGTTGATGCCCGCCATCAGCCCCTGCGCCGCGGCCTCCTCGTAGCCGGTGGTGCCGTTGATCTGGCCTGCTAAAAACAGCCCGCGGATCTTTTTGGTCTCGAGGCTGTGTTTAAGCTCGGTAGGATCGATAAAATCGTACTCGATCGCATAGCCAGGGCGGACGATTTTTGCATTTTCAAAGCCTCTGATCGTGTGCAAAAACGCAACCTGCACGTCGTAAGGAAGGCTCGTAGAAAGCCCGTTTACGTAATACTCCGTAGCCTCGCGCGTCTGCGGCTCGACGAAGACGTGGTGGCGGTCTCGATTTGGAAACTCATAAATTTTAGTCTCGATGCTAGGGCAGTAGCGCGGGCCGGTGCTTGAAATTTGCCCCGTAAACATCGGCGCGCGGGCGAAATTTTCGCGGATGATCTCGTGCGTGCATTCGTTCGTATAAGCGATGAAGCAAGCAAGCTGCTTCGGCGCAAAATTTTTGCTACGAAAGCTGAAAGCGCGCGGATCCGCGTCGCCGTCTTGGCGCTCAAGCACGCTAAAATCGATCGTCTTAGCATCGATCCTTGGGCAGGTGCCCGTCTTTAGCCGCCCCATTTGCAGCCCTAGACTTCGCAGCGATTCGGCTAGCTCGACGCTCGCTAGCTCGCCCACGCGCCCCGCTTGCAGCTTGTTCTCGCCTACGTGAATTAGCCCGTTTAAAAAGGTGCCGGCGGTGATTATCAGATGCTCGGTCTCATAAATGTTGCCAAGATGGGTCTTAACGCCGCAAACGCGCGGAACGCCATCCTGCTCGCAGGTTAAAATTTCGCTCGCGATCTCTTGGCTTACATCCAGCCCCTGCGTGTTTAGTAGCAAATTTCGCATGTAGATGCGGTATTCATCCATATCAATCTGAGCGCGCGAGCCGCGCACGGCGGGGCCCTTGCTCTCGTTTAAAATTCTAAACTGCAGCCCGCACGCATCCGCCGCAAGCCCCATCTGACCGCCCAGCGCGTCGATCTCCTTTACCAGATGTCCCTTCGCAAGGCCGCCTATTGCGGGATTACAGCTCGCAGCGCCGATCTGCTCGGCTAAGATCGTAATTAGCAGCGTCTTTGCGCCCATTTTTGCGGCGGCTAAGCTTGCCTCGATACCCGCGTGCCCGCCGCCCACAACGATAACGTCGTATTTCATTTTTTGCCTTTAAATTTAAAGCCGCAATTTTAGCCAAAATAAAATTTCAAAACGATAAATCGCGCGCAGATGTCGCAGACGAGCCGTCCGCAAAAATCGAGGCACAAAATCGGCGAGCAAGGGCGTAAAATTCCGCGTAAATTTTTAGCGCAAAATTCCTGCGCCAAAATTTCACGCGCGAGCTTTGCTTTAAATTTAGCGTTGTATAATTACGCATTTTTATCAAAAAGGATGAATGCTGATAGATAAAGCTTATGTTTGCGCGTTGAAAGATCGCGTGATAGGCGGCTACGAGATTGCAAAGCAGCAGGCGCTAGAGCTGGCGCGATGCGAGGATTTAGGCGCGCTTTTTGCGGCGGCGGATGAAATCAGGCGCGAGTTTTGCGGCGATAAATTTAATCTCTGCACGATCATAAACGTAAAATCGGGGCGCTGTAGCGAGGACTGCAAATACTGCGCGCAGTCGGCGCATTTTAACACGGGCTGCGAGACTTACGGAATTTTGAGCGAGCGGCAGGTGCTAAGCGCCGCGCTTGCGAACGAAGCCGAGCAGACGCACCGCTTCTCGCTCGTCGCCAGCGGGCGCGGAATTTCTCAAAAAAGCTCCGATCTGAGAGCATACTGCGCGATCTATGAGCGGCTGCGAAGCCAGACGCGGCTGCATCTGTGCGCCTCGCTGGGGATCGCCTCAAAGCCCGCGCTGGCGCTACTTAAAGCGAGCGGCGTGCAGACCTATCATCACAATCTCGAGACTTCGCGCAAATTTTATCCGCAGATCTGCACGACGCACAGCTACGACGACCGCATCCAAACGATACAAAACTGCCGCGCCGTGGGGCTTGACGTATGTAGCGGCGGGATTTTCGGGCTGGGCGAGGGCATGGAGGATCGCATCGATATGGCGCTGCAACTGCGAGAGCTGGGCGTTAGCTCCGTGCCGATCAATATCCTGACCCCGATTAAAGGCACTCCGCTGCAAGACGCCGCGCCGCTAGCGCACGATGAAATTTTAAAATCGATCGCGATCTACCGCTTTATCTTGCCGCGCGCGTATCTGCGCTTCGCAGGCGGCAGGCGAAATTTGGGCGAGCACGTGCGCACGGCGCTTGGATGCGGCATCAACTCGGCGCTTACGGGCAATTTCCTAACCACCACCGGCGATAGCATCGCAAGCGATAAGGCGCTTGTAGCGCAGTGCGGATTCGACCTCGCAAAGGGCGCGGATTAGCGCCGGTCTGGAATTAAAGATAAAATTTAAGAGGCGCTATGAAGTTAAAATTTTTCCTTGCCCTTATTTTGGTCGTCTTGCTTGGAGGTTGCTCGCTGCTCCCGCAGGGCGACGAGGAAGCTCCATTCTTGGCGGACGCAAGCAGATGCGATGTCGCAAACCCGCTAAATAAGGAGCAGCCAAACCGCTGCGCGAAGCGGCAAAAGATTGACGCCGAAGTCGCGCGAAAGGCGCAAGAGCAAGCGGCGTCGCAAGACGCGTTTAATTCATTCAAGGAGAATAGCGCGCAAGCTCAGCAAATAGCGCAAGAGCAATATATTGCCGCGCGACAAAGCCTAATGCAACAGCAATCGCAGCAGCAACTGGAGCAGATGCAGCAGCGACAAAATATGAGAAATTTACAAAACGAGCAGAACTGGAACAGGCTGCGCAATCTAGAAAATATAAGTAACGGCGGGATTTAGCCGTGAATTTTACAATTTGATCTAAATTTTAATTCGCGCGACTTTAATTCTAGAGCAATTAGCCTAGATAAAAAAATATGATGAAATTTTAATCAACATACTACAAAATCAAATGAGGTCTTAATTTCAAGGGCAGACAGCTGAATGCTAGAAAATTTTAATTGATTTTAAGTGATGAAATGGTGACCCACAGGGGGTTTGGCTTTAGTGTATATATCGCCTAAAATAGGTAATATGTAAATTTTAGTTATACACTTTTTTATACAAAAATTTTAGTAAGCATCTAACGGGATTTATAAATTTTATGAAAAAACCAATTATACCAAAGATGCACAAAATCAAAAGAAAGGGTAGCTAGTGAAAATTCCTCCAAAGCTTTACTTAAAATTTGCAAAAGATATAGAACCGGAAATCTTTGAGAACAAAACGCCTAAATTTCACCTGGATGTCCTGAAATTTATCGATGGCGAAGATCAATACAAAGCCGTAGTCATATTTCGCGGTAGTGCAAAAACTACACTGCTTAACAAAATTTATGTCGTTAGCAGGCTGTATTTTTATGCAGAGCCTTTCATTATGATAGCTTCCGCAAACGATACGAAAGCAAAGCTATTCGTCGAAGCAATAAAAAATTCAATCGATAAAGCGGCCGCCAGAGGCTACGCGATAGAGCGCGGTAAAGTTTGGAACAAAGACCGCATAGAGGTCGTCGTTAATCGCGGCAAAAAAGACGGGAACGGAAAAGATATCGAGCGGACCTGTCACGTAGTATCGCTCAGCTCCGGGCAAGATCCGCGCGGCGCCAACATCGACAACATGCGCCCAACTCTTATCATCATCGATGATTTGGAGAGCAAAGACGGGCAATTCCCGGTTGGGAACAAGGCGAGTCGCCAAAAGCTTAGAGGTTGGTTTTATGCGGATCTATTGCCCGCCGTGCACCCCGCTCGCGGCAAAGTGGTAGTGTTAGGCACAATTTTGCACGAGGACAGTATCCTAAACAATATCGTGAACAATGAGAATGTAGAAGAAACCAATAAGCAGGGATGGCGATATATAAAAATTCCCATCATAGAAAACGGCGCGAGCGTATGGCCGTCTCGTTTTCCTTTATCTCGCATAAAAGCAATACAAAATCAGCTCGTCTCAAAGGGGCTTGCAAATGAATTTTATCAAGAGTATATGTGCGCGGCGATCGATCCGCAAAGAGCGATTTTCAAACGCGAGTATTTCCGCTACTTCGAGCGCGTAGAATACGACATTGACACACAACCCGAAACACTAAGCGTTACGGACGGAGTCAATATAAGAACTCTACAAATAAGAAAAGCTCTAAATTTAGCGCTAAACGGCGAAAAAATAGAGCTTGCAAAATGTCAAATTTTTACAACAATCGACCTGGCAAGTGCAAACGGCCGCGACCAAACAGCGATGATAACCTCGGCTATCGACAACAGAAATCGCATATTCATAATAGACATCAGCGCCGGGCACTGGACGCCGTTTGAAAAGAGCGTCGAGATCATACGGATTTTTCAGATATTCGGCTGCACCAGGATAGGAATTGAAAAAGCCGGGATGCAAAACGATTTTTTCTATACGATCGATATCATACAAAAAATGACCGGGGTGCATCTCCCTATCGATCAACTTAGCCACGGCGGAAAGGCAAAAAATACCCGCATATCAAACCTAGAGCCATATTATCGCACGGGGCAAATTTATCACAACGCAAGCATAGACTCAAGCACTGAGCTAGAGGCGCAACTCCTCAGCTTCGATAGCGAAGTCGAGAGCAAAGAGGATGATCTGATGGATGCGCTCGCGTATTTACAACAATATATCGTGGGGCGAGAATTTGACGAGCCGGAATACGAGGACGAGGACTATGAAGGCGCCGAGGCATGGGCGTGAATTCGCGCCGGCAGGACAAATGCAGGCGGCCACCGCTCCCGCAGGCGCAAAGCCCTAATGCTTACGCTCGTTTTGCAGATCGTGGGACAAAAAATGCGGGCTTAAATTTTAAGCAGATAATAAAATGTGCTCGTATCTTTCGCGGGACAAAAAGTCTAAATTTTGAAATTTTTCTCTACACCGTCAGTATTGGGCGGAAAATTCCGAGTGGGGTCATAGCCCCCCGTCAAGAGAGCAGGCGAGCGCTATCAAAGCCCTACAGCAGCGCGCCTGCAATAGTTTATGATATAATCACAAGGCGGGCGCATAGGATTTAAGCAAATAGTTATCAAGACCGAGCCGAAATTGCGCGCGAAACTTAAACCGCTTGCGTCTAAATTTTCATAGTTTCCTTAAGCGAAAACGGACAAATTCGCGTCGTTTTTATCTCTTGAAACTTAAACTTAATTTTCACGGCTCTTTCAAATGCCTATTTTAGGGCGTTTTATAAAATTAACTATTGAAAATAATTCTTTTCAAAAATGCGTGTTTTCACGAAATTTGACCCCAACCTCTGCCCCGAACCTTAAGCCGAGTTTGCCTCAATCCTCCCAGACTTCAGCGCCAAAAATCCGCGATCTGTCCCGAAAACGGAGCGGTGCACCCCTGAAAAACCCGTCGTCCGCCCCAGCCCCGTCGGTATTTCCTACTATCTGCTCTGCGAAGCTTCGCGCGCTGGTTCTCGTGCCAACGTGCATGCGTAAGCAAACGGCGTTGGCGCTTACCCGGCGCGGGCGCACTTGTGGACGTTAGAGGGCTTCGGCTCGATCAAAGCGGCGCGCTAAGCGCTATATAATATCGCTAGCAAGCACAGCACGGGGCGCCTAGATGCCTTAAGTCTATGCAGGTCGCTTGCGCGCGTCGCGGTTGCGAGGGTCGCAAAAACCGCTTGCCCCGTCCGTGTGGCGATGTTGCGCGGGCGCGCGCGGTTTTGCATGGATTAAGTTTGTTAGATTTCACTATTTTTTCGGCAGCGGGATCGTTACGAATGTGTGCGGCGATTGGTGCGCCATTCGCGTCCGGGTGCTACGACGATGAGCCGTAGCGGCGCGGTAAGCCTAAAGCTCCGCGGCTATTTCATCTTTGATGAGCTCTTTGATCTTGTCAGCGAAGATAATTCTCTATTAAGGTTCACAAAGCTCGCACGCTTGAGTTTTTTTAAAAAAATGGAGTTATAGTATTCATCACTATCTTGCCTGAATTTATAGCTATGTAAAATTAGGGATATTTTTTTCTTTATTAATTATATTAATAAAGTCCGCATAAGACCTATAAGCCCTTTCTATAAGCATATTATATTTTATAACCTCTATATTATAACTTTTAAACACCTCCATGTCGTCTTTTCTGAATTCAATGGTATTAGCACCATTAACACCAGCGTCTTCTGAAATAATAAAGTATACTTTTATATCTCTGGAGTCTATCATTTTTAAGCTGCTATCGCTTTGCATTACAGCATCTTTATATTTTCGTATTTGATCTATCATTACTCCAGTAGTAACATTGGCGTGTCCTGTTGGTGTATTCTTTTTTAGTTCTACTATTATAGGATATGGTTCTTCTGCGACCTTTATTAATAGATCAATATAGTTTTTCTTAAGTTTATTGTTCTTATCAATAGCCTTTAAATATCTATTTTTAGTAATTTCAAAGCTTGTACTGGCATTTAAGTCCTGATTCCAGTGCGGGTTTATAAGCCAAGGATGTTTATGCAAATGGTTATTAAAAAAACTTTCTAATGTATTGTTTTCTTCCATCATTCTTTTTAATTCATTAATAGCAGCGATTCTCTCTTTGACTAGTTCAAAAATATTTATTTCTTCGGAGCGCCCTATTTTAGACATAAGCTTATTTATAAGTTTGACATAATTTTTATCAATCATGTCTATTGAGGATAGGCTTTTTTGTATTTCTGAAAATTCTATATTATCCACAGTTCTAACTATAGAAGACACGATATTTTGGATTTCATTCTTCTGTATACCCTCGCTTTGATCTGCAAAAGACTTATTAATAAGCAACGCAAGCATTTTTTCATTCATCTCTCTTTTATCGTCACTTAACCCATCAAGCCATTTTTTATAGCTTTCGTTTTCTCTTATAAAATCTGGTAATTTTAAAACGGCTTCTTTTTGTCTAAAATTCGTCCAAAGTTCAGCAAATTTGTTTCTTATTTTTCCTAGTATCTCTATAAATTCTTCAACATATTCATTTGACTGATCTAGTCCATCCCTGCTTGATGTTATCGGAACCTGCAAAATATCTAACAAAAAATCCGCATGAACTTCACCAACCAAGTATTGATTTGCCATTCTTGCACTACCGCTATTTTTAAAAATATTTTCATCGGCTATTTTCTTGTTTATATATACGACAGTTGAATTGAAATTATAGTCTTTTGTTTGAAGTTGTCCGGGAGTTAGAACACTGCCAAACCAGCCTTTTAGTCCTTTGTTCTTCTCAAAATAGTCTTTTAAATCTTTGCTATTCGTATCATATTTTACTTTTTTGGTTTTATCTATATTTGGGAACATATCGTTGATTTCTTCTTCGTTATATCCAAAATAAACAAGGAATTCTATATTTTTATAGTATTCGTGTGTTAGTAAGTCAACTTCCTCTCCATTTAAAAACACTTGAAATTTATCAATATGCGAAGCTATATAAAATCTTCTGGATAGCTGTATACTTAAATTTTCATACGCATTTCTACTATTTCTTATAAGATCATCAATCTTAACTATAAAACCTGATTTGTATTTTGCGTAATCCCTAAGCTCGCAGGGCAAATCATCAACAAAATTATAATCTACCGAGTGGGTTATTTCATCTTTTATAAAATCATCATATACTAATTCAAAAGTAAGCCATTGTTTTGAGGATAACGTTTTTGTGTATACTTTATATTTTCCACCTAGACTAAATGCAGCGAGTTTTCCTATTCCTTTTTGCCCCATTGGAGCTCTTTCGCTTAGATTATTAAACGATTCTTCTATTTGTTTTTCTATACCTATAATCGCATATTTATGTTCTATCTCATCTAAAGACATCCCTTTTCCATTATCAATAATATATATTTCTCTATTGCTTAGTTTGATATCAACTCTCGTTGCATATGCATCATATGAATTTGCAACTAACTCGGCTAGAGCTGGTGGATTACTGCTATACAAGTTTCTTCCTAAATGGGTAGCTACTCGCCCAGCAATAGAAAATTTAATTTGATTGTTACTAGCCATTTATATATCCTTCTAAATGTTTTAAGATGCTTTTACCTATATGCTCTCCTAGCTTAGGCGGAACGGCATTGCCTATTTGTTTGGCAATTTTGCGCATGCATATTTTTTCATTTTTGTCTATAAATTTATATCCCATTGGAAACGACTGCAATAAGGCTCCTTCTCGTAAAGATATTGCCCTATCTTGCTCTGGATGTCCAAATCTACCTGTACCATAATTAATAAACTGCGTTGTAAGGGTGGGAGCAACATCATCCCAGCTCATTCTACCATATACCGACTTATAACTTTGCCCAGTTGCTTTTTTGTAACAATTAGGTAGAATTGCCTCGTCCCAGTCATGCCATGATCCACCAGGTTTGGATTGTTTGATTCTTTGAATATTTATATCTGTTAGCGTAGGGCTTATATGTAGCCTATCTTTTTTATTATCAACTGCTCCGGCAACTATCTTATCAATTTTATATATCATATCCCTAACGGTTACTTTTTTAAATTTGGACTCTAAGAAATCAATATTCCCGAATTTAGATGCCAGAAGTAAAAGCCTCTTTCTTCTTTGTGCTACGCCATAATCGCTAGCATCATGAATCTTAAAATTTACGCTATAGCCTTGCGCTTTTAAATCGTCTACAAAATCAGCAAAAACCTTTTCTTTTTTAAGCTCTGGAACATTTTCCATTGAAACTATTTGAGGTGAAGTTTCTTTAATAAGTCTTAAAAAATCATACAATAATCCCCAGTCTTTATGTAACGATCGATCTTTTTTATTTTTCTGGTGCGCTGAAAAAGGCTGGCAAGGAGCACAACCGACTAAAATTTTGATATTTGCGTCACCAAATAAATTATTGACTTCTTCGCCACCCACTTCACAAATGCTTCTGTGCAAAAATTTTCCATGATTATTTTGTTCATAGGCAAATTTGCAGCTTTCGTCAAAATCAATTCCAGCTACAACTTCAATGCCGGCCTGGCTGAGCCCATAGGTTAATCCACCTATACCACAAAATAGATCTACTGCAGATATTTTCATTTTTACCCACCGGTTTAAATGTTTAATTATAACTTGAAATAGCTTTTAAAATAATTATTTAAACATAATGTATCTAAAATCATCCAGACAACACGCCTTACGAATTTGCTCCTCCATGCCATTTAGGGAGCAATCTTTAGATTTCGTTTTATAGCGCCCAAGGAGGAGAGAGGACCCCTTGAGCGCGGTAATTGTATGGCGGCGCGTCCTAAATTTTATAAACTCGCTGCGGCGGGCTATTTCTGCGAAAACTTCCCGATCTGCGGGCGGGAGATTAGCGCGGGATCGAATTTCTTAGGCGCAAATTTGCGCTGCTTTTTCTCGTCGCGTAACCGCTTGAGGCTCTGCACGTCAAACTCGAAGCCTTCAGCGTCCGCCACCTCTTTGAAAATTTCAAGCTTCCGATCGATCTGCTTCTGCTTTTCGGCTTTCTCCGAAGCGCTCATCTTTTCGAGTTTTTCATTGTGCTTGATCGCCTTTTCGACCTTGTCGGCGTCTTTGCTATCGGGCACTTTGACGTATTCGAGCTCCTCGCGCTGCTTGCGTAGCTTGCCGAGTTCGGCGTTGAGCTCTTTTTGCTGATTGAAGCGGCGCGCGCCCACGCCTCGCTTCAGGATGCCCGCGTATCCCAGCTCGTCCTTGTTGTAGTCTTTCGGCGCGAAATCCTTGTCGCCCGTGATGTCTGAAAGAGCCTGCTCGCCGAGCTGCTGCCCGTATCTGCCGATCGTAAGCGTAGGTAGATAGTTTTTCGCAGCTTCTTTGACGCTCTTGGCGACTTTCACGGCCTTTGGATCGTCCTCGGATGTGATGTTGTAGCCCAGCGTCGATTTGCCGCTTGCGATATTGACTAGACCGCCCACGAAGCCCCAGCCGCCCTCAAAAACATCGTCGAAACGAAAGCCGGGCGCGGCTCGTCCCGCGTTGAAATAGGTATCGCTATCCCCTATCCTCGCCCACGCTTTGAGTCCGAAAACGTTCGGGAACTTCGAGCTTTGCGCCCATTTTGGCTTGGTTAGGTTTTCTTTTTCAGTATCTGCGATGATCGAGCTTAGCGACAACCCCGCGGCATCCGCGGCGATAAAAGAGGCCTGCATCATCGCGAAACGATGAGGGTTTTTAAGGATCGCTTTGATCACCATCGGCGTCGATTTGACGGAGTAGTGCAAAAACGGCATCAATCCCCACTTGTCGCTCTTGCGCAAGAAGCTGTTGAAATGGGTGCTATAATCGACGTAGTGATACTGCGCGTCGCTCATCGCCGCAGCAAGCTCCTTTTCGCTGAATTTGCCTAGATCGCCCGGGGCGTATCCTCGCTTTGCGGCGATCGCGTCGAGATTTTTCTTAAACCGAGCGATCTTGAAAATTTCATCCTCCCACGCGTAGGCTTTTCTAGCCGCCCTACCAAGCGCCGAGCCCTCGCTCATGTAGATATTTTTGCCCGCGGTGCTTAGAAAGTCCATAGCCTTGCCGACTATGCCGAAAGCCTCTGCGTCGTTTTTAGGCTTTAGCCCCTTGATCGCGCCCTCCAGATCGTCCATAGCGCTATCCAGCCCCAAGCGGCGCGCGAGCTTCCAATACTCCTGCCGCTGCTGCCGTCCTAAAAGCGCCCAGCTCGCAAGAGCCTTTTCGTCGCCGTGCAAAAACGCCAGCACTGCGTTGCTCGCGACGTTGTAAACGTGCGTAAACGGGTTTTTGACCGTCACGTTCACCTTGATATGATCGATCAGAGGCTGCCAGTATTTCTCAAGCGCGCCGAGCTGTCCGCCCAGAGCCTGCGTGCTTTTCAGAGCTTCCGCCACCTCTTTTGGGACGTATTTGCCCCCAAGCGCGCCGAATTTCTTTATGCCGCCTCCGACGGTTTCGTCGCTGATCCGCACGTATTGCCCCTGCCTTGCGCCGGCGGGGATCTCATCGAGCCCGAAGCGGTTTGCGATACCCTCAAGCGCGCGGGCTTTGAGAAGCTGGGTGCGCTGCTTTGCGAGGGTGTTTGCGACTACGAAACTGATGTCCGTGCGAAGCCCCAGAGCTCTTCTTTGCGCCTCGCTCAGGTCTTTGCGAGCGTAAAATTTGCCTAGCGTCCTGCTTATTTTGCCGCGCTCGTTTTGCATATACTCGTCGTAGTAGTGTCCGATGTAGTCGGTTAGCTTGTTCTCCTGCTTGAGGGCGCCCGCTTTGATGAGCTCGTTTGCGTTGTTATCGATCGTATCGCGCAATTTTTGATAGGTTGCTTGCAGCTCCTGTGGCAGATCAGCTTTAGCTATCTTGCCGTCGAGGGCATTAAACAGCTGCTCGCTCTGCGCGGCATCAAATTTATCAAGATACCTCGCCGCAGTGCGAGCCTGCGCATTAATCGCCGCGCTCTCGCGAAAAAAACTCTCGATCGCGCCGTCTATCTGCCGCTTTGCCGCGTTTCGCAGATCAAGGACGCTCATCCCCTTTTTCACCAAAGCGGGGGTATTTTCGCCCTCAAAGATGCGATCTACCGCGTTTTCATACTTGTTGATCCCTTTTCGCCAAAGGGTATCGACAAACTGCGCCCACTTGCCGTCCGCGCCGCCGTATGGACCCAAAAGCGCATCCGTTTTGCCTAGCAGATCGTTCATCGTAGGCATATCGGGGTTGAAAGGATCGGCTTGTCGCGCCGCGCGGTCGTATTCGGCTTGTAATTTCTCCTGCTTTGCTTTGCTTTCTTGAGCGATTTTGGCTTTGAAAGCCCTCTTGTCGGCTCTTTTTAAAATTTCCTCCGCCTTGATCGGGTCTTTCTCATTCAAAAATTTCGCTTTGGTCTCAAAGCTATAATTTTTCAGCGCCTCATCACTGCCGAAAAGGCGATCGAACATCGTCTCGTTTGCGCGAATGCTCTCGTCGATATGAGCCTTAGAATACGCATTGATGCGCGCCCTGCCGCCCTCGTCCATATCGATGAATATCATCTGCTCGTCGCCGTTTTTGCCGCGCTTTTTGAATGTGAAGCCGTCGCGGCTGATGTGGGTTAGCTTGGCGCCTGCGATGTCCTTTTTGAGCCGCGCGAGTTGGCTTTCGGAGAGGTTCGTCTGCACCCCTTGCGAGAGCGCGTCGAAATTGCCCGTCCTTACGGCATCCAGCACCTCGCCCGCGGTGTCGTGATCTTTGTAGCTGTCCTTGTAAATTTGCTCTACGCTCTGCTCTAGCTCCTGCTCGATGTTTGGGCGGCGCTTTTTGATCTCGCCCCCTATATTTTCGATCTCGCTTGCTCTGAATTTTAGCGGCTCCTCGTTTGCGTTCACGCCGCCGTCTCTCAAAACGATCGTATCGTCCGGGCTAACGTCAAAGGTGCTGAGCGGGTCTTTCTGCACTCTTGCGGCATCGTCCAAGCCTAGGCGCGTCTGCACATTTCGTGCCTCCGCTTCGCCGTGCAGCTTCGCGTAGTTTGCATCGCCGCCAGCACCGCCCGTTGCAAAGCCCTCTTTGCTCTGCACCCAGTGTTGGATCTCGTGCATCAGCGTGGATCTGTCGTTTAAATTTTTAAGGGCGATCGCGCCCCTTTGAGGATCGAAATAGCCTAAATTATTGCCATTTTTTGAATTTTGTGATATAATCTCTTCACCGCTCAAAGAGTGTTCTAAGGATTTTATATCACCAGAGCTTTGGGCGGTATATCTTACTTTCCCTTCTCTTATTAATAATTCAAATTTACGTCCCGCCATAGGATAGTTTGATGTTACATCTATAGCTCCGTTGCGCTCTTTTGTTACTGAGGCAAATTTAACAACTCCTTTTTCATCCTTAAAAGCCTTGAAAAAGAAAGTCGTGTCTTCGAAATCTACTATAAAAGAGGGTTTTTCTAGAGTAGGCTTTATCAACCCAAGATACTTTTCCCTTCCTTTTATTTGCAGTTTTTTAAACTGAAACGAGCCGATATTAACCTCTCCTATTGGAGTTTGAGCTTTACCTTGCGGAAAATCGGCTTTAAAATTTTCAAAAGTATATTCTTTTTTGACGAAAGGAGCCGCCTCTTTGGCGACGACGGATCGGTTGATCTGCCCGTCTTTTAGCAGGTATTTTTTCTCTAGCTCTTTTGCAAGCATCGCACCGGACGGCGCGCTGTGCTCGTGCCAATTTTGCAAATTGACGTCGTATCTGACCTTTGGGTTTTCAAATTCCATGGGCTTTTTAAGGTTTCTGTCAGAGTAAAAGGTTATAATGTC
>NZ_CALJPC010000030.1 GCF_937981295.1 uncultured Campylobacter sp.
TGAGCCTAGCGTGTGCTTGCGCCTGAGCGGCGGTAAAATGGTGGAATTTAGCGGCAAGCAGTATCTCTACGATACGCAAAAATTCCTGCAATACTACGCCAAGCCCGCTTGATTTTCAAAAGCGCATTAGACTGCAGGAGGCTAGATATATCTTACAAAACGGCGGCACGAAAGCGTCGCAGGCGGCTTTTGACGTCGGATACGAAAGCTCGTCATAGTTCAGCAGGGAGTACGCGAGGATGTCTGCATGCCGCCTAAAGCCCACGCGCAAACATTTCGCGACTAAGAACGAGCAAAAATTTAAAGTGATCGGCTTGGGTAAGCTTTGTAAAATTTCAAAATTTCATTGCGCAATGCAAGCCGAAATAACTGCACAATAAAACAACATCCACAACCGACATAAACCGATCGCAAGGTATTGCTTGCTATCAACGAGGCGGCGTCCGCTACCGAAACGAGGACTCAGTAGGGGAAAACGCGGTGCAAGAATACAGCCTAAACGTAAGAAGATAGACATAATGCAAGAGACCGCTCCGCCGCAAGAAAAATGGATGCGCCCCAGCGATGATTGCCCCCCACTCGCTTGCCGCTGCGCTAAAAGTCATTGTTCATCTTCTTGCTAATTTTATAATTTCAATCGCGTGGCGTTTTATCACGCGACTCGCACAAGCAAAATCAGGCTAATCGAAATGCTTTAGATAAATTTAAATCAAGCTGAAATAGAAAAAATTTTCTTAAAAATAGCTATTTTAGTATCATAAAATTTCATAAAAAATTTATTTACACTGATAAAAACACAATTTTTAATATGCGTCTAATAAGCAAAATAGTAATATTTTTACGATATTAAATTTCAGTAAGAAAGGAGAAAATATGGAATTTTTAATGGTTCTGATGTTTTTCGTCGCAGGTCTTTTGTTGTGGTTTAGACCCGAGAAAAAGCGCGCGGTTATGGGCTTTGGTATCGCAGGCATCGCGATACTCGTCATCATGATGGCATGGGTGAATAAATTTGCCGTCGTGCCTATGGGAAATTTCTAGGAGCGAGCGATGGAAAGTATGCAAGATAAAATGTCTCAAAGCTTCACCCGCAGCACCGAAATTTCTGCGGGCTGGGGCGATGATGAGAAGCTATTTTTCAACCTTTTTGCCCTCG
>NZ_CALJPC010000031.1 GCF_937981295.1 uncultured Campylobacter sp.
GATGCAGGCTACCGTCAGCGTCACGATGCCGCCTAAGCTTTCGCTGATACCCATACCGATCGGCGCTGTGACGGATTTCGGTAGTAGCGTGACATACATTGTGTGATTTAGCCCAAATATCACCGACATCGCGTAGATGCTGCCTAGCCCTGCGATCATACCCGAAATCAGTCCTGCAAAAATAGCTAAAAAATTACTTCGCAAAAGCGCCAGCTGCTCGTATAGCGGCACGGCCAGACAGACGGTGATCGGCGTTAAGAAAAAGCTAATGTGCGAGGCGCTCGCGTTAAATTTTTCGTATGGAATTTTAAAGAGTAAAAGCACGCAGACGGTAAGCACGATACCGATTAGAAGCGGGTTGAAAATAGTTAGCTTAAAGCGCTTTTTTAGATAAAGTCCCAGCTCAAACGAGCCTAGACACAAAAATACGCCGAAAAAAGCGGAGTTCATTAAAATTTCTCTCATTTTTTGTCGTCTCCGGATAAAATTTCGCGCTCCAGCTTCGCATCCACACCCTTTGTATTCACGCCGTCTTGTTCGTGCGCGGCTTCGTAAAGCCTGCGCTTAACGCGGGCGAGGGCAATTTTATAAAAAATTTGCGTTACCGCGCCACTTGCACCGATGACTACTACCGTAGAGACTGCCGTAATCGCGATGATTGCGAAAAGATGTTGGCGTAGCGCGTCGCCTGCGATGATGATCGCAGCGCCCGCCGGGATGAAGATCACCGGCATAATCTGCATAAAAAACGACACGGTTTCTCTGATCTGCGATACTTTGATGAGTTTGAAGATCAGGGCTAAAAGCATAATGACTAGCCCATAGATGCTAGCGGGGATTGGCACAGGCACGAGCGCCGCCAAAATCTCCGCAACAAAAGATATCCCTAAAATCACACTAAATTGGATTAAGTAGTTCAAAGCTTACCTCGGATTAAAATTTAGCGCTAAATTTAGCACTTTGCAGTTAAAATAGATATTAATCTTGCTAGGTTTGGGCGAAATTTTGCGGCAAAATTTACTTAAGCAAGCTCTGTAGCTAGGCTTTAGGTAGAATTTTGAGATTTATCGTAGCGCTAAATTTAGCTTTGCGGCACGGATAAAATCCGGCGATGACTATTCAATCAAGCGTCTCGCCTAGCTCGATTTTGACGTCTAGAACCTTGCAGACTAGATCAAAAATTTCAATATCGACGTTGGGCGCGTATTCGTCCAAAACCGTGTAAACTTCGGCGCGCATATCCTCGTCGTGGCCCGGGTGCGAGCGCGAATACAGCTCGTCCGTGCGGCGCACGAGCGCGAGATTATCGATATCTCGCTCGCGCATCGCCTGCTTGAGCCGCTTTGAAATTTGCCATTTGAAACTTTGCATTTTCCATCCTTTAAATTTGTGCGATACTAGCCAAAAGAGCTTTAAAATTTAATTTCTTAAATCCGGCGACGCGTTTCGGCGCAATCAACGAGCCTGCGCCGCTCGGTCCTACGCTTGCAGTTTAGATCAAGGCTTTACCGGCTAAATAGAAGATTATCTTTGCGTAAATAGCGCTAAATCTTGCAAAGCCAATGGGATTACTTCGCCGTGCGAAGCGCCTTCGTAGAGCCTAAACTCGCAAGAAAGCCCCTTTGTTTTTAAAATTTCAGCTAGATCGGCCGCTTTTAAAATTCCCGCTTTATCGGTTTTCCCTTTACGTATTTCACGCGAGCCAGCAACGAGCATTATGAATTTCGCTTTTAAATTTGATCTAAGCTTTCCTTCGTCTAGGGCATCTCTGATCAGTTGTGATTCATCCCACCATAACGAAGGCGAGGCGATAAAAAACTCGTCGAAAATCCCATTGTCGCGCAGCAAAGCATAAATCCCGAATAGCCCGCCAAAAGAATGTCCGAAGTAAATTTTATCGCTTTTTGCCGTAGAGTATTTTTTCTCCACGAGCGGAAATAGTTCATCTTTTACGAAATCGTAAAATTCTGCTGCGCCGCCGCCGTTTGCATATTCTTCGCCGCTCGCCGCGGGCGTTAAATCTCTCGTGCGACGCTTAATATCATACGCTAGCGGGCTGTCGTATCCGATGCCTACTATAAGGACGGTTTTACTTAATTTCGGCACCGCTTTTGCGTTTTGCTTTGCGCCATTCGCATAAATTTTCGCATAGGAGTTTAAAAGTATCGGAAACTGCGCGTTCGCATCAACCATAAAAACTACCCTATCGTAGCGAGCGACATTTTTTTGGCGAGCTATAAAAATTTTATATTTTTCGCCGTTCTTGCTTTTTAGAATAAAATCGCTCACATTAAACATTTCGTGCGCAGCTCCACTTGCCTGCTCAATCTTTTGCGGCGGTTTTGCCCCCAGATCGCAAGCGAATAAGCACGCTAAAAAGAGCGCGTCAAATACCACAAGAAAGCTCTTTAGGCTTACCATTTAGCGTTTACCTTAAACCAAAACCTCCTGCCTTCCTCAGGGTACCAATAGTAATTGCCGTCGTCTGCGAGACCCTCGTCGTATCGGACGTTATCAAAGATATTGTAGGCGGTTAAATTTAGGCTCAGATTATCGTTTAAATCGTATTGTGCGCCCAAATCCGTAGTAAAAAGCTTTTTGTCGTTTTTGCTGACTCTATTGCCCGGACCGAATTGCACGCTTGTAAGCTCGCTTTCGTAATTAAGGCCGATAAAGGTAGAAAGCGGAGCCATCGGCCTATAGCTAAGCGTCGCATGTGCGGCATGCTTCGGAGTAGCGGTCAGGGATTTGCCATCCAGCCTACTAAGATTGGTTTGGCTAAATTTAACGGCGCCGTTTGGCGTATAGATCGTAGGATCCCCGGTTTCGATCTCGGAGTGGCTATAGGTATAGTTTGCCTTGAAATTTAGCCTCTTAGTAATATCGTAATCGCCACTCAGCTCAACGCCGTAAACCTCGGCTCCTTCTATATTAAAATACGTTCCCCAACCCGGGCAATTAACGCTCGGTGCGCCGGCGCAGCCTCCGTAAGCGGGAATCCTATTGATATTGCTGCCATCGGTATCTAAAATTTTATCTTTGAAGTCGTTTTTAAATAGCGTAATATTGCCGCGTAGATCGTCTGCATTGTCGTAATAAAGCCCGATCTCGTAGGTCGTGCTTTTCTCGGGCTTTAAATCCTTGTTACCGAAATCTATAATCCTCCAGCCGCCCTGAATCGTGCCTACTTCAGGCGAAATTTGATTGACGTTGGGAGTTTTATAGCCGGTTGCGACGCCGCCTTTGATCGTCCAAGTATCGCCTATATTAAACGTCGCGTAGGCTCTAGGAGAAAAGTGGTTGCCGAAGTATTCGTTGTGCGTGAGCCTGCCGCCGAGCGTTAAAAATAGCGTATTTTCCAAAATTTCAATCTCGTCCTCTAAAAATCCCGCATGCTCGTTCATAGAAAATCGCTGCGGAGAGCGTAAATTTTGCCTATTCGCGTTTGAAACGATGAAAGTCGTTTGCACATCCTGTTTGCTAAAATCGTAACCGAAGGTAAGCGTATTTATACCGAGATAAGTCGTAAATTTGGAATTAAAATTTCTATTTTTTACGATTGCGGGAGAAAGGCTATCAAAAATGCTCGTACGGCGAGTCTTATCCCAAAAATAACTTATATCGGCACTTAAGCTTTCAAACTCGCCCAAATATCCGACGCCGTGATTTTCTCTTTTATATTTATAGTGATTTAATCCGCGCGCGTTGGGATAAACGGCGGTTTTACCAAGAGTCCTTGAATAATCGTGATTTTGCTTTCCGGTTTGAACGTAAAATTTATTATTTTCATCCGGCGTTAGCCAAAGCTTGGCGTTAGAATCCGATTTATCGCTCTTTTGATAGCCTCCCTTATAGCCGTCCTCGTCGCGCAGCTTTTTATATCCCCACAGCTGAAGCGCCGCATACTGCCCGAAGGGAATATTGACGTAGGCTTCGCCCATCTTACCGTTTCCGATACCCTCGTGATCTTGGATAGTCGTAGATATGGCGGCGCTTCCGCTAAATTTAGAAAAATTCTTTTTCGTAATGATATTTATCACGCCGCCTACCGCATCGCTTCCGTAAAGCGAGCTCATCGGCCCCCTAATTACCTCGATACGCTCTATCGCTCCTGCGGGCGGGATAAAATTTGAGTTCATATCGCCCGCTCCGCCTTTTGGGTTCGCCGCCGCGGAACTTACGCGTTTGCCGTCGATAAGCACAAGGGTTTGAGAGCTTTCCATTCCTCTGATGGATATCCCGCTTGCCGGGCCGTCGTCGCCTGCGATAACGCTGACGCCAGGCATTTTATTCGCGATATCGTGCAGCGAAGTGAAGCTGCCGCTTGATATCTCTTTATTATCCAAGGTGGAAATGGTGGCGGGCGCCTGCCTAATATCTTGGCGAAAGCCGCTCGCGCTTACTACGATCTCGCCAAGATTCGTGCTATTTGCGTCACTGCTTAGGCGTGAGCCTTCGACGCCGCATAAAATCGAAACGCTCGCGCATATAGATAATGCGATAAATTTCGCCTTTTTAAAATACATATCTTTTTGCATTTTTGTTCCTCTATTTTGAAATTTAATCGCGGATTATAACTCAAAGCGGATAAATTTAATATTAATTATTAAAGTATTTTTATAGAATTAAATTTGACTAATAATTCCCCATTCCATCGATATTTTTATAAAAATTATTTTAAATAAAGTACAGCATATAATCAAGAAATTGCTGTAAATAAGTAAAATTTTATAACGCCCGGCCTTCATTATCAAATCGTTTTGAAGAAATTTTGCACAGTTTTTGATTTTATCTGCTTTAAGAATCATTTTCGCTTTTGTGGATGTGTATATTTTAAACTATAGAAGGCATTGCAAGCGGCAACGCGAAAACGGCTTTGCTCTATTGATTTCGTGCATCCTGCGCTTGGAATAATTATAGACTTGGGATTAATATGCGATGTTTTTTAACACAATAGCTTCGTATGAATAAATTTATCTTACTAAGGGGCATAATCGCTTCGGCGCAATTTAAAATTTTGAGTAGTTTATATAGGCGGATTTAAATTTAAACTAGATTTATCAGCATGGCACAATCTGTCGAGGTTTTAAATTTAGAAGTAAAGAGTCAATCCAAATTTAAAATCCTGGCGCAAGAATGCAAAGTAAGAAGATAAATTTAATGAGACCCCGCAAATTTATCTTAAAATTTAGCGAGATCAAATTTGGATTTACGCCGCAGGCACGCTATTTTCGGCGTGAGTATCGTCCGAGCCCTTAGGCCTTAAAAGCCACTGCTTTGCAAAGATCAGCGCGTAGATCGCAGCGCCGATAGCGTAGCTTGCATATTCACTTGGGATAAACTCTATAAATTTCGCGCAGATATTAGGCACCAGCATTAACGGCGTTACGAGTAATAAGAGCAGGCGCTCTACCGGGTTGCATTTGGTTACGAACCAGCCCTGAAGCGAGGAGCTGAAGGCAAACATACCCACGATCGCCGTGGCAAAAATCAGCACGATTTGCAGTGGATCGCTGATCCAAACGATACCCTTTGAATCCATCGGATCGCCGATGCTTTGGATCAAAAGCAGCTTATTGTTGAAGAAAAACGCAAACGGAAGCACCGCCGTGCGCAGATCATACACAAAGCCCTGAAGTCCCACGGTAACCGGATTTGCCTTTGCGATGCCCGCGGCGGCATATGCGGCGATGCCCACGGGAGGCGTATCGTCGGCTAAAATTCCAAAATAAAAGACAAAAAGATGCACCGCGATCGCAGGGATTAAAAAGCCGTTTTTATCCGCTAGTATCAAAATCACCGGCGCGATTAGGCTCGAAACGACGATATAATTTGCCGTCGTAGGAAGTCCCATGCCCAAAATAAGGCTCATTATCGCAGTCATCAGAAGTATCAGCACTATGCTATTTCCCGCGACCGCCTCCACGAGCTCTGAAAGAACCTGCCCCAGCCCGGTAAGCGAGATCGAGCCGATGATGATGCCCGCTAGCGCGGTAGCTACGGCGACCGTGACCATGTTTTTAGCAGCACCCACCATAGCCCAAAAGATATCGACAAAGCCGACGATAAAATCGGACTTGCCAACTTTTTCGCCAAATATCGTTTTTTTAGCGGGCTCTTGTACGATCATTATTAAAAATAGTACGCAAATCGAGTTAAATGCTGCAGAGATCGCGCTTTCTTTTAGAATCAATAGAGTAAAAAGAAGCACCAAAATCGGTATTATGTAATGAATGCCGCTAAATATAATTTTTAGCTTTGAAACCTTGGCGTAATCGCGGCTACCGCGAAGCCCCAACTTGCAGCTTTCCAGATGCACGATAAAAAATAACCCCGCATAGCAGACGAAGGCAGGGATCACCGCCGCGATCATTACGTTGGTATAGCTCATACCTAAAAATTCCGCGATGATAAACGCCGCAGCGCCCATGATAGGCGGCATAAGCTGCCCGTTTACGCCGGCGGCAACCTCGATGGCGCCAGCCTTGGTGGCGGTAAGCCCCGCTTTTTTCATTAGAGGGATCGTAAAGGTACCCACCGTCACGACGTTTGCGGTTGAGCTGCCGCTTACCATACCGGTTAGTCCGCTGGCGATTACGCTAGCCTTGGCAGGTCCTCCGCGGAAGCGACCTAAAATCGCAAACGCTACGTTTATAAAATACTGCCCCGCTCCGGCTCGCTCCAAAAGCGCGCCGAATAGCACGAACAGATAAATGAAGCTGGTGCTGACCCCTACCGGCACGCCAAATACGCCCTCTGTAGTTAAAAACATATGCCCTGCAAGCAGTTCAAAGCTTGCGCCGCGGTGCGCGATGATATCGGGCATATAAGGACCGAAGTAGCAATACAGAAGAAAGGTAAAAGCGATAATACCAAGTGCAGGGCCCATCATGCGGCGCCCTGCTTCAAATAGTATGAAAATTCCGATAAAAGCCGCTACGATATCTCTGGTTAGATAATTTCCCGGGCGCTGCGCTAGCCCGTTAAATTCTATTGCAGGATACAGGATCGCGGCAACTCCGACGATTAATAAAATATAATCGTAAAACGGGATGTAAAAATGTGCTTTAGAGCGCGGACGAAACGGGAAAAGCGAAAAAATTATAAAAACGGCAAACGCTAAGTGGATCGAGCGCGCGATATTCGTATTTAGCGTAAAATACGCGATGTAAAGCTGAAAGACCGACCACGCGAAGCAGACCAGCGTCACGAGCCAGAAGAGCTTTTTAGAGGTAAATTCTCTACTCTTTACCTCTAAAACCTGCTCATCTTTTTGTGTAGATTTCTCCATCAACTAGCCTATTTCAACAACCCGGCTTCTTTATACACCGCCTCTGCCGCAGGATGAAGCGGCGCGCTAAGCCCCTCTAAAAGAGATTCTTTGCTCACTAAATTTAGCGCAGGGTGTAGCTTTTTATACTCGTCGAAATTATCAAGTATCGCCTTAACTACCGCCCTAACCGCCTCGTCGCTTTGGCTAGCGTCGGTTACGAGTACGGCCTTTACGCCGATAGTCTGCGTATCGTGATCTACGCCGTCGTACATTTTCGCAGGGATCACGCCTTTAGCGAAATATGGATATTTTTCTAGAATTTTTTTGATATGCTCATCGTCGATGCCGACTAAGTCGATAGGAAGCGAAGTCGCCGCATCGGTGATATTTGCGGTTGGATGTCCTACGACGTAGAAGTATCCGTCAATCTTCTTATCTTTTAGCGCCATCGGGCATTCTTGCGCGGTTAAGACGCCGTGTTGGGCGAGCTTTTTAAGATCAAAGTCGTAGTTTTCAAAAACTATCGTACTGGTTAGCTCGTTGCCGCTACCTGGGTTTCCGATATTGATCTTTTTGCCCGCAGCGTCGCCGTAGGCTTTGATACCGCTCTCCTTAGAGACGACGAAAGCCAAAAGCTCCGGATAGATCGAAATTACGGAGCGTAAATTTTTATCCGCCGCGCCTTGAAATTTGCCCGTACCGTTGTATTTATCATAGACGACGTCGCTTTGAACGAAGCCGAAATTTAGCTCTTTTTTAAGCACGTTATTGACGTTATATGTCGAGCCGCCCGTCGATTGCACAGAGCATTTCATATTTTTATCCATATTTACCAAGCGGCAAATCGCGCCGCCTACGGGATAATAGGTGCCGGTCATACCGCCGGTGCCAATATTGATGAACTCCTTAGCGCCCGAAACGCTTGCTAATAGGGCCAAACCGGCCAAAGCAACAGAAAATTTTTTCATCTTTGCTCCTTTTTGAGTTAAAAGTTTAAAAGTATTGCTAAATTTCTATAAAATTCTAATAAAAACAGATCGAATTTCGCGCAAATTTACGATTTTACACATCGCGGCACAGGTGATCTAATATGAGAGTAGCTCGGCGATCTGCTCTGATATGCGGAATTTTACCGCAATAAAATTCTAAGCTTGAAATCCAAACGTCTGGAGATAAAATTTAACGCTATAAATTTCAAGCCTTAATAACTCACGTTGCTGAGATACAGCCCGTTTGGCGGAAAGGGGATTCTGCTAAGCGCTCGCAAGAAGCTAATCTTGCGCCTGCTCTGCACGGATTTTAGGGCGTTTGCGACCATCAGCCGCACCTGCGCTCGCAAAAATCCGTTGGCTTTAAAATTTATCAAGGTCAAATTTCTAAAAGAGTAGGCGCGCGCGACGTAGAGCTCGCGCACAGGGCTTTTTATGTCGCTGCCGCTTTTCATAAACTCGCTAAAATCGTGCTCGCCGACGAAATTTGCAAGCGCAGCATTGAGCGCGGCAATATCCACGCGCGGATAAAACACGCAAAAATCGCTAAGAAAGGGGCTTGGACGTCCATGGTTTAAAACGTAGCGATAGGAGCGCGCCACGGCGTCGTAACGCGGATGAAAATCGCGCGGCACCGGGCTGATGTGTTGCACAAAAATATAGGGTGCGCAGTGGCGGTTTATGAGCTCTTTTAGGCGCGACAGCTCCCAGTGCACGGTGCATTCGACGCAGCTTACCTGGCGCAGCGCGTGCACCCCTTTATCTGTGCGCGAGCTACTGATTAGCGGCGCAAAGATCCCCACGCGCCCCAAAGCCGCGCGTAGCACGTCCTCGACGCCGCGCCCGTGAGGCTGAGACTGCGAGCCGCTAAATTTCGAGCCGTCATAGGAATAGATGAGCTTGAGCTTTACGCGCTCGGAGTTTGCGCTCGCTGCAAAGTCGCTTGCAGGCGCGCTTTCAATAATATTTTTGAGTTCGGACGCGCTTGCGAGGGTGTTTGCGGAAATGCCCGCTTTGTAGGCGGTATCTGCTTTGAGAGAGTCTGCGGCGCGGTCGTCTACGCGCACGGTCGTGTAAATTTCCTCTGCGCTTGCCGCGCAAATATCGGAAGCGGCGGTATCGGCGGAATTTTTGCGGGCGGAATTTAAATTTGCCGCGCGCGCGGTCTCTTTGGCGCGAACGGCGTCCGAATTCCGCCTGACGCTTTCGTGATTCAAACCGCAATCGGGCGCAGTATAGGCAGCTGTATCGCTTGCCGAACTTACAAGAGCGGAATTTTTAAAATTTAAAAGCTCATCTTTTGAAACAAAGCCTTGCTCGTCGTTTTGCGCTTCATACTTTAAATTTACGCCACGCAAAATTTCAGACGCGTTAGGCTTGCTTGCCAAAATTTTATCCGCTAAATTTTGAGCGGACGAGCTTTTATTTAAAATTTCGCCGCCGCAAAGCTCGGAGCCTTTTTCAGTACCTCGGGGCAATTTTGATCCTGTAGTAAAACAACGAGCCGATAAGTGTAACGCCGAATGTCACTGGAAGCGCGATGCTTGGGTATTTAGAGAGCAGCATGATCATCGCGAAGTAGCTAAAAAGCACGCCGAAGATCCCCGCGTAAACGAAACCCTTTTCGTAGCGATAGGTCACGATGCCGAGGCTTAGCGCAAACAGAAAGCTCGCCAGCGGAAAGAGCGAGACGAGGGTGTAGATGCTAAATTCTTTCCTGCGCTTTTCGCTGCCGCTCATATCGCTCCAGTATCCGATCACGCCGCCTCCGCCGCGGATATTGCGGTCGCTTTGCGTGCGCAGAGTTAGGCTTTCAAACTCGCTTACGTGCCACTGCTCGCCGCCCATCGTGTAAATTTTGCCGTCGTGCAGCATCGCGGAAAAGCTCGCGTTTTCGTTTTTAAACTCGCCGCTGCGCGCTACGATCATCCGCTCGTGATCCTGCGAGTTGCCCGGATTATACAGCACGAGATCCTTATACAGCGTGCTTGTGCCGTTGTTTTCCTGCGAATCGATAAAAACGAGCCAGTCGGAAAATTTCTGCCCGAATTCGTTGGATTTGATATTTAGCGTCGCGCTAATTTTTTTGTAATCGATGAAATTGTCCTTTAAATTTTCGGCTATCGGCATCATAAAAAGCGATACGAAAAGCAGCGCCAAAGAGCACAGCGCGGCGCTTATGCCGAAAAACAGCGCGATCTTGCGCGTGGCGTAGCCGATGGTAAATATTACTATGGTTTCGTTCTCTTTAGAGAGCCTAAAAAGCGAGATGCTAAGCGCTACGAAAAACGCGATCGGCACCGTAAATATGAGTATACGCGGCAGCATGAAAAGATATAGCTTGACTAGCTCCGAAAAATTTATCTCGATAAACGACGTAATGCGCGCGATCTGAAGGAAAAAGACGATCGACATTATGATAAAAAGCGTGCTGAAAAGCGATGCGAACGAGCCGACGAAGTTGCTAAATAAATAGCGCTGCACCCTATCCATAAATGACGTCCAAGAGCCTTAAAATTTGATCTTTGAAGATAAAAGTAAGAAGCAGCCCCATCGATAAAAACGGCACGAACGGCAGCTCGTAGCCCTTTTTGTGCGCGATGAGATACGCAGGCAGCGTCAAAATCGCGCCGATGTAGATCGAGATACCGCCCAGCTTCCACCCTAAAATCGCCCCCATAACGCTCGCGATAAAAATATCCGCGCTGCCCATCGCTTCGCGCTTTAGCACGAAGGTGACGATTAGGCGCAACACGAAAAATATCGCCGCGTATCCTGCCGCCGCGCCCATGCCGCTAAGATCAAAATCATACATCAGCGTATAAGCAAGCGAAAGCGCCGTAACTACGTAAAGAAGGCTCTCCGGTACGGCTTTATACTCAAAATCAATCGCCGAAAGCGCCATAAGTAAGATGAAGCAAAGCCCTAGTACCGCAGCTTTTGCAAGATCGGGCTCGCCGAAATACGCCGCAAGCGCAAGCGCGCCGCCTAAAAGCTCGACGATCGGGTAGCGGATCGAAATTTTGGTTTTGCAAAAGGCGCATTTACCGCCCAAAAAGAGCCACGAAAGCAGCGGAATGTTGTGGTAAAATTTTAAAGCGTGAGAGCATTTGGGGCAGTGCGATGCGGGGAAATTTACGCTCTGTCCGCGTGGCAGGCGGTAGATCAGGACGTTGCAAAACGAGCCTACGCAGGTGCCGAATACCGCAAAAATCACGCCGTAAACGATATTTAAATCCATCTTTTTCCTTTGAAGCTTTAACCTTTTAAAATTTAATCAAACGCTCTATGGTAGCGAGAAATTTCTTAGTTTTCATTGATTTTTTGCCTCTCGTAAGGGAAAAATTTTACGAAAATCGCCGCCGTGCCTACGCAAAATAAAATGGCTATGAGCCCGGCGATTAGCGGCTCGCCCCATGCCTCATATAATCCGCCGAAAATCAAAAATCCCGCCACCAATATCACGGCGTCCAAAAGATCGAAGTTCAAAGTATCTACGATCCATAAAAACATAATATATGCGCCTATCCCGCTGCCTGCGGATGCTAAAATTCCCATTTTATCGGGGATGAAGGCAAACGCTAGCATAAAAAACACAAGCAGGCAAATGTAGACCGCCAGTATAAATTTCTTTGGTTTTTTATACACGCTGCCGCATCTTGGGCATCTTAGAGTTTTCATCGGCTTTTTGGTAAGCTTTTTGCCGCAACCACATTGTATGTAGTAGCTCATAGCCCTCCTTTCGCTCTTTGCGTGAACGCGCGCGATTTTTAAAATTCTGCCGCGTTAAATTTACCGCGCCTCATAACACGGCTCGCACTAGAGCCTTAAATTTAAAAGGGCGAAATTTTAAATTTCTATGGCGTCACACGCCTACGTATTAAAATTTTAAATTTTATGGCGCCGTAAATTAAAATCCTGAAATTTTAAAATTCCAAGGTTTCGCGAGCGCCCGCGGATTAAATTTTAAAATTTACCGCGTCGCATGCGGCTCTGCGAATTAAAATTTTAAAATTTAAAGCGACCGTTAGAGCGACCGCGCCGCAGCTTAAAGACCGCCGAAGCGGCGCTGTTTGCGGCGGAAATCATCCACTATGCGCGCAAGCTCCTCGCGCGTGAAATCCGGCCACAGCGTCGGCGTAAACGCAAGCTCGGCGTAGCTCGCCTGCCAGAGCAAGAAATTAGACAGCCGCTGCTCGCCGCCCGTGCGCACCAGCAGATCCACGTCGCCGCTGTGCGCGGTATCTAGATGTGCGCCGATGCCCGCTTCGCTTAGTCGCTCGCCGCTTGCAAGCAGCCTCTCGCACGCTCGCACGATCTCGTCTCGCGAGCCGTAGTTGATCGCTAGGTTAAAATTTAGCGCTCGCCCGTTTTGAGTTAAATTTGAAAGATACTCGATCTCGCTTCGCAGATCGCCCTCAAAAGCCGATATATCGCCGATCGGATAGAATTTTATTCCGTTTTGGATAAATTTTTCGCGGCGCGAAATTAGAAATTTTTGAAGCAGCTTCATCAAAAATTCCACTTCGCTTTTCGGGCGCTTCCAATTTTCGGTGCTAAAGGCGTAGAGCGTGAGGTTTGCGATGCCTTCGTCAATGCAAAACTCGCAGATCTGCTCCACGACCTCCGCGCCCGCTTCGTGCCCGCCGGTGCGCAGCAAACCGCGCTTTTTCGCCCAGCGCCCGTTGCCGTCCATCACGAGGGCTAGATGATTTAGGCTATTCACGGATCAGATTTTTTTCAGCTCAGCCGCGATTTTTAGGGCGACTTCGTCCTTCGGCGCGGTGTCGATTACGACCTGATCGTTTTTCGTGATAAAGGTGACCTTAAGGACGTCGCCGCCGAGCTTGATGATGTCGTCCAGCACGTTTAGGCAGACGGCGTCGAGATGCTTTTCGTTGAGCATGCGTTTAGCCTCGCCGACGGCGTTTTCGCGATCGGTTTCGAGTTTAAAGCCCACTTTTTTGATATTTCCGCGCACGGAGCTTAAGATATCCTCGTTTTCGCCCAGGCGTAAATTCCAAATTTCGCCGATCTCCGCTTTTTTCACTTTGTCTTTATAGCGCACCTTCGGCGAGTAATCGCTTACCGCGGCCGCCATTATCAAATATGCGCCGTCGGGGAATTTTGTGCTGTCAAGCGCCGATTTTAGCCCGATAGTGCTTTCAAATTTAACGAGCTTGTACGGTAAATTTTCATATTCGTTGCTAGAGATCAGCGTCACGTCCGCACCCAGATAAAACAGCGCGTCGGCAATCGCTTTGGAGGTTTTGCCGCTGGAAAAATTCGTAATGCCGCGCACGCTATCGATCTTTTCGATCGTCGCGCCTCCGGTGATGATGACGGTTTTATCCTCCCAAAATTTATCATTGTAAAGCGCACGCTTTAGCGTCTGCATAATCGCCTCGGTGCTCGCTAATCCGCCCTTGCCGGTATCGCCGCAAGCTAGAGTTTTTTCTATCGGATCCACAAAATACGCATTGACGCTTGCTTTTAGCATATCGATGCAGTTTTTCGTGATGTTGTTTTCAAGTAGCGCGGGATTTGCGGCCGGCGCGATGACTACTTTGGCGTGGGCAAAAGCCGCGTTTAGCACCTCTAAAAATACATTATCGCAGACGCCCCAAGCGAGCTTGTTTATCGTATTTGCCGTCGCAGGTGCTATCAAAACTAAATCCACCTTGGAATAAGCGATGTGGTTGATGCCCGCCTGCCAGTTTTCGTTGGCTTTGCAAAGCACCGGGTGATCGCATAGCGCCTCGAATGCCTTGTAGCTGACAAACTCCTGCACGCCGTCGCTAAGCGCGACATAGACGTCGAAATTCGACTTTTTCAGAGCGGATAAAATTTCAAACGCTTTGTAAAAACTTATACTCCCGCAAACCGCGAGTAAAACCTTTTTCTTACTCATCTTCGCTCCTAAAAAATTTATGGAAAAACCCATCTTTGTTGATTTGTTTGCTTCGGCTGATCGCCAGCGCGCCGCTCGGAACGTCGCTCGTAACCGTCGTGCCCGCAGCGATTATGACGTCGTCGGCTATCCGCACGGGCGCTACTAGCTGCGTGTCCGAGCCGATAAAGACGTTTTTGCCGATTATCGTTTTGTATTTTTTCTTGCCGTCGTAATTGCACGTAATCGTGCCGCAGCCGATATTACTGCCCTCATCGATCTCGCAATCTCCGAGATAACTTAAATGCCCCGCCTTGATCTTATTTACTTTCGCGTTTTTAAGCTCGACGAAATTTCCGATATGAGTGCCTATAACTTCGCATTTTGGGCGAAGATGCGCCATCGGACCGATGTCGGAGTTTTTTACGACGCTATCTTCGATGACGCAGCCGCTTTTTATGAGCGAGCTTTCGATCACGCAAGGACCTATGATGCTTACGTTTTCTTGCAGCTCGCACTCGCCGATAAATTTTGCTCTGCTATCGATGTAGATGCTTTGAGGCAGGCGCATCAAAACGCCTTGCTTCATCAAATTTTCTTTAATCTCGTTTTGCATTAAATTTTCGGCGATGCTAAGGGCGAACTTATCGTTTATGCCCATGAAGCTTTGCTCGTCCACCCACACGGCGGCGCATTTTAAGCCCATATCTTTGGCGATTTTGATCGCATCGGTGAGGTAGTACTCTTTTTGAGCGTTATCGGGTTTGATCTGCGGCAGAACCTGTTTCAATGCCTCGCTTTTGAAGCAGTAGCAGCCGGCGTTTGCGTCTTTTACCGCCTTTTCTTCTTCGCTTGCGTCCTTTTGCTCGACGATCTTTAAAATTTCGCCGCCGCGGGTGATTACGCGGCCGTACCCGAATGGATCGCGCGCGCTAAAAACGCTTAGATTTACCTCCGCGTCCCCCTCGCAGAGTTTGCGAAGCTCGGCGCTTTTTACCAAAGGCATATCGCCGCAGATTATGAGCGTTTTGGCTCCGCGGATTTCGACCTCTTTTAGTCCGCCCGCAGTGCCGGGGAAATGCTCGTGATCTTGTTTGTAAATTTTAGCGTTTGGGAACTGCGCTAGAACCGCGCTTTTAACCTCGTCGAATTGGTAGTGTAAAATCACGCTCACGTCGTTTGAAATTTCGTAAGCTTTCTTTAAGATGTGGATTATCATCGGCTCGCCGCAAAGCTCGAAAAGAACCTTAGCTTTTTGCGACTTCATCCGAGTGCCGAGTCCTGCGGCAAGAACTATAACCGAAACGTCGTTCATTTTTACCCTTAAATTTCAAAAATCGGATAATTTTAACACATTTAAAATAAATAAAAACCTAAATTTATGCCGCGCGGGCGAAATTTAAATCCCAAATTCAACTAAAATTTTATAAAATTCCGCCTAAATTTTAAAGCTTAGGCGGACGTTTTGAAAAAACTGATTTTGGTTACTTGTATTTGGGCTTTTAGTTTCTCTTTGATAGGCGAGTTTTTGCGCGGCATAGACAGCGCGTATTTGGCATTTTCGCGCGTATCGTTGGCGCTAATTTGTTTTTTGCCGTTTATGAAATTTCGCGGCGTAAATCCCGCTCTGGCGCTTAAAATTTGCGCCGTGGGCGCCGTGCAGATCGGCGTGATGTATATCTTCTACTACCGCAGCTTTGCGTATTTGAAGGTCTATGAAGTGGCGCTTTTTACGATATTTACTCCGTTTTACGTGACGCTGCTTTACGACGCGCTTAAGCTTAGATTTCGCGCGTTATATCTTTTTAGCGTCGCAGTCGCGGTGCTAGGTGCTTTGGTGATCAAATTCGGCGCGATAAATTCCGAGTTTTTGACGGGCTTTTTGCTCGTGCAAGGCGCAAATTTATGCTTCGGGCTCGGACAGAGCGCGTATAAATTTATGCTGGAGCGCCACGGCTTTAGCGAGCAGAAGGAGCTTTTCGGCTACTTTTTCGTGGGGGCTACCGCGGTTACGGCGATTGCCGCGATCGTGCTCGGGGATTTTTCTAAATTTAATCCCAGTTTCTCGCAAGGCGCGGTGATCGTGTATCTGGGCACGGTAGCCAGCGCTCTGGGGTATTTTTTGTGGAACAAAGGCGCGTGCGAAGTCGATAGCGGCGTGCTTGCGATTATGAATAACGCGCTCATCCCCGCAGCAATCGTCGTAAATTTAGTATTTTGGCAAAAAGATGCCGATCTGGCGCGCTTACTTGCAGGCTCGGCGTTGATTTATGTTTCGCTAATTTTGCATAAAAAGATCATGAAATTTTACGCCGTGCGCGAGCAAAGAATTTAGTATTTAACTAAAATTTTATATTTTTACATTAGAATTAGCCCTTATTTTATTTGAAGTTGGCAAAATGAAAAAAACCTTGAAATTTATCGGCTCTATCGTACTTATTTTTATTGCGATATATTTTTTATACGGTAAATTTTTTAAGCAAGAAGAGGCACCGAAAGCCCTCACCACAAGGCTTGAAAAGGGCGATATCAGAGGCACGGTGACGGCTGCGGGAGAGGTTTACGCCAGGGATTTGGTCGATGTGGGCGCGCAGGTAAGCGGTCAGATCAAAAAGCTCTACGTCAAAGTGGGCGATATCGTAAAAAAAGGCGATATGATCGCACAGATCGATTCCGTCACGCAAGAAAACGAGATCGCGCAGCAAAAGGCGCAGCTTCTGATCCACGAAGCCAATTTGGCTTCTGCAAAGATCGCCGCGGCAAATGCTAAAACGCAGTATAACCGCGAGCTTGAGTTGTATAAAAGAAACGCCGCTTCCAAAGAGGCGGTGGAAAATGCTAAAAATAGCGCCGCTTTAAAGGAAGCCGAGCAGAAGCAGATCGAGGCGCAGATCGAGCAGACCAAACTTCAGCTAAGCACTGCGGAGACAAATTTTGGCTACACCAAGATCACGGCTCCGATAAGCGGCACGATCGTTTCCATGCCGGTAGAGGAGGGCAAAACGGTAAATTCCAACCAAACCACGCCTACGATCGTAAAGATCGCCGATCTAAGCAAGATGGAGATCAAGATGCAAATCGCAGAGGGCGATATATCCAAAGTAAAGGTCGGAATGGACGTAGAATACTCCATACTATCGGATCTGGATAATATCAAAAAGGCTAAAATTTACAAGATCGATCCGGGTCTTACCACGCTTAGCGACGGGACGTACGATAAAACCTCTAGCGGTTCGTCCTATTCTTCGAGCAGCAGCGACAGCGCGATCTATTTTTATGCAAAGATGCTCGTGGATAACGAAAACGATTTTTTAAAGATCGGAATGACGACCGAAAACAACATAATCGTAAGCGAAGCGAACAATACGAGCTACCTACCTACCTCCGTTATCAAGCGAGACGGGGGAGGCGATTACGTCACGGTGCTTAACGGCAAAGAGCCTGAGCAACGATACGTAAAAACGGGCGTCAGCGACGATTTGAATACTGAAATTTTAAGCGGTTTGGATGAAAAAGATGAGGTGCTTATCGCTGACGGAAAAGCCGCGCCGTTAAATATGGACGGGCCTCCGATGGTGTTTTAGTTAAAATTTTATGGTGTAAAGATGCTAGAGCTTAAAGATATAAACAAAAAATTCATTCTCGGCGATAACGAAATCCACGTGCTAAAGGACGTAAGTTTAAATATCGAAGCGGGCGAGTTTATATCGATAATCGGGCAATCCGGAAGCGGAAAATCGACGCTGATGAATATAATCGGCTGCATCGATACGCCAAGTAGCGGAAGCTATAAGATCGAAGGTCGCGAGACCGCGAATTTAAGCGGCGACGAGCTTGCGGCGCTTAGAAGTAAAAAATTCGGCTTTGTCTTTCAAAAATACAATCTTATAGCTACGATGGACGCGACCGCAAACGTCTCGCTGCCTGCGGTGTATGCGGGCGTGGGAGCGAGCGAACGGACGAAACGGGCGGTGGAGCTTTTGGATAAGCTGGAGCTTGGCGATCGCACCAAAAATTTACCGAGTAAACTTAGCGGCGGGCAGCAGCAGCGCGTAAGTATCGCCCGCGCTCTGATAAACGGCGGCGAAGTGATTTTGGCCGACGAGCCCACCGGCGCGCTTGATAGCAAAAGCGGCGAGACGGTGATGCAAATTTTAACGGCGCTGCACAAAGAGGGCCACACCATCATCATAGTCACGCACGATGCGCATATTGCGGAATTTGCGGATCGTATCATCGAGATCAAAGACGGTAAAATTTTAAGCGATAAAAGAAAGGCGGAGCGGGTTTTCGAGCGCAAAAAAGAGCAGATCAAAACTAAAAATTCCTTTATATTTTGCAAAGACCAACTCATAGAGAGCTTTAAAATGTCGATTAGCGCGATATTTTCGCATAAACTAAGATCGATTTTGACGATGCTTGGTATTATCATCGGCATCGCGTCTGTTATCTGCGTAGTAGCTCTCGGTAAGGGTTCGGAGGAGAAAATTTTATCCGAGATCCGTAAAATTGGCACCAATACGATCGATATCTTTCCCGGTAAAAATTTCGGCGACGTGCGTGCGGGCTTTGTAAGCACCCTTACGATAAGCGATTCTAAGGTTTTGGCGCGCCAGCCCTACGTCGATTATGCCACACCAAATGCTTCTGCAAGCGGTACGGCAACATATGCTAATTTAAGCTCCAAGGCTCAACTGCGCGGCGGCGGCGTGAATTCTTTGGCGGTTAATGGCATAGATATAGAAGATGGTAGAAATTTTAGCGACGATGATATTAAAAATTCTGCCTCTGTCGCGATTATCGATCCAAACACTAAAAAAACATTTTTTAAAAATTCAGATCCGATCGGCAAGACGATTTTATTTTCGGGTAAGCCACTTAAGATCATAGGAGTTTCGGGCAAGGATAAAAACGCCTTCGGAAGCAACGAAAATTTAAGAATTTACGCGCCATACTCAACCGTGATGAATAAAATCACGGGCAATCGAAAAATCAGCTCTATCACCATCAAAATAAAAGACGATGTCAATACTCAAGTGGCCGAAGAAAGCCTAACTCAGCTACTTATCCAAAGACACGGCTCACGGGATTTTCATACGATGAACGCAGATACTATCAAACAAACAATACAAAGCACTACCGGCACGATGACGATTCTGATCTCATCGATCGCGGTGATCTCACTCGTCGTCGGCGGCATCGGAGTGATGAATATCATGCTCGTAAGCGTTACCGAGCGCACGCGCGAAATCGGCATTAGGATGGCGATCGGCGCGAAGCAATCCAACATCTTGCAGCAATTTTTGATAGAGGCGATCTTGCTTTGCTCGCTGGGCGGAGCTTTAGGAATTTTAATCGCTTTGGCGCTTGGATTTGCATTTAATACCATAAGCCCAGATTTTGCGATGAAATTTACTACCGCGCCTTTCGTGATCGCCTTTGCAGCGTCGTCCGCGATCGGCATAGTTTTCGGATATCTGCCGGCAAGAAACGCCAGCAGATTAAATCCGATAGATGCTTTAGCACAAGAATAAACAAGGAGAGAAAATGATAAATTCCAAAGTAATTTTAAGCGGCATTTTAGCTGTTTTTATCGGCGGTTGCGCCTCAAATCAAAGTGAGGTCGAATTTAAGCCTGTAGAGCATTTCAAGGACGAAAATGCAAGCTATGAAATCGATACGCTGTGGTATAAAAAATATGGCGAATCATACCTAAATAAGCTTGTAGATCAAGCCCTTGCGAATAACTACGATCTAAAAACAGCGGCTTTAAACGTTGAGAGTGCTTATGCAAATTTAGGGCTAAGCAGGGCTGATCTTTTTCCTACGCTAAGCAGCTCGTGGAGTGCGGGCGCTAATCGCGATATAAGCACCGGCTCAAATTGGAACAAAACCTATAGTTCGGGCTTTAACGTAAGCTATGAGCTTGATCTTTTCGGCAAGATCCGCTCGGCGGTAAATGCCGAGGGCTGGAACGCTAAAGCCAGCGAGTTTGACCTTGAAAATACTCGCCTGACTCTTATAAATTCTGTCGTAAGCGGCTACTTCGAGATGCTTTATCTAAACGATTCGCTAAAATGGACAAAACAGAATTTAAGCGATTACCGAGAGATCGAAAAAATAATCAAGGCAAAATATGATTACGGCAAGTCCGAGCAGCTTGATTACAGGCAGATTCAAAATTCTATTCTAGGGCTTGAAAACAAGGTCTTAAGCATTCAAAAAAATATCGAGGATAATCATAAATATATGAGAAATCTCATCTCCTCCAGCTTGCAATTTGATGATAACACCGATTCGATAAATTCCATAGAATTCCAAGGCGTTGATCTAAATGTGCCTTACACGGCGCTTGCTAACCGCCCAGATATTAGAGCTGCGATCGCTAGGCTAAATTCCAGTTTTTATGATGAACAGACCGCTAAGTTAAATTTTTTTCCTAGCGTAAATTTAGGTGCAGGGCTTACTAATGGGCAAGGCGTGAGCGCTAACGATAGCTTCAAGCTAAATTTTTTAAGTGGCAACGTAAGCATAAGTCTGCCGTTTTTGGATTATGCGAGGGTTGAAAACCGCCTTAAAATTTCGGAGATCGCTTTTCGCAAAAACGTCGTAAATTACGAACAGACGCTCTCTAACGCTACGAATGAGGTGCTAAATTTATATAGAATTTATCAGATCAATCTGGCTAGCCTTAAAAATTTAAGTGCCGCTTATGACGAAAAGGCGCGTATTGCCGATCTTTACGCTGCGAAATACGAAGCAGGTTCAAGTGAGCTGAAGGATATGCTAGAAGCCCGTACCGACGCCGTAAACGCCAAGATAAACGAGCTAAATCAAAGATATTTGACGCTTCAAAACGAGGCGGCGATCTATCGCGCGATGGCAGGTAAATTTAAACGCAAATGAAAAAGGCTTTGATATTTTGGCTGCTTTGTGGCGCGATATTTGCTGATTCTATGGTACTAAGTGCGCAAAATGGTGCAGTAAGCCTTGGCGCCAGCGCTTACGTTGCGAACGATAAACAATCAGAATTTGAGAAAAACCATAATGAAATTCTGCTAAATCGTCAAAAAAATGAATTAGATCGGCAAAGCCTGCAAAATAATTTGCAACGTGAATCAAAAGGCCTAGGCGACCACGATGATTTTTCGATGAAAAAACAGCCGATGCAAGATATCAAGGAGCGAAACAATAAAAATGAGAAGGACTTAAAACTGCGCCGTAAAAAGCTGCAAGGCGACGCTTATCGGCGCTAGGGCTGCTTTTGTTTATCGGTTTTTAAGTAAAGTTTCTATAAAATCTCCGCTTTACATTTTCTTAAAGGAACAGTTATGAAAAGAACGTACCAACCCCACAATACCCCTAAAAAGCGCACTCACGGTTTTCGCGTCCGTATGAAAACAAAAAACGGTCGCAGAGTTTTAAGTGCAAGACGTGCTAAAGGCAGAAGAAGATTGGCTGCGTAGGCGAATTTGCTGCGATAAGCGATAGCAGGGTTTTTTCGGAGGTTTATAAAAGTGCGGCAAAGTGGCATTGTGAATGCGCTGTTGTGTATTTTTTGGCTAGCGAGCAGCGTAAATTTAGCGCAGTCGCCAGTAAAAAAATAGGCAATTCAGTTACGCGAAATTACGCTAAAAGACGTTTGCGCGCCGCATTTTATAATCAAAAAGACGCCATTGTTAGCGGAATTTTTATATTAATCGCAAAAAAGCGGATTATAGATATGAGCTTTGAAGACATTGAGCGAAATTTAAAATGGGCGTTTAAAAAGATCGGCGCAGTAAAATGAAGAAATTTTTTATAGTCGCGATCGGGTTTTATCGAAAATTTATTTCGCCTTTGCTACCGCGCTGTTGCCGTTATTATCCGAGCTGTTCGGAATACGCGCTTTATGAGTTTAAGTTTAACGGCGTCTTTGGCGCGCTCTGTGCTGTAACGGCTAGAATTTTAAGATGCAATCCGCTCTTTAGCGGCGGCATAGATTATCCGATAATCGCGCGAAATTTCAAATTTTGCGTATTTTCTAAAATCCGCAGCAGCAATGCCTCTGTGGATAAATTTAAGCTTTGGTTTATACCATATAAAAAAAATAGATATTACGTCATACGACTAGGAGAAAATAGTGCTAGATAAACTTCCTCAATCAAAGCGCCTTGCTATCGCGATAGCAACTGCGCTCATATTTTTCGTAGCTTACGATCATTTTTATTTATCAAAAATTCGAGCCGCTATGGAGGCAAACGCAACCGCGGCGCAAATCGCACAAAAAAATGCCGCCAAGTCCGCTCCGCAAACTACCGCCACTGGTTTGAGTGCGCAGGGAGCAAATTTAAGTACCGCGAATTCCATCTCTGCACCGTTAGTGCGCGTGGTTGGCAAAGAAGCAAATTTCACGATCGACGGACTTGGTCGCATAAGCTCATATGTGTTAAACGATGCGAAATTCCGTGACGAAAACGGCGATGCGATAAATTTGATTGATCCTAAATCGCATTCTAAACCGCTTGAGATGCGCTTCGAGGACGCGGCGTTGAATGCGATGGCTTTCGATACTCCTTACAGCGCTTCATCTGGCGAGCTGGACGTACGAAACGGAGAGGCTAGCGTTACGTTAAGTCAAAGTTTAGGCGCCGTTAGCATAAATAAAATTCTTACCTTTTATCCAAATGGTAGTTATAAATTGGATCTGAAGTTAAGCGGAAATGCGCGTTATTTTATCAGCCCCGGCTCGCGCCCGAACGTAGAAGTAGATAGCTATACGGTTCACGGCGTCATCGTTGGAAAACCGGGCGAAGCGGGAATTTCAGATAAAATCGCTTCATTTTTTACTGGCTCGCAGGTTATAAACGAAAGCGTAGAAATTTTTAAAGATGGTGATGTGGATAAAAACGAGCGAATAAGTGGCGTAAATATCGCTGCAAGCTCCGATCGCTATTATACGACGCTATTTTACGGAGAGAGCTTGAATGCGACCGTGACTGATGCAGATAAAATTTCGCAGGTTTTCATAGGCTCGGACGGCGATCTTAGTCTTACGGGCTATATCGGCGCGAAAGATCATGCGACGCTAAATTCGATAGATCCGGTTCTTACCAATATCATCGAATACGGCTGGTTTACCTTTATCGCCCGTCCGATGTTTAAATTTCTAAACTGGCTGCATGGCTATATCGGCAACTGGGGCTGGTCGATCGTCGTGCTTACGCTCATTATCCGCCTAATCCTATTCCCGCTAAGCTACAAGGGAATGCTATCGATGAACAAGCTAAAGGATCTGGCGCCTAAGTTGAAGGAGCTTCAAGAAAAATACAAGGACGATAAACAGAAGCTGCAGATGCATATGATGGATCTGTATAAGAAAAACGGCGCCAATCCTATGGGCGGCTGCTTGCCGATCCTGCTTCAGATCCCGGTATTTCTTGCGATCTACCGCGTGCTACTTAACGCGATCGAGCTAAAGGGCGCGGAGTGGGCGCTGTGGATTCACGATCTATCGCTTAAAGATCCTTACTATATCCTGCCGATTACGATGGGAATTTTGATGTTTTTGCAGCAAAAGATCACGCCGACTACGTTTACCGATCCGATGCAAGAGAAGATGATGAAATTCTTGCCGCTTATTTTTACGGTATTTTTCGTGATGTTCCCGGCGGGTCTGACGCTGTATTGGACGGTCAATAATTTCTGCTCCATTATCCAGCAATACGTCATTAATAAAGCCTTTGCTAGGCATAAACAAGCTCAAATAGCGGAGAAAAAATCATGATAATTGAAGCAGAAAATTTAAAAGACGCATATAATAAAGCAGCAGCCGAGCTAGGATGCTCGGTTACGCAGCTTAACGTGCGCGTGCTGCAGCATCCAAGCGGCGGATTTTTGGGCTTTTTTAAAAAAAATGCTATTATAGAAGCGGTTTTGGAAGGAGAGAGATTTAGCGAAAATTCGGAATTTAACGCCTCTCAAAGCAAAACCGACAAAGCAGAGAAAAAGCAGAGCGATAAATCAGAGCCACAAAATTCGCGCACCACGCATTCTAAACATCGCAAAGAAAAACAAAAGGGCGTTGTGACGGATGAAATTTTATCCGATATCAAAGAGAAGCTATCTGCACTTTTTAGATCAAGCGAGTTTAATATCGAAGTTAGCGATGTTAGCAAAATCGACGAAAATACCGTCTATATCAAGCTGCAAGGCGAGGATAGCGCGCTTTTGATAGGCAAAGAAGGACACCGCTACAAGGCGCTTTCGTATATGATTTACAACTGGATCAGCATCAGATATGATCTTGCTGTGGTTTTTGAAATCGCGGAATTTTTACAAAATCAAGAACGATTTATCGATTCTTATGTAAATGCGCTCGTGGAACGCTCCGGAAATGAGCGTATCGTCACGAAGGCTTTTGATGGCGCATTTATCAAAATCGTAGCCGACAAGCTAAAACAAGCATATCCAGATCGTTTCGTGGGAATCAAATCCACACGTAGCGGCAAAATCGTCATCGTAGACGAAAAAAGCTAATCGTGAGCGAGACTATCGCCGCTATCGCTACGGCTCACGGCATCGGCGGAATTTGCATAGTTAGAATTTCAGGCGAGGAAGCGCTATCTATCGCTCTAGGCCTTTCACATCGCAGTTTTTTGCGACCTCGCTATGCTACGCTTGTGAATCTTTTTGACGCGAGCGGCGAAGCGTTCGGCGAGGCGATTTTGATATATTTTAAAGCTCCGCATAGCTTTACCGGCGAGGATGTCGTAGAAGTGCAGACCCACGGCGGCTTTACGGCTTCATCCTTGGCGTTAGATGCCGTGCTGGCTCTGGGTGCGCGCATAGCAAATCCGGGCGAGTTTAGTAAGCGAGCGTTTTTAAACGGTAAAATGGATCTTAGCAAAGCGGAAGCCATAAGCGATCTGATTAATTCGCGCTCGCAAAGTGCGGCTAAAATTTTAGCTAGAAACCTGCGCGGCGAGCTAGCAGACTTCGTCGCAAATCTGCGCGCGGCTCTGGTTAAGACGCTAGCTTTTGTCGAGGTTTGCATCGACTACGCAGAGGACGATCTGCCTTCTGATGTGCTGCAAAACTCGCAAGAAATGCTTAGCCAAAATATCGCTTCTCTAGAAAAAATCACTCGCATCAGCCGCAGCCGCAAGGGACTGATCGAGGGCTTTAAAGTAGCGATTGTGGGTAAGCCCAATGTCGGTAAATCAAGCATTTTAAATTCTATGCTGAGCTTTAGTCGCGCTATCGTGAGCGACGAAGCGGGCACTACGCGCGATCTCATCGAAGAAAGCCTGCAGATAGGCACTCATCTAATCCGTATAGTCGATACTGCAGGTATCAGACACAGCGGCTCAAAGCTCGAAAGTATCGGCATTTCATATTCGCTTCGCGCTGCAAGCGAGGCGGACGTGATTTTGGCAGTGTTTGACGCAAGCCGCGAATGGGACGCCGAGGACGCGCAGATCCTAAAAATATTGCGTGAACAAAAAGACAAAAAAATCATCTACGTTTTAAATAAATGCGACTTGCCGCGTAAATTTCATCCTAGCGCTGAGGATCTTGGCGATGATTTAGAGGCTTTTTCTGAAAAAAATTTCGCAGCCGAAAATCCCATACCAGAGAATTCCGCAGCCGAAAATTTAAAGCAAAGTCGGACCTGCGACGCTTCTTTAAATTCCTGCGCGCAGAATTTAAAAGCTAAAAATTTAAAGCGTGACTTAAGCGCGCAAAATTCTACTTCCACAGATTCCGTGCTTACAAGCCAAATAGCTCTTGCGAATTCAATAAATCTGGTGGGGCAGAATTCCGCCGCAAAAGCGGGACTAGTGTCGCCAAATACCGAGCGCGTTACTGCAAGCTGTGCTGCGGAGAATTTCACGCAGGATGATTCCAAACAAAATTCTGCAAATTCCATCGCGTCTAGTAGCTCTGCAAAAAATTCCGCTAGGCAAACTACCCAAGCAAATTCCATTTTTACGCTACTTGAAATTTCTGCAAACGAGGGTGTGGATAAAATTTTAACCGCGCTTGAGAGCTACTTAAATTCTCAAAATTTCGATGGCCTTATGCTAAGCAACGAGCGGCAAATTCTATCTTGCGAGAGCGCGCTTGCAGCTCTTAAAAACGCGAGCGAGCGCCTAGCTTGCGGCGAGCTTGAGCTTTTTGCATTTGAGATAAATCGCGCGATTGAGGCGATTGCACGTATTTCGCGTCCATTTGAGCGAGATGAAATTTTAGACGAAATGTTTAGCAATTTTTGCCTCGGCAAATAGCGTTTTAGCTACTAATTAGCCAAAATTCAATATAATCTCGCATTTAAAACGAGGTCTTTATGAAGGAAAAAATCCAATATTTTTTGGCGCTGTGTCTGATAAAATTTGCAAAATTCGCGCCGAAAAGCTTCATATTCGCATTTTTCGACAAGCTCGCACTTTTTACATCGTGGAAGCTTAGCAGGCGCGTTAAAGTCGCGCAGGATAACCTTCGCGCTGCTTATCCGCAAAAAAGCGAAAGTGAGCTTCACGCTCTTGCGATCGAGAATTTTCGCAGTATCGCTAGGATGCTTACCGATACGCTTTTATTTTACAATGGCAGACTAAAATTTGATGATCTGATTTCAAACGGCGAGCAGGCGCTAGAGCGCGTCCGAGAGCTAAAAGGTGATAATCCGCACGGGATTTTATTTTTTACGGCGCATTTTGGAAATTGGGAAATTCTAGCTAATTTTTTCGGCGCCAATGGCTTTCCTGTCTCGGTAGTCGGGCGTCGCAGCGATAATGAGTTGATCGAAGAGCAGCTCGTGGCGCCGTTTCGCGAGCGCTACGGCAACGACCTCATTTATAAAGACGATGCGATGCGCAGGCTCGTGCAGGCGCTAAAGCAGGGGCGCAACGTAGGCATTCTGCCCGATCAAAAGCCAGGCCCTAAAAACAGCCTGATTACGACCTTTTTTGGACGACAGTGCTACACCACGAAGACTATCGCGTCGCTTTATTTGAAATTTCGCCCCGTGCTGATACCTATTTTTGCGCGCCGCGGAGAGGATGATCGCTACGAGATCGTGATCAAGGATTTCCCGCCGCTACCTGAGGGGCTAAATAAGGACGAGGCCGAACTGTTTATCACGCAAAAGTGCAACGACATTTTCGAAGAGGTCGTGCGAACCGCGCCGCAGCAGTGGTTTTGGATACACAAACGATGGAAAATGGACTGATGGCGTGGCAAATTTCAAGAGGCGAGAGCAGACGGGGCATCGCGAGAAATTTATCCGCGCCGCAGGGCTCGCGTCTCTTTGCAAAAGAGCAAAGCGTCGAAAATTTAAGTAGAGCCGCGCGAGCGGGTAAAATTTTAAATCGCGAAAGCTCTATGGCGATCGCCGCTGCGCGAGATTATAAAAATTCGAAATTTAAAAATTTCATATCGATTTGCGGCAGCCCCTCTTACATTTTACGCCGCGAAAATTTTAGATATAAAAATTTAAGATCGGGTGCCTCAGATTACGCGTGGCACGCAGGCGGCGGGTCATTAAATTTAAACAGCGAAAACTCCGCTGCAAATCAGTCCGCCCCAAAAAATCCGCATCGAAAAGCGCTCATCTTAAGCGACGGCCGCAAGGGGCACGAGAACCAAAGTATCGCATTTTGCGAGCTAAAAGGGCTTGATTTTTGCATTTGCAAGATCGCTTACGCAAACAAGCTTCTTAAACTCTGCTCCTACGCGCTTGATTTTTTTGGGCTTTATTTTAAAATTTTTAAGTGCGATCTTGGCGGGAGTGGCACGGCGGCGGACCGTAAAAACGGATCAAATTTAAATAGTCCCGCTTTAAATAGCTCCGCCTCGCAAAATAGCGTAAATTTAGACGCCGCGCCGAATGGCGCCAATTCGGACGCCGTATCATATAGCGCAAATTTAGATGCTCCGGCAGATCGCAATTTAAATTTTACAGATTTCGATCTGTTCGTGGGCGCGGGCTCTACGAGCTATTACGCGCTGAAATTTTACGCGCGCAGATACGCAAAGCCGAGCGTAGCACTAATGTATCCGAAGGGCTACCGCAAGGATTTTAGCGTCATCATCGCAGGCGCGCATGATCGCCCGAAGCCGCGCGCGAACCTTAAAATTTCGCCCGTCTCGCTTAGTTTTTCGCGCCCGCAGGGGCTGTATCAGCCGCAGTGCAAATCCATCGGATTTATCATCGGCGGGCCTAATTTCTGCTTTGAGATGGGGGATGAAATTTTAAAGCAGATCGAGGGCGTGAGGGCGCAGTTTGCGGACTGCGAGTTTGCGCTAACGACCTCTCCACGCACGCCGCAGGCTACCGAGAGCGCGCTAGAAAAACTCGGCTGGGATTACAGCGTGATTTATAGTCGCGAGCCCGTAAATCCGATCGGCGATTTTTTGGCGCAGTGCGAGTGGGTCTTTATCAGCGAGGACAGCGTCTCGATGATAAGCGAGGCCGTATCTAACGGGCGTGCGAGCGTAGCCATTTTGAGTTTAAAACGCAAAGATGCTCATAATAAATTTGACGATTTTATAAGCGCTCTCGTTTCTACGGGACATGCTAGGCGCTATGACGAAGCGTTAAAAAAGACTGCGAAGTACGATCTTGGGGCGTTTGTGAGGGAGATAAAAATATGAGGGTTGTGCAAATCCTGCCAGAGCTGAACGAAGGTGGCGTCGAGCGCGGCGTAGTCGAGCTAAATAGAGAGTTTGCGCGGCGCGGCATCGAAAATTTCGTTATCAGTAACGGCGGCAAATTGGCACCCGAAATAGAAAAAGACGGCGGCGTGCACGTACAGCTCGACGTTTGCTCCAAAAATATCCTAAGCGCTCCGGCGCGCGTTTTAAAGCTGCGTAAAATTTTAAACGAAATTTCTCCAGACATCGTGCATGTCCGCTCCCGCGTGCCGGCGTGGCTGGTTAAATTTGCTCGCCCCAAAGCAAAGATCGTAAGCACCGTGCATGGGATAAATTCTGTAAATTTCTACAGTAAAATCATGACGGATGCGGACGCGATCATCTGCCCTAGCGGCTATGCGCGCGATCACGTGGTGCGAAGCTACGGCGTGGATGCGGCCAAGATCACTATTATTCCGCGCGGTATCGATCTAGTAAAATTTAATCCAAAAAATTTAAACGAGCGCTTTATCGCGGAATTTAGACAGAATTTTAACCTTGCGCAGGATGATTTCATCGTCTCGGGCGTTGGGCGTATCACGCAGATTAAGGATTACAAAACCCTGATCCGCGCCGCGGCTTTGGCAAGCGAACAAAATCTTAAAATTTTGATCGTAGGCGGCGTGAGAGCGAATCGCGACGAGTATTTTTCCGAGCTAAAATCGCTCGTAGAGGGGCTTGGCCTCTGCGAGCGCGTAATTTTTACGGGCTCGCAGAGCAAGGTAGCCGAGATTTACTCGCTCTCGTCGGTCACGGTAAGCGCTTCGAGTAAGCCCGAGAGCTTCGGGCGCTCGATGGCCGAGGCGATCGCACTGAACTGCCCGGTGATAGCGACTCGCCACGGCGGCGCGCTGGATATCGTAAGAGAGGGCGAAAACGGCTATTTTTTTGACGCGGGCGACGCGCAGGCGTTAGCGGGGCTGTTTGCCCCCGCGCGCGAGCTGAAATTTGACGGCTACGGCTACGTTTTGCAAAACTTCAGCCTAGAGCAGATGGTAGAAAAAACGATAAAGGTTTATGAGAGTTTAATATGAAAAAATTTTTTTATGAAAACGGCGCGCTTAGCGGCTGGAGGATCACATTTTTAACGCTGCTGCTTCTTTGGTGCGCGTCGCTGTTTTTCAAAAACGCGGTCTATCAGATCTCCTTTGCGGCGCTAAATTTACTCTTTTTGGCGCATCTATTGTATTTTAGGAATTATGCAACTCTAAGCGAAATTTTGAAAAAAACGCGATTTATTGCGATCTGCTTTGTCTGTTTAGTGGCGACGCTAGCGATTTCAAACCTCCTAAACGAGGCCGTGATCTCAAAAAAAGCATGGCAGAGCACGCTATTTTTCGTGCTTCGATACGGCACAATATTTTTGGCGCTTTGCTATTTTTACAAGCTTAAATTTTTTGATCAAAACGCCGTTTTTGCTTTTTTGTTCGTGGGGCTTGGAATTTTATCGGCGAGCGCGATCTATCAGTTTGTAAGTAGTCCTGATGCGATCGTCTTTTCAAACAATTCCGCTCGCGGCGGACTTAGCGGAGTGCTTTCGAACCGCAATATTTTAGGGCTTTTTATGGGCTTTGGGCTCTGCCTTAGCGCGGTGGCGATACGGCGGTCTTTGGCGCTTAAATTTGCGGCTTTATTTTTATTCGCGTTTTTTATGATCTTTTCATTTTCCAGAGCGGCATGGGTTGGCGCGTTTTGCGCGCTTGTGTTTTATGGCGCGCTAAATTTAAAGAGTCTAAACAAAAAATACCTGCTTTTCACGATAGGTTTCATCGCGATTTTTGCCGTTTTGCTTGTGCTTTCGCCGTCGTTTGAGCAAAGACTAGCAGCGCTATTTAGCGGCGAATCCTCGGGTAGAACCGTAATTTGGAGCTATATTTTAGAGATGGCGCAGCAAAAGCCTATCTTGGGCTACGGGCTGGGCTCATATATAAATTTGCCGGGCTCCCCGGTCCTAGAGCATCCTGAATATAACGCACCGCATAATTTATTTTTAGAAATTTTACTTTATAGCGGCGTGCTCGGTCTCATCTTTTACGGCGCGATCCTATTTAGCGTTTTTAAGGAGTGCATTCAAAGCAGGCAGTTTGGGGTTCTTGCGCTTCTAATCTATCTTTTGATAGATTGTCAGTTCGATCACGGAGCGTATCTGTCGAAAGAAGCGCTAAGTCTGGCTACGATACTAAGTTTTTTGGCATATCGCGTAAGGATCGAGCGATGATCTACGCGGCGGTTTTGGCTTTTGCGGCGGCGGCGCTTTTTGCATGGTTTTGCCTGCGCTTTGCGTGGTGGGCAAAGGACCAACCCTACGAGTATCCGCGCGTGCTGATGTATCATATGATCCGCGAGCATCTGCCAAAGCATGCCTCTAAATTTAACCGCTTGCGCGTGACCCCTGCCGCGTTTGAAAAACAGCTTGCGTGGCTGAAGCGAAACGGCTTTACGAGCTACACTCTAAGCGAGCTTGCGAGCTTGGATAAAAAGCCTGCAAAGGCGGTTTGCATTACCTTCGACGATGGGTATCGCGATAATCTCACGGGCGCTCTACCGATACTTCAAAAATACGGCTTTAAGGCGACGATTTTCATCGTGAACCGGCGCTTTGGCGGGAATTGGGCGACCGATAAGGATCTGAAAAAATCAAGCGACGAGCTAAATCGCGAGCAGATGCTAAGCGACGAGGAGGTCCACGAGCTTTTGCAAAGCGGGCTTATCGAGATCGGTTCGCATACGCTCGATCACGCAAACTTGCCTAGCTTGGACGCGGCAGAGCAGCTGCGTCAGATGAGCGAATCAAAGCGCGAAATAGAGGCGAAATTTGATATTTCTTGCAGCGCTTTTGCCTATCCGTTCGGCTTTTACGACGAGATTAGCGTGCGCTGCGCGCGCGAGGCGGGCTTTAGCTGCGCCGTTACGACGCAAAACGACGTGTTGCGCCCCCACTACTCAAATTTTGAAATTCCGCGCATCATGGTTAGCGGCAGACAGGGACTTTTTAGCTTCACTTTGAAGATGAAAAAGGGCAGAAATAGATGAAAATCGCCTATCTTTGCTGCTCCAGATTTTACGGTGGCGTTGAAAAGATCGTGATCGACTCGCTGAATGAGCTTTGCAAAAGCGAGCAGGTAGCGCTTATCGTGCCTGCTAGATGCGAGTTTTTGCAGCGTCTGGATGCTCGCGTGCAAATTTATGAGTACAAAAGCCGCGACAAGCGCTACAATCCGTTTTTGTTCGCTGAAATTTATCGGTTTTTACGCTCGGGCGGATTTGAAATTTTACATTCGCACGGCGCCAAAGCCGCGCAGATCGGCTTTGTGGTCGAAAAATTTTTAAATCTTAAACTTATCGCGACCAAACACAACGACCGCAAGGCGCCCGTTTTTGATCGCGTGCGAAACGTCATCGCAGCCTCGCGAAAGGTCGCAATCACGATAAATCACGCCGTGAAGGTGATATATTTCGGCATAGAGCCGCGGCTGGAGTTTGCAAATCGTGAAATTTGCGCGCGCTGCAAGGACGCGGAGGGCGTCGTAAACGAAGTGCCCAAAGAAGCAAAAGATGCGCGCAGTGACTCGGCTGGTACTACGGACACGTCGCAAAATACGGCTGGCTCTGCATTTGCGTCGCAAGATATGCCTGGTGGGGCGGACACGTCGCAAGATAGGGCTTTTGATTCGCAACAGGGCGCAAACGCGGCGGCGGAAAATTTTAAATTTAGCATCGTAGCGGTCGGCAGGCTTGATAAGATCAAGGGTTTTGATCTTTTGATCCGCGCCGTAAGCGAGCTGAAATTTGATTTCGAGCTTAAAATTTACGGGCAGGGCGGCGAGAGGCAAAATTTGCAAAATTTAATCGATTCGCTAAAATTGCAGGACCGCGTGCGGCTATGCGGCTTTTGCGACGACGTTGCGGCAGCTCTGAGCGCATCGCACCTGCACGTCATCAGCTCGCGTAAGGAGGGCTTTCCGGTGATTTTGATCGAAGGTATTTTTTATTCGCCCGTGCTGATCTCTACCCGCGTGGGTGGAATTTCGGAAATTTTAAGCGAGGAGTTTTTATGCGAGGCGGCGGATCTGGGCGCTAAAATCGATGAAATTTACCGCACTTACGGCAAATACGCCCGGGCTTTTGCGCAAAAACACGCTGATCTTAAGCAAACTTTGACGCTGCAAAATTATATTAGCTCGCTTAAAAATTACTACGAGGAGCTGTTATGCGAAGTCTAAAGATTGTGCATTGCGGCATTTTCAACGAATACGACGACGGTAGTTTTTTCTACGGCATGGAGCGCAAGATCAGCCACGGACTCGTTCGCGGCGGGCACTTCGTCTATGATTTTAGCTACCGCGATTGGGAGCGGAGCTTGCGCTTTTGCGGGCTGAAAAACAGCGGGTTAGAGAAGATGAACGCCAAGCTCGTGCGTACCTGCGAAAATATCGGCGCCGATCTGCTTTTAATCGGCAAAGGCGAAAAGATCAGTCTTGGCACGCTGCGGGCGATAAAATCGGCACTTCCTAAGATCAAAATCGCGATCTGGTACGTCGATCATCTACAAGAAAAACGGGAATTTTTCGAAAAGCTAAGCTTCATCGACGTGTTTTTTTGGGCGAATGCGCTGAAGCTGCGCGATCTTTCTGCAAGATACGGCGCAAAATTCGCCTTTTTCCCAAACATCTCCGACGCGGCGTTTGATAGACGCCTAGACGCTGCTAAAACGACCGACGTGATCTACATAGCGCGCGATTATCAAGAGGACGTGAGGTATAAATTTGCGCTTTTGCTGCGCGATTTTTGCGAAAAAGAGGGGCTTAGGCTTAAAATTTTTGCAAGCCTCGGCGCACCTGCCGTATTCGGCGATAAATTTCATCGCGAGATCGCGGCTGCGAAGATCGCGATAAATTTTAATCGCGACGACGAGCTTGAGTGCGCGCGTGCTCATAAATTGCTCGGCGCGAGCGACCGCATGGCACAGTTTTTGGGCTGTGGCGTCTGCACTTTTAGCCCCAAGATCGCGGGGTTTGAACGGCTTTACGAGGATGGCTCGGAGATAGTTTATTTTGATGATCCTGCGGATTGCTTTTCAAAGATAAAATGCCTTCTTACTAGCGGCGAATACGCGCACATTGCGCAGTGCGGCAGAGCCAAGACGCTAAGGATCGCAAATGCCGCCCGAGTGGCAAAATTTATGCTTGAGACGATCTTTGAAGAGAGCTTCGGCGCAGATACTTGCGGTGAAATTTCTGATGAAAAATGCAGCGAGAGCGTCGGCGAACGTCGCGGCGTACTAAGCGGAAAAGATAAAAACGAGCGGAGCGATTTTTACAGCGAGCCTTACGAATGGCGCGAGTTCGTCTATAAAAACGGAGAGAAATTCAGATGATTTATTTTGTAGCCTTTCTGATCTTTGCCGCCGCGGTAGGTGTTTCGATGCGGTATAACTGGTGGCGGATCCCGCAGGGCTGGCATAAGGCGCGGGTGTTGATGTATCATAGCGTAGAGGAGCACAAGGGCGATAAATTCGATAAATGGCGGCTAAAGCCTGCGGATTTTGAAAGACAGATCGCGTGGCTTGCGAAAAACGGCTTTAAAAGCTTTAAATTTGGCGAGCTTATCGCGCTAGAGCGGCTGCCTAAAAAGGCTGTTTGCATCACATTCGATGACGGGTTTGAAAATAATTTTACTAGCGCCTTTGAAATTTTGAAAAAATACAATTTCAAAGCGAGCATATTTTTGGTGCCGGACGCCGTGCAAAACGACTGGGAGCGCGCCAACACCGCTCATCTTGCACGGATGCTAAACGAGGAACAAATTTTAAAAATGCAGGCAAGCGGGCTAGTTGAGTTCGGCGCGCATACGATGCACCACGTAAATTTAGACCTTACCTACGCGAGCGATCCGCAGCTCGCCGCAGACGAGATCATCGCGTCTAAGGCTCGCGTAGCGCGTATTTGCGGACAGCCTTGCGAGGTGTTTGCCTACCCCTACGGTAAATTTAACGACGAAATTTTAAATATCGCCAGATCAAATTTCAAAGGCGCGGTGGTCGTCAAGCGCGGACTTTACGAGGCGGGCGACGACAAATACGCCGTAAAGCGTATCGGCATTTTGGGCACGGAGGGGTTTTTTGATTTTTGGCTGAAATTTACGAGGATAAGGAACAAACTATGATTAAAGCGTCCGTTTATGCGATAGTGATGAATGAGGAGCGCCACATCGAGCGTATGCTGCGTAGCGTGGCGGATTTCGCCGAGATCATAATCGTCGATAGCGGCAGCACCGATGCCACGCTGCAGATCGCGCGTAAATTTACCGATAAAATTTACCATCACGACTGGCGGGGCGAGGGGGTGCAGAAAAACTACGCGTTTTCGCTATGTAGCAACGAATGGGTGCTAAATCTCGACGGCGATGAGGAGGTAAGCCCTGAGCTAAAAGGCGAGATAGAGGAGTTTATGAGCCAGAGCGATTATTCGGCGCTGGATATTAAATTTCATGAATACTCGCTCGGGCGCAAGTGCTCGGATCTCGTGCGCAAAAATACTCACATCCGCTTCTTTCGCAAGGAGTGCGGCGAATATAAAAATATGGGGGTGCACGCGCAAATTTCGATCATAAAAGGCGCGGTGAAAAAGAGCAAATTTTGCATCAACCATTTTAGCGAAAAGCCGATCGCCGAGCTCGTTATGAAAAATAACAACTACTCCACGCTGCGCGCGCAGGGGGATTTTGAGAAGGGCAAAAAGCCGAGCTTTGCGAAGCTTTTGCTGATCTATCCGTTTGCGTTTTTTAAATCATACATTTTGCGCAGATCGCTTTTTGACGGGCGCAAGGGATTTATCACGGCAAATATTAACGCATTTTACGCGTTTTTAAAAGAGGCGAAACTTTACGAGAAGTATCTTAAAAAGGGCGAAGATTAATCGAAATGATAGAAAATTTTAGCTATCATTGGAACCTAAATTTAACGGCGAAAAGGGCGAAAAAATGGACAAAAAAGTAATAGCGGCACATAAAATTTCAGACGAAGAATATGAAAAAATTTTAAAAATTTTAGGTCGCGAGCCGAATCTGCTCGAGCTTGGGATTTTTAGCGCGATGTGGAGCGAGCACTGTAGCTACAAATCGAGCAAAAAATATTTAAGCGGCTTCCCGACCAAGGCGCCTTGGGTCATCCAGGGCCCCGGCGAAAATGCAGGCGTCATCGACATCGGCGGCGGTATGGCTGCGGTTTTTAAGATGGAAAGCCACAACCACCCTAGCTTCATCGAGCCTTTTCAGGGCGCTGCGACCGGCGTGGGCGGGATACTGCGCGATATCTTTACGATGGGCGCGCGCGTCGAGGCCAATATGAACTCGCTTCGCTTCGGCGAGGTGCGAGGAAGAAGCGAAAATGCGCGCAAGCAGCGATATCTGCTAAAAGGCGCGGTTGCAGGCATCGCGCACTACGGCAACTGCATGGGCATCCCTACTATCGGCGGCGAGACGAGCTTTGATAAGAGCTTTGACGGCAATATTTTGGTTAATGCCTTTGCTCTGGGTATCGTTAAAAAGGATGAAATTTTCTACGGCAGGGCCGAAGGCGTGGGCAACAGCGTGATCTACGTGGGCTCTAAGACCGGTCGTGATGGGCTCGGCGGAGCCGTGATGGCGAGCGATAGCTTCAACGACGCGAACAAATCTCTGCGCCCGACCGTGCAGGTGGGCGATCCGTTCGCCGAAAAGCTGCTGATGGAGGCGTGCTTGGAGCTTTTTAAAACCGATTACGTCGTGGGTATCCAGGATATGGGTGCGGCGGGGCTTACTTCAAGCAGCTTTGAGATGGCGGGGCGCAGCGGCAGCGGCATGCGGTTAAATTTGGATCGCGTACCGATGCGCGAGGCAGGGATGAGCCCGTATGAGCTGATGCTAAGTGAGAGCCAAGAGCGTATGCTGATCTGCGCCAAAAAGGGCTGCGAGGAGAAAATCAAAGAAATTTTTGCCAAATGGGATCTTGACGCCGCCGTAATCGGCGAGGTAACGGATAGCGGCAAGATGGAGCTTTTTTGGCACGGCGAGCTAGCGGGCGTTATCCCGATCGAGCCGCTTAGCGAAGCCGCACCCGTGCTGGATCGCCCGATAAAAGAGCCTGCATATATGGCGCAGATCGCGCAACAAAATTTATGCAGCTGCGGTGCGAGCGAGCGCGAGCTGGACGCGGCGTTTGATAAAATTTTTGGGGACCCCGAAGTACTAAATAAATCCTACATCTACGATCAATACGATGCCAACGTAGGGCTAAACTCCGCCAAGCGTCCCGGCATGCTGGGCGCTGCTGTGATGCGAGTTAAGCAAAACGGCGTCAAGCTTGCGATGGCTGCGGACTGCAACACGCGGATGAATTACATCCATCCTCGCATAGGCGCGGCGCTTGCGGTAGCGTCGGCGGGGCGAAAGGTCGCGATGAGCGGCGCGACGCCTCTAGCTATCACCGACTGCCTAAACTACGGCAATCCGCAAAATCCCGAGGTTATGTGGCAGTTCGCGCAGGGCTGCGAGGGGATCAAGCAGGCTTGCGCCGCGCTAAATACCCCCGTCGTAAGCGGCAATGTAAGCCTTTATAACGAAACGGGCGGCGTTAGCATCCAGCCCACTCCCGCGATCGTGTGCGTGGGCACGAACGAGGGCGAGATCATCCCTAGCGATTTTTGCGCTAGCGGCGTGAGCGTCTATCTGGTAGGCGATACGAAGGGAGTTTTTGCGGGTTCGCTTTATATGAAAGCGGTGGAAAACCGCGTCGCAGGCAGCCTGCCCGAGTTAAATTTAAAAGCCGAGCGCGCTTTGTGGGACTTCGCGATCGAGGCGGGCAGGAGCGGAGTTTTGGAATTTGCAAACTCTGTAGGAATCGGCGGCGTGGCGATTACACTTGCGAAGATGGCGTGCGTAGGCGGCGTAGGCGGCGAGTTTGAGATGAGCTGCGACGATAGCAGAGATATTTTCGACGAGAGCTTTTCGCGCGCGATTTTCGGCGTCCGCGACGAGGCGAAATTTAAAGAGCTGGCCGCAAAATACGGGCTAAGCTTGATGCGCCTAGGCATCAGCGGCGGCGAAGTGTTTCGCATAAATTCCGTCCATAAAAATCTCGCTGCATTAAAAGAAATTTACTTCGGCGAGTTCGCCAAGATCATAAAGAGCGAAGACTAGCGCGTGCTTAGCATCATATTTCTTTTAATCGCGCTGTATATTTTCGCGCAGATCGGCGTGGCTTTCGGCAACTCCGGCTATCGCGGCAAGGCGCAAATGCAGCTAGGAGAGGCTAAAATTTTAGTAGCGCTTCTAGCCAAGGTCGCCAAAAGCGACGGGCACGTAAGCGAGTCCGAAGCCGCGATGATAAGCGAAATTTTAGACGATTTGGTGCGCCAAATGGGCGCCGGCGAACGCGAACGCGAGGCACTGAAGCTCGTTTATAAGCTCGAGAAAGAAAACCTCGCAAACGTGCGCGAGCTTGCCGAAAAATATAACCAAACCTACCGCCCGAGTCCGAGTCGCAAAACGGGGCTAATCTATTTCTTTTTAAATTTAGCCTACGTCGATCGCGGTTTTAGCGCGGCAGAGCGGCGCACAATCTCGCAGATTTGTGACGGATTGGGCATTGCGGAGCATATCCAAAGCCAGATATTCGCGACCTTTGAGCGCAGCTTTTACGGCACATATTACGAAAACGGCGGCTCGCAAAGTAGCTCCGCTTACGACGAATACGACGGCTATAGCACAAGAAGCGGCGGGTATTGGGACAAATACGGCGGCAGAAGCACGGGCGGCTACGGAAGTAGCAGTTACGGCGGCGGTACGGGCTACGGCTATGGCGGCACGGCGGGTTCGGGCTATGGAGGCTCGCAAAGTTCGAGCGGCTCATACGGCGGGTATTCGAGTGGATATGGCGGCTATTCGGGCGGCTCGCAAGGCTCCGCCAAAAGCAAAAGAGATCCGTATGAAATTTTGGGGCTCTCCAAGGACGCTACGTTTAACGAGATCAAGAAAAAATATCGCGAACTTGTTAAAAAATACCATCCCGACATTCTGATGGGCAAGGGCGCGGACGAGGAGATTATCCAAGAGGGCACGAAGAAGCTTCAGGAGATCAACGAGGCGTATAAAATTTTAAAGGAGCGCTTCGGCGAGAAGTAGGGCGAGCAAATTTTAAAATTTGAGGGCGCAGAGCGTCTTGAAATTTTAAAATAGGATAGCGAGACGGCGGTAAAGTGCAAGGTGCGGCGAAAGATTAGAATTTAAGGAGTAATAAATGAAAAATTTTATAATTTTTGCCGTTTTGGCGGCACTACTTGGAGGATGCGCGAGCAAAAAAGATCAAAGCAAGATTGCCCGATCGGAAGATAGCGTATTGCTAAGTTATGACAAAAATATTTCCACCAGATACCGAGCCCATAACGGAAAACTTTATAAAAATGGCAAAGTGTTAGGCAAATATCTTACGGCACCGGGACTTGGTACGCACATTTATACTGATGAAATGGGAAATGGTTATATAGATCCCAGCGCGACAAAGGAACATAATTCTAAAAAAATTACGGAGATAATATTCGTTCCGAACGAATTTATTAAAGTGATCTCTTATAGCCATAATGACGGCGTTTGCAAGGCATTGTCCGCAGGAAAATATGTTCATATAAAGGAGTATATTACTATTTATTCACGAGGCGAGCCGATCGTGGCATATAGTTATGATGTTTTGATGTCAAGAAAAGGAATGGGGAAAATTTCATCCAGGTATGATTTCGTTAATGAAAAGTTATCTTATGTGGATAAAAAAATTTTAGAAAAACTAAATTCGACAGTAGCAGATCATGTGCAAGCATCCGTCGTACTTAGCGGTGCCACGCTTCTTGGTCTGCTTTGCAGAGAAAAGTCTAAAAGATTGGATTAAATTTAAGGAGCGATGAATGAAAAATTTTATAATTTTTGCCGTTTTGGCGGCACTACTTGGAGGATGCGGGATATTGCGCCCGGCTAAAAGCGATAAGGAGTTTAAATTTTACGACGGCAACAAAACCGTAATCTATAAATTTGCGGGCGAGGATCTGTATGAAAACGGCAAAAATTTAGGCGCGTATTCTATGGATAGAGGTGAGCTTAGGACGCTTGTGCTCGATGAAGCGGGCAAGTCTTACGGCAATAACTACAAGTCTGCGCTGAATGCCAAGCGGATGAAATTTTATCTTTTTAACGACGAAAGGGCAATGGTATTTAGCATTTGGCACAAAGATGGGATTTGCAGCGTCTATAATGCAGGCAGATACGTAAATTTCGACTATACTTCAAATATGTTTAAAGACGGCGATTGGCTTTATGCGGACGGTATAATTTCAAAAAGCGAGAGCTCGGTGCAAAATATGAGCTCGAAAGGACTAAGCGCATATAAAAATATGAATTTTGAAAAAGCGGTCGATCGCAAAGATACGAAATATATTGCGGAGGAGTTGGCTGTGGCTGGATTTTTCAAAAAGACGATCGAGGGTCTTAAAACCATGATCTTAGACGATTTTTGCAGATAAACTTCGGGGGAGTTATGGATAAAATTAAAATTTTAGCGCTGCTTGCGGCGGTCGCGCTGCTCGCAGGCTGTATGAAGATAAAGTATTCGCAAGCCGAGCTACATCCGGAAAATTCCGTGATGATGAGTTACGACGGGCAGACCGTCACCGAGTATAAAATTTCAGGCGGCGTGCTTTTAAAAGATGACGCGATCTTAGGAAGATATGAAGAGGAGGGCTCCAATCTCTATCTATTTACGGACGAAAGAGGAGTCGGCGTGGCTAAGGATCAAATTTCGCAACGAGGTCTAAATAAATTTACGATCTACGTTTTTACGCCCAATAAAGAGCTGCGAATCGCCGAGTATTCCGCAAGCGGCGGCGTTTGCAAGGCCTTTGCGGAGGGCAAATTCGTAAGCCTAAAAGAGCACTTTAGCGGCTACGCTTCCTCCGCGCCGCTTTATTCATACTCGTTTTTGGCTTCGGTGTCGCAAAACGCGAGCGCAAACGTGATCTCACGCTATGAATACGTGAGCTCAAGACTAAAAAATAGTAGGGCATTCTTGCAAAGCCCGCATACGGCTCTAGGCAATACGGTTAAAGAGAGCATCGAGTGGCACCAAGACAAATTGCGCGATATTTGTAAAATAAAATTTTAAAAACCAAACCAACACGAAAGGAAAAACATGGGATTTTTATCCAAAGACGAAGAGCCGCAGAAGCAGGGCGCCAAAAAGGCAGCGAAGCAACCGCCGATCTTGATGAAGCAAACGCAAGAGGTGATCACGAATATCGAGAAATATCTGGGCGCGCCGCTGCTTACCTACTTCAATTCGGGCGCGGGCAGCGTCTGCGGCAACGACGCGATCAGTATCAACGACCACCTCAAGGGCAAGCATTTCGAAAAACTCTACCTTTACATCAAATCTGACGGCGGCAGCGGTATCGCATCGCTTAAGATCGTCTCTATCCTGCGCAACCACTGCGACGAGCTGATCGCGCTGGTGCCGGCAAACTGCGCTTCGGCGGCTACGATGATGGCGCTTGGGGCGAATAAAATTTTAATGGGACCACTAGGCTATCTCACGTCGGTCGATACCTCGCTGCGCCACGAGCTTTCGCCGGTTACGAACACCAACGATCAAGCCAACGTTTCGATGGACGAGCTAAGCCGCGTGGTGAAGCTTTGGAAAAATAACGAGCGCCCGAACGACGAGAATCCGTATAAGGAGCTTTATAAATATATCCATCCGCTCGTTTTCGGCGCTGTCGATCGCGCAAGCAGCCTGTCGCTTAAAATTTGCCGCGAAATTCTGCGCTACCACTTCGAAGATGAGCAAAAGATCGCCTTTATCAGCGACAAGCTAAACAGCGGCTATCCGTCGCACGACTATCCGATCTTATTCAGAGAGGCTAACGAGCTTGGGCTTCAGGTCGAGAAGATGGATACGCGCCTAAGCGAGATGCTTCAAATTTTAAACGAGCTCTACGCCGAGATGGGGCAGCGCACCTTCACCGACTTCGATGAGAACAACTACCACGACAACAACATCGCCAATATCATCGAAATTTCGGGATGTCAGATCTACTATCAGATCGACAAGGATTGGTTTTACCGCGAGGAGGAGAAGCGCTGGATCGTGCTAAACGACGAGAGTTCGTGGCGCAAAAACGAGATCGACGGCAAAAATATCAAAAACAGCATTTATTATATTTAGTGCGGTTTTGAATCTCGTGCCGCTTTAAATTTGCGGCTTGTAAAATTTAAATCGGCGCGTAAAATTTAAACGAGCAGCAGCGGCAAGGTGCGATTGATGATGACATAGCCGCGCTTATGGATGAGCTAGAAAACAAGATGTGCAAATAAATTTAAAATTTTAAAAACGGCAAAAGCAAGCGCCAATCTAACTTGGCGATAAAAGCTGCGCCGTTAAATTTTAAATTTAGCCGGTTCGCGCCGATCTTTTCGGCTAAGCTTACGCTGCGATTTAAATTTACGTTTTGCGCGCGGCTTTTAATTTAGCCTTTGCAAGCGGCGCAGAATTTTAAATTTACGTTCGCGCGAGCAAAACGGCGGCATTTGAGAAGCAAAATTAAAATTTGCGCGCGGTAAATGCGGTAAATTAGCAAATTTCGCTTTGCCGATTCCGCGTCATAAATTAGGCAAAATTTTAAAATTTAAAGGATTTTTGCGATGAAATTTTTTATCTCGTCTCTGTTTTTGGCTCTGTCGCTGCTTGGCTGCGCGGGCAAAAACTCGCCCGAAACCGATAAAACCTACGTTCTTTCAAGCGAGCTTGGGGATACGAAATACGCTTTTTACGGCGGCAATCTCTACGAAAACGGCGCGATTTTAGGCCCTTACGAAACGCGAGGCGATGCGAAGCTTGCGATTTTAGGCGGTAACGGCGCAAATTTAGACAAAAACGCAAAGCTCATAAAACTATATTTTTTCGAGCGCAGATACGGCGCGATCTACGCCGTAAGCCACAAAAACGGGGTCTGCGCCGAGTACAATAAGGGAAATTTCGTAGATTTTCAAATTTTATTTAATATTTTTCAAAGCAAAGAGTGGTTTAATTATAGCGGTGGCATCTCTCGCGATAATGAGAGGCTAAAAGAGCTGGCTTCGGCGCGCATGTCGAAATTTAAAGACGCAAAGCTCGGCGCGGCGGATGAAAAGACGAGGCGCGAGTATCAAAAGGCTCGCCGCGAGGCAATTTTGTATTTTCAGCTTAACGCAAACGATATGCGTGAGCTGATTTTTAAAAGACTATGCGAATAAATCAAAAGGAGAAAAGATGAGAGCGTTAATCAGCGTCAGCGATAAAGAGGGCGTCGTAGAGTTTGCGCGCGGGCTACAGAAGCTCGGATTTGAAATTTTAAGCACGGGCGGCACGCATAAATTGCTTTTGCAAAATGGCGTGAAAGCAACGGAAGTGAGCGAGTACTCGGGCTCGCCCGAGATGTTTGAGGGGCGGGTTAAGACCCTGCATCCAAAGATCCACGGCGGAATTTTGTATAAGCGAAACGACGCAAATCACGTAAGCCAAGCCGCGCAGCACGGCATCGGCGGCATCGATCTCGTGTGCGTAAATTTATATCCTTTTAAAGCGACCGTAGCCCGCACCGACGATTTTTCCCAGATCATCGAAAACATCGACATCGGCGGCCCAGCGATGGTTCGAAGCGCGGCTAAAAATTTTGCTAGCGTCTATGTAGTCACGAGTCCGCTTGATTACGACGCAGTTTTGCAAAATTTAAGCGGCGCGGACGAGAGCGAGAAGCTGAAATTTAGGCAAAATTTAATGATAAAAGCTTATGAGCACACCGCAGCCTACGACGCGATGATCGCAAACTATATGAACGAGCGCTTTAACGGCGGCTTCGGCGCGAAAAAATTTATCACGGGCAGCAAGGTTTTTGATACTCGCTACGGCGAAAATCCGCACCAAAAGGGCGCGCTGTACGAGTTCGAGGAGTTTTTTAGCAAGCACTTTAAGAGCCTAAAGGGCGAGGCGAGCTTTAACAATATGACCGATATGCACGGCGCGCTGATGCTCGCTAGCAGCTTCGGGGAGGCGCCTGCGGTAGCGATCTGCAAGCACGCCAATCCATGCGGCTTTGCCGTAAAGGGGAGCCTGCTTGAAAGCTACGTAGAGGCGCTAAAATGTGACCCAGTCTCGGCATACGGCGGCGTTGTGGCGATAAACGGCATTTTGGACGAGGGGCTGGCGCATAAAATCAATGAAATCTTTGTCGAAGTTATCCTCGCCGCTCGCGTCACGCCCGCGGCGCTTGCGGTATTTGAAAAGAAAAAGCGTATTAAAATTTTCGAGCAGGGCGGGGAGTTTTTGATTCGCGAAAACGACAAGTATGATTTTAAATTTATTGACGGCGGCTTCGTATATCAGCAGCGCGACTACGTGGGCGCTGGCGAGGTCGCAAATGCCCGCTGCGTCACTAAGCGCGCGGCGAGCGAGAGCGAGCTTAACGATCTAAAAATCGCGTGGCAGATCGCCGCGCTTACGAAGAGCAACTGCGTGGTTTACGTCAAAAATCGCGCGATGGTCGCGATCGGCATGGGTATGACGAGCCGCGTGGACGCCGCGCGTGCGGCAGTGGCAAAGGCGCGCGACGTGGGCGTCGATCTGAGCGGTTGCGCGCTTGCCAGCGAGGCGTTTTTCCCGTTTAAAGACAGCATCGAGATCGCCCATGCTGCGGGCGTCGCGGCGGTCGTGCAGCCCGGCGGCAGCATCCGCGACGATGAGGTGATCGCAAGCGCCGACGAGTTTGGCATGGCGATGTATTTTACGGGAGTGCGCCACTTTTTGCATTAAATTTTACCCGCCCGCGGTGAGGCGGATTTATTGCGCTCGCTTCGTAGCTTTTTATGCCGTTGCGAATCTTGAAAACCGCGCCGGAGCGGATCTCGTTGCTTACTACGTAGCGGGCGCAGCGCGGACCCAGGTTGCGCCCCGATACGCGGCGAGCGTGATGCGAATCGGACTACTTGCGTTTTGCCATACGGCTATGCGGCGCCGATTTAGCTGCGCAGCATACCGCTTCGTAGCGGTGCGGCGCAGTTTAAATTTAATCACTTACCGCTCCTGAATGGTCACTAAAATTTTATCTCGCGGCGGCGGCGCGTAAATTTTAAATTTAATCGGCAGAATGCTAGGTTTGCCGCTATGTCCGCGCAGTTGGCATAAATTTATCGGCTTGAATTTACAAGAGCCGCTCGGTTGCGTTTTGCTAGGAATTTTAAATTTTATGCAAGCTCCCAGCTTCGTTGCGCCCTAAATTTTAGAATTTACGTAGAATAGCGCGGCGTGCGCGACCTGGGCGCATGTTTATTACGACGCGTGATTTTGCCGTAGCCTTAGCGCGGTTTTATTACAGCGCGCAACTTAACGTAAATTTTTGCGGTAGCCTCAAATTTTGAGGCAAATTTTACCGCGCCGCGCTCGCGCGTCTTTAAATTTCGCCGTTTGTGGCAAATATCAAGCTCGGCAAAATTTCACTCTCATTTCATTTATGGATTGTAAAATTGCGCAAAATTTAAAACGAAAGGATCAAAATGAAAATTTTCAAAGCCTTAATCTGCCTCTTTGTTTTGGCGGCGGGTTATTTAGTCGCGCTCAATGCCGCAGGTAGCAGTAGCGCCGGTGCGGCGGACGCAAATTTTAAAGTTAAAGGGGGCGGCATGAACGCAAACGTGAAAGAAATTTATCTAGCAGGCGGCTGCTTTTGGGGCATGGAGGCGTATTTTAAGCAGCTCGACGGCGTAGTCGCGACGCAGGTGGGCTACGCCAACGGCAAGAGCGATAAGGCAAGCTACGAGGGCTTACATAGCAGCGATCATGCCGAGACGCTACACTTAAAATACGACGCTAACGTCATCAGCGAGCCTGAAATTTTGGCGCATTATTTCCGCATCATTGATCCGTTCTCGATTGATAAACAGGGTAACGATCGCGGTCGCCAATACCGCACGGGGATCTACTACACCGACGAGGCGAGCGGCGAGACGGCGCGTAAATTCGTAGCCTTTAAACAGAGCAAATATGATGAAAAGATAGCGGTCGAGGTTATGCCGCTTAAAAACTACGTCAAGGCGGAGGATTATCACCAAGACTATCTAGACAAAAACCCGGGCGGCTACTGCCATATCGATCTGCGCCTCGCTAAAAAGCCGCTTTACGATGACAAAGCCTTCAAAGCGCAGAGCAAAGAGGAGCTCAAAAGAACTCTGAGCGACCTGCAATACAGCGTCACGCAGGAAAAAGATACCGAGCGACCGTTTTCGAGCGAATACGACAAGCACTATAAAAAGGGCATCTACATCGACATCGTGTCGAAAAAGCCGCTCTTTTCCTCTACCGACAAATACAACTCCGGCACCGGCTGGCCGAGCTTTTCAAAGCCGATAACGACCGATGCGATCGCCTACGCGCGAGACGACAGCCACGGTATGCAGCGCGTCGAGGTCTCAAGCCGCGTAGGAGGCAGCCATTTGGGGCACGTCTTTGAGGACGGGCCGAGAGAGAAGGGCGGTATGAGATACTGCATCAACGGCGCTAGCTTGGAATTTATACCGCTTGAGGAGATGGACGCGCGCGGCTACGGGGATTATAAAATTTATGTAGAATAGCCGCGACTTCGGGACTAGCTCGCGGCTAGGAGCTTTGGGCTAGTTTGCGGTTAGGCGGTTTTGGGGCAGATTTACGGCTGAGCGTTTTAGCGGCTAGGCTACTCAGTTTATTAGTCGGCTTAGCAATTGAGCGGCTCGGCTACTGGCTCGTTAATCGATCCGTCGGTCGCGTCGCCTAGCTTGTTGATTGGTTTGACGGTTTGACGGCTCGGTCGCCTGGCTGATTAATCGGTCTGCTAATTTGGCGAGCGAGTCTATTCTGAAACTACACCAGTAGTCTATCGTTCCGACCGCTGCAGTACAACTCTTAGTTTAAAACGGGTTTGCCGATGAGCGGTCTTGTCGGTTTGAAATTCCGTCTGCTTCGGCGGGCGGCATCGGCTCGGCGAGCAGTCGATCAATCGGTCTGCTTCCGACCCGCTGCGGATAAAATTTTAAATTTTGATTTGGCGGGACAAATTTGAAGCGCTTTAAATTGCCCCTTTTAAATTTACGCAGGATCGTGCGGGCTTAGCAGAAGCGCTTGCGATAAGCTTAGGATAAAATTTTAATGGATAGCCCCGCGCAAAACAGGAAAATCCCCGCATAGATCGCTAAAAACGGCGTGATTATCGCATAGTGGATGATGGACTCGAAGACTTGCTTCATTTTCTCTCCTTGTTCATTTTATTATTCGCTTATGATACCTAAAAAGCGATAAATTTTATTTATTTTACGCAGGATTTGGGCTGCAAGGTCGTAAATTTTTAAGACATTTTAAATTTGCCTCGCGGAATTTTAAGTAGGATAAATTTTAAATTCCAAGATGCGAGCAGAATCCTTAGTTAAATTTCGGTGCGATACAAGGTAAATTTTGGTAGGTTAAAATTCTTGCGCGTTGGAATTTAAACGAAAAACTGGGCGTCGCGATAAGGCAAACGCAAAAATGCGAAAAATGCGAATCTAAAATTTATCGCATGTCGAAATTTAAATCGCCTTTTTGGCTAAATTTAAGCTAAAAACGCTATAATCCCGTTTATTTCGTGCGCTCGTAGCTCAGCTGGATAGAGCATTTGATTGCGGTTCAAAAGGTCGGGGATTCGAATTCCTCCGGGCGCACCATCCACAAATATCTTTTTAAACCGAGCTTCGCTATAATCCGTGAAATTTTAATCTTGGAGCAAAAATGAGAGCATTCGCCGAATGGGAAGAGCAAGAGGCGCTTTTGGTGTCTTTGCCGCACGCAGGCACAGACTGGGCGCCGTATTTAGGCGAGATACGGGTGGCTTATCGCGACTTTATCGCCGCCGCAGCGAGGTTTGAGCCGGTCGTTGCGATCGCGCCGCGCCGTGAGGATTTTGAGCAAATTTGCGGCGGCTTAGCAAACGTGAGCTTCGCGCAAATCGATACCGACGATACGTGGATCCGCGATTACGGCGCGATCGACATAGAGGAGGGTGGTAAAATCACGGGGCTAAATTTTCGTTTCAACGCCTGGGGAGGCAAGTTTGCAAGCGCCAAGGACGACGCGTTAAATTCCAAGCTTTACGCCGCGAGTGCCCGTCCGCTGCGAGACGTGGATCTGATCTTAGAAGGCGGCAGCGTCGATTTTGACGGCGCGGGCACGATGCTAACTACGAGCGCGTGTTTGCTGAACGAAAATCGCAACTCCCTAAGCAAGGCTGAGCTGGACGCGCGGCTGCGTGAAATTTTCGGGCTAAAAAAGATAATCTGGCTGGGACGCGGCTTCATCAAAGGCGACGACACCGACAGCCACGTCGATACTCTTGCGCGCTTTCTAAGTCCGCACGTCGTGGCTATTTCGTCGTGCGATGATCCGAGCGATCTGCACTACGCGGAGCTTGGCGCGATGAAGGATGAAATTTCATCGCTCGGATACGACGTGATCGAACTGCCGATCCCGCGCGCGATCTTTTATCGGGGGCGCAGGCTGCCCGCGACTTACGCAAATTTCGTCTTTTTAAACGGCGCGCTCATCGCGCCTACCTACGCAGATCCCGCAGATCCGTACGATCCAAACCGCGCGGCGGACGAGCTGGCACTGTCGCGTCTGCGAGCGACGTGCGCGGATTGCGAAGTAGTGGGAGTGAACGCGCGCGTTTTCATCCGTCAAAACGGCTCGCTGCATTGCTCGTGCATGAATAAATTCAGGCTTTAAATTTAGATCGAAGGAAAAATATGAAAATTTTAAAAGTTGGGCTGATTTCGCATAAATTTGAAGGTACCAAGGCGCGCACGATAGCGCGTAGCATCGAGCTCATCGCGCGCGCAGCGGCGAAGGGCGCGCAATTAATCATTTTGCAAGAGCTTCATCAGACGCATTATTTTTGCCAGCGCGAAAATACTGAAAATTTCGATTACGCGCAGGATTTCGAGCGCGATTCGCGGTTGTGGAGCGAGGTGGCGAAGAGATTTGGCGTGGTGCTGGTAAGCTCACTTTTCGAGCGCCGCGCCGCGGGGCTGTATCACAACACCGCCGTAGTTTTCGAGCGCGACGGTAGGATCGCCGGCAAGTACCGCAAGATGCATATCCCCGACGATCCGCAGTTTTACGAAAAATTTTATTTCACGCCGGGCGATCTGGGATTTGAGCCCATAGATACGAGCGTGGGACGGCTCGGCGTGCTGGTGTGCTGGGATCAGTGGTATCCCGAGGCGGCGCGCGCGATGGCGCTACGCGGTGCCGAGCTACTCATATATCCGACCGCGATCGGGTGGTTTGACGGCGACGGCGAGGACGAAAAAGCACGCCAACTAGAGGCCTGGGTCGCGGTACAGCGTGGGCATGCGGTGGCAAACTCCCTGCCCGTAGTCGCTGTAAATCGCGTGGGCTTTGAAAGCGCCGCGCTTAGCGAGGTCTCGCCGGATGAAATTCTATCCGGGGGAAATAAAATTTCAGCAGCAAGCGACGGCGGAGCAGCCAGCGATAAAATTTTGCACTCCGCGGATACGGGCGGCGAGAGTAAAATTTTAAGCGAGGGCGGAATTTTATCCTTTAATAACGGGGCGCTAACGGATGGCGGCAAAATGGCGATCGGCGGCGAAATTTTGCCCGCGAAAAATGAGGCGGCGCGAGAGAATTTAAAAATTTCGATAGAGATTAAATTTAACGGCGAAACTTTAGAGGTGCTGCCGAATAAACAGCGCGTAGACCAGCTTGCCAGCGAAGAGGGGATTAGGTTTTGGGGCAATAGCTTTGTTTTTGGCGCGCAGGGCGAACAGCTGTTTCGTGCAAATAGCACCGATGAGCTATGCGAAGTCGTAACTATCGATATGCAAAGATGCGAAAACGTGCGCCGCTGGTGGCCGTTTTTGCGCGATAGACGCGTAGAAAACTATGAAATTTTGACTAAGCGATACGGGCTGTAGCTCCTGTATCTCGAATAGCCATATAGTTTATCGGGTGCGCATGAGAATGAAAGCGAATAATTTTATGATATCAATGTGTAGAAGCGCCGATAAAATACATTATATAAGCCGAATGGATTTAAAATTTTGATTTTACAATGCCCGTAAAATCGGATTTTGTAAATAAATTGTAAAAAATTTGCTAAAAACTATTGACAATTTTTAAATTTTTCTCTATAATTCCGCCAAGTTTCGCATATAGGTATGCGGGATGAATTTTATTTAAGGAGTAAACCATGAAAAAAGGTTTTACTATGATCGAGTTGATCTTCGTTATCGTTATTTTAGGTATTTTGGCAGCTGTTGCTATTCCAAGACTTGCAGCTACACGTGATGATGCTGAGGTTTCTAAGGCAGCTAGCAATATTCAAACTATGGTAACAGATTTGGGTGCATATTATACGTCTCAAGGAAATTTCTCTTCTACTATTAGTAGTATGACAAATGTTGCTAACCCAGTAAAAGTTAAATCATTAAATTGCTTTGAGGCCAAAGCTGCTACTACTGGAAATGATACAATATCCGTAGCTACTAACATAACTGGGTTATGCGGTCAAGTATGGAGTATGCCAGGTCTATCGCAAATCAAAACTAGAATTGATGCAGATCATGGTCTAAAATTTGGCGGTAAAAATGTTAACTACAACTAATATTTAGTGTAGATATAGTTTTAAGGCTCTAGCTTTTGCTAGAGCCTTTTTTTGTTTATATAAATATAATTTATTCGTTGAGTCCTACTGATTTTCATTAATCCGCTAATAAAGCTTAAGATTAATCTTGACTTTTGGTTAAAGTTTTTGTATAATTAAAGTCCTTTTTTGCTGGGGTATAGCCAAGCGGCAAGGCAATTGGTTTTGGTCCAATCATTCGGAGGTTCGAATCCTCCTACCCCATCCATTTGGCGAATTTAAAAATTTATTCGCACTTCTTGTATCGCAGAGTAGAGCAGTGGTAGCTCGTCGGGCTCATAACCCGAAGGTCGGTGGTTCAAATCCACCCTCTGCAACCAAATCATCATTAAATTTATATCGCAGCATCGTGACTTTAAATTTTACTCTTGCCTTTATTTAAAAATACAAAAATATACATTTGTATTTCAAATTTGAGAATTTTATTTATAAAGCTGCTCTTAACTAATAGTCTAAAATTAATAAAATCATCGAGTATAAGGCAGATACATCAAATTCCTTAAATCATAAAATTTGCCGTCTCATCTAAAATCTATGATTTATATTGTGACACCGATCTTGTTAATAGCATTATCGAGTATTGAAAGGACTTAAATTTGCACATAGTTTCTATCGTGACATTAAAATTTTTAAAGGTTCAAGATAAGCCAAAAATTCCTTTAAAAGTTTTCAACTTATCTTGAGTCAAATTTTATTTATCTACTCACCAAAAACGGAGCTATGTAGGCTATTTTTCATCTATAATTACCCATCTTTTTCTGGGCTCTTCATCGTATTGCTTTAAAATTTCTATTATTCTATTCTGCAATATTTGCAAAGTTTCCATATATTTTGTAGGAATTAGTTCAAAAATATCCTCTAATTCGCAGCACTCGATTATTATGTCTATAATGTATTCATTAACCTTATTTTTTTCCAAATGCGTTGAGATATAGGGTGAAAACAAAATTCTTTGGCTTTCATCTATGGTAATCGCTTTGTGTTCCAATGCCCGTAATGAGCCCAGCGCCATTAGCAAGATGGCCCTTTCGCCCACAATATCAATATTTTTTTCTAATATCATTCGTCTCGCTTCGCCCGTATTTAATTTCATCTAAAATCATACAAATCTTCTCTTCGTCTATCTCCCCATAAAGGCAAGGGTTTGCCAGTTCAAATATGATCTCTTGCAAAATTTCATCCTCATATCCTATGTCCTCGCGGCACTCGATTAAATTTGCCCATTCCTCAAGGAGATCATATGAAATTTCTTTATCGATGACCCTATTTAAGATGTTTGCAATGGTATTCTTAGTTATCGTTACAAGCTCCGATTCGCTATCAAAGCCTATCTTTGCCAAGTCGCTTTTTATCGCGCTTATATCTTTAGTAAAATTTATCAAATTTAATAAAATATCTATTTTAGCCATCAATGCCGCAT